>CAUTAF010000001.1:0-149010 GCA_963536495.1 uncultured Eubacteriales bacterium
CGCCCATTAAAGTGGCACGCGAGCTGGGTTCAGAACGTCGTGAGACAGTTCGGTTCCTATCTGTTGTGGGCGTAGGAAAATTGAGAAGAGCTGTCCTTAGTACGAGAGGACCGGGATGGACATACCTCTGGTGTATCTGTTGTAGCGCCAGCTGCAGCGCAGAGTAGCTATGTATGGAATGGATAACCGCTGAAAGCATCTAAGCGGGAAGCCAACTTCAAGATGAGTTTTCCCATTGTGAAAACAAGTAAGATTCCTGGAAGACTACCAGGTTGATAGGCTGGAGATGGAAGCATTGTAAGATGTTGAGTTGACCAGTACTAATAAATCGAGGATTTATCCATAATTTGGATTTGGATGAATCTAATTACATTATCTAAGTTTTCAGAGAACTATACAAATTTAAAATTAAATGTTATAATTTATTTACATTGGTGACGATATCGAAAGTGATACACCTGTTCCCATCCCGAACACAGAAGTTAAGCCTTTCAGAGCCGAAGATAGTGATTTAGCTAAAATAGGACGTTGCCAATGTTTTTTTTGTGTAAAAAATATTGTATAATTATATTTATAAAAGAGGTAAATATGAATAAAAAAATAGTTCTTAATAATGAAAATGATACAATTTTATTGGCTGAAAATATAGAATCAGAAAAGTTTCCTAATATGGTAATTGTTTTAAACGGTGAGCTAGGAAGTGGAAAAACTTTGTTTACTAAAGCTTTTGCAAAAGCTATGGGGATAGATGAAAATGTTACTTCTCCAACATTTACTATAGTTAAAGAATATTATACTGGAGAATTACCACTATTTCATATGGATGTATATAGGTTAGAAGGAGAAGGAGATTCTATAGATTTTGATTATTATTATAACAATAATGGAATAACAATAATTGAATGGGGAGATACTATTAAAGATTATTTACCTGAAGAATATTTAGAATTGAATTTTAAAATAGTAACTGAAAATAAAAGAGTGGTATATATTAATCCGATAGGTGAAAAATATGAAAATATTTGTGGAGAAATTTAATGGTATTATATATTGATACATGTTATAAAATACTTAATGTTGCGTTATATGAAAATGATAAAGTATTATTATCTTATAGTGAAAAATTAGAAAATAATATGACTGATAAAACATTAAAATATATAAATAAACTTTTTGAAGAGTCTAAAAGAGATATTTCTTTTTTAACTAAGGTTATAGTTGTTAATGGACCTGGTTCATTTACTGGTATAAGAATCGGATTAACTATTGCTAAAACTATTGCTTTTTCATTAAATATTCCAATAATAACTCTTTCAAAATTGACTTCTATGTCACTTAGTTCAAATCATAAATATAAAGTACCTTTAATATCTGCGAGACGATCTTCTTTTTTTGCAGCAATATTTAAAAATAATGAAGAAATATTAAAAGAAACTTATATACAAATAGATGATTTGAAAAATAAATTAATAGATATAAACGATTATGTTTATATCACAAATGATGAATTAGAATTTGATAATTTAGAAAATTCGAAAGTTAATTTTGAAAAAGTTATTAACTATGCTTTAACGTTAGAACCAACTAGAGTAGAATTAGTAGATGCAAATTATTTAAAGAAGACAGAAGCGGAAGAGAGAAACAATTTATGAACAAAGATGTATATATACTAGCAATTGAATCAAGTTGTGATGAAACAAGTTTTAGTATAGTAAAAAACGGTAAAATAGATATAGCTACTTCTATATCATCTCAAATAGATATTCATAAAAATTATGGTGGTGTAGTACCTGAAATTGCATCTAGAGAACATTTAAAAAATTTTATATTCGTTTTAAAAGAAGTATTAGAAAAATCAAAGTTAGAAATAAAAGATATTGATGCAATAGCAGTTACATATGGTCCTGGTTTAATAGGTTCATTATTAATTGGTGTTGAAATAGCAAAAACTTTAAGTTTAATATATAAAAAACCGTTAATTGCAGTTAATCATATGATTGGTCATATTTATTCTAATAATTTAAATACTGATTTTGTTTTCCCTGCTTTAATATTAATAGTTTCTGGTGGACATACAGATTTAGTTTTAATGGAAAATCATATGAAATTTAAAGTAATAGGATCTACTTTAGATGATGCAGTAGGTGAATGCTATGATAAGGTAGCAAGACTTATGGATTTAGAATATCCTGGAGGACCTAAAGTTGATAAATTATCAAAATTAGGTCAAAGAACTTATGATTTACCTAAACCATTAAATGATAATAGCTGTAATTTTAGTTTTAGTGGATTAAAGAGTGCAGTTTTAAATTTAGTTAATAAAGAAAAAATGAAACGAAATGATATTATAAAAGAAGATTTAGCTTGTAGTTTTCAAGAAACAGTAAAAGAAACTTTTTATAATAAAATAATGATAGCATTAAATACATATCATCCAAAAGCCATATATTTAGCTGGAGGAGTATCAGCAAATAGTGGAATAAGAGAAGTAGTTGAAAAAATAGCAAAAGAAAATAATATAGTATATTCCTATCCTAAATTAGAATATTGTACAGATAATGCAGCAATGATAGGTGCAGCAGCATATTATTATTATATTAATAACAAATTTGTTGATATAAATTTAAAAGCTGAATCACAAATAAATAACGAGTATTTGTTTTAAACATAAAAATAGTATTTTAATACTATTTTTTTATTTTTTTAGGAAAAAACAAAATAAATTTTAATAACTTAATGAATAGTAGGAGGAATTATGAAGAAACTATTAATTATTTTGATTACTATTATAGGGTTATTTGGTTTTAAGCTTGTTAAAGCTGAGGAGATAAAAAAGAATGAATTTGTTATTAATGATTGGGTAGATTTATATTATTTACGAAACAATAATGGAAATATTAAAAAAGGAAGATTTGTGATAATTCGTAATAAAAGTGATAATAACTTTGCTTATTGTATAGAACCTTTGAAAACTGCAAAAGAAAATTATTTATATAATGGATATAACTTAAAAGATATAAAAGCAATAAATGCTAAAACATTAGAAAGAATAAGTTTGTTATCATATTATGGATATATGTATAAAGGACACGAAGATAAAATTTGGTATGCAATTACTCAATTTTTAATTTGGAAAACAGTAGCACCTGATTTAAAATTTGAATTATTAGATAAAACTAAAGAAAATGTTATAACAAGTAAATTTGATAGTTTAATATCAGAGTTAGAAAATTTAGTTAATAATCATTATAAATTACCAAAATTTAATGAAAATTTTCAAAATTTAAGCATAAAAAAAGAATATAAATTTAATGATATTAATAATGTATTAGATAATTATAATATAACTGGTAAAGATGTTAAGATTATAAATAATAATTTAGTTATAAAAAGTGAGCAAGCAGAAGAAATAAAAATAAATTTAAAAAAGAAAATAAAAAATATTAATCCGATTTTTATATATTATGATCAAAGTTATCAAAGTTTGATGACTTATGGAAAAGTAGAAGATTATTCTTTTGATTTATCTTTGAAATTTAATAAAGGTAAAATAATGATAAAAAAAGTTGATAAAGATACAAAAAAGTTTGAAGACAACAAAAATTATAGTTTAAAAGGAACTGTTTTTGGATTATACGATGAAAATGACAAGCTTATTGATAAATATATTGTAGATAGTGATAAATTGATTATAGATAATTTAGAACTAAAAAAATATTATTTAAAAGAAGAAAAAGCTGGTAATGGATATAAAAAAAGTGATAGTAAATATTATTTTAATTTAAAAGATGATAAAGAAAAATATTTAGAAATAGAAAATGAAAAGATTTTAAAAGAGTTAAAAATCATAAAATATATGGGTGATAAAAATAATAAAACTCCAGAAGCTAATATAAAATTTCAAATTTTTTCAAATAATGTTTTAATAAAAGAAATAATAACTGACAATGAAGGTAAAGCAATTTTTCATCTACCATATGGAGAATATGAAATAAAACAAATTAATTCAACAGTTGGATAT
This sequence comes from uncultured Eubacteriales bacterium, assembly GCA_963536495.1. Taxonomy (GTDB): domain Bacteria; phylum Bacillota_I; class Bacilli_A; order RF39; family UBA660; genus CAJPPJ01. Next base: position 4,022 of record CAUTAF010000001.1, read on the forward strand.
AAATTTGTAAATGATTTTAACATAGAAATTAGTGATGATATTTCACAAACATATGAATTGTTAGATTTGAAAATTCCTGATGCAGGTATTAGTAAAAAAAATAATCTTCTTTTTTTAATAATTGTTTTTGCTATTTTAATAGGATTAAATATTTATGATAAAGTTCATAATAAAAATATTTAATATTATATTTTTATATTTGCTAATAAATACATTATTTAATTTTAATAATTTAAAATATAAAAATGAAACAAAAAAAGTGTTAAAAGAACAAACTATTATAAAAAAAGAAGATAAAAAAGACATATCTGCAAATAAAGTTAAACATTTATATTGGGGATTTATAGAAATACCTAAGTTGAATTTATATTATGGTTTTTATGAAGTAAATAATAACAATAATGAGATAAAAAATGGTATAGAAGTTATGTCTGGAAGTGATATTCCTTCCTCAAGTGGATCTAATATAGTTTTAGTTGCACACTCTGGTATTGGTTATAATATATTATTTGATAGATTAGATGTTTTAAATATAGAAGATGAAGTTAATTTATATTTTGATAAAGTTAAATATACATATAAAGTAAAAAAGATATTAAAAAAAGATAAAAAAGAGATGTTATCACTTATTAAAACTAAAAATAATACTTTAATGTTGATAACTTGTGATAAAGTTGAAAAAGAAAAAAATTTAATTGTTTATTTAGAATTAATTAAACTGTAATAAATGTTACAGTTTAATTATTTTTTTTATATAAAATGTTATAATAAATATATGGAAATAGAAGCATTAAACGAAAGACAAAAAGAAGCGGTAATAACTACTGAAGGACCAGTTTTAGTTATAGCAGGAGCAGGAAGTGGAAAAACTAAAGTATTAACTACTAGAATAGCGTATTTAATAAAAAATAAAAATATTAGTAGTGACAACATACTTGCTATTACTTTTACAAATAAAGCTGCAAAAGAAATGAAAGATAGGGTATCTAATATATTAAATCAAAATGTTAGAAGAATGCATATATCAACATTTCATTCTTTTGGTGTAGAAATATTGAAAAATTATGGTTATTTGATAAATGTAGATAAAAATTTTACTATATTAGATTCAGATGATTCTTTAAAAGTTATAAAGATTATTGTAGATGATATGAATTTAACTAAAACGATATCACCAAAACACATTAAAGATGTAATATCTTCTTATAAGAACAAACTTATATTACCAGAAGAAGCTGAAAAAAATACATTTACTTTTGAAGAAAAACAAATAGTTGATATATATAATAAATATCAAAGAAAATTAGCAAATTCTAATAGTGTAGATTTTGATGATTTATTATTAATGCCGTATTTAATTTTAGATAAAAATATAAATGTATTAGAAGCTTTACAAGAACAATATAAATATATATTAATTGATGAATATCAAGATACTAATGATGCTCAATATTTTTTAGTAAAAATGTTATCTAAAAAATATCAAAATTTATTTGTAGTTGGTGACTCTGATCAATCTATTTATTCTTTTAGAGGAGCTAATTATAAAAACATTTTAAATTTTACTAAAGATTTTCCTAATGCAAAAGTAATTAAATTAGAACAAAATTATAGATCTACAAATAACATTTTAAATATTGCTAATAATGTAATTAAAAATAATATTGAAAGAGCTCATAAAGATTTATGGTCTTCTCTTGGAGAAGGAGAGGATGTTAAGTTTTTTCATGTTAATACAGAAGAAGATGAAGTTAATTATGTAATATCTGAAATAAAAAAGTTAACAAATAAATATAGTTATGATGAAATATCAGTTATATATCGTACCAATGCTCAATCTAGATTATTTGAACAATTATTTATTAATAATGCAATTCCTTTTAAATTAGTTGGTTCATTTGGTTTCTTTAATAAAAAAGAAATAAAAGATTTAATAGCTTATTTAAAATTAATTAATAATCCTAAAGATGACATAAGTTTTTTAAGAATTGTAAATTATCCTACTAGAGGTATAGGAAATAAAACAATAGAAAATCTTCAAAAAGAAGCTGATAGTTTAAATTTAAGTTTATATGATTCTATAAAAGAAGAAGATAAAAAATTAATTATTTTCAAAAATTTAATGGAAGAACTCAAAAAAAGTTCTAAAACTATGTCTTTAAAAAATTTAGTGGAAGAAATATGTGATAAAACAAAAATAATTGAAGATATAAAAAAAGATAATGATTTAGAATCATCTATAAGAGAAGAAAACATTAAAGAGTTTATTACTTATGTAGATAATTTTGAAAAAGATAACGAATCTAACTTAGGAGAGTTCTTAGAAAATTTAATATTATTTTCGGATAAAGAAAATTCTGAAGATGCTGATGATAAAAAAGTAAATTTAATGACTGTTCATGCTGTAAAAGGGCTTGAATTTAAAGTAGTATTTGTAGTAGGTCTTGAAGAAAGTTTGTTTCCTTATCAATTAAGTTTAGAAAACGTAAAAGATATAGAAGAAGAAAGAAGACTTTACTATGTTGCGGTTACTAGAGCAAAAGAAAAATTATATTTACTTGCTGCTAAAAGAAGATATGCATTTGCAAAAGTATCATATAATCCTTTAAGTAGATTTGTTTATGAAAGTAATATTAATTTGATTAAAGAAAAATCTTCATGGAATATGCCTTTTAAAATAGAAAAAGAAGAATTTTATTCAACTAAAGAAACAACTGATTATAATGTAGATGATTTAGTTTATCATGAAATTTTTGGTAAAGGAAAAATAATAGAAATTCATGATGATGTTTTAGTTATAGCATTTTCATATAAATATGGAATAAAAAAACTTTTAAAAAATCATAAAAAATTAGTGAAATATGAGGTGGAAGATTGAAAAAAACATTAGTGATTTTAGCTGGAGGATTAGGGTCTAGATTTGGAGGATTAAAACAAGTTGAACCTATTGGTAGTAATAATGAATTTATTATAGATTATTCAATTTATGATGCTATAAAAGCAGGTTTTAATGAAGTTATTTTTATCATAAAAAAAGAAAATTATAAAATTTTTAAAAATACAATTGGAAATAGAATAAAAAAATATATAGATGTTAAATATGCTTTTCAACCTTTATATATAAAAGGGGTATCTAAAAAAAGAATAAAACCATTGGGTACAGCTCACGCTTTAATTTCAGCAAATAAATATATAAAAGATAAATTTTTACTTATAACAGCAGATGATTTTTATGGATTTAATTCATTTAAAATAGCAAGTAAAATTTTAGAAAAAGATGATGACATAAATATTATTTCTTATAAATTAAAAGAAACTTTAACAGAAAATGGAACAGTAAAAAGAGGAATATGTTATAAAGATGATAAGAATAATATTACTGAAATTATAGAGAGTATATGTGAAAAGAAAGATGATAAAATATGTGTTAAAAATCTTGATGGTACTAATGAAAGATTTATAAAAGAAAATGTTGATGTATCTATGCTTATGATGACGATGAATGAAAAAGTTTTGTTACTTATGGAAGAAAATGTAAAAAAATTTATCGAAGATTTAAATGGGGATTTAACAAAAGAAACTTTAATACCTGTTGTTTTAAATGAACTTTTATTAAATAAAAAAATAACAATAAAAAATAAAGAAACAGATGAAAAATGGTATGGTATTACATATAGAGAAGATTTAGAAAAAATAAAAAAAGTTATAAAAGAAAAACAATTAAAAGGAGAATATCCAAAAGAATTATGGAAATAAAAGAACGTTATTTAGAATTAGTAAAAAAAATACAGGATGCAGATTATAAATATCATACATTAGATAATCCAGATATTTCTGATAGAGAATATGATTCTTTACTTAGAGAATTGTTCAAAATAGAAGAAGAATATCCGGAGTTTAAAACTATTGATTCTCCATCTAATAGAGTTGGTGGAACAATTTTATCTAGTTTTAACAAAGTTATGCATTCTACACCTATGTTATCTTTAGCAAATGTTTACAATGAAGAAGAAATAAACAATTTTGTTCAAAGCATAAATGAAGAAGATTTTATTTGTGAGATGAAAATAGATGGACTTAGTGTGAGTGTAATATATGAAAATGGTTATTTAAAACAAGCTCTTACTAGAGGAAATGGTATAGAAGGTGAAGATGTTACAGAAAATGTTAAAACAATAAAAACTATACCTTTAAAACTAACTGAAGAAGTATCTCTTGAAGTAAGAGGAGAAATCTTCATGGAAAAAGATACTCTTAATAAATTAAATAAAGAGATAGAAGAAAAAAACAAGTTAATAGAAGAAGAAAATAAAGAAAAAATAGCTTTAGGTAAAAAGACAAAAAAACTTTTAGAACTATTTAAAAATGAAAGAAATGCAGCAGCTGGTTCTATTAGACAACTTGATTCGAAAATAACAGCAAAAAGAAATTTAAAAAATATCATGTATCAATTGGTAAATCCTTTAAATTATAATTTACATACTCAATTAGAAGTATTAAATTATTTATCTAAATTAGGTTTTAAAACTAATGATAAAATTAATTCTTTAGTAAAAGGTTCTAAAGGAATAAATAAGTTTATTAATGATATATTTGATTTAAGAAAAGATTTAAATTATCCAACTGATGGAGTTGTAATAAAATTAAATAATATCGATAAATGGCAAGAACTTGGAACAACAGCAAAATATCCTAGATGGGCAGTAGCATATAAATTTCCAGAAGATAAAGTTATAACTAAATTAGAACAATTTATTTTTACTGTAGGAAGAACTGGTAAGGTAACACCAAATGCTATACTTTCACCTTCTCTTATTGCTGGTACTACAGTAAAAAGAGCAACTTTACATAATGAAGATTACGTTGTTAATCGAGATTTAAGAGAAAACGATTATGTTTATATTAAAAAAGCTGCAGAAATTATTCCAGAGGTAATAGAACCTCTTGTTGAAAGAAGAACAGGAGAAGAGATAAAGTTCGAAATGATTAAAACTTGTCCTATATGTTCAAGTACTTTAGAAAGAAAAGAAAATCAAGCAGATTGGTATTGTTTAAATCCGGAGTGTCCTGCTAAAGCAATTGAGGCTTTAATACATTTTGTTAGTAGAAATGCAATGTATATAGAAGGTCTAGGAGAAGAAATAATTGAAGATTTTTATAACTTAGGATATATAAAAAATTACTGTGATATTTTTAAATTAGAAGAACATAAAGAAGATTTAATAGAATTAGAAGGATTTGGAAATAAGAGTGTAGAAAAAATATTATCTAATATTGAAAAAGCAAAAACTGTTTCTTTAGAAAAATTATTATTTGCTATAGGTATACCAAATGTAGGTGAAAAAACAGCTAAAGTATTAGCTAAGAATTATAAAACATTAGATAATATAATTGCTGCATCTAAAGAAGATTTAATAAAATTAAAAGATATTGGTGAAATTATAGCAGACTCTATTATTAATTATTTTAATCTAGAAAATAATCAAAAAATAATAGAAGAATTAAGAAAATTAAATATTAATTTTGAATATAAAGGAAAAGAAAATATAAATGAATTTATAAATGGTAAAAGAATAGTTGTAACTGGAAGTTTAGTTAAATATTCTAGAAAAGAAATAGAAGAGTTAATTGAAACAAATGGAGGTATGACATCATCTTCAGTTTCTAAATTAACTGATTATGTAGTAGTAGGAGAAAATCCAGGAAGTAAAAGAACTAAAGCAGAAGAACTTAATATACCTATTCTTACAGAAGAAGAATTTATAGAAAAATTAAATAATAATTAAAATTTTATTTTTATATTTTTCTATATTTGTTAAAATATAAAACGAGGTTTTTATGGATAAAATAATTGTAAAAGGTGCAAGAGAAAATAATTTAAAAAATATAGATATTGAAATACCAAAAAATAAACTAACTGTTATTACAGGGGTATCTGGAAGTGGTAAATCGTCCCTTGCTTTTGATACTATATATGCTGAAGGAGAAAGAAGATATGTTGAAAGTTTATCTTCTTATGCTAGACAATTTTTAGGTGGAAGTGAAAAACCAGATGTAGATTCTATAGATGGCTTATCACCTTCTATTAGTATCGATCAAAAGACAACTAGTAAAAATCCTAGATCAACAGTTGGTACGGTAACAGAAATTTATGATTACCTAAGACTTTTATATGCAAGAGTAGGTAGTGTTTATTGTCCAAATCATAATATAGAAATTTCTTCTCAATCTATAGAAGAAATGACAGAAAGAATTATGAAACTTGAAGAAAATACAAAAGTAATTATTCTTTCTCCAGTTGTTGATAATGAAAAAGGTGAACATAAAGATTTAATAGCTAATTTTATTAAAGATGGTTTTGTAAGAGCTAGAATTGATAAAGAAATGGTTGATTTATCTAGTGATATAAAACTAGAAAAAAATAAAAAACACAAAATAGATTTAGTAATAGATAGATTAGTAATTAAAGCAGAAATTAGATCTAGACTTTTTGAAGCTTTAGAACTTGCAGTAAAATTAGGAAACGGAAAAGTAATAGTAGATATCTTAAATGATAAAGAAATAATACTATCTTCTAAGTTTGCGTGTCCACATTGTGATTTTTCACTACCAGAACTTGAACCAATTATGTTTTCTTTTAATTCTCCTTATGGAGCGTGTGAGGCATGTAATGGTATAGGTGTAAAATTAAAAATTGATCCGGATTTATTACTACCTAATCCAAGTCTTTCAATAAGAGAAGGAGTATTTTCTAAGCTTTATGGAGATGAAGATAGTATTTTTTATAAACAACTCGAATGTTTTTGTAATCATTATAAAATTTCTTTATCTAAACCATTTGAAAAATTAACAAAAAAAGAAAAAGATTTAATTTTTTATGGAAGTGATGAACTAATTCATTTTAAATATTCTAGTAGAAGTGGTAATTCATATAATAAAGTTGAACCATTTGAAGGAGTAATAAACAGTTTAGAAAGAAGATATCTTGATACTAAAAGTGAATGGTTAAGAGAATGGTTAGAAGGTTTCATGATTGAAACTAAATGTGAAGTATGTAACGGTAAACGTTTAAATGAAAAAGTTTTATCAGTTAAAATAAATAATTTAAATATAGCAGAACTTTGTAATTTATCTATAAAGGATGCACTTATATTTTTTGAAAATTTAAAACTGGATAAAGAAAAAATCCAAATTGCTAAATTATTACTTGAAGAAATAAAAAATAGGTTAGTATTTTTAAAAAATGTAGGTCTAGATTATTTAACACTATCAAGAACTGCTACTAGTTTAAGTGGTGGAGAATCTCAAAGAATTAGACTTGCAACTCAAGTTGGTTCTAAATTAACTGGAGTTTTATATGTTTTAGATGAACCTTCTATTGGTCTACATCAAAGAGATAACGATAGACTTATAAATACTCTTATGACTATGAGAGATATAGGTAATACTTTAATAGTTGTAGAACACGATGAAGATATGATGTTAAAAAGTGATTATTTAATAGATATTGGTCCTTTTGCCGGTGATCAAGGTGGAGAAGTAATTGCTTATGGAACACCTGAAGAAGTAATGAAAAACAAAAATAGTTTAACTGGTAACTTTTTATCGGGAAGAGAAAAAATAGAAGTTCCAAAAACTAGAAAGAAACCAAAGAAGTTTATTGAAATAAAAGGTGCTAAACAAAATAACTTAAAAAATATAGATGTGAAAATTCCTCTTGGAGTATTCACTTGTGTAACCGGAGTATCGGGAAGTGGTAAATCATCTTTAATTATGGAAATACTTAGTAAAAAAGTTCAATCTACTTTATATAAATCTAAAGTAAAACCAGGAGAATTTAAATCTATAAAAGGATTAGAACATATAGATAAATTAGTAGAAATAACACAAGATCCAATAGGTAGAACTCCAAGAAGTAATCCTGTTACATATACGGGAATATTTGATGATATTAGAAACTTATTTGCTGAAACCAAAGAAGCTAAAATAAAAGGATTTGGAAAAGATAGATTTTCATTTAATGTTAAAGGTGGAAGATGTGAAGCTTGTAGAGGAGATGGAGTTAAAAAGATAGAAATGAACTTCTTACCTGATGTCTATGTTACATGTGAAGTATGTAAAGGTAAAAGATATAATAGCGAAACATTAAATATTAAATATAAGAATAAAACAATAACAGATGTTTTAGAAATGAGAGTTAGTGAAGCTATAGAGTTTTTTGAAAATATACCAAAGATACATAATAAGTTAAAAGTTTTAGAAGATGTTGGATTATCATATATAAAATTAGGTCAAATAGCACCAACTCTTAGTGGAGGAGAAGCTAGTAGAGTAAAACTTGCAAAAGAACTACAAAAGAAACCTACTGGTAAAACTTTATATATTATGGATGAACCAACTACTGGACTTCATTCTTATGATATAAAACGACTTCTTGCAATTATTAAAAAAATCGTTGATAATGATGATAGTGTAATAGTAATTGAACATAATTTAGATGTTATAAAATCTGCAGATTATATAATAGATATTGGACTAGAAGGTGGAGATAAAGGTGGAGAAGTAGTAGCTTATGGAACACCTGAAGAAATAATTAAAAATAAAGATTCTATTACAGCTAAATATTTAAAAGAAAAATTAGAGGTATAAAATGAAATATTTAAAAGAAAGTTTACAAGTACTAATATATATTATTCTTTACTCTTTGGTATTTTATATAGTGGGATATTTATTAAAATTATTTTATATAAACAAAACTTATCTTTATGTTATTTGTTTATTAGCTGGTATTTTAATATATTTATTTAATAAAATAATAAAACCTTTATTAAATCATATTACTTTGACATTTATAGGTTTAACTTTTGGTTTATTTTACTTTGTTAATAATGCAATTATTTTAAAATTAGTAGAATTAATATTAAATGAAAATGTTAGATTTAATGGTATTTTAAATATACTTGTAATATCTTTTTTAATGACTATAATTACTTTTATTTTAGAAGAAATATTTGTTAAAGGATTTTTAAAGGTGAGTAATTATGAATAGAGTTTTATTTGATTTAGGTTTTATTCAAATATATTGGTATTCTTTATGTATATTTATAGGGATGTTTGTAGGTTTATTTTATGTATTTAAAGAATCTAAAAGATTAGAATTAGATCAAGATTTTATAATAAATATGATATTTTATACAATGATATTTGGAATATGTGGAGCTAGACTTTATTATGTATTATTTAATTTACCATATTACATAGTTAGACCTATAGAAATACTAGAAATATGGAATGGTGGATTAGCAATACATGGAGGTATGATAGCAGGTTTAATATTTGTAAGATATTATACTCATAAACATGGTTTATCTTTATATAGAATTTTAGATCTTATAATACCTGCTTTACTTTTAGGTCAAATAATTGGTAGATGGGGTAATTTCTTTAATCAAGAAGCATATGGGCCTATAGTTACTTCTGATAGTTTAAATTATTTACCAACATTAGTAAAAAATAATATGTTAATTAATGGAAGTTATAGGATGCCTTTATTTTTATATGAAAGTATACTTAATTTTATAGCTTTAATAACAGTTTTAGTAATAAGAAAGATGCCACTGTTAAAAAATGGTTATATTACTTCTTTATATTTAGTTTGGTATGGAGTAGTAAGATTAATATTAGAACAATTTAGAACAGATTCATTATATTTTGGAAGTCTTAGGGTTGCACAATTTATTTCCTTAATCATGATTGTAGCAGGATTTATAATATTTATTATAAATAGAAGAGGTAGAAGATTAGAAAATTTATATAATGGAGAAGTAGTAGTTATAACTGAGTAAATGAGCTTATGAAAGCTTATTTGCTTTTTTTGTTAAAAAATGATATAATAAGCCAATATTTAGGGGTGAAATATGAAAAATTTAAAGTTAAAGAAGAGATTTTTAGAACATGATAAATTTAAAATATCTAAAAAGAAATTTAGTTTTTTAAAAGTGAGAAAAAATGTTTTTATACCATTAAAGATGAATATAACTAGATATATATTAAAAGGATTTAATATATTTAAAAAGAAAAAAGTAAATAAAAAAACTATTAAGACAAAAGAATTTTATAAATTAAGAGATATAGAAAAAAATTATAATAAGACTTTATTATTAAGTGATTCTTATATAAAAAAAGAAGGAAATGTAGAAACAGTAGAAATGTTGTTTAAATAAATGTTATAATTTTATTAGGAGTATATATGTTTAGTTGGTTAGTAAGTGATTGGTTTGGAATTATATATTTAATTATATTTATTATAAATATTATATTTTCAATTTATATGATGTTTAATTATTTAAGAAGAACTGGTATTTTTCAATTTATATCATCTGTTTTTTTAATGTTTATGTTATCTATTTTTTTATCAAGTACAAAAGGGTTAAATAATATAGATAAATTAGCAAAACTTTATAATAATGATTTTTATTTAAAAATAGTGATTTTATTAAATATAATATTATATATTTTCTTTATATTGAATTTATTAAGAATAGTTAATTTAAAATTAAAACAATCAGGGGAATTTAATGAAAAGATTAAAAGAAATAAATAACTTATATAATTATGCAGATTATGTTGAATTTTACGAAGAGTTTTCAAAAAGTAAAGTTTATAATTTTATTGACTCTAAATTAGATGATATTATTACAAATAATACAAAAGGTTTAGGTGTGCGTTTAATAAAAGACGATACAATTTTTTATGTTGCTACAAATAAAAAATATGATTTTAATGATTTAAAATCGTTTTTTTCAATTAAAAATGAAAAAACTCCATTAATATTTAAAGATATTAAAGTTTATGAAGATCAAATTGAAGTTAAGTTTAAAGATATAACTAATGAAGAAAAGAAAAACTTTTTTACTATGATAGATAAAATAATTAGAGAACATTCTAGTTTAATAAAACAAGTATCAATTAGACTTAGTGAAATGACAAAAGAAATAAAAATATTAAATACTAAATTAGATAATATAAAATATATCAAATATTTAACTAGACTACTGATAACTGTAGTAGCAGAAGAAAAAGGTAAAATGGTAGAACATAGTATGACTTTTTCTAATAAAGGAGGACTGGAGCTATTAAGTAATGAAGATTTTCCAACAAAAGCATTAGAAATAGCAAAAATAGTTATTGAAAAATTATCTGCTAAAAAGATTAAAGGTGGAAAAATGCCTGTTATTTTAAATAATGGTTTTGGAGCAGTTATTTTTCATGAAGCTTGTGGACATGGTTTAGAAGCAGAAGCTTTAAAAAACAATTTAACAGTATTTAAAGGTGATTTAGGAAAGAAAATTGCAAGTGATAAGGTAACATTAATAGATAATCCTAAACTTTATAAATTATATGGTTCTAATATTGTAGATGATGAAGGTAATTTAACAAAAGAAGTTAAATTAATTGAAAATGGTATATTAAAAAGTTACTTAGTAGATTATTTTAATGGTAAAAACTTATCTCTTGAAATAACATCTTCTTCTAGAAGAGAAAATTATTTGTATAAACCTACATCAAGAATGTCTAATACTTATTTATTACCTGGAAAAGATAAAATAGAAGATATGATAAAATCCATAGATTATGGAATATATGCAAAAGAAATGGGAGGAGGATCTGTAGATCCATCTACTGGTAATTTTAATTTTTATATATCATTACCTTATTTAATAGAAAATGGTGAAATAAAAGAATTACTAGAACCTATGACTTTAGTTGGTAATAGTAAAGAAATATTACAAAATGTAGAAATGGTATCTGATGATTTAAAATTAGAAGCGGGTATTTGTGGAGCATCTAGTGGAAATATACCAGTTACTATAGGACAACCTACAATTAAAATAAAAGAAATATTAGTTGGAGGAAACGATGAATAACAATGAATTCTTTAATCTATGTATTAATAGAGGTTTTTCGAATATAGAAATAACTATTTATGATAATAAAGAATACATATCAGAAATAGAAAATGAAAAAATAAATTTTATTGATATGAAAAACAATGTTTTTTATGATATTAAAGCAAAAAAGAATAATAAAATAGTTAGATTAGAAAGTAATTATTTAGATGAAGATTTAATAGATTTATTAGAAGAAAAGATAAAGTATGTAGATACTAATCCTAATGATAAATTTTTAGAACTTTTAGATAACAATAATATTATTCAAGTAAATGAAAATTCAAATTTTTCTACTTATGTTAATCAAATGAAAAAACTAACTAAATTAGAAGAAGATATTTTTAATATTACAGTTAATTTAGCATTTATAGTTTCTAAAATGAAAATAATTAATGATAAAGGTGTAAGTATAGAAAATGTAAATCTTTATTATGATTTTTCTATCATAGCTTATGGTGAAAAAGAAGAAAAAATAAAAAATGCTAACAGAACAATTATGTTTAAAGATTATGATTTTAAATATTTAGAAAATTTAAGAGAAGAAGTAATAAAAGAAGTAAAAAATAAATTTAAAGTAAGTAATATAGAAAACAAAAAATATACTTGTTTATTAAAACAAGATGTAGTAGAAGAGATACTAAGTGAAATAATAGATGCTTTTAGTTTAAAAGCAGTTAATCTTAATTTATCTTTATTTAAAGATAGAATTGGTGAAAAAATATTTTCTGATAAGATAACTTTAACAGAAGATCCATATAATGAAAAATATATAACTAGATATTTATTTGATGAAGAAGGAAATAAAACTTATAAAAAAAATATAATTGAAGATGGAATATTAAAATTATTTATATCTAATAATAAAGAAGCAGGTAAAAATTCATCTATATCAACTTCTAATGCTTTTGATGAAATTGGAGTTAGAAATTTAGTTCTTGTTCCTGGTGAAAAAGAAGAAGAGGAAATAATAAAAAATCTAAAAGAAGTTTTAATTATAACTGATATAGCTGGAGCAGGAGGACAAGCAATAGATATAGTAAGTGGTAATATTTCTTTATTAGTAAATGGTTTTTATGTAGTAGATGGAAAAATAAATTCATATTTTGAACAAGCTATAATGACTACTTCAATAAAAGAGTTATTTAATAATGTTTTAGAAGTTAGTAGTACAGTAAGATATTCAAATGAAATAGTAAGATCGCCATCTTTATTAATTAGTGATATAATAATAAATAATTAGGAGTATACATGATAAGAAGAGATATTTTAGAATCACAAATAAATGAATTGTATGAAAAATTAAATGATTTAAAAAAAGATTATAGTAAAGAAAATAGTAGTTATATTGAACATAAATGTTTTTCTCTTGCTTCAAGATTAGAAGATATGCCAAGAGAAAATTCATCAGAATATAAAGCTTGTGAAAGAAGATTAAGACATATATTACAAGAATTAGATGGAGTTAATTTGACTTATAAAGAAAAAGAGATTAAAAAACAAGAAAAAAGAGAAAATAAAACTACTGTAGAAAAAAGAAAAAATCTTAATAATTTAAGATTAAGAAATAAAAAATTAAGAAATTTAAAAATAAATTTAGTTAAATTATCTTTAGTAATAGGAGGAGTTTTACTAATAAAAAAAGGTGTAGATTCTTATGCTTCATCTTTAGAAAATAAACAATATGTAAATAATATTGTTTATGGAGAAGATAATTTTAACGATCCAGCAGCTATAAAATATTTTGAAGAAGTTGGAATAAATAAAAAAAACATCGTAAAAGATAAAGTTTGTTATCATTTGGTTTGTGAAGAAAATAGTGAAAATGCTAATGAAATAGCAACATTATATAAAAATAAAGCTAATAAAACTGGTATAAAAAATGTAGATATTATGTCTATAAAAGATGTAGAAGACAAGTTAGATAGATGGAAATCAGAAAATGATAGTATTAAAGATTATATGGAAACTACATCTTTAGATTATGATCAAGTATTAAAATTATATTTTAAAAATGATACTAGAGAAGAAGAATTTGATTTAGATAAAGAACATATTTTTCTTTATTTAAAAGATTCTAAAGAAACAACTATATCTAAAAATGGAACTTTATTTGATGACTTAACAGAAGCATCATTATTAAGAAATAAAATAAATGTAAAATCATTAGAAGATTATTCTTTACTTGATAAATTAAATTCTGTTGATGATCGTTTATCAGGATCTTTTGAATATAAAGTATATGAAGATGAAAATGGTAATAAAGAAAGAAAATCTATTGATGTAGAATCTGTAGATAGTTCTTTTATAACTTTAGGAATAAAAGAAAATATAAACGAAGAAGAAAAAGAAACAATAGCAAGTTCTTTATTAGAATCTACAGTTATGTATAATTTAAAAGGATCAAAAGTAAACGATTCTTCTACACCACAACTTATTACAGATTATGATAAAGTTAAATTTGAAATAGACAGTCACAAAAAGAGATAAATATTTTTATCTCTTTTTTGTTGAATATATATATATATATATATAATATAATTAGTAATAATAGAGGTATCTTATGAAAAAGAAGTTATTAATTGTTATTTTAGTGTTATTAATGTTAATAACATCTTTTTTTGTTTTAACTAAAAAACCAAAAATAAAACATAAAAAACTAAAAGAATTAAACTATAATGTAACTTATAAACAGGCTTTTCCAGATGAAAACCTAAGAAGAGGTGTAGTTTTATGTATAATGAGAAATAAGTGTGATGGTAGTATCGATATGAATTATTATATTAATAGCGCACATGATGCTTATGAAGCTGGTAGTTTGTTTTCTAAAACTCCAATTATAACAGAGGATGATTTAAAATTAAAAGAAGAAGAACAATTATCTAAAGTAGATTTAGATAAAATACAGGATTTATTATCTTTATCTTCAAAAGAAAATGTTACAACTTTACAAGGAATAGAATATCTTATAAATTTAAAAAGAATTTATTTAAAAGGAGTTACTCAAGAAAATATAGATTTATCAGATTTTAACAATTTAACTTTTGTAACTATGCGTAAAGGTGAAATTAAAAATATAACTTTTCCAGCAAATATTTTTGAAAATATTTATTTAGGTGATAATAAAATAACTGATATAACATTTCCTACTAATATAAAAATAAATCAATTGTATTTACATAATAATCTTTTAACAAATATAACTATACCAGAAGGAGTAGAAAATGTTGGTTTATCAAATAATAAACTTACAAATCTTGTTATACCTAGTAGTGTAAAAAAACTTTATGCACGTAATAACAATATTTTTAATGATATAATTGTTCCTAATGGAGTAGAAGAACTTAGTTTGTCATCTAACAAAATAACAAATATAAATTTACAAAATAGTTTGAATATTGAAATATTAGAATTAAACGAAAATCCTTTGAAAAAAATAGATGTTACTAAATTGTCAAAACTTAGCTCTTTAAATTTATTAGATACTAAGTTAGAAAATAGTATAGATTTAAAAAATAATGGAGATTTAAGGTTATTTGAAATTTCTGGAGTAAATGCTTCAGGAAAACTTAATGTTGAAACATTAAATATGCCTAATAAAGAAAAATTATATAAACTTACTATTAATAATAGAATTTTAGAAAATATTGATTTTGAAGAATTTATAAATTTAAAAACTTTAGAATTAAAATTTAATAAAATAAAAAGTAAGAAAATAGATCTTAGTAAACTCCCTAAATTAGAATTTATTAAATTATATGGAAATGGTTTAACTAATATAAAAATCCCAAGTTATTATGAAGAAAATTTTAGTAGTAAGTATATAATAGGTGAAGAACATATAGAACTAACAGTCAAAAAAAATTCGTATGTAACAATTCCAAAACTATATTTTAATGACAAAGAAATTTATTTGACAGATAAATTTAGAGGTTTTATTATGGGGTCATCATATGATAAATCTAATGTTAAAAGAGATGGTGAAACTTATGTGTTTAAAGAAACTGGAAGATTTAGATATGATGTTACTGGAACTTATCATAATGTAATAAATAATTATCATCATTTTCATTGGTTTTATTTTGTTACAATAGAAGCAGGTGAAGAAGATAGCTTTAATCCTGTATTTAATCAAGGAAACTATACACCTTTAATTAATGAAGAAATACCAGTAAATAAGTTAAAAGAAATGATAACTAATTTACCAGCAAATATTAAAAACTTTGAAGTGTTAAGTCCAAATACATTTACTGATAAAGGGGATAAAACTATTAAGGTAAGAATAACATTTAGTGATGATACATTTAAAGAAGTTGATATACCAGTTAAAGTATATGAAAAAGAAGATATCTTACCAACAGTAACAGTAAATCCAGAAGCATTAGAAGTAATAGATAAGAAACCAGTTAATATAAATATAACAAGAAGTTATGCTAAAGAAGATAATATCGATAATACTAACTTTATAAAAACAGTAAGAGATAATTTAGTAAGTTATGAATATTTAAATAAAGCAAATGGATTAACTTATAATTCAAATGGAATAACTGGAGTAATAGATTATTTGTTTACAGGTACAGAAGAAGAACATACATTTAATATAACTTATAAAGAAAAAGGGAATATTTATACATTTAATAAAAATATTTCTATAAAACTATTAAGAGATACAGATAAAGATGGAATAGCAGATAAAGATGATGATGATAAAGATGGAGATGGATATTCTAATGCAATTGAAATAGCAAGAGGAAGTGATCCATATAATAAAGATTCATTACCTGATATGAGTAAAAAAGATGAATTAGATAATCTTGTTAAACAGTTAGAAAAATTAATAGATGATACTAAAGTAAATCCATTTGATACTAAGAATAAACTAGATGTAGATAATCTTAAGAATAATTATTTACCTGGTAAAGTAACAGAAAAAGATAATATAAAAGGATCTTATTCTGCTACTACTAGTGATAGTGATTTATTAAAATTAATAGAAAAAACTAAAAAAGAAATAGATGATATCAAAAAAGAAATCAATAAACTAAGAGATAAAGCTAACTTTGAAGAGTTAGATAAAGAGATAAAAAAACCAGTAGATAATTCATATAAAGAATTAATAGATAAGATAAAAGAAGCAAAAGACTTAGATAGAAATACTACTACACAAGAAGAAGTAGATAAGATTACTAAGGAGATAAAAGACTTAAGAGAAAAGATCGTAACAGATAAAGAAGAACTTAAGAAGAGGATAGAAGAATTAGAAAAAGCTATTAGTGATAAGTTATGTAAGAGTGAGGCATGTAAGACATTATTAAAAGAAGCAAAAGACTTATATGATAAATATTTTATATTAAAAGAAGAAATGTTTAATATGATAAAAAGAATAGATGATTTATTAGATAAAGAGAAAAGAATAACTAATCCAAAAACTGGAATAAAGACATATAGTTTAGTAATACTATTTATAATATTTATTAGTTATATAGTATTTAAGAAAAAGAAAAGTTATATAAGATAAAGTTAAAATTAACTTTATCTTTTTTCTCGGTTTTTTATTTTTGATTAAATATGATAAAATATTATCGTGGTGAAATTATGGGTATATTTGGAAAAATAAAAAATTTATTCAAAAAAGAAGATGAAGAAGAACAAGTAAAAAAATATGATGAAGGTTTAAGTAAAACTAGAAAAAACTTTGTAGAAAAAATCTTAAATATTAATAATAAATATGAAAAAATAAATGAAGAATATTTAGAGTCATTAGAAGAAATTTTAATAAATGCTGATATTGGAGTATCTACGGTTTTAAAATTAATGGATTCTATTAGAAAGAGAATTAAAGAAGAAAAAATAGAAGATTTTAATATTTTAAAAGAAGTAATAGTAGATGAAATATTTGTGACTTATGTAAATAACGATATTATAGTTAACAATGTTGATTTTTCTTCAAAAATAAATGTTATTTTATTTGTTGGAGTAAATGGTGTTGGTAAAACTACAACTATAGCAAAATTAGCACATAAATTTATATTAGAAGGTAAAAAAGTTAAAATGATAGCTGGAGATACATTTAGAGCAGGAGCATATCTTCAACTTAAAGAATGGGCTAGTAGAACTTCTTCAAGTTTTTATGGAGTAGAAGGACAAAGTGATCCTTCAAGTGTAATATTTGATGGTTTAACAGAAGCAAAAGATGATAATACTGATATAGTTTTAATTGATACAGCAGGTCGTCTTCAAAATAAAGATTATTTAATGAAAGAATTGGATAAGATAAATAAAACTATTAAAAAAGTATTACCTGATGTTAATCAAGAAACTTTATTGGTAATAGATGCTAATACTGGACAAAACGGAATAAATCAAGCAAAAGAATTTAAAAAAGTAACAGATATAACAGGGGTTGTACTTACAAAACTTGATTCAACAGCAAAAGGTGGAATAGTTCTTGCTATTAAAGAAGAAGTAGGAATACCTGTTAAATATATAGGATTTGGAGAAAAAGATACAGATTTAGAAGTCTTTGATTTAGATAAATATATCTATGGTCTTTTTAAAGGTTTAATATAATGGAAAATTACATATATTATAATAATTTATATGATTGTTATGCTCCTTTGTTAACAGATTTACAAAAAGAATATTTTGAATATTATTACGTTAATAATTTATCTTTTAGTGAAATAGCAGAAATAAAAAATGTTAGTAAAGCAGCAGTGTCTCAACAAATATCTACAATTGAAAAAAAATTAAATGAATATGAAAATTTATTAAGATTAAAATATAAACAAGATGAAATTTATAAAATATTAAAAGATAAAGTATCAAAAGAAGTACTAGAACAAATAGAAAATTTATAGAGGAGTATTAAATGTTTGAAAATTTACAAGAAACTTTAACTAAAGCATTAGATAAAGTACGAGGTTATGGTAAAATTACTGAGGATAATATAAAAGATGTTTTAAGAGAGATAAAAATATCACTTTTAGAAGCAGATGTTAATTATCAAATAGTTAAAGAATTTATTGAAACAATAAAAGAAAAATCTTTAGGAAAAGAAGTTCAATCAAGTATTAAACCATCAGAAATGTTTGTAAAAATAGTTCATGATGAAATAGTTAATTTACTAGGTAAAGAAAAAGAAGAATTAATAATTAATAAAACTCCCAATATACTTATGTTAATAGGTCTTCAAGGTACAGGTAAAACTACAACAGCAGGTAAATTAGCTACTTTTTTAAGAAAAAAGTATAATAAAAAACCACTTTTAGTAGCATGTGATGTTTATAGACCAGCAGCTATTGATCAATTAGAACAAATAGCTAAACAAATAAATGTACCTATATATAAAGGAGATAGTAAAAATCCAGTAGCTATAGCTAAAGAATCTATAAATTATGCTAAAGAAAATAATTTAGATTATATAATTATAGATACAGCAGGAAGACTTCAAATAGATGAAAATCTAGTAGAAGAGTTAAAAAATATTAATCAAGAAGTAAAACCTCATGAAATATTATTGGTTTTAGATTCTATGATGGGACAAGATGGTGTTAATGTAATAAAAGGATTTAAAGAAGAGATAAATATAACTGGTGTAATTCTTACTAAATTAGATGGAGATACAAGAGGTGGTATAGCATTATCTTTAAGAAAATTAACGAGTGTTCCTATTAAATTTGTTGGTATATCTGAAAAAATGGATGGTCTTAGTTATTTTGATCCTGAAAGAATGGCTAATAGAATACTTGGTATGGGAGATATAGTTTCATTAGTAGAAAAAGCAGAAGAACTTATATCAGAAAAAGAAGCAAATGAATTAGCTAAAAAAATGGAAAAAGGTAAGTTTGATTTAGATGATTTTTTAAAACAAATGAAAACTATGAAAAAACTAGGATCTATAGAAGGAATATTAAAATTACTTCCAGGAGCAAGTAAATTAGGTTTAAATAATATAAAGATTGATCCTAAAGATATACTTCACATAGAAGCAATAATTTTATCTATGACAAAAGAAGAAAGAAGAAATCCTGATATAATAAAAGCTAGTAGAAAACAAAGAATAGCTAAAGGATCTGGAAGAAGTGTACAAGAAGTAAATCGTTTATTAACAAATTTTGAACAAACTCAAAAGATGATGAAACAATTTAAAAGTGGAAATTTTAAACTACCATTTTAAAAAGTATGTTAAAATAATATATAAAATAAAGAGGTGTTAATGGATAATACAATAGAAATTAAACTTGAAAGAGTTGATAAAGAAAAAACAAAATTAAAAACAAATGAAAGTAAGGAAAAAAGCAAAAAGAAATTTTATTTTATGCTTATAATATTTACTATATTATTTTTCTTTTTTTCATTATATATGTTAATAATATCAGGACATACAACATATTTAATTAGAAAACCATTTAAGATGTTGTTGTTACTGCTATTTACACTAAATGTTTGTTTAAATTTATATTCAATTTATCAGTATTTTACTATAAAAGAAGAAAAAGAAGAAAAAAACAAAATAATAAGTATAATTTTTAAAATATTTATAACTGTTTTTCTTATAGCATATATTGGTGGATCTACATATGTGATGAATATGTTTTATGGTAAGAATGATAAATTTAGAGTATGGTGGATTACTAATGCTATGACTAGTTTATCTCATCAAAAATATGCTAGATTTATATATAGTGAAGAAGAAATACAATATGTTATGTCATCTAATGTAGTAAATGAAATACAAGAAAATACTAATGGAAATTTAGTTGATTTTCAAAATAAAGAAACATATGAAAATGAATATGAAAAAGCTATTTTAGAAAGAAAAAAAGGACAATTATATAAAATAATTGATATAAGTTACTATACTTCACCTAATAGAAAAGTAGAAGGTAAACTAGCTGTAGTTTATAATCCATCTAAAGTGTCTTTAGTTAGTGCTTTAGGTGCAGGAAATACTTTAGCAGCTAAAGGTGAAATGGTTGTTAATATGACTAGAAGAACAGATTCTGTAATAGGAATAAATGCTGGAGGATTTTATGACCCTGATTGGAATAGTATGGGAGGATATCCTCACGGTATAGTAATCAGCAAAGGAAAACTACTATTTGATAATAAAAAAGCTGGAGTTGGTGGAGGAATAGTTGGTTTTGATAAAAATAATAAACTAATTCTAGGTAGATATACTGCAGAAGAAGCTATGAAAATAGGATTAAGAGATGCAGTAGAATTTGGACCATATTTAATAGTTAATGGAAAACTTTCTGATATGAAAGGTAATGGTGGTTGGGGAGAAGCTAACCGTACAGCTATAGGTCAAAGAAAAGATGGTATAGTTTTACTTTTAGTACTTGATGGAAGAAGACCACTAGATAAAGTTCCAGGAGCTAGTATAGTTGAAGTAAGAGATATAATGGCAAAATATGGAGCAGTTAATGCAGTAGCAATGGATGGTGGAACTTCAAGTTCAATGGTACTTAATGGAAAAATAATAACAAATCCAAGAAATGGAAGTTTACAACCATTTACAAGACCAGTCCCTAATGCATGGGTAGTACAAGAATAAAAGTGCAAATATAGCACTTTTTTCTTTACTTATGATAAAATTTAAATGAGGTATTATGAAAAAGATAATTGATGGTAACTATGCATGTAGTTATGTAGCGTATAATTTTATAGAAGCTTGTGGGATATATCCTATTACACCATCTTCTCCAATGAGTGAGAATATAGATGTTTTTTCTAATGTAGATAAAAGATTAAATTATTTTAAAGATAGAGTTAAGTTATATCAAATGCAAAGTGAAGCAGGTGCAGTAGCACTTTGTCATGGGCTTTTACAAAACGGTGTTTTTTCTTCAACTTTTACTGCAAGTCAAGGATTGCTTTTAATGCTTCCTAATATGTATAAAATAGCAGGAGAAATGTTACCTTTTGTAATAAATGTAGCAAGTAGATCTATTGCAACTCACGCTTTATCAATATTTGGAGATCATCAAGATATATATGCTGCAAGAACAACAGGTTTTGCAATATTTTTATCTTCTTCTGTTCAACAAGTTATGGATTTAACATCAGCTGTTTATTTATCTACAATAGAGGCAAATATTCCATTTATTAACTCTTTTGATGGTTTTAGAACAAGTCATGAATATCAAAAAGTAGATTTAATAGATTTAGAAGAAGTGAACAAATATGTTGATAAAGAAAAAATAAAAGACTTTAGAAAAAGAGCTCTATATAAAAACAATGTTACTAGAGGAACTCATTTAAATGATGATTTATATTTCCAATTAAGTGAAGCTCATAATGTTTATTATAATAATTTACCTTATGTAGTAGAAAAAAATCTATCTATCATAAATAAAATAACTAATAAAAATTATCATATTATGGATTACTATGGTAGTAAGAATGCTAAAAAAGTGATAGTAGCTATGGGTTCTGTTTGTGAAACAATTAGAGAAGTTATAGATAATTTAGATGAAGAATTAGGACTTATAGAAGTTCATTTATTTAGACCTTTTTCTATAGAATATTTAAATAAAATATTACCACCAACTGTAGAAAATATAGCAGTACTAGATAGAACAAAAGATGGTGGTGAAGTAGCACCTTTATATTTAGATGTCTTAAATGCATTAAAGAATAAAAATATTAAAATTTTAAGTGGAAGATATGGTTTATCTAGTAGAGATACAAATATTTATGATATAAAAGCAGTATATGACTTTTTAGATAAAGAAGATACATTTGATAACTTTACTATAGGAATAATAGATGATTTAAATAATAAGTCATTAAAACCTGTAAAATTTAATAAAAAGAACAATGAACAAGAAGAAATTTTAATATATGGTTATGGATCAGATGGTATGGTTAGTGCATCTAAAAATATTATTTCTATTATTGGAGAAGAAAGAGATAACTATGTTCAAGGTTATTTTGAATATGATTCTAAAAAACAAGGTGGACTTACAAAAAGTCATTTAAGAATATCAAAAGAAGAAATCAAATCATCATATTATGTTAATGAACCTAAAATAGTAGTATGTACAAAAACTAGTTATTTAGAAAAATATAAGATGTTAGATAACATAAGAGAAAATGGTATTTTTATACTTAATACATTTTTAAGTGATGAAGAGTTAAATAATTATTTTACAGATAATGATAAAAAGATAATAAAAGAAAGAAATATAAAAGTATATAAAATAAATGCTTCTAAAATAGCAATTGATAATAAAATAAACGGTAAGATTAATAATATTATATCAACAGTAATTTTTAAATTTATTAAACAAGTTAATTTTGATAATGTTTTAATATCTTTAAAAGAAATGATTAAAACGAAGTTTAAAAACAAAGAAAAATCTATTACAGAAAGTAATATTAAAGGAATAGATGATGCTATTAATTCATTAACTTTAGTAGATACATCTAAATTTAGTTTAACTGGTTTAAAATTAAAAGATGACTTATATTCAAAACTTCTTTCAAAAAGAGGTTATGAAGTAAGTGTAAAAGAAGTAATGCATCATGTGGATGGAACATTCTGGGGAGGAATGAATACTAAAGAACAAAGAGCAGTAGCAGATTTTCTACCTATATATAATTCATCTAATTGTATTACTTGTAATAAATGTAGTTATGTATGTCCTCATGGAGCAATAAGACCGTTTTTATTAACAGAAGAAGAAAAAGAAAATGCTCCTAGTTTTATAAAAGAAAAATTGATTAAAGCAAATATTCCAGGTAAAGATTATTATTACATTATAGGAATAAGTTATAAGAACTGTACTGGATGTGGTTTATGTTTTAATACATGTCCTGGTAAAATGTTACAAAAAGCATTAGAAATGAAATCTAGTCAAGATGCTTTAACAGAAGATTTTATTAAAACAAATGATTATTTATTTAATAATATAAAAGAAAAAGAAAATGTTTTTAATAAATATACTGTTAAAGGAAGTCAGTTTATAACACCAGCTTTTAAATTTAGTGGAGCATGTGCTGGATGTGGAGAAACTCCTTATTTAAAACTTTTGTCACAATTATTTAAAGAAGAACTTGTTATTGCTAATGCTACTGGATGTTCTTCAATTTATGGAGGAGAAGTACCAGCTACTGCTTACTCAGTTCCTTGGGTTAACTCTTTATTTGAAGATGCAGCAGAATTTGGACTAGGTTTAAAACTTGCTGAAGTAAACAAAAAAAGACAAATAAAAGAATTGATATCTTCAAATATAGATAAGATAAAAGAAGAAGAAAAAGAAATTTATTTAGATTATCTAAATAATGAAAATATAGAAACATCTAAAAAATTACTTTCTATAATCGATAATACTAATATTTTAGAATTATTAAATTATAAAGATGATATATTATCTAAATCAGTTTGGATAGTAGGAGGAGATGGTTGGGCATATGATATAGGTTTTGGAGGACTTGATCATGTACTTGCAACTGGAACTAATGTTAATATATTAGTATTAGATACAGAAGTTTATTCGAATACTGGAGGACAAGTATCTAAATCAACTAATATAGGTAGTGTTAATAAATTTGCAATTACTGGTTGTAAACAATCTAAAAAGAATCTAGCTAAATATGCATTAAATTATGAAAATGTATATGTAGCACAAGTATCACTTGGAGCAAATCCTAATCAAGTAATAAATGCTTTTAAAGAAGCAAAAGAGTATAATGGACCATCTATTATAATTGCATATGCACCTTGTATTGAACATGGTATAAAAGGTGGTATGATAAAGACAGAAGAAGAAAGTAAAAATGCTACTTTATCTGGGTATTTTCCAATATTTAGATATAATCCAGTTAATAAAAAATTTACTTTAGATTCTAGTGCTGATTTTGAAAAATATGAAGAATTTTTAATGAATGAATCTAGATATAAAATTTTAGAAAAAACAAACCCCCTAGAAAAAGATATATTAATAGAAAAAAATAAAGAAGAAGCTATTAATAGATATGAATTTTATAAGAATAAAATGGAGAAAAATAATGGATAACAAAAGAACTTTTTATAAGATATCTTACGAAAATAATTATGTAACTATAGAATTTTTAGAAGATGAAATACATGAAATATATGGGAGATTATCTAATATTTATATTGCTAAAAATGATTATATTATTAGAAAATTATCTAATGTATTTATCAAACTTGATGAAGAAATTTTATCAAAATATAGTCCAGATTATGAAATATATTTACAGAATATTGCTAAGATATTGCTAGATAAAGATAGAACAGATAGAATTATGCAAAAAAGAAATGGTAATTTTGGTGAATTAAGATATGATTTTGTAAATAAAGAAGTAAATAAGTTTTCCTATGATGGAGATGGAGAAGATACTAAAGAATATAGAAAAGAAAAAGCATTAGAATTAAAAGATGAACAAATAGATTTAGTAAAAAATAAAAAAGTATTTAAGATATTAGATAAAGTTATAAAATCTTCAATAGATATAATAGATACGGAAAAGGGGAGTCTTTTAATAGAATATTTAAACTTAGAAAGTATAGAGCTTCAAAAAACTTTAGAAAGCTATGGAGATTTATGTAATATAGCTATTATTACTGATGATAATAAAGTTATTTTATATAAAAATGTTTTTTCTAATTTTGAAAAAGAATTATTACTAGCTTCAAATAAAGATGGAATAATATATAAAAATGAATTAGTTAATATACTTTTAGACTTAAATAGAAATAATAAAATAATAACTGAAAGAGAAGGTAATTTTGGAATTATTATTTATAATGCATTATATAGAAAATGTGAAAAATATGTAAATTCTAAACAATTAGAAAATATTAAAACAATTAGAGAAATGTATAATTGTAATATGGAAGTAAAAATATTAGATGTAAAATAAAAATATCACTTAATTAAGTGATATTTTTTATATTTTATAACATTTATCTTTTTTTAATTTAAATCCATTAGGACATGAATATATGTAATCTTTAATTTGAGTTTTTATACATTGATTATCTTTATAATCATAATTTTTTGGACATTTATTGTTTTCGTTAGTTATTTTTTCTGCTTTAGAAGTAGTTTTCTTTTCACATTTATCTTCAATTTTTTCATATCCTATAGGACAAGTTAAGATAGTATTGCTATATTTTATACATTTATTGTTTTCTAAAGTATAACCAGTAGAACAAACTTTATTACTATTTGATTTTTTAACACATAAGTTTAGAGTATTGTTATATGTAAAGTCAGATGTATCACAAGATTTAGTAGGGTTAGTTCCAGTGTTTTTCTTTATATATTTATTTGTTTCTATTTCTTCATAATCATTAGGATTTGTAGTTATATCCGGATCAGTAGAATTTATTAATACATAACATTTATTTTTATATAATTCTTGATTAGTAGCACATTCTGTTTTTACTTCTGTAGTAGTATAACAATCACTATTAATAAGTTTCTCGTTATTTGGGCAAGTAGTGTTTTGTTCAGTAATACATTTATCGTTTTGAACTTTGCTTCCTTTAGGACAAGATTTTACTAAGTCTTTAGTATCTATAGTTATACATGTATTACCAGAAAGTGTACCAGTTTTACATTCGTAACCAACTTCACTAACTGTTGTCTTTATACATTTACCATCTTTTTCTTCGTATGAATATGGGCATTCTTTAGTAGCTTTTATAAAATCAGATTTTTTAATTTTTCTTTCTTTAAACATATTTGTAGATATCAAAGTAATAAAAATTATTATAATACCTGATATTGTAGCTAAAATTATAGCTTTTTTCTTTTTATCATCCATTCTTTACCTCTTTTAATTTAAATTATAACATAATTCTTTTTAGCATAAGAAAATTAATTGAAAAAAGATAAAAAAAATGTGATAATGTGTTTATAAAGTAAATAGGAGGCATTATGTTATATCCATCAATAGATAAATTATTAAAAGTGGTAGATTCAAAATATTCTTTAGCTATAGTAGCAGCAAAAAGAAGTAAAGAAATGTCTATAAATGAATCTTATCAACTACCATTAACAAAATATAGAAACAAAAAGAATATCGGAAAAGCATTAGAAGAAATATATCAAGGATTAATTATAATAAATAACGATAATTAAAAAGGAGTAAAAAATGACAAACGAAATAGTAGCAACATCTCAAAACATTGAGAATGTAACAACAATGTTGAAAGAATTAGAAAATATTAAAGATGATTCATCAAAGTTAAGAGAAATATCCCTAGATAATACTGGATGGGAAGGAATGGATGCAACTTCTTTTAATACAGCATTAAATAATTTTACACAAAAATTAGACGGAACCTCTACTGAAATAGAAGAAGCTTTGAAAGCATATAAATCAAAACAAGAAGAACAATTAGAACAAACGGACTCATCAGCCAAAGTTGCAGCAGTTTTAGATGAAAAAGCAATTAAAGATGCAAAAAACATGTTAAAGCAGTTTACTGTACCAGCATTAGGACCTCTTGGAAAAATTGCTTCAGATGCATATGTTGATTTTGCAGTTGATCAAGTAACAAAAAATCCAAATCTACAACTGTCTGAAATTATTGAAAATATTGTTAATCCAAGTGGAGGAGCAGGTAAAAAATTTGAGTCACCATCTAATGCTCCAAAGTCATCTGGCTTTGAGTCTCCATCTAGAAATGGACTTAGATGAGAATAAATAAATTAAAACAACTAAATAGCAATTTTTATGAAGTTAATTTAAATAATAGTAAATATAAAATTCATGAAGAATTAGTATTAAAACACAAGCTTTTTTTAGATAAAGATATATCTCAAGAAGAACTAGAGCCAATAGAAAAAGAAAATGAATTTTATATTGTTTTAGATGATATATATAAATATTTAGCTAAATATTCAAAAACTGAATATGAAATAAAAAAATATATATCTACTAAAACAAAAGAAGTAGATAAAATATATGAAAATATCAAACATTTAATAGATGATGAAAGTTATGCTAGAAATTATTGTTTAGAAAAAATTTTGTTTTCAAATGATGGTCCTGAAAAAATTAGACAATCATTAAAATATAAGCATGTTTCATCTAGTTATATAGAAGATGCATTAGAAGAATTTAATGAAAAAAAGCAAATAGAAAACATAAAAAAAATAATAGATTATAGACTTAAAATTAATAAGAAATCTTTAATACTTTTTAAAAAAGATACTTTAGCATATTTATATAATTTAGGTTATAAGATAAATATAATTAATAAAGTTTTAAATAATATATCTTTTGATGATAGTGAATTAAAAAGAAAAGAATTAGAAAAGTTAAAAGAAAAGTATGATGATCAATATATAATTAAAAGAAAACTATATGAAAAAGGATTTAGATAATGAAAAATATATTTGAAAAAATAATAGATAATGAAATACCATCTTATAAGATATATGAAGATGAAGAGATTATAGCAATACTTGATATTAATCCTTTAAGTTACGGACATACTTTAGTAATACCTAAAAAAAGAATAGAAAACTTTATAAATACTAACGAAGATATTTCTTATATTGTAAAAAAAGTCCAAGAGATATCCTGTTTATTGAAAGAAAAAATAAACTCAGATGGAATAACTATTATTACTAATAATTATTATGGTCAAGATATTAAACATTTACACTTTCATTTAATACCAAGATATGAAGGTGATAATTTTGACAGTTCATTTGAACATAAAAAAATAGATTTAGAAGAAGTTTATAAAAAATTAAAAGGAGGATTATATGAAAGATAATAAAAATAAATATTTATATAATACAGTTATTTTGACTATAATTGTATTTATTTTTCAAATAGCTATTCTTTTTTATGCTATAAAAGAAGCTAATTATACTATATTTGTAATATCTACATTTTTTACTTTTTTTATATTTTTATCTTTATGGTTTTTAAATAAAGGAAAAAATAGACCATCATTTGTTTTGATATCAGCTATAATAAATAGCATTTATTCTTTTCTTTATTTTATTGGTCTTATAAATAGTTTCGTTTATCTATATAGACCTAAAATAGAAGAAGAAACATATTTTAATACTTTTATTATCGTTTTTCTAATAATAATAGCTGTTTTAACATATCTGTTTATTTGGTTAAAAGATGGATATATAGCTTATTTAGAAGAAAGAAAATTAAATGGAAAATCAAAAAAATAAACAACTTTATTTAATGTAAAGTTGTTTTTTATTATATAATTAAACTAGGAGAAGTTATGAATATTTCAGATGATAATGAAAAATCTATAAAAGAAGAAATAACAGAAATATTAACAGCTAGTTTTCAAAATAATTTTGGTGATAAAATACCTACGACAATTTTGAAAAAATTAATAATAAAAGATTATAGATATTTGAATTATGCTAATAGATCTAATATAGATTTTTATGAAATGCTTAATTTTGGGTTTAAAAAAGAACTAGAAAAAATTGGTAGAAAAGCTTTTTCTAAAAAAGAAAGTGATTTATTAGAAAAATATTTGAAAAATAATTCTAGTTTATTTAATACTTTAAATATTGAAATTTTGAATGAAAATATAATAAATTTAGTTGGAGAAGATAACTTAGAATTAATAGTTAGATATCCATCTTTAGAAAATTTAATTCTTGAATTATCTAATTATAAAGAAGTTTTAGATGTATTTAATTTTACGTTTAATCATTTAAAAAAACACTATAAGTTTCAAGTACCATTAATTGAAGAAATATTAAAAAAGTTAGATTATCGTTTAATTAAAAGTAACAATAAAAAAGAAATAGATAATTTTATAAAAATAATTAGTGATAAGATTCAAGATGATACATATATTTTTACAGAAGAAGAAAAAAATATAATATCTTATATAACATTAAATTTAAAAAATACAGAAAATATAAAAGATTATTCTTATATAAAAAATTATTTAGAAATATATAAACAAGAACAAGATGAAATCTTTTTAAAAAACCCCACATATCAGAATTTTATAAATAGATTCTTAGGAGATTTTTCATCTTTAAAATTTAAAATTTTTAATGATTTAGATAAATTAAAAGAAAAATATAAAGATGTAGATGAAAATAGTAACATAGAATTACAACTTGAAAAGAAATCTCTTGAAATTTTAGATAATTTAAATCAAATAGATTCTAAGTCTTTAGATAACTCTGATCAAAAGACATATTATGTTGATTTATATAACAAATATAAGGAACATAAAATAGATATGACTAGTGAAAATTTATTATCTAGTATTATATTGGATAAATATTTAAAAACCATTTATGCTAAAGAATTTTTGAAAAAAATTAATAGTGATAATAAAAAGTTAAAAGAATATAAAACTTTATCTGGTAAAAGTTATTATATAAAAGAATTAGATGAAGATTTTGGAAGAATAGTTAGTGTAATGGGTGCTTTTAACACCAATATAGGAAGTAAAGAAAAAAACTTTTATAATAGATGGAACACTAGAAAATTATCTGAAAATCATGCGCTTTGTTATAGTTATATAAATGAATCAAATCCATCTGTTGCAGATGATTCTGGTAAAAAAATCATTGTATCTATAAATAATTTTGATAGTGAAAGTTTAATTGGAATGTCTAATGAAGATATGAAATCTACCACATTTACACCAAAATCAGTTTTAAATGGACCTAGATATTATTTACCAGATAGTTTGGCTAATAACACTAGAAGAGGATATTCTGAGTTAGTTATTGAACTACAAGATATAAAAGAAAAAAATTATAAAAAAATCCAACCTAGTAGCATTATTTGTTTTGAAAAAATAGATGATATAAGTATTAAAGCAGCTATTGATTTAAGTGAAAAACTAGAAAAAATTATTCCTATAGAATTAATTGATAGAAGAAAACTAGCATTAAAAGAGATGGATAAAATAAAACAAGATTATAAAGAATTTATTGAAAATGAAACTAAAGATATAGAATTAGTTAAAGATATAATAAATAGATTTCATAATGTTAGAAATGCACATTTATGTTCATATTTAAGAACAAGTATTATAGGAGAAGATTTTAAGGGGAAAATAATAAATCCAGAAGCTTTATTTTCGGTAAATAGAATGGAAGAAATTTTACAAAATATTTATATTTATATGAATGATAATGATTTTACAAAAGAAGAAGTAAAAGAAATAAATAAAGCTATAGAAAAAGAGAACAATCATTTAACGAATGCTATAAGTTATGAAACACAAAATATGTTTAAAAGATTAGAAAGTGTTAAAAAAAATGGTATTTGTGATAAAAATGAGAAGGTGATTTGTTAATTTTTAAAAAATTTATTATAATATTAATGGATAAATGGAGAGAAAATGAAAAATAAATTTAAATATATAATTATAATGTTTTTTATGCTAGTTAGTTTAACAGCATGTAATAATAAAAATAATATAAGTGAAAAAGAATTAGTTGCAAAATATGATGGAAATCAAATATCAACAAAAAAATTATATGAAAAGTTAAAAGAAAAAAATGGTCTAGATTTAGTTTTAGATGAAGTAGATAAAACTATATTAAATAAATTATATAAAAGAGATAGTGTAGAAGATGAGTATTATAAAAAAGAATTAAATACTCTTACAATAAATTATCAAGTAAATTATGCTTCAAGATATTCAACGTTTGCTGAATTTATAACAAAAGTATTAGGTTTAAAAAATGAAAATGAATTAGAAGAAGTGATTAGAACAAATTCTAAGAAGAGAAAAGCAACAGAAGAATATATTAAAAAATCAATTACAGAAGAAGAAATAAAAGAAGCTTATCAAAAACAAAAAGGTGAAGTAAAAGCTAGTCATATACTTATAGCACCAGAAAATAATTCAGAAGAAGGAAAGAAAAAAGCTAAAACTTTTGCACAAGAATTAATTAAAAGAATAGAAAAAGGTGAAAATTTTGAAAAATTAGCAAAAGAGTATTCTAAAGATTCTAAAGAAAAAGGTGGAGATTTAGGATTTGTTAATTTAGATAATTTAACTAAAAACTTTAAAGAAGCATTAGAAAAATTAAATATAAATGAAATGACAAAAGAACCTGTTGAAACAGAATATGGTTATCATATAATTTTAAAAACTGGTGAAAAGAAAAAAGCATCAATAAAAGAATTAAGAGAAAAACTTATCAGTGACATAGTAACAACTAAATTAGAAAAAGATTACACAATACTACAAGCAAAAGCTATGATTGATTTAAGAAAGAAAAATAATTTTAAATTATATGATATAGATTTAGAAAAACAATATACAGCATATGTAAATAATATCTTAAATTAAAAACTTACATCAATTGTAAGTTTTTAACTCATTTAAGGAGAACTTATTTTAAAAGAAATATAGAGGTGAGTAATGTTAAAATTAGAAAATTTAAATTTTAGTATAGCTAATAAAAAAATATTAGATAATTTTAATTTAGAAATAAAAGATGGAGAAATTCATGCGATTATGGGACCTAATGGAATAGGTAAAAGTACACTTACTAAAATTATTATGTCTCATCCAGACTATAAGTTAAAAGATGGTAAAATTTATTTTAATAAAGAAATTATAAATGATAAAGAAGTTGATGAAATATCTAAGATGGGGATATTTGTATCATTTCAAGATCCAATTGAAATAGATGGTGTTACTAATAATGACTTTTTAAAAATGGCTCTTGAAAATAAAATAAATAAAAAAGTTAATTTATATGAATTTATAAGTATAATGGAAAAAAACAGAAAAGAATTAGATATACCTAAAGAATTTATCAATAGATATGTAAATGAAAAAGCTAGTGGTGGTGAAAAAAAGAAATCAGAAATACTTCAAATGAAGATATTAGAACCAAAATTAATCATTTTAGATGAAGTTGATTCAGGGCTTGATATTGATTCATTAAAACTAGTTACAGAAAATATTAATGAATATTTAAAAAATCATAAAGATACTTCAGTTTTAATAATTACTCATTATCCTAGAATTTTAGAATACATAAAACCAGATTATGTTCATATTTTTAATAATGGTAAAATAGTTAAATCTTCAGATTATTCTTTAGCATGGGAAATAGAGAAAAAAGGTTATAAAGATGAAAATAATTGATAATTATAGTTTTTTTATAGATGTAAAAGAAGATTGTTTTATAAAATTAGATAAGAAAATAAAGATAAATATAGATGCTAAAAAAGATATTAAATTAATATTTTTTAGTGAAAATTATAAAGAAGATATAGAGATTGTTATAAATAGTAAAGCAAATATAGATATTTATGAACTTAGTATAAATTCTAATTCTAAAAAATATATTTATCAAAATGAAGAAAATTCTATAGTTAATTATTATCACGGTAATATAAATAAAAATAATAGTAATATTTTTTATAAAGTATTTGTTAATAAAGATAATACAGAAAATAATTTGTTTATACATTCGCTAAATTTATCAAAAAATAAATCAGAAATAGAAGTTATTAACGAATTTAAAGATGATATTTTTTCTAAAACAACTCAAGAAACAATAATTTATGATTTAAATAATGGAATTAATAAAATAAAACCTATCTTATTAGTAGGAAGTAATAATATAACTGCTAATCACTCATCTTTTATTGGTAAATTTAATAAAGATAAAATTTATTACATAATGAGTAGAGGAATAAATAAAAAAGATGCATATAAATTACTTATAAATAATTTTTTGATTTCTAAGATGAATTTAGATGAAGAAACATATGAAATGTTTCAAAAGATAATAGGAGAAAATTGTGAATAAAGAAGACTTTCCAATACTTTTAAATAATAAAAATTTAGTATATTTAGATAGTTCTGCTACTAGTTTAAAACCTAAAATAGTAATAGATGAAATTAATAATTATTATAATTTTTATACAGCTAATCTTCATAGAGGAGATTATGATAATGCTATTACTGTTAATAAAAAAGTAGAAGAGACTAGAAAATTAGTAAAAGAATTTTTGAATGCTAAACATGAAGAAGAAATAATATTTACAAGTGGTACAACAGAGTCTTTAAATATGATAGTATTTTCATTTATGAAACATAATTTAAATAAAGATGATGAAGTATTACTTACTAAGACAGAACATGCATCTAATATTTTACCTTGGCTTGTATTAGAAAAAGAAATAGGTATTAAAATAAACTATATTCCATTAAAAGATAATTTAACGATTGATTATGAAAAATTAGAAAGTATGATAAATAGTAATACTAAAGTTATTAGTATTGCTCATATTACTAACACTGTTGGAGATGTTAGAGAAATAAACAAAATAAGAGATATAATAAATAATAAAAATATTTATTTTGTAGTAGATGGAGCACAAAGTGCTGGTCATATAAAAGTAGATGTAGAAGAATCTAATATAGATTTTTATGCTTTTTCAG
The DNA here is from genome assembly GCA_963536495.1 of uncultured Eubacteriales bacterium. Classification (GTDB taxonomy): domain Bacteria; phylum Bacillota_I; class Bacilli_A; order RF39; family UBA660; genus CAJPPJ01. Next base: position 38,396 of record CAUTAF010000001.1, read on the forward strand.
GACATAAGATGTATGCAGATACTGGTGTTGGTGTTTTATATGCTAAAAAAGATTTATTAGAAAAGATGAGACCATTTAAATATGGTGGAGGAATGAACGATACTTACACTATAGAAGAATATTCATTAAAACAAGTACCATATAAATTTGATGCTGGAACTGTTAATATATCTGGTATTTTATCTTTAAGAGCAGCGATTATTTATATTAATTCTATTGGTATAGAAAATATTACAAACTATATTTCTAATTTAAGTGACTTTTTATATGAAAATTTAAAAAATGTTAAAAATATAAAAATATATAATGATAATTTTCATACAGGTATAATGATTTTTAATATCGATAAAGTTTTTTCACAAGATTTATCAGTATTTTTAAATAAATATAATATATGTGTTAGAAGTGGAAATCACTGTTCAAAACTTTTAAAAGATTTTATATTAACATCTAATACTTGTAGAATATCTTTAAATATATATAATACAAAAGAAGATATTTTAAAATTAGTTGAAGTCTTAAATAAACAAGAAGAAATATATGAAAATATAATATAGGTGAAACAAATGGATGAGATGACAAAAAGAAATATTATTATGGATAATTATCAAAATCCATATAAGAAAGAAGAACATAAAGAATACGATTATAAAAGAGCTAATAATCCAAGTTGTATAGATGATTTGAATTTATATATTAAGATGAATAAAAATATAATTGAAGATATTACTTTTACTGGAGAAGCTTGTGTTATATCTACTAGCGCTACTAGTATAATGATTAGAAATTTAATAGGAAAAACTAAAGAAGAAGCACTTAAATTAATAGATAATTTTATTAATATGGTTTATGAAAAAGAATATGATGAAAAATTATTAAATGAACTTATTGTTTATGATAAAATATATCTTCAACCTAATAGAATAACTTGTGTCTTATTACCTTTTAAAAATATAAAAGAATATTTGATGGAGAAATAATTTTGAAAATAGTTGGTTTAAATAAAGAAAATATAATTAAAATATCTAAATTAAAAGGTGAAGAAGAATGGGTTTTAAATTATAGATTAGAAAGTTATAGTGAGTTTTTAAAATTAAAAGAACCTAGTTTTGGACCTAAAGTTGAAGTTGATTTAGAAAATATGACTTTATATAAATATGAAGAAGAAAAAAAATCTGTTAGTAACTGGGAAAATGTTAGAAAAAATATTAAATGTCAGATGGATGAACTAGGTGTTACATCTAGTGAAAAAAGTCTAGGTGGAATGGGTATACAATATGAAAGTGAGATGGTATATCAAAGTTTAAGAAAAGATTTAGAAGATAAAAATATTATCTTTTGTTCGATAGAAGACGCTATTAAGAATCATCCTGAATTAGTTAAAAAATATCTTGGTAAATTAATAAAAAACTCTGAACATAGATATTCAGCTTTAAACTCAGCTTTATTTAGTGGAGGATCATTTATTTATGTACCTAAAAATACTGTTTTAGATAGACCTCTTCAAAGTTATTTTCGAATAGATACTGAAAATTTAGGTCAGTTTGAAAGAACACTTATTATAATCGATGATAATTCTAAAGCTAGTTATATAGAAGGATGTACTGCTCCTATTTCATCAACTGATTCATTACATGCGGCTAATGTAGAAGTATATGTTGGTAAAAATTCTTATTTTAGATTTACTACCGTTCAAAACTGGTCAACTAATGTAATTAATATGGTTACAGAAAGAGCATTAGTAGAAGAAGGTGGAGAAATGGTATGGATAGATGGTAATATAGGATCTAAAATTACTATGAAATATCCTTCTTGTATTTTAAAAGGTGATAATTCTATCGGTACTTGTGTATCTGTTTCTTTAGCAAACAAGAATCAAATCCAAGAAGGTGGAAGTAATATGATTCATATTGGTAAAAATACTAAGAGTAAAATGATATCTAAAAGTATTTCTAAAGGAAGTGGTATAGCTAATTATAGGGGTAATACCATCATAAAAGAAAGTGCAGATAATTCTTTAGCAATGATAAAATGTGATAGTTTACTAATGGATAAAAATTCTAGAAGTGATGCTTATCCTAATAATATATCTATGAATTCTAACTCTTCTATAGAACATGAAGCAACTATTTCTAAGATAGATAAAAATAAATTATTTTATTTAATGAGTAGAGGAATATCAAAGAACACAGCAGAAAACTTAATAATACTTGGATTTTTAAGTGAATTTAAAGAAGAATTACCACTAGAATATGCTGTTGAGTTAAATCATTTATTAAAAGAAGCATTATAAACAGATTAAATATCTGTTTTTTTCTTTTCTTATAACTACTTGAAAAATATGATAAAACTTTCTATAATTAAAAAGAATAGATAGAATAGGGGATTAATAAATGAGAGTTTCATATATTACAAAAGACAATATTATAAATTTTGATTTACCAAAGAAGAAAGCAGGTAATTACTGGATTACAGATAACAATGATGAAGAGTCAAGAAATGTAATTAATATCAAGGCTTTAGATGATAAATGGGAAATGACTAGTAATTCTGAAACTACTATTATTTTTAATGCCCAAGCTTTAAAAAGTGTATTCTTAGAAAATAATACTTTTTATTCTTTAAAAGAATATGGTAAAGATAGTTTATCTTTTATTTACACATCAGATGTTTTTGATAAGAGTTTTAGAGTTTATGAAACAACAGGAGATGTACGACTTAAAATAGGTAAAGCTACTGATTCTTCAATTATCTATAGTAATTTAAATATAAAAGATACTAATAATGAACTTGTATATCAAGGTGGTAATTGGATAATAAATGATTTATCTTCTCAATTTGGGACTTATGTTAATAGTAAGAGAGTTACATCTAAAGTAGTAAAAAATGGTGATGTAGTATTTATTATGGGACTTAGAATCATTGTCCTAGGAAAATTACTTATTATTAATAATCCTAAAAATCAAGTTAGAATAAATACTAATTATTTAATAGCAAAAAACTTAGAAAAAGAAGCAGAAAATAGACCTCAAGTAAAAGATGTTGATCCAGCACTAGTTGAACTTTATACAGAAGATGAATATTTTTCAAGAAGTCCTAGATTTAAATCAAATGTATTAACGACAAAAATTAAAGTTAATAATCCACCTAGTTTTCCACAAAATAAAGAAAGACCTGCAATACTTATTATAGGACCTATGATTACTATGGGTATGGCTTCAGTTGGTACACTTTTTAATGTTGTTTCTCGTCTTGCACAAGGTGCAGAACTTATGAGTGTTTTTCCTCAACTTTTAATGTCTTCAACTATGATGGCTGGAACTTTCTTATGGCCATTTTTAACTCGTAAATATGAAAAGAAAATGCTTGCTCAAAATATTAAAGACATGACAGCTAAATATAAAGAATATATTGAAACAAAAAGAAAACAAATAGCATTAATTGGTCAAGGACAAAGAGATTCATTGCTTGATAATAACGTTAGTTTAAATGAATGTGAAAGTATAATAAAAAGTAGAAATAGAAGACTTTGGGAAAGAGATTTATCTCATAATGATTTTTTAAATTTAAGACTTGGACTTGGTAATAAAAATATCGAACTAGAAATTGATTCTAGTGGAGGAGATGCTAATAGTGATGGAGATTTAGCTAATTATATGAACGATATGATAAGTACATCTAAAATACTTTATGATGTACCTATTACAGAATCACTAGTTAGAAAAAATGTAATTGCTATAGAAGGTAAAAAAATACAATCTAAAGAATTTATTAATAACTTAATATTACAAATGATAACTTTTCATAGTTATAGAGATCTTAAAATAGTAATATTTAGTAGTGAAGAAAATAAAGAAAATTGGGATTTTACAAAGAGTTTACCTCATTGTTGGAACGATTCTCACGATAAACGTTATGTAGCATTTTCTCTTGATGAAATGAAAGAAATTTCTTTTCTATTAGAACAAGATTTAAAAAGAAGAACGACAAATCCTGAAACTGGAGAAGCAGTAAAGATTAATGGTGATGATGCTAATAGTGCTTACAAAAAATATTTACCATATTATGTAATTATTACTGATAATTTTAAATATGCAAAAGACTTACAAATTATGAGTGATGTTGTAAATAATCCAGTTAATATGGGATTTAGTATTTTAATATCTGGAGAAAATTTAAGAAATGTTCCATCTAAAACTAGAGCATTTATTTCTCTTGGAGATAAATCATCTACTTTATTTGGTTCAGAAATGCTTAGTAATAAACAAAAGAATTTTATTCAAGATAAAGCAGATTACAATATCAATTTTGTTAGTAAAAAACTAGCTAATATTCCAATAGCTGCAACTGGTGGAGAATTTTCTTTACCTGATATGATTAGTTTCTTAGGTTTATATAAAGCTGGTATGATCGATCAATTAAATCCACTTAATAGATGGAAGAAAAATAATCCTGTTGTATCTTTAGGAGTTCCTATAGGAGTTGGAACAAACGGAGAATTATTTAAGCTAGATTTACACGAAAAATATCATGGACCTCATGGTCTTATAGCAGGTATGACAGGTAGTGGTAAATCAGAATTTATAATTACTTATATACTTTCACTTGCTATTAACTTCTCACCAGAAGAAGTACAATTTGTTCTTATTGACTATAAAGGGGGAGGACTTGCTGGGGCTTTTGAAAATAGAGAAACAGGAGTTAAACTTCCACACTTAATTGGAACAATAACTAACCTTGATGTAACAGAAATAAATAGATCGCTTTTATCAATACAAAGTGAGCTTAAGAGAAGACAAGCAGCATTTAATAAAGCAAGAGATAAGTTAAATGAAAGTACAATGGATATTTATAAATATCAAAAATATTATAGAGCAGGTTTACTTGATGAACCTATATCACATTTACTTTTAATCTCTGATGAGTTTGCCGAACTTAAGAGTCAACAACCAGACTTTATGGATGAGTTAATTTCAACTGCTCGTATTGGACGTTCTCTTGGAGTTCACTTAATTCTAGCTACTCAAAAACCAGGTGGGGTAGTAAATGATCAAATTTGGTCAAACTCTAAATTTAGGGTTTGTTTAAAAGTTCAAGATGCTGGAGATTCTAAAGAAATGATTAGAAGACCTGATGCAGCTGGACTTAAACAAGCAGGGCGTTTTTATCTACAAGTTGGTTATGATGAATTCTTCGCTATGGGACAATCAGCTTGGGCTGGAGCTCAATACATACCTAGTGAAAAAGTAGTTAAACAAATAGATGATTCATTAGAATTTTTAGATGAAACAGGAAATGTTATTAGAACTATTAATAATGAAACACTTGAAGAAAGAAAAGCTCAAGGTGAAGAATTACCTAATATTATGAAATTCTTACATAACTTAGCAATAAGTGAAAAACTTGAATCAAAAAGATTGTGGCTTGAAAGAATACCAAATGATATTTATTTAGATAAGTTAAAAGAAAAATACAATTATCAAAAAGTTAAAAATTATATAAATCCAGTTATTGGTGAATATGATTTACCAGCATTCCAAAAACAAGATATTTTAACTATTCCATTAAGTGAAAAAGGAAATGTTTATTTAGTTGGAGTTAGTGGTAAGGATATGTTCTTTAGAAGTTTAATATATTCATTATCTGAAACTTATACACCAGATGAAGTTAATATGTATGTACTTGACTTTGATACTGAATCCTTAAAAATGTATAGCGATAATATCATGGTTGGTGATGTTATGGTAGGAGCTGAAGGAGAAAAAATTCAAAACTTCTTTAAGATGATAGATAGAATTAAAGAAGAAAGAAAGAGAATTTTAAAAGATTATAATGGGGATTATCAATTCTATTTAAAACACTCTGATAAACCTATGCCTATGATAGTAATAATGATTATAGGAATTGAAACTTTCTTAGAAAGTTTTGCAAGTTATGAAGATTATTTAAAAATATTAAGTCGTGATTCTCAAAAATATGGTATTTCTTTAATAGTTGGAGCATCAGCAGAAAACGGTTTAAGAAGTACAATATCAAGAAACTTTAATGTTAGATATTCTCTTGAAATGAACAATCCTGATGATTACAGAAGCTTCCTTGGTATTAGATCTAAACTTTTACCATCTAAAGGAACAGCTAGAGGTTTACTTGCAATAGATGGAGAAGCTTATGAATATCAAACAGCTAGATTTGCACCAGATGAATTAATAAATGAAAAAGTGCAAGAATTAGCTAAGATATTAAAAGAAAAATATAAAACAGGAGCTAAGAAAGTACCTACACTTCCAGATATTGTTAGACTTGAAGATGTTAGCGAATCTTTTACATCTTTATCAGATGTAACATTTGGGCTTACTACAGAAGAACTTGAATATGCAAGATTTGATTTACATCAACCACTATTTACAACTATAACAAGTGAATTTAGCGAAAATATGATAGATTTAGTTAAGACATTAATAGAAGGTATTAAAAAGATACCAAATACATCATTACAATTTTGGGATGGTAATAGAGAATTTAAAGACTATATAAGTAGTGAATATTATGTATCACAAGACTTTATTAATATATTAAATCAATTAAAACCATATCTTGAATCTCAAGCTCAAAAACTAAAAGATGCTAATATGGATTATTCAGTATTAAAAGATCAACCAAATATACTTATCATTTCTAATGATTTTGGTTCAATTTATGCAACTTGTAAGGGGGACGATAAGACTTTAATGAATCAAGTTTTAGCACTTGCAAATCTTACAAAAACACTTAATTTCTTAGTTGTGGATTCAGCTACAAATATCAAAAAATATAGATATGATGAATGGTATAGTAACTTTATAGATGCTAAAGAAGGTATTTATGTAGGTAATAATATAGGAACAGGTAATTATCAATTCTCTTATGAACCAAGAAGTTTAAGAGAAACATTAACTAATGATTATGGATATATTATTAAAAAAGGTATACCAACAAGAGTTAAATTTATTTCAAGTAAGAAAAAAGAAGGTGAAGAATAATGAATAATAAAGTTTTAGTAGAAGTCTTCTTACCATCTCTTCAACAAAGTTATAACGTTTTAATTCCTATAAATAAAAGAATTATAAATGTTGTAGCTTTGCTTGAAAAAGCAATAGTAGATCTTAGTAATGGATACTTTGAAGAAATGGGAGTATGTAAATTATTTAATGAAGAAACAGGTAATCCATATGATGAAAGTTTAACTGTAAAGGAAACTGACATTAGAAATGGAACTAAACTAATAATGTTTTAAAAAATAATAGCAAAAAAAAAACAAATATGATATATTTAAAAATAGATAGTAAACTAGGTAATAGTTATTGGAGGTAAATAATTATGTCTATATATGGTAGCGCAGTAAGCGGTAATGGAAATTATGTTATATCATTACAAGAAATAAATAATAAAAGAATTCAGTTTAAAGAAGGATTAGAAGCAGTAGTAGATTCTTATAATGAAATTTTAAAACAATTACAAAAATTTCAAGAAATGAAGGGTGATGCAGCAGTTGGTAAAACATCTGAAGATTTAATTGCTAAGATTCGTGAAATATTAGTTGATTTACAAGGAATTTGTAATAAACATTATTTATATTTACTTACAGTTTTATCTGGAAGAGAAGAAATGGAAACTATGCAAAATGCTGAGTTATTCAATAAGTTACAAGAAGTTGGCCTAGTAACAGGAGCAGGGGACGGACAAAATTCTACTACAGTAAATGGTAATAACAACAATACTCAAACAGCAGGAAGAGATATGATTAATAACTATTACCAAAGAGCAGGAAGAGATGTTAATGGACATGCAGGTGTAGGAAATACAGGACATGCAGGTTATGGAAACTCTGGTAATATAGCAGCTCAAGGAAATGGTATAGGAAATAGAGTAGCGGATAGTAGTAATAATGCAGGTACATATGGAGGAGTAAAAACTCCTAGTGTTGTAGTTCAACCTGATACAGCAAAAGGTACTACGGTAACTGATAGATATTGGAAATCAACTATTACTACAACTCCAGTTCAAACACAACAAACTCCAGCTTTTGAACAAAAATTACAAGTAGCAGGAGGAGCAAGTCAATCAAAAATTAATTTAGTTAATAATGTTCCAGCTTCAACAGGTGGTGGATTTGGTGGAGGAAGTGTAACATATAATACATATAATTACCCTCAAGCACCAGCTGCTCCTGAAGTTAAAGCTGAAGTTCCAGCAGCACCAGTTGTAGATCAAGATGCAGCAGTAGTTGGAAAAGGAAATGCAAGTAATGTTGTTGGAGATGCTAACGTAGTAGGTAACAACATGAATGCTCAATCATTGAATGGAGATGCAGTTAATCAAGCAGGATTATTAAACGATAACTCTCATGACTTTGTGGGAACAGTATTTGGTGATTTTGATGATAGTAATACTAGTGTTGGAAACAATACATTAGGACAAGACTTTACAAAAGCAGGTTTAGGATTACTTGGACTTGGTGGAGCAGGTCTTGCATACGGAGCATACAAATATAATCAAGATAAAAAAACTGATGATGAAAAATATTTCGACAATCAAATGTAATAAAAGAAAGCAAGTAAGTTGCTTTTTTTTATGGTAATATTATAATTATAGTAGAAAGGATATATTGAAATGTTAAAAAATAAAAAAGGTTTTACTTTAATAGAACTTATAGCTGTTGTTATTATCTTAGCTATTTTAATGATGATAGCAATACCAAGTATTACTTCTGTTATAGAAGATTCTAGAAAGAAAGGAACAATTAGTACCTTACAAGAATTTGTTAATAAAGCTAGAACTGATATAAGTTTAGGACTTGATGAAATAGAAAAATATTCATTCTTTAATGGAGATAACAAAGCTGTTATAGAACAAAATCCAGAAAATTTATATTTTATTCCATGGGCATGTTTAGAAATGCAAAAAGGTGAAAAATCTGGATATGGAGCATGGACAGAAGAAACTGGTGTATTTGTTAAATTTAGAGAAGATAGAGATCCTATATATTTAGTTCAATTTAAAGATGTTACATTACATTCTTTACCATTAGTTACAGATTCAGAATTAGATAAAAATACAGCTCAATTAAGACAAAAAATTAAAACTAACAACAAAATAGCTAATCCTCATAAAGATATAGTTGAATATGAAGGAAAAAATTATAGTTTAGCAGCTAGAAATTTATTAATAGCTAAAAATCCAGATGGAACAGCTTGTGTTAGAAAATAATAAATAAAGAAGTATTGATAATTAAAAGTTATTAATACTTTTTTTCTTGTGATATAATCTAATATAGGTGAAGTTATGTATTTAAAAGAAATTAAGATAGCAGGTTTTAAATCGTTTAGAGATAATATTACTATGACTTTTGATAAAGGTATTTCTTGTTTAGTAGGACCTAATGGAAGTGGTAAAAGTAATATAATAGATGCAGTAAGGTTTGTACTTGGAGAACAATCAAGTAAGTCATTAAGAGGAGATCAAGGTATGACTGATCTTATTTTTTCTGGTTCACAAAATAGTAAAGCATTAAATGTAGCAAGTGTATCTTTAACTTTTGATAATAGCGATAATTATTTAAAAATTCCTTTTAAAGAATTATCTATTAAAAGAAGAATATATAGAACTGGTGAAAATGATTATTTTATAAATGGTGAGAAAGTAAGACTTAAAGATATAATAGATTTATTTTTAGATTCAGGTATAGGTAAAAATGCTTTTTCTATAGTAGGTCAAGGTGAAATTGCTAAGATTTTATCAAATTCCTCACTTGATAGAAGAAGTATTATAGAACAAGCTGCAGGAATAGCAAAATATAAAGAAAGAAAGATTGAAACTACAAGAAAATTAATAAAAGTAGATGATAATTTAAATAGAGTAAAAGATATACTTGATGAATTAAAATTACAACTAGATCCATTAAAAGAACAAAGTATAAATGCTAGAAGATATACTGATTTAAAAGAAGAATTAGAAAACTTAGAAATATCATTAATTACTGAAAATATCTATAAAGATAATGCTTTATTAAAAGAAGAAGAAAAAGAATTAGAAAAAGAAAACGATAAGAAAATTCTTTTAGAAAAAGAAGATGAGGAAAGTTTTTTAAATATTGAAAAATATAAAAGAGATATAAGAAGAAAAGAAATAATTATAGATGATTATAATGAAAAAATAGTTAAATTATCAGAATTAGTTAATAAATTATCTTTGAAAAAAGAAATGCTATTAAAAGATGAAAAATATAATTTATCTGAAGATAAGAGAAGCTTAGAATTAGTTAATTTAAAAGAAGAAATATTAAAAGAAACTAAGAATAAAGAAATTTTATTAAAAGAGATTGATATTGAAAAAGAAGAAAAAAATGAGTTAGAAAAACATTTGAATTCTTTATATGAAAAGCTAGAATCTCTTGAAAATAAAATAATGTTATCTAATAAAGAAAAAACAGAACTTTTAAGAAGTATTGATTATTCTAATTCGAGACTTAATTATTTAGAAAACTTTATAGATAATAAAAATTCTAACAATAAAGCTCTTTCTTCAATACTTAATAATCCTAGATTAACTGGTATAGAAAAAACTATTGAAGAAGTAATATCTTGTGATGAAAAATATGAAATTATTAAAGAAATTTCTATTGGACCTATTAGAAATAATTTAATAGTAAAAGATGAATATAGTGCTAAACAAGCAGTAGAGTATTTAAAAAATAATAAGATAGGAAGACTTACTTTTTATCCTTTAACTAGTATTAAAAAGAAAGAAATATATGATATAGAGCATTTAAAATCTAATAGTGCTTATTTAGGTGTTTTATCTGATATTTTAGAAGTAGATATTAAATATAAAAATATTATTTCTAGTTTATTTGGAACTACTTTGGTAGCAAAAACAATAGATGATGCATTTTTAATAAGTAATTTGGTTAATAAAAAATATAAAGTAATATCACTAGATGGTTCAGTTGTTAATCCATATGGATCTTTAACTGGAGGTTTTTCAAAAATTAACGATAACCTAGTATCTAGTAAAAGAGAAATATCTGAATTAAAAGAAAAAATAAAAATTAATACTAAGTTAAAAGATGAATTAGACTTAGATAATCAAAAAAATATTAATCAAAGAGATTTAGTAAATAAAGAAATATTTGATTTAACATCAAAAATAAATTTTTTAAAACAAAATATTGAAAATAAAGAGAGTTTATTAGAAGAAAAGATAAAACTAATTGAAAATTTAGAATTTAATACTAAAGTAGTAGATAAATCTAAAAATAATCAAGCACTTGATGAAATATCTAATGAATTTTATGAAAAAGAAAAAGAATTAAATTTACTTAATTTAGAAAAAGAAAAAGAAGTAAAAGAAATAAAAAAAATTAGAGAAGATTTAGAAGTTTTAGAATCTACTAAAAGATCTATAGAACTTGAAATAAATAAAGTGAATTTATATATAAAAAATTTAGAATTAGCAATAAATACAAAGAATATTAAAATAGATAATAATTTAAAATTATTAGGTGAAGAATATTCTTTAACTTATGAAAATGCAAGAAATAAATATATTTTAGAAATAGAAGAAAAAGAAGCGGAAGAAAAAATTTCTAAGATAAAAGAAGAAATAAAATCTTTAGGTTTTGTAAATTTACTTGCCATAGAAGAATATAAAAAAGTAAATGAAAGATATACTTTCTTGACTTCTCAAGAAACCGAATTATTAAATGCTAAAGATACACTTAATCAAATGATTAATGAAATAGATAGTTATGTAGAAACGGAATTTAAAAAGACTTTTAATGAAGTTAATATTCACTTTAAAGAGATATTTAAAAAATTCTTTAGAGGAGGAGATGCAGAGTTAATTTTAACTGATCCAGATAATTTACTTGAAACAGGAATTGAGATTAATGCTACCCCTCCTGGTAAGAAACTATCTAGTATATCTTTACTTTCTGGAGGAGAAAAAACATTAACTGCTATATCTTTAATATTTGCGATATTAGAAATAAAAGATACTCCGTTTTGTATATTTGATGAAGTAGAAGCAGCACTTGATGAAGATAATGTTTTAAAATTTGGTGAATATATAAAGGAATATAGTGATAAAACAGACTTCTTAATAGTTACACATAAAAAAGAAACTATGGAATATGCTAAGAGTTTATATGGAATAACTATGGAAGAAGAGGGAATAAGTAAGGTTGTAAGTATACAATTGGTAAAAGGAGAATAAAATGATACATTTTACAAGTGATAATCTTAATAGATATATTGCTTTTAAACTTGGGGTTGAGAGATTAAGTTTTGATTTATTTGAATTATCAAAATTAAAAGAATTAGAAATAGATCCATGTGCAGATAATTTATATTTTGAAGTATCTAGTGATATATTAAAATATTTTGTATCTCTTGAGTCTTTAACTATTAAAAATATGCCTTGTAGTGAAGAGTTATTAAATGAAATAATTAAGTTACAAAATTTAAAATCATTAAGACTTGTTAATTCATCTATTTTTAATATAGAAAATTTAAGTAATAAAAAATTAACTACTTTAATATTAAATAACACTTATGTTAATAATATGGATAGATTAAATAACTTTAAGTTTTTAAATAAGCTATCTTTAATAGATATGAAGAAAGTTGATATATTATTTTTAAAAGATTTACCTAATTTATCATCTTTAACTTTAACTAATTCAAAAGTAGAAAGAGAAAATATGTTAAGTATCTTTAATTTAATAGAATATCTTGCTATTGATAATACGGATATTAAAGATTTATCTTTCTTAAATGAAATGAATAGATTAAAGACTCTTATAATCGATTCTAATATTTATGAAAATAATACTAAGTTAATAAATTCTTTGATAAAAAGAAATGTATGTGTACTTGAAAATGGTATTCATAATTTAAGTTATAAGGAAGAAAGATTATGAAATATGATTATATGTTAGAAATAGAAAAATTAACTTTAAAAGATATTGAAGATATAAAACAATTTAAAAATAGTAATAAAACATCTAAACTTTTAGTATCTATTGATTCTACTAAAAAATTAACTAGTGATATGTTAAATGAATTAATTGAAATAAAAGAACTTTATATTCAAGTAAAAGGTCCATATAATAATGAATATATAAAAAAATATGATAATTTATCGTATGTTAGAGAACAAAATATATATAGTGTATTTGAATTAAGAGAAATAATAAGACAATTAGAAGCAATAAATGAAGTTATTTTAAGTAATTTAAAACCACTTCCTAAAGTATTTATGATTTATGATTATTTAAGAACTAATTATGATGTAGATTATTTTTCTAAGGTTAATGATTTAAAAGGTTTAATACTTGGTGATTTAAGTCCTTTATCTATTGGAGTTATCTTTAAAGAGATGCTTGATAGATATGAAATACCAAATGAAGTTATATTTTTAGAAGATGCTAATATTATCTATAATAAAGTAACTATATCAAAATATAGTTATATATTTGATTTAGCAACTGATACATATAATTATCAAAATAATATGTATTCTAGAATCAAATTCTTTTCAAATATGGATATAAATAATTTATTAAGAAAATATCCAATAAATAAAAAAGAAAATTTATCAGCTTTAACTTCAGTTATTCAATTAGATGAAGATACTATGAAGATATTAAATAAATTAACTAAAAGAGTATCTAGTGAAGTTAATTTTAGAATATATAAAAGAGATGATGAAAGTAGAATTATAGTAGGTGAAATGAAAAAAAATTATTATATGCCTAAAAATCTAAACAGATATTTTATAGCAGATATTTATAATAATGAAGAAATAAATAATCCTAAGATATTCTATACAAAAGAAAAATTATTAGAAAAAGAAGATAATATCGCTAATACAATATTGGGTAGAGAAAAATTAGATTCTTTATTTAAAGAAAGTAAATATAATTTAGATGAAGAAGAAAATGAATATGTTGATAACTTAAAAGTTAAAACATATAAAAAAGCTAGTTTTGATTGTTTATTATTAGAAAAAACTTATAGTAGTAATGTTTATTTTTATAATTATTATGAATTATATAAAAATAAAGAAGATGATATTACTTTTTATCAAACAGAAATTATTACATCAAATGATTTATTTACAATAAAGGACGAAAAATTAGTTAATGAATTTTTAAAAACCGCTAAAGTATCATTTAGGAGTTATTATTTAGATGGATTCATGGGATATTGTTCAATTGAAGAGTCTAATAATGAAAATATGTAAATCCAATATGAAAATTATTGAATTATCTTTTTAATTATTATATACTTTAATCATAAGGTAGGAAGGAGATTAGATACTATGTCAAATGTAGATAGAGTAGTAATTAAATATCAAGAAGCAGCTAGTGAATTCGATAGAATGGCACAAGCAGCAAATGAAATGGCTCAACAAACAAATCAAGTAAAGAATGTAACAGCTAATGTAGTAGGATCTGGTTGGGTAGGACGTGACGCTCAAGCATATTCTCAAACAGTTGAAAGATATACAGCAAAATTAAATCAACAAGCAGAAGGAATGTTACAAGTAGTTGATAAGTTAAGAAAACAAGCAGAAGATAGTTTCCAAAAAGAACTAGCTGATGCTAAAAGAGCTGATAGCGAATTAGGATTATAGGAAAGGAGAATTTGAACAATGAATGAAAGAAAAATTTCAATAACAGATTTAAACAATTACACAGCACAATTAGGTAATTTAAGACAAGATATTGTTGATTCAATGAACAAATTTTCTCAAGGATTAAATAACTTATATGCTGCAGGTATTATTGAAGGTGCAAGAGTAAACCCTTTAGAAGAAGCACATGGAATGGTTAAACAAACAGCAAGTCAAGTTAGTGAAACATTAACAAGATTTGAAAATTTCGTTAAAAATGATGTAGCTGCTGAAGGTCAAAATTTAGAAACATCTCAAGCAAACGAATTAGGAAACATGATAGCTGGAATGACTGCATTCAAAAACTAATTAGATTAATTAAGACACTTCTTTTTAGAAGTGTTTTTTTGTTTATAGGAAATTGACAAAAATACTTTGATATTTTAATATAAATAGTATACAATAATAACAGAATAGGAGAACTACTATGGGTGATGGATTTAAATTCAATTACAATGAAACAGAACAAGCTATAACAAATGTTGCTAGAGAAACTAATAATTTACTTACAGAAGTAGAAGAAATATCAAAAATTATTAATACTAATGAGCAAGATTGGCAAGGTGTTACAAAAGAAGCATATATTAATAAATTAACAGAAACAAAGAAAGAATTAACTAACTTTATTGATACTACTTTTAATGAATATATGAATAAAGAAACAACAAGATTATCTGCGCATGCTGATGATGAAGGTGCAAATGCTGGTAAAGCAGATGTGCTAGATAGACAGTAATTGGTTGAGGTATAGGTTATGAATAATAAAATAGTAAATTTAGCACTTTTAGCAGAAAATGCTGGTAAGTTAGATAAGTCTAAAGTAAATATTAATAATTTATTTAATGAAATAAAAAAAATATTAGAATATTTAAATACTGATGATGAAGGTGATTTTAAAGAAAAAAGACAAGAGTTTATTGATAAATTAACTCCAATAATAAATAAAATAGATGATATATTATTAAAATATATAGATTTTTTAAGAAACTTAATAGCTTCAGAACAAGAATTTGAAGGATCACAAGTATCTGATTTAAGAGCTTCAACTGAAGATATGAAAAGAAGATCAGGTGCTTCAGGAGGATCATCAGGTAGAGGAGCATCAGGGTCAGGAAGTGGATATACTCCATCTAGTGCAGCATCTTCTCCACAACAAGCTTCAACTACACCTTCAGTTCAATCAACTGAAACAGTTAAATCAACAGAACAACCATTTAAATCTAGTTCTTTAACAGATGCAAATAGTCAAAAGAATTTAATATCAGATGTTTTTGCTAGATTAAGAGGTAATGGTTCAACAACTCCATCATATAGTGGTGGATTATCTGGAACAACTTCTGTTCCATCAGCTAACTTAGGTACAGGAGCTCCAACATATACTGGGGGAAGTTCAACAACTCCAGCGGACAATTTATCAAAACTTTCAACAGGTGGGGAAGCAGCATCAAACAAGGTATTAGATGATTTATTAAAGTCAAGTGTATCTCCTGATGAACAAATTTTATCAGAAACAGATAAGACATTAGAAGAAGATTTACCTATGTTAACAGAAGGTGAAAATAATCCAGTTACAGATAATATAGCAACTGAAGATACAGCTTTAACAGATTTATCAACATCAACACTTGATGATTCACTTCCAACAGATAATGGATCAAGTTCAGATTGGATTAAATATGCAGGACTTGGTACTTTAGGACTTGGAGCAGTAGGTTTAGGTACAGCTGCATTAATGTCAAAAAATAAAAAAGATGATGAATTGAATTCAGAAGAAACAGAAGAAACAACAAATAGTGATTGGTCAACAGTAAGTACTACTGGATATAATGATGACTCTTTTAATACAGCTTCATCAAATTGGTAAAAGAACTTTAAGTTCTTTTTTTCTTTACTATAAAAATATTAATTATATAAAAAAATATAAAAATAACTGTAAATTTATTATAATTATAATAAGGATATAGATTATGGAAAGAATGTTAAATTTAATAGAAATTAATTTATATTATGAAACTTTAAAAGATTTAAGAGAAGAAATAAATTTGAGTTTTATTAAATATAAAGATGCTTTATATGATTTAATTAATACTGGTGCTATAGCTGGTCTTGTAGCAAATCAATTAGAGGAATTAAGAGATTTTATGGAGTATACATCTAGAAATAATGATGAAGCACTTGATGAATTTATAAGATATATTAAAAAAGAAGTTATAGATAAAAGTGAAGAAACAGAAAGATTAACTAGTAATAATCTTAAATTAATGATAGAAAGGATGAAAAAATAATGTCAACACATATAGAAGCTAAAAAAGAAGATATAGCAAAAGTCGTTATAATGCCAGGAGATCCTAATAGAGCTAGATTTATGGCTAATAAATTTTTAACAGATATAAAAGAAATTAATACTGTTAGAGCAATGTATGGATATACAGGTAATTATAAGGGTAAAAAAGTTACTATTATGGCTCATGGAATGGGTATGCCATCAATTGGGATATATAGTTATGAACTATATAAAGATTATGATGTTGATTTAATTGTTAGAGTTGGAAGTGTGGGAGCTTATGCTGATGATTTAGAAGCTTTAGATATTATTTTAGTAACAGAAAGTTATAGTGATTCAAGTTATGCTAAAGTTCAAAATAATACTCTTAGTAACTTAAATTATCCAAGTTTAATTGTTAATGAAAAATTAAAAGAAACAGCTAATAAATTAAACATTAATATTCACGAAGGAAGAGTATATTCTTCAGATGTATTTTATAGTGATTATATAGATCACTTAAAAATGTATAAACAAAATTATTGTTTAGGTACAGAAATGGAGTCTTTTGCGTTATTTCATAATGCTAGAGTATTAAATAAAAAAGCTAGTTGTTTACTTACAGTATCTAATCACTTTTTTAAAGATATAGATATTAGTTCTAAAGAAAGAGAAGAAGCAATGGATAAGATGTTTATTATTGCTTTAGAAAGTTTATGATAGATTTAAAGAAAATGCCTAAAATAGAACTTCATGTTCATTTAGACGGATCACTAAATATAAATACAGTTAGTGAAATAACAAAAGAAAATAAAAAAATATTAAAAGAAAGAATGACTTCTGGAGAAAAATTATCTAGTTTAAAAGAATATTTAGATAAATTTAGTTATGCTGTATCTCTTCTTCAAAGTCCATCTTTAATTAGAAAATTAGCATCAGCTTTAAGAGAAGATTTAATTGAAGATAATGTAATATATGCAGAAGTAAGATATGCACCTTTAAAACATATAGAAAATATATCTATGGATGAATTTATTGATATAGTATATGAAGAGTTAAATAAAGATAAAAGACTTAAAGTAAAATTAATATTATGTATGATGAGAAATGATTCAAAAATAGATAATTTAAAAGTTATTAATTTAGCAAAAAAACACTTAAAAAAAGAAGTTGTGGGAGTAGACTTAGCGGGAGATGAAAATGCTTATCCTACTAAAGAATTTAAAGATTTATTTGATTATGCTAATGAACTTAAAATACCTATAACAATTCATTCAGGAGAATCCACTAATTATATAGAAGTAGAAGAAGCACTTAATATGCATGCTAAAAGAATAGGTCATGGTATTAGATCAATAGATAATTTTGATTTAATTAATAAATTAAAAAATAATAATATATTATTAGAGATATGTCCAACATCTAATGTTCAAACTAATAGTGTAGATGTATATCAAAATCATCCTATAAAACTATTTTCTCTTCTTGGAGTATTATATTCGATAAATACCGATAATAGACTTGTTTCTAATATTAACTTATCTAGTGAATATAAAAAACTTATAGATTATAATTTAATAACAATAGAAGCAATTATTAAATCAAATTTAAATGCTATAAAACATAGTTTTTTAACTGAAGAAGAAAAAATTTTATTATTTAAAAAATATAATGATTTATTAAGGGATATGTAAATTTACATTTCTCTTTTTATATATAATTAAATGATATGTTATAATTTAAATGGTGATGATATGAAAAAGAAAGTATTATTTATCTCTTCTACTGGAGGACATTTAAATGAACTTTTACAATTAAAAAGTTTGTTTTTAGAATATCCTTATTTATTAGTGACAGAAAAAGATAAATCTACTATATCTTTAAAAGAAAAATACAATATTAAATATTTAGTTTATGGTACTAGAAAAAATATATTTATTTACTTTTTTAAATTTATATTTAACTTCTTTAAATCATTAATTATATTTTTAAAATTTAAACCAGATGTAATTATTACAACTGGTGCACATTCTTGTGTTCCAATGTTATTTATTGCTAAGATTTTTAAAAAGAAAAGTATTTATATAGAAACTATGGCAAATAGAAAAACTAAAACATTAACTGGTAAAATAGTTGAAAAATGGGTTACACATTTTGTTGTTCAGTGGGAAGATATGAAGAATTTATATAATGATAGTATCTATGGAGGACTTATATACTGATGATATTTGTAAGTTTAGGAACACAAGATAAATCTTTTACTAGATTAGTTGAAAAAATAGAAGAATTAAAGAAATCAGGTAAAATAAAAGAAGAGGTAGTAGTTCAACTTGGATCTACACCATATAAAAGTGAATATATAAAATGTATAGATTTTATGTCTATGGAAGAATTTGATAAATATTTAAAAAACTGTAGATATTTAATAACACATGGAGGAGTAGGTACGATACTTACGGCTTTAAAATATAATAAAAAAGTTATAGCAGTACCTAGACTTTCTAAATATAATGAACATGTAAATGATCATCAATTAGAGCTTATAGAAGCATTTAGTTTAGATAATTACATTTTAGGATGTAAAACATTAAATGACTTAGAAGAAAATATAAATAAAATATCAAAGTTTATTCCTAAAAAATATAAATCAAATCAAGATAATTTTATAAAATTAATTAAGAGGTTAATAGAAGATGAATAATAGTATACTAGAAGAATATGGAACTAATTATACAACTAAAGAATATATAACTAATCCTGCGATTGGAAGAGAAAGAGAAATAAAAGAACTTATCTTACTACTTTTAACTGTAGAAAAATCTGCTATTTTAGTTGGTAAACCAGGTGTTGGGAAAACTGCTATTATTGAAGGTTTAGCTTATAAAATGAAGATTGGTGAAGTTCCAGAATTTTTAAAAGACTTTCAAATAATAAATATTCAAACTGCAGCTATGTTAGGTACTACAGAAAAAGGTGAATCAAAAGTTCAAATATTAATAGAAGAATTAAAAAAACAACCTAAAACAATTCTTTTTATAGATGAAATACATATGCTTATGAATTCAAATTCTGATACAGCACTTGATTTTGCAAATATATTTAAAGAAGGACTTGGAAGAGGTAGTATAAAGATAGTAGGTGCTACGACAACTGAAGAGTATGAAAGATATATTTTAAGAGATAAAGCTTTTACAAGAAGATTTCAAAGAATTGATGTAAGAGAAGTAACAGCAGATGAAACAGTAGAGATTATGGTTGGTACACTTCCTAAAATAGAAAAAGAAACTGGAATAAAGATGAAGTATAGTTCATATATACAACAACTTATATTTAAATTTATTACAGAAATAACAAGTGAGTTTAAAAGAGTATACGAACTTGGAAGTAGATATCCGGATTGTAGTTTAACTCTTCTAAAAAGTGCTTTTTCTTATGCAGTTTTTGATAACAGAAAAGAAGTTGATATAACTGATTTTGAAAAAGCTATAAGAGAAACTAAGTTAATATATGGTGATGTAATAATTAAAGCTTTACCAGAATTTAGAGAAAGATTTAAAAATATATATCAAGAAGAAGGTTTAGTATATAATACTCAAACTTTAAGTTATGATAGAGTAGAAAGATCAAAAATAGAAGAGAAAAAAGAGGTGGAACCGATATTTTTTGATAGAGAGATAATACATAAACCAAGTGATATAAAAGTATCAAATAGTTATTTACTAGGTAATGAGGTAGTAAGAGAAGAATATAATTCGGTTAATAGAAGAATGGGAGTTATAGAAGACGATGGAAAATAAAAAAATAAAAATTAATATGTTAGCAGGACTTGTTGACAAAGTAGAAGGTCAAGGAGTAGGAAGTGTATATTTAGAATTAGTAGATCTTTTAAAAGATAAAAAGTTTAATAATTTTGAAATATTAATAGATTCTAATAAGAAATGTGATATAAATCATTTTCATACTATAGAGTTAAAAAATTATTTTAAAATGATGGATAAAAGTAAAAACTGTAATGTTATGTATGTTCATTTCTTACCTGAAACATTAGATGGTAGTATTAAACTTCCCTGGCCTGCTTTTGATATATTTAAGCAATATGTTATAAGTTTTTATAAACAAGCTGATTATTTGATAGTAGTAAATCCAATATTTATAAATTCACTTGTAAATATCGGTATAAAAAGAGAAAAAATATTTTATATACCAAACTATGTATCAGGAGATAAATTTTATAAAAAAGAAAAAGATGAAATTATAAAAATAAAAGAAAAATATAAAATTGCTAAAGATAAGTTTACTGTTCTTGGAGTAGGTCAAGTACAAACAAGAAAAGGTGTTTTAGATTTTGTTGAAGTAGCAAAAATGTTACCTGATATTGAATTTGTTTGGGCTGGAGGATTTTCTTTTGGAGCTATAACAGATGGTTATAAAGATTTAGAAAAACTTGTTAAAAATCCACCTAAAAACGTTAAATTTTTAGGAATAGTACCAAGAGAAGAAATGAATGATGTCTATAACATGGCAGATATATTATTTGTACCTTCATATCATGAACTTTTCCCTATGGCTATACTTGAGGCAATAAATTTAGATAAACCACTTTTAGTAAGAGATTTAGAACTTTATAAAGATATACTTTTTGAAAAATATTATAAAGCTAACTTTAATGATAAATTTAAAGAATTGATTTTAAAATTAAAAGATGATAAAGAGTTTTATAAACAAGGTGAAGAAAATTCTAAATATTTAAATGAATTTTATTCAAAAGATCATATATCTGATATGTGGTTAGAATTTTATACTATGGTTTATAACAATCTTAAAAATAAAAAAGAAAAGAAAATAAAAAATGATAAGAAATAAAATAAATATAGAGATGATTATTAAATTATTTGTAATTATAGTATTGTTAATTCTTTTTACTATTTTAATAACTAATAAAACTTTTATTAAAGATAATTATAAAAATATAAAAATACCTAGATTTTCTTATTTTATAAAAGATAAAAACAAAGAAGTAGAGTTAATAAATATTAAAAGTTATAATTCTTTAAAAAATTATTATGATATAGAAAATATTAAAGAATTTACACTATATATATGTAATAATCATCAACTATATTTCAATATGAAATATAAATACTTTATTTATGATATAAATATAATAAATAAGGGGATTTATAGAAGAATAAAATTTAAATATTCATTTGAAGATTATAATAAATTTTGTGATAATTTAAACTAGAAAGGGGTTTATTTATGAAATATGTATATGCCTTTAAAGAAGGTAATAAAGACATGAGAGAATTACTTGGAGGAAAAGGTGCTAATATAGCAGAAATGAGAAGATTAAATCTTCCTGTACCTAATGGATTTACTGTTACAACAGAAGCATGTAATAAGTATTATCAAGATAATGAAAGACTAAGTAATGAAATATTAGACGAGATAAAAGAACACATTAAAGAATTAGAAATAGAAACAGGTAAAATATTAGGAGATCCATCTAATCCACTTTTATTATCAGTAAGAAGTGGTTCTAGAGCATCTATGCCTGGTATGATGGATACTATATTAAACTTAGGAATTAATGATGAAGTAGCAAAAGGTTTTAGTATAAAAACAGGTAATGAAAGATTTGTTTACGATTCATATAGAAGATTTATTCAAATGTTTTCAGATGTAGCTATGTCACTTCCTAAAGGTTCTTTTGAAAAGATATTTTCAGATATAAAAAAATATAAAGGTGTTACTTTAGATACAGAACTTACAAGTAATGACTTAAAACAAGTTGTAGAAATATATAAAGAAGAATATAGAAGACTTGCTAATGAAGAATTTCCAACTGATCCTTTAGTTCAATTAGAAAGGGCTGTAAAAGCTGTATTTAGAAGTTGGAATAACGAAAGAGCAATAACTTATAGAAAATTAAATAATATACCGAATTCTTGGGGTACAGCAGTAAATGTACAAGAAATGGTATATGGAAATAGTGGTGAAAAATCAGGTACTGGAGTAGCATTTACTAGAAATCCTGCTAATGGTAAAAAAGAACTATTTGGAGAATTTTTACTTAATGCTCAAGGTGAAGATGTAGTAGCGGGTATTAGAACTCCACAAACTATGGATAAGTTAAAAGAATTATTTCCTGATTGTTATGAAGAGTTTGTAAGAATATCTGATACTTTAGAACATCATTATAAAGATATGCAAGATATGGAATTTACTATTGATAATTCTAAGTTCTATATATTACAAACAAGAAATGGAAAAAGAACTGCAGAAGCTGCAATAAATATAGCGGTTGATTTAGTAAACGAAGGTATGATTACTAAAGAAGAAGCGGTTATGAAAGTAGATGCATCTTTACTTGATCAGTTGCTTCATCCAGTATTTAAAGAAGAAAGTTTGAAAAAAGCACAAGTAGTAGCAAGAGGTTTAGCAGCTTCTCCTGGAGCAGCAACTGGTAAGATTTATTTTGATTCTAAAGATTTAAAGAAAGCTAAAGAAAGAGGTGAAAAAGAACTTATTTTAGTAAGACTTGAAACATCTCCTGAAGATATAGAAGCTATGCTTATAGCAGAAGGAATACTTACAATACACGGAGGTATGACATCTCATGCTGCTGTAGTAGCAAGAGGAATTGGAGTTTGTTGTGTTTCTGGATGTAGTGAAATATTAATTGATGAAGAAAATAAAACTTTAACTTTAAAAGATGGAAGAGTCTTAAAAGAAAAAGATTATTTATCACTTAATGGAAGTACTGGAGAAGTATATGCTGAATATATCGAAAAAACAGAAAAAGAAATAACAGGTAATTTTTCGACATTTATGTCTTGGGTAGATATGTTTAGAAGACTTAAAGTAAAAGCAAATGCTGATACTAAAAAAGATGCTTTAATTGCAAATAGATTTAATGCAGAAGGAATAGGTCTTTGTAGAACTGAACACATGTTTTTTAATGAAGAAAGAATATTTAACTTTAGAAAAATGATTTTATCTTCAAGTCTTGAAGAAAGAGAAGAACATATAAAAGAATTATTAAAATATCAAAGAGATGATTTTAAAGAATTATTTAGTTCTATGCCAGGTAAGTCAGTTGTAATAAGACTTTTAGATCCACCTATACACGAATTTTTACCAAAACAAAAAGAAGAAATAGAAGTTTTAGCAAAAGCTTTAAATGTTAGTTATGAAACTTTAATGGAAAAGATTGCTAGTTTAAAAGAATTTAATCCTATGATGGGACATAGAGGTTCTAGACTTGCCGTATCTTATCCAGAAATAGCAAGAATGCAAGCAAGAGCAATACTTGAAGCATTAAGTGAAGTAGAAGTACCAGTAGATGTACAAATTATGATTCCACTTATTTTAGAAGTAAAAGAATATAGTTTTATAAAAAATATAATAGATCAAGAAGCTAAGAAAGTAATGGAAGAAAGAAGAAAAGAATTTAAATATAAAGTTGGTACTATGATTGAAGTACCAAGAGCTGTAGTATTATCGAGAGAAATTGGAGAACAAGCAGAATTCTTCTCTTATGGAACTAATGATTTAACACAAATGATTTTTGGTATGTCTAGGGATGATTCTTCTAAATTCTTAGATGATTATTTAAATAATAATGTTTTAACAGAAGATCCATTTAAACATATCGATGAAAAAGGAGTAGGTCAATTAATTATTCTTTCTAAAGAATTAGGTAGAAGAGCAAATCCTAATCTAGAACTTGGAATATGCGGAGAACATGGAGGAGATCCACAAAGTATAGAATTCTTTAATAAGATAGGACTAGATTATGTATCTTGTAGTCCATATAGAATTCCTATAGCAAAACTTGCAGCAGCACAAGCTGAAATTAAATTAAAAAATAACCAATATTAAAAGATTAAAGATTAGTTAAAAACTAGTCTTTTTTTGTTATAATAGAATCAATTATGAATAAAAGAATATTTTTTTTAAGTTTCCGTCCAGAATTTTTTAGACCTATATTATATGATATAAAAAAATATGAATACAGAAAAAGATTTTGTGATGAACCTACTACTGCATATTTATATCTAAGTTCACCGATAAGAAAAGTTATTGGAATTATGGAACTTGGAAAACCTTTTCGTATGGATGAAATTGTACAAAATTATGATAAAGATACAGATGTCTATCGTAGAATAAACGAGTGTCTTAATGGTGGAGAAAAGTTTGCTGTTCCTATTGAGAGTTTTCAATTATTTAAAAAGCCGATTTCAATTAATATAATAAAAGAAATTGAACCAAAATTCTTTGTTCCACAATGCTATTTAAATCTTGAAAATTATAGAAATGTATTAAGTTATTTGAAAAATCAAGATATGTATGACATCGAATTTTTTAATATCCATGATAAAATTTATGAAGATAATTTGGCGATGACATGTAGAGAAATGGAATTAACTGACGAGTTCTTAAAAAAAGATAATGAGTATTTAAATAACAGTAAATACGATATTGTTGAATGCGGATATATTAACGTAAGGAGAAGATAAGAAAAATAAATGTATATTATCCTTTAGCACAATGAATTATGTAATTGATGATTTGGTATAAATTATAGAAAATAAAATTGATGGAAAAAATTAAATAAATCTATGATTAGTATCATCCCAAAAAATTATGAGAGATTATAGCGTTAAATATATCAATGCTATTTTAAATAATAATATAATATAAGTTAATTTAAATGTTTTACTACCTGGTTTTGATAGTAGTACAAGCTGAAATTAAATTAAAGAATAACCAATATTAAAAGATTAAAGATTAGTCAAAAACTAGTCTTTTTTTGTTAATGTATTTAAGCAAGAATTAAGTAATAATTAAGCAAGAATTAAGTAAGATAAAATTATTTTTATAGTATAATAATTATAGATTTGAGGTAAAAGAATGAAAAAATACAATGTAATAGTAGTATTTGATAAAAATATGCAAAATACTTTGATGTGTAAAAGAGCAAAAGAACCATATTTAGGAATGTATAATTTAGTTGGTGGAAAAATAGAAAAAGAAAATGATGGATTAAATGAGGCTTATAGAGAATTATTTGAAGAAACAAATATTAGAAAAGATGATATAAATTTAATGCATTTTATGAATATCGAATATAGAACAATGAATAAATTATTGGAAGTTTATTATGGGACTTTAAATAAGGAAGTAAAATTAATTGAAGAGGTAAATAAATTAGAATGGGTACTAATTGATGATGATTTCTTTAATGTGAATAAATATGCAGGTGAAGGAATTATAGGTCATATTATTGAAGAAATAAAAATTTTTATAGATAAATAAAAAGTGTTATTACTAATGAATCACAAAATTGTTTATACTTCAAAAATTTATATATCATAACTTTAAATTGGAAGTGAATAATTATGAAAAAATCAATTTCAATTAATATTTATGTTAAACAAATCATAAGTTAAGAGAATATTATAG
Source organism: uncultured Eubacteriales bacterium (assembly GCA_963536495.1). Taxonomy (GTDB): domain Bacteria; phylum Bacillota_I; class Bacilli_A; order RF39; family UBA660; genus CAJPPJ01. The sequence continues at coordinate 64,842 of CAUTAF010000001.1, forward strand.
TTTTTTACCATTTTTTTGTTGCTATATAGGAGGAAAAAACATATTACGATAAAGAGTTTCGGATTAGAAACCTTGAAGAAATTCTTGATTATAGTGTAATTTTTATTATGCTGATGAAAAATATTTAGGTGAAAAAATATTTTCAAAATAGAATTATAATAGAAAAATAATAGAGGTGATGAATATGAAATTAAATATAGAAGATTTAAAATATTTAAGTGGTTCAAAATTAGATGATGGATATAGACTTGTATATAAAAAAAATAATGATTTTGATATTGGTAGTTATTGTAAAACAATAGAAGGATTTATATGCGAAATAAATGATTATAATCCATATAGTTTATATGATGAAAAGGAATTTGTTTCTATTGAAAATTTGTTAGAAGAGATAGCTAAAAAGTATAATAGAGAAGAAGTATCTATTTATAAAACAGATGGTACTTTAATATTTTCATATAAGCAAAAAGATAAAAAAATATAAACTAATAGTAATATTTGATTTTAGTGTTTTATACTATAATATATGTAATTTATAGGTGATAAAAAATGCTTGAAAATAAACTTGGAATAAATAATGAAATAGAACTTGCAAAAGAAGAAGAAAGAATTACAAAATTAAAAGCTTTAGAATTATTTGATACAAATAAAATTAATGAATTTGAAGTTGGAACTACAAAAGGACTATGTGAAATTCATAAATTTTTATTTAGTGATATTTATCTGTTTGCAGGAAAAATAAGAGAAGTAAATTTATCTAAAGGAAATTTTAGATTTATTTCATCAATATATTTGAAAGATGTATTATCAAAAATAGATTCTATGAAGGAAGATACATTTGAAGATATAATCAAAAAGTATGTTGAAATGAATGTAGCACATCCTTTTAGAGAAGGTAATGGTAGAAGTACGCGTATATGGCTTGATATGATGTTAAAAACAAGAATTTCTAAAGTAGTAGATTGGAGTAAAATAAATAAAGAAGAATATTTATTAGCGATGGAGAGAAGTCCAATTAAAGATACTGAAATAAAATTGTTACTAAAAGAAGCATTAACTGATAAAATTAATGATAGAACTGTATATATGAAAGGTATTGATGTAAGTTATAAGTATGAAGGTTATAATGTTTATACTATGAATGAATTAGATAAGACTAGAGAAAACTAGTCTTTTAATTTTAAAGTGTATTTATGATAAAATTTATTTAGAAAGAAAGTGAATAATTATGTCAAAGTTATCTAATATACTTGTTTTGCTTCAAATTCTTCAAAACAAGAGAAAATATAGTATAAAAGAATTGTCAGAAAAACTAGAAGTAACACCAAGAATGGTAAGAAAATATAAAGAGGAATTGGAATATGCAGGTATTTATATAGATACAATATATGGACCATATGGTGGATATGTTTTACGTAATGAAATAAAGATAGCTGAAAAATTTATAAAAACTGAAAATATAAAACCCTATAATAAAAAGTATTATAATTTACTAAGTAAAGCTATTAATGACAATTCTAAATGCTATATTGAATATTATTCTAAAGAACGTGATGCTATAACTAAAAGAGTAATTAGACCTTATAATTTAATTATATTAGATAATGAATGGGGAGTAGCAGCTTATTGTGAAACAAAAGAAGAAATAAGACATTTTTATTTAAGTAGAATAAAATTTATAAAAAATATAATGTGGCATAAATAGTTCCTATTAAAGTTGTATATTTATTTTGAAAGAAGGTAAATATATGATTAAATTAAAACAATATAGAGATATTTGGATGTCAGAAAAATTTGATGAAATTATAGGATTTTATCCAAGAGAGTTTTATCCTTTAGATAATTTTTCATCATTTAAAGTAAAAGTAAATGGTTATTTATATTCATCATTAGAAGAGGCTTTTCAAAGTATGTTATTTTTACCTGATCATAAAGAAATATCAGAACAAATAAAAAATAGTTATTCAGCTCATGAAGCTCAAAAAATCATGCATGAAAATATTAATAAAGTAAAATATAGTAAAGAAGAAAAACTAGTATTAATGGAAAAGTTGTTAAAATTAAAAATAGAACAAAATCCATATGTATTAAAGAAGTTATTAGAGACTAAAAATTATACTATAATGGAAGACTCACCAAAAGATAATTATTGGGGATGTGGGATAAATAGAGAAGGTGAAAATAATCTTGGAAAACTTTGGATGAAACTAAGAGAAGAATACAAAGTTAAAAAATAACTGTTTAGGAGAATTATAATGAATTTAATATTTTTAAGACATGGTGAATCAACAGATAATGTAAGAAAATTATTATCTGATAAAGAAATATACTGGTCTATATTAACTGAAAAAGGTAAAAAAGAAGTAATAGATTCTATTAATAATCTTCAACAAGATATAGATGTAATGTATGTTTCTCCTCTTCCAAGAACTATTGAAACTGCTCATTATGTTTATGAAAAATATCCTTATATTAAGATTGTAATAGAAAATAGAATTAGAGAAATAGATTATGGTAAATATTCGCATTCTAAAAATAATAAAGAATTAGATGAAGTAAGAAATAAACAAATTAATGGAGATTATTTAGTTAGATTTGGAGAATTTGGTGAAAATAAATTAGAGATAGAAAAACGATTATCTAGTTTTTTAAATGATCTTTCTAAAGAAAATTATAAAAATGTTCTTATAGTATCTCATGGATCAGTAATTTCTCATATGAAAAGATTATTAAATATAAAAACAAATCATATAAAAAAAGGTCAATTTGAAATATTTGAAAATGTTGATTTTAAAACTTTGATAAATTATATGTAGGAGACTTAGAATACATAAAATAAACTCAGAAATTCTGAGGTTTTTTCTTAATTTTATAAAAATGTACAAAAAAATGTAGAGTAAATAATAATAACCATAATAATATTTAGTAATATGCTATAATTAGTTAGGAGAAGTTTATGAAAAAAATAATATTAACAGGAGATAGACCAACAGGTAAACTTCATATTGGACACTATGTTGGATCTTTAAAAAAACGTGTAGAACTACAAGATAACGAAGAATTAAAACAATTTATTATGATTGCAGATTCTCAAGCTTTAACAGATAATTTTGATAATCCTAAAAAAATTCAGGATAATTTACTTGAAGTGATGCTTGATTATTTAGCAGTTGGAATAGATCCTAAAAAGAGTACTATTTTTATTCAATCTGAGATAAGTGAATTAACAGAATTAACATTTTATTATATGAACTTAGTTAATTTATCTAGATTACTTAGAAATCCTACTGTAAAAGAAGAAGTAAAACTAAGAGGATTTGAAAATAATATACCAATGGGATTTTTAACATACCCAGTTAGTCAAGCAGCAGATATAACTGCTTTTAAAGCAAGTTTTATTCCAGTAGGAGATGATCAACTTCCTATGATAGAACAAACAAGAGAGATAGTTAGAACTTTTAATAGACTTTATAAAGAAGTACTTGTTGAACCAGTTGCAATACTTTCTGATAATAAAGCAAGTTTAAGACTTCCTGGAATAGATGGAAATGCTAAGATGAGTAAGTCTTTAGGAAACGGTATTTATATATCTGATACTAGAGAAGATCTATATAAAAAAGTAATGAAAATGTATACGGATAGTAAGCATATTAGAATAGAAGATCCAGGTCACATAGAAAATAATACTGTATTTACTTATTTAGATATCTTTGTTAAAGAAGATAGTTTTAGTAAATATTTACCTAGTTATAATAATTTAGATGAGTTAAAAGAACATTATAAAAAAGGTGGACTTGGAGATGTAGTTATTAAAAAATTCTTATTTAATGTACTTGATGAAGAATTAAGTCCAATTAGAGAAAGAAGATTAGAGTATTTAAATAAAAAAGATGAACTTATGAAAATATTAGAAGAAGGAACAAAAGAAGCAAGAAGATATGCTAAAGAAACTTTAAAAGAAGTTAAAGAAGCAATGATGCTTAATTATTTTGAAAAATGAGAGTAATAGTTAGTGCTGGTGGAACTGGTGGACATATTTATCCTGCTTTATCTATAATATCTTCTTTATCTAAAGAAGATGAAGTTTTATATATTGGTACTAGTAATAGAATGGAAAAAGATATAGTACCATCTAAAAATATAAAGTTTATTGGTATTGATATAGAAGGATTAAATAGAAAAAATATATTTAAAAACATAGTTGTTTTATATAAGTATTTTAAAGCTTATTTTAAAATAAAAAAGATTATAAAAGATTTTAAAGCTGATAAAGTAATAGGATGTGGAGGTTATATAACTTTACCTGTCTTAAAAGCTGCACAGTCTTTAAAAATTGATACTTATATTCATGAACAAAATTCAATCGTAGGTTTATCAAATAGATTAGTAGAAAAGAAATGTAAAAAGATATTTATATCTTTTGAAGATAGTAGAAAGTATTTTAAAAATAAAAATGTTTATTTAACTGGAAATCCTTGTAGTGAGAATGCTAGAGATATAAAATTAGTAACAAAAAAAGATTTAGGTTTTGATGAAAAAGAACTTATATTAATAGTAATGGGAAGTTTAGGTTCTGATACTATAAGTGATAAGTTAGTTAAATTAACAGAAAAATTTAAAAACATGCCATATAATTTTTTAATAATTAGTGGTAAAAACTATATTAATAAGTTTAAAAACAATTATAAAAATATTAAAGTTTTAGAATATCTTGATAATTTACCAGGAGTTATGAAATCAAGTGATTTAATGGTTACTAGAAGTGGTGCTACGACACTTTCTGAAATATCTTCACTTAATGTTTTATCAATTTTAGTACCATCTCCTTATGTAACAAATAATCATCAAGAAAAAAATGCTTTAACGTTTGCATCAAGTAATGCTTCTATTCTTTTAAAAGAAAAAGATTTTGAAAGAGTAGATGAGGTAATAGATGAAATATTAAAAGATAAAGGAAGAATAAAAGAAATAAAAGAAAATTTAACTAAATTTTATATTGCTGATTCATCTAAAAATATAGTTAAATTAATAAAGGAGTAGTTTTGTGGAAGACTTTATAAAATTTTTACAAGATAATAAAATACCATATAAAGAAAATGAAAGTTTAAAAAATTATTGTACTTATAAAATAGGTGAAAAAACAAGGTTTGTAGTAGAACCAAAAGATACTAAGAGTTTAGTTAAATTAATAGAATATGTAAAAGAAAATAACATAAAACATATGATAATTGGTTATGGATCTAACTTAATATTTCCTGATACTGATTATGATGGTGCTATTATAAGGCTTGTTAATATGTCAGAAATAGAATATATTGGTGAAAATCTTATTAAAGCAGGAGCAGGTATATCTTTACAAAAATTAGCTATGACTTTATCTTCTAAAGGATATACTGGTATTGAATTTGCAACTGCTATACCTGGAACATTAGGTGGAGCTGTTTATATGAATGCCGGAGCATATAAAAGTGATATGGGATATATTATCTCTCATGTAGAAGTACTTACTCCTGATTTAAAAATTATAACTTTAGCTAATAAAGAATTAAATTTTCATTATAGAACATCTTTTTTTCAAACTAATCCAGGTTATATAATATTAAATGCTACTATAAGTTTAAAAAAAGCTAATGTAGATGAAATAATGGAATTAATAAAGGATAGAAGTTTAAGAAGAAAAGCTTCTCAACCTATAGAATATCCATCAGCTGGAAGTGTATTTAGAAATCCAGAAGAAATACCTGCTGGTATGTTAATTGAAGAATTAGGTTTAAAAAATAAAACTTGTGGAGGAGCACAAATAAGTTCTAAACATGCTAATTTTATAATTAATATAGGAAATGCTAAGGGAAGTGATATCTTAAAACTCATAAAATTAGTTAAAGAAGAAGCTAAAGAAAAAAGAAATATAGAATTAAAAGAAGAACAAAAAATAATAAAGTGGGATTAAAATGAAAAAAACAAAGAAGAAGGTAAAATTAAAAATTATTAACTTGTTATTAATGCTAATTATATTAGTAATTTTAACTTTTCTTTTTAAATATATTACATCTATAACACCATCTTTAATAATAATTAAAGGTAATAATTTACTTAGTGATAGAGAAGTAATCGAATATGGTAATTTAAGAAACTTTAAATATTTTTTGTTTAATAATAAAAATAAAGAAGAATTATTAAAAAATAAAATTATTAAAAAAGTAGATATAAAAAGAAAATTTTTATTTACTATTGAAGTTAATATAGAAGAAAAGAAAGTTATCTTGTATGAAAAAACTTCTAACTTATATATTTTAGAAGATAACGAAAAAGTTAAAATTAATAAAAATATAGAAGTACCAGTTTTAAATAATAAAATTATAAATACTGTAGAAAAGAAATTTGTTACAAAGTTTTCTTCTTTAAATGAATCTGTTAAATATAGAATATCTGAGGTGTTTTATCAACCTACTGAATATGATAGTGCTTTATTTTTAATGTATATGAAAGATGGTAATCACGTATATGTTAATGTAAGTAATTTGGAAAAATTAAATCATTATGATAAAACTGTTGCGTCAATTGGATACGATAAAAAAGGCATCTTTAGATTTGATGCCTTAGTATATAATAATATTCAGTTTAAATTATTTAAAACGGATTAAATTAATGGATGGATGATTAAAAAATCTAAAAGGTAATTTATTATTACCAATACCACTAGATACAAGAATTTTTGTATCTTTTTCTTTTTCTAAATCTTTACAGTAAGTTTTAGCTCCAGTAAATTTTATCAAACAAGGAAGATATGGAAGTCTTATTAAACCTCCAAGACTTCTTCCTGAAAGAACTAGTTTAATATTTGTATAACTTTTAAAATCTTTATAATTATCAGGAGAATGAGTTACTAAAACATCTGTTGATTTACTAACATTTTTAATATTAGATAATGTTATTTTATTACTTTTAATATCGTATATTTCTTCATTATTTATTTCTTTAAAATTAGCTTTATTTAAAATAAAATGACTGGTATCACCATCTTTATCTCCAGGTACATAAAATTTAGCGTATTTAGCTTTTATATTTTTAAGTTCGTTAATAAGTGTTTCTTTTTGATTATTGTTTATTTTATCATTTAATAAATTACCATTAAATATAACTATATCGGGATTTAAATAATTTATTTTATTTACAACATTTCTAATCTTATTCATATCGATAATAAAAGGATAGTTAATATCAGAAAACTGAACTATTTTTAAATCTTTAAAATTTTCGTTTATTGCTTTAAATTCATATTCTTTTATATTTAAAAAACTATTACCGATAAAATACATATATAGTAAAAGAGATATAAAAAAAACAAAAAATATAATTAAAACTTTTTTCATATCAACCTCCTAAAAAAAGTAATAATGCCATAAACAAATTATGTATTGAATGTATAATTATTGAGTTACATATATTTTTAGATTTATATAAAATATAACTTAAAGTAAAAGATAATATTAAATATGAAAATAAAAAGAATATTTGAACTATACTTTGTAAATTAGTTACATGAAATATTGAAAATAAAATAGATGATGTTAATAAAAATATATATTTATTTTTGCTACATTTTAATATAGTGAATCTAAAAAGTATTTCTTCTAAAATAGGTGCTAAAAAACAAGCAGAAATAAATGCTATAAAAATATTAGATTTAAATAAATTTCTAACCATTTCTTCATTACTTGGAATGTTGTTAGTTATAGTTTTTGATATTATAAGTTGATATATAAAATAAATTGTTAAACCAATAATATAATATTTTAAACTTATAGATAAATTTTTTAATTTAAAGTTTTTTATATCTTCTTTTATCTCTTTAAAATAAAGTAAAGTTAAAGATACTAAAATAGTAAAACTATTAATTATGTAAATAACACTACTATTTAAGTGCGCATATTTAATATTTATAACAGAATAAAAAATACTTATAAATAAGAAAATAAAAATACTACTTATTAATTTTATGATATATTTGTAATCTTTCATAAACCCTCTACTATTTATAATATATTTTCTAATATTTTTATGCAATTTAAACATAATAATAATTTTCTTATTAGTAAAAAAATACAAATTATTAATAAAAATGTTATAATTATTACATAGGTGGAGGTATTATGAAATACTATTGTGTAGGTATTAAAGGTGCTGGAATGGGTACCTTAGCAAATATATTAAAAGATTTAGGAAATGAAGTATCAGGATATGATGATGATACTCATTATAAATATACAGAAGATGGATTAAATAAAAGAAATATTAAGATATATTATGATGGGAGTGCTTCTTTAGATAAAGATACTATTGTAACTTATTCAAAAGCTTTTAAACCTGAACATAAAGAAATGAAAAGATTAAAAGAATTAGGTTTAAAATTTAAAGAATATAATGAAGTAGTAGGGGATTTAACAAAACAATTTGAAACAATTTCAGTTTGTGGAACACATGGAAAAACGACTACCACATTACTTGTTAGTCAGTTACTTGAAAGTATAGGATGTAATTATTTTGTTGGAGACGGAAGTGGATATGCTGATAAAGAAAATAGTTTGTTTGTTATAGAAAGTGATGAATATAATAAACATCTTTTAGCATATCATCCTTATTTAGCAATATTAACTTCTATAGAACTTGATCATACAGAATGTTATCAAGGAGGAATAGAAGAAATAAAAGAAACATTTAAGACATTTTGTAATAAAGCAAAAAGAGTTCTTGCATGTGGAGATTATGAAGCTATTAGAGATTTGAATTTAGATTGTGTATATTATGGATTAAATGAAAATAACTTTGTAAGAGCAGAAAACATAAAATATAAAGAAGATGGTACAGAATTTGATTATTATGAAGGAGATGATTTAATTTATCATTTTGATATTCCAGTTTTTGGAAAATATATGGTGCTTAATGTTTTAGCTGGTATTTATACTGCTAGAAGTTATAATGTATCATTAGAAGAGATAGAAAAAGTACTTAAAGTTTTTAAAGGGGCAAAAAGAAGATTTAAATCAGAAGTAATAGATGATTATATAATTGTTTCTGATTATGCACATCATCCAACAGCTATAAAATTAACTCTTGAAGCAGTTAAACAAAAATATCCAAATAAAGAAAGTATAGCAATATTCTTGCCTAATACTTATTCTAGAACAGAAGCTTTACTTGATGAGTTTGTAACATCACTTGAAAATTGTGATAAAGCATATATTTTGGATATAAGAGCAAATAGAGAAAAACAAGAAGATTTCCCTGGAATAAATAGTGATTTGATAATCGATAAAAATAGTAAATATGAAAAAATAGCTATTGATGATGCTGATAAATTATTAAAACATAAAGGAGCAGTATTAACTTTTATGAGTTGTGGAGATATTTATTTACTAGAAGAAGCATTAAAGAAAAAACTTAACGATAAATAAAAGAACAAAGAAAAATGACAAAATTTGATAAACATATATCTTTTAAAGATGTATTAGATGAAATAAAATTATATAACAATATAGAAGAAGACCATATAGAGTTAGAAAAAGCATTTAATTATATAAGAGAAAAACATTTTAAGACGACAAGAAAAAGTGGAGAGACTTATGTAGAATATTTGCTTAATACCGCTATGATACTAACTAGAATATATGCTAGTACAGAAACTATAATAGCGTCTTTTCTAAGAGATATTTTAAATGAAACGGATGTTAATATCGAAGAGATAAGATCTCTTTTTGGTGAAGAAATTACTAAAATTGTAATAGCGGTAAATAAATTAACTAAGATAAAAATATCTACAGAAAGTAATGCACTTATAGATTACTATAAAAAAATAGTGGTAGGACTTGCAGAAGATGTTAGAGTTATAATTATTATACTTGCTGATAACTTAGCAAATATGAGAACATTATGGGCTCTTGATAAAGATAAACAAAAGATTAAAGCCAAAGAAGCATTAGAAATTTATGCTCCTATTGCACACCATTTAGGAATACATAAAATAAAAAGTGAACTTGAAGATTTATCTTTAAAATATTTAAAACCTGAAATATTTCATGAAATAGCAGATAAGCTTACACTTACTAAAAACGAAAGAGATAGAAGTGTAAATGAAATGATACAAAATGTAATAGATTTATTAGAAGAAAATCATATACATGCTAAAATTAAAGGTCGTAGTAAATCAATTTATTCTATTTATAAAAAACTAGAATCAGGTAAGAGTTTTAATCAAATATATGACTTTTTAGCACTTCGTGTTCTTGTTGAAAAAGAAGCAGAATGTTATCAAGTTTTAGGTCTTATTCATTCAAAATATAAGCCATATCCAGGAAGATTTAAAGATTATGTAGCTATGCCTAAACCAAATGGTTATCAATCTTTACATACGACAGTTTTTGGAAAAGATTCAAATCTTTATGAAATACAAATAAGAACTAAAGATATGGATGAATTTGCAGAAAATGGAGTTGCAAGTCACTGGGCTTATAAAGAAAAGAAAAATTTAAAAGAAAAGAGTGAAAATCTTACTGAACAAAAATTACAATTTTTTAAAACTATTATTGAAATGAATGAAAATAAGTTAAGTAGTGAAGAACTTATTAATTCTTTTAAAGAAGAAATCCAAAATAAACATATTTATGTATATACACCTAAAGGAGATATTTTAGAACTACAAAGTGATTCTACACCAATTGATTTTGCATATAGAATTCACTCAAAAGTAGGAGAAATAACAACAGGTGCTATAGTAAATGATAAGATAGTACCACTTGATTATGCTTTAAAAGATGGTGATGTAGTTAAAATAATTACTGATAAAAATTCTCCTGGACCTAATAGAGAATGGTTAAAATTTGTAAAAAGTACTCAAGTAAGAGCTAAGATAAAGGCATTTTTCAACAAGAGTGAAAAAGAAAATTATATAGAAAGAGGTAAAGATTCTTTAGAAAAAGCATTAAGAAAAAGAAAACTTTCTATAACTAATTTTTTATCAAAAGAAAATATAGATATTATATGTCAAGAAATGAAAGTTGATACTTTAGAAGATATTTATTTTATAATAGGAAAAAATGTTACAAATGCAAATCATATTGTTAATATAATTGATAAACCGGTTGTTAAAGTAGAAGAAGAAAAGAAAGTAATTGTTAAAAAGAATAATTCTCCTGTAACAGTAGATAAAGTAGGAGAAGTACAAGTAAGTTTAGCAGCTTGTTGTACTCCTATACCAGGAGATGAAATAATTGGTTTTGTTACTAAAACAAGTGGTATTAAAATTCATAGAAAAGAATGTGAAAATATTAAAGATGAATATAATAGATATGTAAGTGTTAAATGGAATAATAAAACAAATGATAAGTTTATAACTGTAGTATTAATATATTCTAAGAGTAATAAAATGCTTACTGATATAGTTAATAAAGCTAATTCAAATAATGTTTTTTTAGATTCTATGAATATTATATATAAAGATGAATATATAATTTATAAATTAAAAGTATTAGTTTTTGATAAAGAAAGATTAGATAAATTTTTAAGAGAATTAGAAACATTTACTGATATAGTAAAAACAGAGAGGTTAATAGATTGAAAGTATTAGTACAAAGAGTTAAAGAAGCTAAAGTAGAAGTAGAAAATGAAGTATTAGGAAAAATAGATAAAGGTTATTTGTTACTTGTATCTTTTACACAGACGGATACTAAAGAAATAATTGATAAAATGATTAGAAAAGTATTGAATTTAAGAATAATGGATGATGAAAATTTTGTTATGAATTTAGCAATAGATAAATCTAAAGATAAGATACTTTCTATATCTCAATTTACTTTATATGCAGATACTTCTAAAGGAAATAGACCAAGTTATTTAAAAGCTTTAAGAGGAGAAGAATCAAGTCTTTTATATGATTATTTTAATCAAGAGATGAAAAAATATATTGAAGTAGAAACTGGTAAGTTTGGTGCAGATATGAAGGTTAGTTTAATAAATGATGGTCCTTGTACTATAATGTTGGAGTTATGATGGAAAAAATAAATTACAAATTAATAAATATCTTATTGATATTACTTATAATATTTTTAATATTTATATTGTCACCTTATTGGGTTTCGTATTTTTCAAAAGGATTATCAATAATTTTACCGATATTTTTAGCATTTATTATTGCTTATGGATTATATCCGATAAAAAAAGAATTAAATAAAAAAATTAAGAATGAAACAATAACAGTAAGTTTAATATATTTAGTTATACTTGTACTTTTAGTATTACTTTTTGTAACTGTTATACCACTTCTTTATGAACAATTAAAAGAGTTACCTAAAGCATTTGATCAAGCTATAAATTATATAAATAATCGTTATAAAATAAATTTAAATCCATATGTATCTACATATTTATTTAAATTTAGTAAAGCTATAAAAGAAATAGATATATCTAATGGTGTAATATCTATTATTAACAGTTCTTTATCTTTAATAGTTACTACATTTTTAACGTTTATATTATCTATTTATTTCTTATTAGATATGAAAAATATAAAATATAAAGTATCAAAATTTATTGAAAAAAGACAAGATAAATATTTAGTTTTAGCAAAAAAAATAGATAAAGAACTTACAGATTATTTTAAAGGTTTATTTATTTGTATGCTTATAATATTTATAGAATATTTAGTAGTATATAAGATAATAGGACATCCAAATTTTGTTGTTATAGCATTTTTAACTGCAATATTAAATGTAGTTCCAATGTTTGGAGGAATTATTGCAAATTTATTTGCTCTTTTATTAGCGTTATTTACTTCACCATCGTTATTTTTTAAAACTTTAATAGTGGTAGTAGTATTTCCTAATCTTGATTCTTACTTTACTTTGCCTAAAGTATATAATCAAACAAACAAAGTTAAACCCTTATGGGTTATATGTTCTATAGTAATATGTGGAGCTTTAATGGGTTCACTTGGGGTATTATTAGCAGTACCTATATATTTGATTATTAGAGAAATAATTGAATATGATATAATAAAAAACAAGTAGGAGTTAATATGGATGTAATAGAGAAAAGAAGAAGTAATTATGATTTAGCGGCAAATATTGAACTAACAAAAAAAGATTTAATTAATCTTTTAAGAAAAATTATTTATTATTCTCCCTCACCCTTTAATGTACAATCATCAAAAATAGTATTGTTAAATAAAAAATCTCACCATTTATTATGGACTACAGTAGTAGAAGAATATTTGAAAAAAAATAATAATGGAGAATTATTAGATAGCGATAAAGCAAGAATTAAAAGAGAAGATAAAGCTTATGGAACAATACTTTTTTATAAAGATGAACAAGTAATAGAAGAAAATAAAAAAAAATTAGATGCTTATGAACAAAAAGAACTAAATAATTGGTGTATAGAAGAATCTGCCATGTTACAAATGAATGTATGGAATGAATTAAGACTTAAAAATATAGGGGCTCATTTAGTACATTTTGATAATATTGATGAAGAAATAAGTGTAACTTTTGATATTGATAAAAAATACAAATTAGTTGCAATGATGGTATTTGGAAGTATTGTTCAAGAAGCAGCAGTTAAACCTAAAAAAGATATAGATAAAAGGTTTATTGATATAGATTAGGAGAAGACAATGAATAATAAAATAACATTAAGACAAGAAGATTTTGCAAGATGGTATACAGATGTTATACAAGCAGCTAGATTATGTAGATATTCTGCTGTAAAAGGTTTTGTAATATTAGAAGAAAATGGGTATGCACTTTGGGAAAATATTCAAAAAAATTTAGATGCTATGTTTAAAGAAGCAGGACATAAAAATGTATATTTACCAATGCTTATACCAGAGAGTTTATTAAAAAAAGAAGCAGAATTAATAGAAGGATTTGCTCCAGAAGTAGCATGGGTTACACATGGTGGAGATAAAAAATTAGAAGATAGACTTTGTGTAAGACCAACTAGTGAAACATTATTTTGTGAATATTATAAAGATGTAACAAAATCATATAAAGATTTACCAAAATTATGTAATCAGTGGTGTAGTGTTGTAAGATGGGAAAAAGAAACAAGACCATTTTTAAGAACAAGAGAATTTTTATGGCAAGAAGGTCATACTATTCATGAAACTACAAAAGAAGCAGAAGAAGAAACTTTAAGAATGTTAAATATTTATAAAAGACTTTGTGAAGAATATTTAGCTATTCCAGTTTTAGCTGGTAGAAAAACAGAAAAAGAAAAATTCGCTGGTGCAGAATATACTTTAACTTTAGAGTCTCTTATGCAAAATGGAGTAAGTTTACAATCTGCAACAAGTCATTATTTTGGTGATAAATTTTCAAGAGCATACGATGTTAAATTCTTAGGAAGAGAAAACAAGTTAGAATATCCATATCAAACATCTTGGGGTATGACTACTAGAATTATAGGTGCACTTATTATGGTTCATAGTGATGATAGAGGACTTGTTTTACCACCTAAAATAGCACCAACTCAAGTATCAATTATTAATATAGGAAAAGATGAAGAAGTTAATGATTTTTCAAATAAATTAAAAGAAATTTTAAAAAACAAAAATATTACTTCAGAAATAGATGATTCTGATAAGATGCCAGGATTTAAATTTGCAGAATCTGAAGTAAAAGGAATACCAGTTAGAGTTGAAGTTGGTAAAAGAGATTTAGATAAAAATGTAGTAGTAATAGTTAGAAGAGATAACTATGAAAAAATAGAAGTTAGAGCAAATGAAGATTTAGGAGAAAAGATAAAAGAAATTCTTGAAGATATTCAAAAATCTTTATATGAAAAAGCTCTTAAAAATAGAGAAAAACATACTTATAGTGCTAAAACTTTAGAAGAGATGGAAAATATTATTAATACACAACCAGGATTTATTAAAGCTATGTGGTGTGGTAATAAAGAATGTGAAGAAAAAATAAAAGAAATTAAAGGTATTAAGAGTAGACTTATACCATTTAAAGAAGAGCATATTGCAGATGAATGTATAGTTTGTAAAAAAGAAGCTAAACATCAAGTAGTATGGGGAATTCAATACTAAAACATTTGATTTTATATTAAATGTTTTTTTCATGATTGTTTTAAATAATTATTTGTGTTATTCTTATAAAGAATAAAAGGGTATTTATTATGAAGAAGTTATCTTTTAAAGTTAGAAACAATATATTATATATTAAAGAATATAAACATGTTAAAAAAACAGATATGGAACATACAGTTAGTAAAACTAATATCATAGATGTAGATAATATGTATTTTTCTAGTGAGTATATTATTAAAAACAAAAAATTAATGACTAATTTTATGCATGATTTAATAGAAAACAACACTATTGATGAAATAGAAGTAGAAAATATGTATTTTTCTAAATTGATACTTAGACTACTTCCAAGAAATGTTAAGTTTAAAAAATATACTATTTTATCTGAAGAAAAATTAGATTTTGATAATTTTTATTTCTTGGATAAGTTAAAAATATCTGAAATATATTTATATTCTATTTTGGATTTTATGTTTGAAAAGTTAAATGATAAAAACAAAAAAGTTATTACTAAAGAAGAATTATTATGTTTATCTAAGTTTAGAGAAGAAAATTCTATGAATACATATTCTAATATTGTTTATAATAGAGATTTAATTATATCTTATAAATTAAATAATGATGAATTATATGAATTAGATTCTTTCTTTGGAGTTAATTTAAAATTAAAAAATATTCATTTATCTTACTATGATGATGAAATATTAACTAAATTATTTCATGTTATAAAAAAATATAATAAGAAAAATATAAATATAAAAATATATTATAATTCAAATGAATCTATTGTACCTTTTATTGATAATTTAAAAGAAACAAATAAAGAAATAATTAAGAAAAATCATATAAAGATAAAGGTTATTTATAATAAAACATATAAAAAGAAATATTTTATGAAACAACTTAATATTAATATTATTAAAGGTACACTTATTTTTATTATAGTTGCATGTTCAATTATTTTAATAAATACACATTATAAATGGACTAATTCACAAAAGAATGCAGAAGATATTACGAGAAATATAAATGCTAAGAAAGAAAGTATTTTAGGACAAGTAGATTATGATAAGTTAGCAAATCAAGAAAAAGATTCTACTTATATCGATACTTATTTTAAAAAATTTAATAAAGTATTTTCAGAGTTAAAGAAAATTAATAGAGATACAGTAGGATGGATTAAAGTTAATAATACAAAAATAGATTATCCAGTAGTTCAAGCAAGTGATAATGATTATTATCTAAATAGAGATTTTTATAAGAAGAGTAATGTATACGGATGGGTATTTATGGACTTTCGTAACAAATCAAGTATTTTAGATCAAAATACAATAATATATGGACATCAAGATAGACATGGTTTAATGTTTACTACTTTAAATGAGGCATTAAAACCAAGTTGGTATAAAAATAGTGATAATCATATAATAGAGTTAAATACACCTGGTAAACTTTATAGATTTAAAATATTTTCAGTATATATAACAGATCCAGTAACAGATTATTTAGTAACTAATTTTAATAATAAAGATAGATATACTAACTTTTTAAATAAACTTACTAAAAAGAGCATTTATAATTTTGGAGTAAAACTTGATTCAACAGATAAGATATTAACTTTATCTACATGTTATGATGGACCTAATAAAAGGGTTGTTGTACACGCTAAACTTATAAATTAAGGGATAATTATGTTAAGAGAAGAAATAGAAGCAAAAGAAGCTTTAGAAAAATTAAAAGGTGATACTAATTATTTAAAAACTGGAGTAATATCTGGTAAAAGTAAAGAAGAATTAGAAAAAGAATACAAAGAATATAAAGATAATTTGATTAGACAAAGAAAATTAAAAATATTTATAAGTACTACTTTTTTTGGATTTTTCTTTCTTATTTTAATAATTATTGGACTTATTTTTGGATATCAAACTTATTTTAGAGATATAAAAAATAAATATGATATTGATAAAACTAGTCCTTATTATATAAATAATATTTATTTTGCAGATACATTTTTATCTGAAAAACATCTTACAGTAGATGAAAGAGAAGAATATAAAAGATGGTTAAAATCTATTAAAGAATATAAAAAATCTTATGTTGTTAATTTTAAAAATTTTCAATCTAAATCATTAAGTGAAATAACAGGATCTATTAAAAAAATTTATAAAATTATGAAGTTAGAACATCCGGAATTATTTTATTTTGATACCTATGTAATGGAATCTAGTAATGGAATTTATAATATAGAAATATTTAATTACTACAATACTAAATTTAAAATAACAAAAGATTTAAAAACATTTAAATTAGAAAGAAAAGTAGATGATTTTTTATCAACTGTTAAATCTACTTCTGATTATAATAAAATAAAACAAGTATATGATTATTTATCTGATAAAAAATTAGAAATAGGGGTATTAAATGAAAATCAAAACTTTTCAACTGCTATTATTTCTAATAAAACATCTTGTGAATCTATTGCTAAAGCAGCACAAATTTTGTTAAGAAGACTTAATATTTCTTCAAGATTAGTATCTGGAACATTATATGAACAACCAAGATATTATAATATTGTTAAATTAAGTGATGGTTATTATATATTTGATGCTTGTATAGGAGCAGAAATAAAAGATAGTAATGATCAA
The DNA here is from genome assembly GCA_963536495.1 of uncultured Eubacteriales bacterium. Taxonomy (GTDB): domain Bacteria; phylum Bacillota_I; class Bacilli_A; order RF39; family UBA660; genus CAJPPJ01. The sequence goes on from CAUTAF010000001.1 coordinate 82,575, forward strand.
GAAGATTATCAAAAAGGAATGCTTGCATTTAATACATCTGATTATCAAACAGATTTAGTAAATATAAAAGAAGAAGGAATGGGGAATCTTTACAAATATAGAAAGACTAATGAATAATGGAGTACATATATAATCTAAATGAATTTGAAGGCCCAATGAGTTTACTTTTAGAACTTATTAAAAAAGAAAAAATGGATATATTTTCAGTTAATCTAGAAAATATAATTGATACATATCTAAATGTGATAAAGACAGCTCAAAAACTTGATATTGATATAGCTAGTGATTATTTAGTTATGGCTAGTGATTTACTTCTTATAAAATCTAGAAAACTACTTCCTAGACAAGAAAAAGAAGTGTTAGAAGAAGAATTGACTGAAGAGAAGTTAAGAGAAAAATTAATAAACTATGAAATGTATGTAGAATTTGCTAAAAAATTAAAAAATTTTAAAGAAGATAGAGATTATTATTATAGTAAAACATCTACTGATATAAATTATAAAAAGGATGAAGTATTAACTAATGATGGTAGTTATACGATAGATAAATTAAAAGAAATATTTGAAAAAATGTTAGAAGTAGAAGAAAAATTAGAAAAAAGAGAAATAACATATAATAAAGTATCTGTAAAAGAAAGAATAAAATTTATTAAAGAAGAACTTTTAAGAAGAAAAACTATTAATTTTTATGAACTATTTCAACCTTTTGAGAAAGATGTTATAGTAGCAAGTTTTTTAGCAATTTTAGAACTTGCTAGTAATAGTTTTTTAACAATTAAACAAGAAGATAATTTTTCAAATATAATATGTGAGGTTAGATAATGAAGACAGCTATAGTAGAAGGATTACTATTTATAAGAGGAGACATAGGGGTAAGTGAAGAAGAAATTTTAAGTTTAATAAAGCAAGAAGAATTAGAAGAAGTAATAAAAGAATTAAAAGATAAGTATGCTTTAGAAAATAGTGGAATTACATTAAAAAAATATGGTGATTTATATAAATTAACAACAAAAGAAGAATATAGTGGTTATTATGAAAAGTTTTTTGATGATCCTAAAAATATGAATTTATCAAATTCTTTGTTAGAAGTATTATCAATTATTACTTTTGAAGGACCTATTACAGTAAAAACGATAGAAAAAATAAGAGGAATTTCTAGTAGAGAACAAGTTAGAAGATTAAAATCTTTAGATTTGATAGAAGAAGCAGGTAAAAGTGAAGAACTAGGGCATGCTACTTTATATAAAATTACAAATAATTTTTTAGATTTCTTTGGAATTGAAAATCTAAAAGAATTAAAAGATAAACAAACTGATATTAATTAGTTTGTTTTCTTTACAATGAATTAAATTTATTATATAATTTACATGTTTATGCACCCGTAGCTCAGTTGGATTAGAGTGCTTGGCTACGAACCAAGAGGTCAGGAGTTCGAGTCTCTTCGGGTGCACCATAATAATAATTAAACAACTTAAAAGTTGTTTTTTACTAAAATAAAGAAAAACTATTCACAAAAATAATATCTTGTTATATAATTTATTTATCGGGAAGTGGCTCAGCTTGGTAGAGCACCTGGTTTGGGACCAGGGGGTCGCAGGTTCAAATCCTGTCTTCCCGACCATTTAAAAATTTAAAACATTATAATTTATTATAATGTTTTTTTCTTTTTATATAAAAAAATATAAAAAAATGTTGTTAAACTTAAAAAGATATGGTAACATTGTAAATGTATCTATGTGGAGGAATACCCAAGTCTGGCTGAAGGGATCGGTCTTGAAAACCGACAGGTCGGGAAACCGGCGCAGGGGTTCGAATCCCTTTTCCTCCGCCAATATATATTTACATATCGCGGGATAGAGCAGTTTGGTTAGCTCGTTGGGCTCATAACCCAAAGGTCGAAGGTTCAAATCCTTCTCCCGCTACCATTATGGTCTCGTGGTGGAGTGGTTTAACACGTCTGCCTGTCAAGCAGAAGATCGCGGGTTCAATTCCCGTCGAGACCGCCATATGGCTCTGTAGCTCAGTCGGTAGAGCAGAGGACTGAAAATCCTTGTGTCGTTGGTTCGATTCCAATCGGAGCCACCAGATAGATACTAACTAAAACTTTTAAAGTTTAAGTAATAAATACTAACAGAAATGTTAGTTTTTTTATTTGATAAAACTTAAGTATTAAAGTAAAATGAAATTTGAGAGGTTTTATTATGATTACTATACCAATAAAAAATAAGAACAATATTACTTATAAAGAAAAACTAGCACAGAAAACTGATTATGTAATTATAGTAAACGATGAAACAAGTTCTAATGTTAGTGATCTTTTTATTATATGGAATCAAAAAGCTAAAGTATTTATTTGTTCAGAATTATCAGATTTTTATAATTATTTAAAAATAAATAAAATTACTAAAAAATATAATATTATAATAATTGGAAGTTCAAAAACAGAATATAAAGAAATAGAAAAATATTATTACTTTTTAAAATTTTATTTTAATGTATTAGAAAATAAAAAATATCTAAATTATAAAAGTAGTAATAAACATATAGAAAATTTAAGATTATTTTCTTTAGTAGCATATCAAAAAAATGATAATTTAAATCAAAATATGATTAAATATTTAGAAATATTAAATACTGAAAATGTTTTAAATATTACAAGTTCATATAATTTACTTAACAGTTATGTAAAACATAAAAATTTTAATTATATATTAGAATTAATAAATGATAATATTAGAAAAAAATATTTATTTAATTCTTTAGAAATAAAGAGTGATGATGATATGTTAGAATGTATAGATACTTATAAAACATTTAATCTTATTCCTTTTATGATAAATTTATATTTATCAATGGAAGATAAAGAAGTATTGAAAATAACTAAATTATTAGAAGGAATAAATAAATATTTAAGATTAAAAAGAGATATTTCTAACATAGATAATTTAGCTGAAGAAAAAATAATTAATTTTCATAATTTAATATTCTTTTTAGAAAGAAAACAAAATGATATAAATAAATTTAATAATCAAAAATTATCACTTAGAGATGTTAAAGAATTAAAAAATTTACTTATGATAAGTAAAAGTTATAAAAAATGTTTAGAAGAAAAAGAAAAATTAATTAATAACATTTATTTAAAAATAAAAAATAGTAGATCTCTAGATAAAAAAATAAAAGAAACATTATTGGGATTTATAGCATTTATTGATGCAAAATAAAAAAAGTTCTATTTTAGAACTTTTTTATTTATTTTGTAAGTAACCAGCATTTTTTAAAGAAGATATAGTAGCTGATTCATTTTTATAACCTAAAGATCTTTTTAATTTACTTACTTCTTTTCCTTTTTCAAAGAATAAGATTGTAGGAGTACCAAGTGAACCAAAATTCTTTGTTAATTCTTTGTCTTCTTCATCATTAATGTTTGCTAAATTAAGAACGTAAACTTTTAATTTGTTTTCTTTAGTAATTTTTTCTAATATTGGTTTATATTCTTCACACCAATGACATCCAGTACGATAAGCTTCTAAAATAAAACTTTCATTGTTTTTTTGTTTATTTACAAATTCTTTGTAACTTATTTCTTGTAAATATTCACTTTTATTACCACATGCAGTAATTAAGAAAGTAAATATTAAAACTATAAATATTCCTATTTTTTTCATTTTTCACCTCGTCTATTATTATATCAAATTAAATTGATAAAACACAATATTTATACTATTATGTTAATATAAATAGAGGTATGTATGATATATATAGGTATATGTATTTTTTTATTACTATTGATAATATTTATTAATGTTATTTATGATTTTAAAGAAACTTTTAAGTTGATTTTTATATCTTTTATATATGGTTTAGTCTTAGTTTCTTTAATATTTTTAGATAAGATAGCTGTTTTAATATTGTTTATTATATCATCTTATTTTATTTATAGATTTCTTATATATAAAGAAAAGTTTTTTTATAAAAATTTAGAATATCAAATATCTTTATTTTATATGACTAGTTTTAGCGTTATTCTTATAAAATATAATGAATTATTAAAATTTGTTCCGCTTATATTTATGTTATCTATAATTTTATATAAAGATAGAATGCTAAATAGAGTAAAAATACTAGAATATTTTCTATTTACAATAGTGTATTTTCTATTTATATATACGAATGTATACATTAAATTTATTTTTTTGATAATTTTATTTTTAATGTATTTGAAAAATTTCTTAAATTATTATATTTTGGTTTCTCAAAATAATATCATAATATTAAATGATAATTTTTATATTAATAGAAAAAAATATAGTAAAGATAAAGATATAATAAATTTTAAAGGAGAATAAAAATGGATTTTAGTAATGTAGAAGCACCTCTTATTTCAGGTGAATCAACTAATGAAGTAGTTGATGTTAATTTACCAAAAAACACTGATTTTTCAGATTTAATTCCTAAAGTAGAGGAAAAAACAGTAGAAGAAGAAAAAAAAGTTGAGACAAAAACAATAGAAGAAGTATTTGATAAATATCTTAAAGATGAAAATGTTATAAGTTTATTTTTTCATAATAAATTATATGTAAATTATAAAGATAGACAAGAAATAGTAAATGATGAGGAATTAAATAATAATATTTTAAAATTAATGAATGATAATTATGAAGAATATAAAGAAAATTACTATGTTAATGTTTTGAATAATAAAATATTATATTTAAAAAAATATATAAATGTTGATTTTGAAGAAATAAAAGAATTAAAAGATAAAAGTTTAATAGTATATGGACTTAAAAACAGTGGTAAAACAACATTTATAAGAAACTTGTTATCAAAATTAAATGATTCAAAAATATTTGTTTTTTCAAAAGAAAAATTGCTATTTAAAGAAGATAATATTATTCTTTTTACAGATTTTAATAATATAGATCAAATTTTAAATCAAAATCCAGATTATATTTATATAAATAAGTTAGATGAATTATTTATGGAATATTATGATTTGTTTAAATCTTTTAAAGTTATTTTAGAAAGTAAAAATAATACAAAATATTCATTTAAAAATTATATTGATATTAAAGTAGAAAAAACTGATCAAATAAGATTTGTTATAGAAAATGAAAATAAAAAAGAAGAAGATAAAAAAATAACAAAAGAAGATGAAGAAATAGATTTACTAGAAATATAGCTTTAGGAGAAGTATATGAAAAAAAGAAATGGTTTTACTTTAATAGAGCTTATAACAGTTATAGTTATTTTAGGACTTATTATGATGGTTGTAATACCAGCTTTAAATAAAAGTAATTTAGGTAATGAACATAAAAAAATAAATGAATACTATAAAATTATAGAAGAAGCAGCATTACAATATGCTACAACTTTTAAAAACGAAGAATTAGGGGATGCTACTGAAAGTGGATGTGTTCGTTTTTCTTTTGATGAATTAAAAACTACTAATTTAATTTCAGATTTTCATGATAAGACATATAACTGTACAATGGCTAGAGATATAACTGTTAGAAATGAAAATGGTAATTATTTTACAAATTTTAAATTAAAATGTGAAAAGAAAGCAAATGCATATAAATATTTTAATCAACAAGCTTTAAATATCGGAGAAGAAGATAGCAATTCTTGTAATAGATCTATTAAAAAAGAACCAAAAATATTAATTGAAGAAATAGTTAAGAATAATGGTATAGAAATAAATCAAATATTTAATAAAACAAGACTTACAACTAATAGTGTTATAAATTATATAAATGAATATAATAATAAATATAAAGATAATACTTATGTATATTATTCTTCACAATTATGGCATATATATGCTAGAGATAAAAATGGAGGATTTAAAGCTTATAGTATGGATGCTATAACAAGTATTCCTTATTCGATAAATGGATATAAAGATTACAAGAGAAGTGATGTTAGAAATTATTTAGAATCAGTTTATTTTAATCAATTAAGAGATACTAACAAATATTTATCTTTATTTAGAAATAATGAAAATATTAGAAAAATAGGAATACCTACAGTAGAAGATTTTGATGAAGCTATAGCTAATCTTATGATTTCTGAAATGACTAATCATAATTATAAATTTCATTTATTATCTCAAAATAATAAACTTTATGTAGCAAATATTTTTAATAAAAATTCTAAAACTGTAGATTTAGGAAAAGATGATTTAATAGAAGCTGTAGTACCAGTTGTAACATTTCCTTCAAATGCAGAGGTTTATGAAGGAAATGGAAGTCTTAAAAATCCTTATGTTCTATCAAAAAACAAATGGAATTTAGAATCTAACAATGATATTTCAATTAAAAGTGCAGCATTAAAAGTTGGAGATCATGTTGATGTTAAATATAAAGATACTTATAAGACGTTTAGAGTTATAGAAAATAAAAATGGATATCCTAGAATTATTTCGATGGATACAACACTTAAAAATCCTTATATGGAAAATAAAAATATAGTTCAATCTAATTTAGATTATGATGAGAATGTAAAAACTTATGATAATATTTTGATTGGTTTTAACGTTAATACTTTAGTTTTTGCTTCGAACGAAGAAAATGAAAAAGCATGTAAACAAGATGGAATAATAAAAACTGGTTTTTATGGTAAATATAATCAATTAAATTGTTATCAAAGTTTAAATATTGAAAAAGAAGATAAAAGTGAAAATCTAGCATTAGTGAGTAATTTTTGTAGTGAAACATTTAATTTTAAGACTAATAAGTTTTTAACTAAGCCAGAATGTCAATTTCCAAAAGACAATTTAGTATCTGCAAAAATTAATGGTGTAAAACTTGGTGAATTATATTCAACGACAGTTAGAAATTATGAAACTAATTATAATGTAGATAAATTTTGGACAATAACTCCAAGTTTTGTTAATAAATCAACTGATACTAAAATGTGGACTATAGAAGCTAGTGGTGAAGGAAAAGAAGAAATAGCAGAATCTGTTGTTATAAATAGTGTTGATACTAGAAACTACGATTATAAAGAAGATACAGTTTTTGGTAATAGAGTAGTTGTTAAAATAAATAAAAATATTAAAATAATAAGTGGAAAAGGAACAAGGTATAACCCTTATAGATTAGAAAATTTATGAAAGATTTAAAAGTAGTATTTATGGGAACTCCTGATTTTGCAGTTCCAATATTAGAAAAATTAATTTTAGAAACTAATGTTTTGCTAGTAGTAACTCAACCAGATAAAGTAAGAGGAAGAAATAATAAAGTAAGCTTTTCTCCAGTAAAAGAAGTTGCTTTAAAAAACAATATAGAAGTGTTTCAACCGGAAAGAATAAAAGAAGATTATCAAGTTATTATTGATAAAAATCCCGATATTATAATTACAGCAGCATATGGTCAAATAATACCTGAAGAATTATTATTCTTTACTAAATATAAAGCGATAAATGTTCATGCATCTTTACTTCCAAAATATAGAGGAGGAGCTCCAATAAACAAAGCAATAGAAAATGGTGAAAAATATTTAGGTATTACTATTATGTATATGGATAAACTTATGGATAATGGTGATATGATTTCACAAAGAAAAATAGAATTACAAGAAGAAGATAACTTCGATACTATGAATGAAAAACTCTCTATTTTGGGAAGAGATTTACTTATGGATACCTTGCCATCTATATTAAATGCTACTAATGAAAGAATAAAACAAAAAGAAGAAGATGTAACTATAATAAAACTGTTAACAAAAGAAGAATTATTAATAGATTTTAATAATGATTATGTTTTTGTTTATAATAAAATTAGATCACTAGATAGTGTTCCAGGTTCTTATGCATATTTAAATAATAAAAAATATAAGTTATTTGATGTAAGACTTGGTAGTAAAAAAATAGATACTACTTCTAAAATAATAGATATTAAAGATTATTTAGAAGTCGCGTGTAAGAATGGTACTATAAAAATTTATTCTATCCAAGAAGAAGGCAAGAAGAAAATGAGTATTAAAGACTTTTTCAATGGTCATAAAAAAGAAGATTTCTTAAATAAAAGGTTTAATGATGAAAAAAATAATTAAATTAGCTAACTTGGTTTTTTATATAGTTATATTTATTATTTTTATATTTTTTGTATTTCAAATAAATTCTAAGAAAAATATAAAAAAATCTAATGATAAAAAAGTAATAGAAAAATTAGAGAAAAATAAAAATGATTTTAAAGAATTTTTTAATAAAAACTTTAAATTTGAATATATATTAGAAATAGATGATATAAAAACAACATATATTGGAGAAAACAATAAGAATAGAACTCATTTTATTTATAAAAGTAGTAAAGAAGAAAGTGAATATTATTCTATCGAAGATGTTTTCTTAAAACATAATAATAAAAATTATATTTTATCTACTAATCCAAGTTTATATTTTAATTTCTTTGATATAGAGAAAATTAAAGCAATTATTTTAAAATTAAATAACAATAGTATTAGTAATAAAGATTTATATTATATAGAAAAATCTGAATTTTTAGGTGATAATAGGTTAAACAAAGTTGATATAATTAAGGAAAATAATATAGTTAAGCAAATTAAGATTGATTTAAGTAATTTTGCAAAAATATATCAAAGTAATGTAAAAGTAATTCTTACACTAAATTATAGTGATTATAACAAAGTAAATGAAATTAATATTAATAAATAATTTCATTTTTTTGTCATTTTAAAGTCACTTTAGAATAATATATTGTTATTGAAGGAGAAAATAATGGAAATATTAAGAGTTGAAAATTTATCAAAAGTATATGGAAAAGGCAAGAATAAAGTAGTAGCAGTAGATGATGTAAGTTTTTCAGTAGAAAAAGGAGAATTTGTTGCAATAGTTGGAAGAAGTGGAGGAGGTAAATCAACACTACTTCATTTAATTGGAGGAGTAGATGAAGCTAGTAATGGAAATATTTTTATTGATAATACAAAAATTTCGAACCTTTCTAAAGATAAAATGGCAGTGTTTAGAAGAAGAAATATAGGAATTATTTATCAATTTTATAATTTAATTCCAATACTTAGTGTTAAAGAAAATATAACATTACCACTTTTATTAGATAACAAAACAATAGATGAAAAGTTATTAGATGATACTATTAAATATGTTGGGCTTGAAAGAAGAGTCAATCATTTACCAAATGAACTTTCAGGAGGAGAACAACAAAGAGTTTCTATTGCAAGAGCTATTATTACAAAACCTCTATTAATTCTTGCAGATGAACCAACAGGTAATTTAGATACTAAGAGAAGTAAAGAAATAATTGATTTATTAAAAAAATATAATAAAGAATATAATCAAACAATTATACTTATTACTCATGATTTAAATGTTGCTAAAGAAGCAGATAGAATTATTACTATAGAAGATGGAAAAATAATTAAAGATGAGGTAGATAAGTAATATGAAAATACTTTTAAATTTAGTTAAAAAGAATATTCTTGTAAATAAAAAGTTATTTATAGCAATTATCTTAGGTATATCTTTATCTGTTTCTTTAATATTTACAATATTTAATGTTAAAGAAAACTTAAATAAATCTATTAGAGAAATTACGTTTAAATATAATGGAGCTTATCATTATAAAATAATAGATGTAGATAAATCTAAAATAGATTACATATTAAATAATAAATTAGTAAAAGATTATTATTACTTATATGTAGATAAAAATAATCCAGATGTTTATCATATAGATAATAAGTTTATTGATAAAAAAATAATAAAAGTAGTAAAAGGTAAATTAGAGTTTGATAAATACTTATATAGTGAAAATAAGATATTGCTAAACATAAAAGATGCTTCAGGTTATTTTTCTAATTATATGCCACATGTAAAATTTACTAAGATAAAAGATTATAGTAAAGTAAATCTTTATGTTGAACTTAAAAATTATAAAAATACTAAAGAATTTGAAAATATTATTAAAAACACTAACTATGAAAAAAATGAACAATTATATAATTACTATGATGGTAAAAATGATAATATGAAAGTTTTAAATATATTATCTTATTTTGCGATAGCTATAGTTATAATAGCTTCTTTTGTAATAATAAATAATAGTTTTAGTATTTCTTTTGCAGAAAAAATAAAACAAATAGGAATACTTTCCAGCGTAGGTGCTACTAAAAAACAATTAAATGCATTTTTAAAATTAGAATGTTTTATTATAGGATTTATTGGTTCTATTTTAGGAATAATTATAGGTATTACAGCAAGTTTAATACTTGGTAGTTATCTTCAAAATGCTGTTAAAATATTAACTGATAATGTAATGGTTTTATCAAATGAAATACATTTATTATCATTTATTGTAAGTATTATATTAATTTTTGTTACAATTTATTTTGTGATTATCAAATTATCATATAAATATTCTAAAGTAACTATAGTAGAATCTATTAGAAATAAAGATTATGTAAAATTAAAAGACAAAGAGTTTGATAAGAAAATTAAAAATCCTAGTTTATTTTTAGCAAAGAGAAACTTAAAAGTATCTAAGAAAAAATATCGTACAACAGTTATATCTATAACTATTAGTGTTATCTTATTTATTACTATGAATACTTTTATAGGTTACTATATGCAACAATATGGTAAGTATGAAAAAAGTTATGATGTAATAATAAATATTTTTAATAAGAATAATAATTTAAATTATGATGAATATGTAAATAAATATAAATCATTATTAAAGAATACAGAATATGATTATGTTTTATTAGTACAGGAAAAGGAAATAATTAATGTTATGCCTGATAAATATTTTAAATATGTAAGTAAAGATTTAAATAAGATTGTAACTACTAAAGATGTACTAGATAATAAAAAAATAAATAGTAAAGTTAAATCTATTATAATCCAAGTTAAAGAAACACCTTGTATTTCAGAATCTAATTTTAAAAGCAATATGAATAAATATGAGTTAATGAATATTAATTTTGGTTATGTTAAAACTAAAGATAATAAAGAAACTAAATACTTTGAAAAAGCTTTCGATAATAAAGAAAAAATGTTTGATAATATTAACATTGTCGATGTTACAAGAATTAGTCAAAATTTTAAATTATTAGCAGAAATTTCTCAAATATTAATATATGGTTTTATAATAGTTTTATCATTAATTGGTGTTACTAATATATTTAATGTAGTAAGTTCTAATATGAAACTAAGGAAAAGTGATTTTGCAACATTAAAATCTATTGGTATAACTAATAAAGAATTTAATAAAATGATTATTTATGAAAGTATGATTTATTCATTAAAATCACTTATAATAGGTATAGTTATATCTTTAGGAATTTCTTATCTAATCTATAAAACTATATATGAACAATTAAGTAAAGAAGATAAAGTTTTTTATCAATTACCATATCAAGGTATAATAATTTCAATTTTAGTAGTATTTGTTATAATATTAGTAACTATGAGATATTCTATTAAAAAAATAGATGAAGATAATATAATAGAAACTATAAGAAATGAGAATATATAATGAATAATATTTTAATATTAGAAGACAATAAGGATATAGCAGAAATAGTAAAAGAATTACTACTTGAAAACAATTTTAAAGTTACAGTATGTTTTAATAAGAAAGATTTTGATAAAGAAGATCTTTCTTATTATAATTTATTAATTCTTGATGTTTTATTACCTGATACTAATGGTTTTGATGTTTTTTATGAAGTTAGAGAATTTAATGATATACCAGTTATTTTTTTAACTGCTAAAGATGAAGAAGAAAAGATAGCAGAAGCTTTAAATAATGGAGCAAATGATTATATTACAAAGCCATTTAAATCTAAAGAATTAATTGCAAGAATTAATAAAATAATTAAAAATAAAGATATAATAAAGTTTAAAAATATAGTTTTAAATAATAAATTAAGAGAAGTTTATGAAGAAAATAAGATTGTTAATTTAACAGATACAGAATATAAAATATTATATTTATTACTAGTAAATAAAACTGTTACTAGAGAAATGTTACTTGATAAAATATGGCCAGAAGATTATATAAACGATAATACTATAACTGTTCATATGAAAAGACTTAGAAATAAATTTAAAACAGATTTTATTAAAACTATTAAAAATGTAGGATATAAATTAGATGAAGAAAATTAAAGTTGTTTTATTAATATTATTAATATTTAGTATTTATATTATCTTTAAAATAGAAGACAATAATCGTAATTATTATATAAATCAAAAGATAAATAAAATTTATGAACTTAAAGATAAAAATATAGATAAATATACATATATTAAAGAAATATCTCAAAATCATAGTAATACTAATAATTTTGAGGAATATGGATATTCTTTTAATGATAATTTAATTAATTATAATTCATACATATATTATTATTTAATAGTATTATTGTTTATATTTTTAATACTTTATATAGTTATTTTAAAGTTAGAAGAAAAGACTAAAGAAAAAAGGTATAAAAAAATATTAAATACTATATATAGTATAACTAACAATAGAGATTACAAAATAGAAATAGAAGAAAATTATGATGATTACATTTCTAAAATACATAGTGAAATATATAAAGTATCTATTAAATTAAAAGAAGCATATGAACAAGAAAAAAATAATAAAATATATTTAAAAGATATGATATCTAATATTACACATCAACTTAAAACACCTCTTACAATTATGCTTTTAAATTTAGAAAAATATGAAAAAAAACATGATAAAAATACTTTAGTTATAATAGAAAAAGAAATAGATCATATGAATAATTTAATATCTTCTTTGTTAAAATTAGCAAGATTAGATATTAATGTAATTGATTTCAAATATACTAAATTTTCTCTATTGAAATTATTAGAAGAAATAAAAAAAGATTTTAGTTTATATAATAAAACTATTAATATAGATATTTTAGATTTAGAAATAACAGCAGATTATTTATTTTTTAAAGAAGCAATTAGTAATATTATTAAAAATGCTTTAGAAGAAGATAGTGATGTTTATATATCTACCTATAGTAATAAACTTTACGATGAAATAATTATTACTAATAGAATAGTTAAAAAAACATTAAAAAAAGATTTGTTTGAAAGATTTAAAACTACTAAAGAAAATAGTACAGGAATAGGTTTAAATATATCTAAAACAATAATAGAAAATCACGGATTTGATATAGATGTAGATATAGAAAAAGATGTTATAAAATTTATAATAAAAATAAATAAATATAAAAATATCTAAAGATATGATAAAATAATTATTATAGAGTATAGGAGTAACATGAAAATATTATATGATTTTAGTTTAATTTCTGTTTTAATATCTATTGCAATATTATTGGTTTTTATAGTGTTTTTGTTTTTTTCTAAGAAAAGAAATGATAAAAAATTAAAACAAAAAATAATAGAAGAATTAGATTATAATAAAAATATTTTAGATACATACCCAATTGAAAATGAACTTGTTAAAGTAGAGACTTTAATAAAAAATGAAAAACTTGAAGAACAATATAAAATATGGCAAGAAAGATTTCAAAAGATAAAAGAAGTAAATGTAGTAAACCTTAATGAAATAGTATTAAAGCTAGATACTCAAAATGTAGAAAATTTTAATGAATTAAAAGAAGATGCAAAAAGAGAATTATATAAAGCTAAGTTTTTACTTTCTAAACTTTTAGAAGAAATCGAAGATGTCAATATGAGCGAGGAAAAGTATAGAACTTTAGTTATTAAACTTAAAGCTAAATATAGAGAATTAAATGATTACTATGAAGCTCATAAAAAAGAATATGGCGAACTTGAAAATGTAGTAGAGATGCAATTTGAAAATATTGAAAAGAGATTTCAAATATTTGAAGAATTTATGGAAACTAATGACTATTCTGAAGTTATTCATATTGTTAAATCAATTGATTTAATGTTAGAACATATGCAAGAAGTTGTTAAAAAACTTCCTGATTTAGTAATAGTAGCACATAAAATAATTCCATTAAAAATAGAAGAGTTAACTGATATATATGAAAAAATGATATTGGATAATTATAATTTAAAAGAATTAAATGTTGCCACAAACTTGGAAAATGCTTTAAAGAGTACTAATGAATTAGTAGAAAAAGTTAAAGGTTTAAACTTTAAAGATGTAGAAGTAGAGTTTGAAGCTATAGTAGAATACTTAGATGATTTATTTAAAGTGTTTGAAACAGAACAAATATCTAAAAAAGAATATACTAAACTTAAAGTAATGTTTGAAAAACAACTTATTAAAACTAATAAAATAGTAAGTAGTGTATATAAAGAATTAGATAGTATTAAAAATATGTATAACTTAAAAGCAGAAGAAATAGATTCTTTAAATGTGTTAAAAACAAGACTTATGGAAGTTACTGATAATTATAAAAAAATAATTTTAGATATAAAAAATCAAAATATAAATTATTTAACTGCAAATAAAGAATTAATTGATGTAAATACATTGTTAATAGAAGTATCTGATGATTTAGATAAACTTTTAAAATCTTTAGGTAATATGTATGAAGATGAACAAAGAGCTAGAGAACAATTAAATGAGATAGAAAATTTACTTAGAGATAGTAAATGTATATTAAATAAATATAAATTTCCAAGTATTAATAAAGAGTTATATGTAGAAATAAAAGAAGCTAATGAAGCAGTATATGAAGTAATAAAAGAATTAAAAGAAAAACCTATAAAAATAAATACTTTAAATACTAGAGTTGATACAGCTAGAGATTTAGCATTAAAAGTTTATACTCATGTTAATGATATGCTAAAAAAGATGGAAATAATAGAAGAACTTATTGTTTTTGCAAATAAATATAGAAGTGATAGTGAAATGATTAACGAAAACTTAAATAAAGCAAGTAACTTCTTTTTCCAAGGAAATTATAATAAAAGTTTGGAATTGTTAGAAAAAACATTAGGAAATAAAATTCCAAATATTGAAAATATAATAAAACTCAAATTAAAATAATTTGAGTTTTATTTTTTTATATAAAGAAAATATAAAATTAAAGAAGATATATTAAATAAAGTTTTTAATATATCTTTTTACATATAAAAATAAAAAGAATATATTATGAGGCGAAAGGAGGAAAAATGTTAAATCAAGTCGTTTTAGTTGGAAGATTAGTAAAAGATGTTGAAATATCAAATACTAAAGATGGTAAAAATTTTTCAAATATAGTACTTGCAATTCCTAGATCTTTTAAAAATAGTGAAGGAGAATATGAAACTGATTTTGTTAGATGTACACTATGGGAAAAACTAGCTATGAATGCTAAAGAATTCTGTGGTAAAGGACAAATTTTAGGAGTAAAAGGTAAATTACAGACTAATAAAACAGAAGATAAATATTATATAGAAGTAGTAGCAGAAAAAGTTTCATTTTTAAGTAGTAAAAAACAATAAATAAATCCTCAAACACATAAATAATCCTATAATATTAAAGACTGAAAAGTCTTTTTCTTTGTAAAAAAATAAAATCTTATAATAGAATAAAAAATAATAATGTGTTATACTTTTTTATAGTAAAAGAGGGTTTGGTATATGGAAGTACTAAAAATTATTGATAAGAAAAGATTAGGAGAAGAACTTACAAAAGAAGAGATAGAATTTATTTTTAATTCATATTTAAATAAAGTAATTCCTGATTATCAAATGGCTAGTATGCTTATGGCTATTGCAATAAACGGTATGAGTGATGAAGAAACAATTAATTTAACTGATGTTTTTATTAATAGTGGAGAAACTTTAGATTTATCTAAATATAATGGAATGGTAGTTGATAAACATTCAACTGGTGGTGTAGGAGATAAAGTTACTTTTATAATAGTTCCAGTATTAGCAAGTTGTGGTTTAAAAGTATGTAAAATGTCGGGTAGAGGTTTAGGTATTACAGGTGGTACTATTGATAAATTAGAAAGTATTAAAGGTATTAAAACAACTTTAACCAAAGAAGAAATAATAGATTCTTTAGATAAATTAGGTATGGTAATCTGTTCTCAATCAGAAAACTTAGCACCAATGGATAAGGTAATATATGCTTTAAGAGATGTTACAGCCACTGTATCAAGTTTACCTTTAATAGCAGCTAGTATAATGTCTAAAAAAATAGCTGCGGGAAGTGATAAAATATTTATAGATTTAAAAGTAGGTAAAGGTGCTTTAATAAAAACAATAGAAGAAGCAGAAGGACTTAGTGAACTTTTTTCTATAATTGCAAAACATTATAATAAAGAAGTATATGTTGAGTTTAGTAATATGAATAGACCACTTGGAGCTTCAGTAGGTAATGGTATAGAAATATTAGAAGCTTTAGATATACTTCAAGGAAAAGAAAAAAATAATTTAACTAAATTATGTACTAAAATAATTATCAAAGTACTTATGTCAGCAAAAAATATAACCCAAGAAGAAGCAGAAAAAGAAGCGGCAGAAGCTTTTTCATCTAAAAAAGCATATAATAAATTTTTAGAATATGTTCAGTACCAAGGAGGAGATATAACTTCTATTTCTATATCGAATAAAAGAAGAATAGTAAAATCTAATAAATCGGGAGTTATTAAAACGATAGATGCTGAAAAAATAGGAACATTAGTTAAAAATATGGGTGGGGGAAGAAGTACTAAAGATGAAGAAATAGATAGAAGTGTTGGTATTTATTTCTTCAAGTTCACTGGTCAAGAAGTAAAAGAAGGCGAAGATTTATGTACACTATTTATCGGAGAAAAAGATGTAAATGATGAAGAAGTGTTAGATTGTTATGTAATTGAAGATAATATAGAAAAATAATATTATCTTTTTTTTAAATTTGTGTTATTATTTATATAATATTGGAGAATTTGTGTATGAAAGTTTTTAAGAGAGTTAGTATTTTTATTTTTATAGTTTTAGTCTTTTTTATAGCATTTATCTTTTTTAAGAAAAAAAATAATGATGCTGTATTAAAGAAAACAAAGGCGTTAAATTATAGTTTGACTTATAAACAAGCGTTTCCAGATGAAAACTTAAGATATGCTGTTTTATATTGTGTTTCTACTGGTAAATGTAATGATCAAAATTTAGAAGAAAAATTAAAACTAGATATAGTTAATAGTGATGGAACAGAAGATTGGATAATTAAACCATCAAAAATAACACCAGCAATGAAATCTAAAGAAAATGATAGGTTAAGTCCAGCAAATTTAAATAATATAAAAGTTTTTGTATTAAAAGATGAAGGAAAAGATAAGAGAATAAAAGATTTAACTGGTATAGAATATTTCACTATAGCAAGTATGATTGTAACTGATGCTTCTGCAACTTCTAGTTTTGATATTTCAACTTTAACTAGACTTCAAAAATTTAATATATATGGAGAAGATCCAGATTCTAAAGCTTGTAATATAAAAACTGGAAACCAATCAACTAACTTTAAAGATTTACAAGTTTCAGTTAAAGCTAGTAATAGAGAGCCAGTTTATAAGTTAGATGTGTCTAAACTTACATCTGTAGAAACATTAAAAATAAATTATTGTAATTACCAAAATATTAATTTAGGTAATATGATACGTTTAAAAACATTAGATTTGGCATATAATAAGTTAACTACATTGGCTTTAAGAACAATAAATAATTATTTAAAATATTTTGATATATCACATAATGAAGTTACCTCTTTACCAAATTTTTCAAATATGCCATTTTTAGAACATTTAGATATTAGTTATAATCGTTTTCCTCCATATCCTTTTAGGGCTAATCAATTTAGAAGATTAAAAAACATTTATGCCAAAGATAGTGGAATAGCTATAATTGAAGTATATGAATCACCTAATTTAGAAGAAGTAAGTCTTGGTGGTAATAACTTTACTACATTTATTTTTGATAGTTCTGTTAATACAAAAGTAAGCAAATTAAGTATTACAGACTCTCCTATAACTAATGAAGGTATTCAAAATAAACAATTTGGTTCATTACAAAGCTATCCTGGTAATAGTAATAGCATTAGAGAATTTCATTTTGAAAACCTTCCTAACATAAATAGTATAAATTTTAATAATATAAATTCAGCAGACAAAATAGTTGTTAAAAATATGACTATTCAAGAAATAGTACAATTAACAGCTTATACTGCCACAGAAATAGAGATTACTAACACTAATATAAAAGATGTGAATTTAAATTCAAATCATGTGAAAAAGTTAAATTTATCAAACAATAAAATGGAAAAATTAAACTTAAATACACAAAATGTGGAAGATGTTAATCTTTCAAATAATAAGTTAAATAATTTAGATATTTACTATAAAAACATATCTTGTGAAAAAATTAATTATAGTAATAACAAATTAATGACAGTTAATACTGATAAAGCTTGTTTAAGTGTTCCACAACATTTAGAAATAAAAGTAAAAGAAGGACAAGAAGTAACTATTCCTATAAAATATGGACCAGAAACAGGAAGTTATCATTATGGAGAGTTAGTAGAAAATAATGCTATATTTGAAAAAACAGGTTTTCAAAAATATAGATTTAAAAAAGTAGGTACTACAACAGAAAACTTTAATGTTTTTTATCATAATCATGATGATGATACTAATACTTTAAAGGGAAACGGTGGAGATATTGTTGTAACTGTATTAGAAGGGGAAGCATCACACTTTACTCCTATAGTTAATACATTAAGAACACTAGAAGGATATGATCCAACCTTTACAGAAATGGATTATAAAAATGCCATAACTAATTTACCTGCAAATATAAAAAATTTTGAAGTAGATATAAATCAATTAGATACATCAATACCTGGTATAAAAAATGTAAAAACAAAAGTAACATTTAGTGATGATTCAGTAAAAGAAATTAATGTTCCAGTAGATGTAGAAGAGTTAACACCAGATAAATATGAACATCCTACAGTTAAACATATAATTGTTAATAAAGGTGAGATAATATCAGATGAAACATATAAAACTTCTATAATCAATTTACCTAATAATATTCAAAGAATAGATATAGTTACAAGAGCTGACACTAGTCAATTTGGTAATCAAAAAGCAAAAGTTAATGTAGTACTTAGAAATGGACAAATAAAAGAAATTGAAATACCAGTAGAAGTAAAAGCTAGGATGGCAGATAAATTTAATCCAGTATTTAATACTGATATAAAATATACTGATACAGATGCAACTAAAATATATAATGATAATATAATTAATTTACCAGCTGGAGCAAGCTATGAAATAATAAATGATTCAGGTAATGTAATGACTATAGATGAATTAAAAAATATAATAGCAACTCATGGTTTAAAAAACTTTAAAATTAAAATTAGATTTTCTGATTTTAGTGAAAAAGTGATGCAAATGCCTGTAGAAATATATATGAAAGTATCACAACAAATATTTCGATATAGTTTTTATCCACTACAATCTGAAAATTACGGGTATAGAGAACAAGATAATAATAAATTTTTAATGAAGAAAAATGAATTACCAGAAAATGGTTGCAATCTTGAAACTTATGTATGTTATAACTATAGCTTTTCAAACATTACATTTGGCTTTTATGGAACATCAGTTAATCTTGATGATTATTTAAATAGAAAACATACTTTTAATCTAGATTTTCTTCCTGTTTGGAATAATAATGATGAAAATAGAAAAGAAATAATGGCAATTGGACGTGTTGGATTTGCAGGAGGTATTGTGACAAAATTTAATATATATAGAGATACAGATGGTGATTCTATACCAGATAAAGATGATGATGACGATGATAATGATGGAATAAGTGATGAACAAGAAATAAAAGATAATACAAATCCAAAAGATAATACAAGTTATAAAACAACGAAGATATGTTATAAAGTAACAGGATAAAATAGGAACAATTTATTGTTTCTATTTTTTTATAAAAATAGAAATCTTAATATTTATTAATATTTATGATAATATATATATAACATTGGAGACTTGTATGAAGTTTTTTAGAAAAATTGATGTTTTTATTTTTATATTTTTTATATTACTAATTTTTTTATTATTTTTTAAAACAAAAGAAAATATAAATTATTATAAACAAATAAATGAATTAAATTATAATGTTACATATGAAGAAGCTTTTCCAGATTCTTCTTTTAGAAATGCTATATTATACTGTATTGAAAAAAATATTTGTAACAATATAGAAGAAGAATTAAAAACTTTAGATATTATTGAAAGTAAAAAAACTGAATTGATATCAAGATATTCAACTGATCAATTTAATTATAGTTATAATATAACAAGAAAAGCTAATGAAAGAATAGCTAAAGAAGATTTAGATAAAATTCAAAAACTAGTTATAACTAGATCAAATTCTATTAAAAATCTTCAAGGTATAGAATATTTAACTAATTTAAAGCTTTTTTATATTTCTTCAATAACAGCAAATACTTTAAATTTTAATGCTAACAAAAATTTAGAATATTTACAGTTTTATCAAAAAACAGATAATATAAATGAATCATGTAATATAACATTTTCTTCTCTTTCAAAATTAAAAGTATTAATGTATAAAATAAATAAAACTAGAAGTAATTCTTTAGATATTAAAAGTATAGATTTTAGCAATAATCCTAATTTAGAATATTTAAAAACTAGAGGTTGTAACTATCATAATGTTAATTTAACAGCTAATTCTAAATTAAAAGTATTAGATTTAAATGATAATAAGATAACAAGTCTTAATTTATTTAATAATAATATTATAGAAGAATTAATGATAGATTCTATGAAAACAAATAATTATAATGAGGAATTAAATAAAGTTCCTAAATTAAAAAAATTAGATATTAGAATTTCTGAAGAATATAATCTTGATTTAAGCGCTTTACCTTTATTAGAAGATTTGAGAATGGATAATTCTGAAGGTTTAAGGAGCATAAATCTATCTAGAAATCCTAATTTAAAAAAGATTTACATTCATTCTGCTAGATTCATGACATCAATAGATTTTAATAAAAATTTAAATTTAGAAGATGTAGAAATAAGATATAGTTATCATTTAAATTCTATAAATTTACCAAATACACAAACACTCAAAAGATTAGTGTTGGTATCTAATCAATTAAATAATATTGATGTATCAAAAAATAAAAACTTAGAAGATCTTTATGTTATGGAATCTCTTTTAAATGATTTGGATATATCAAATAATTTAAAATTAAAAACATTAATTATAAAAAAATCAAATTTATCTAATATTGATATAAGAAAAAATATAGAATTAAAAACTTTAGTTTTATCTGAAAGTAAATTTACAAATATAGATTTTAGTAATAATAATTTAATAACTAGTATAGATTTTAGTAATAATAAATTAACAAAAGTTGATTTTAGACATTTAAAAGATCTTCGTACTTTTTATGTTCAAGATAATTTAATAAGTGAAATACTTATTGATGAAAATAACACTAAATTAACTGGTGGATATTATGCAAATAATAAAATATTAAATTTAAAAAGAAATATTTCAGGTGTTGTTTATTTACCATATCCGCAAAATATAGAAATAGATGTTGTTAAAGATCAAGATTTTAATATACCTATAATATATGGACACCAAGATGGAAGTTATTATTATGGAGAATTAAAAGAAAATAATGAAGTATTTAAAAAAGTCTCAGAACAAACTTATAGATTTCCTAAATTAGGAAAATATGTTATTGATTTTAAAATTTATAATAAAAATAAAAATGGAGAAGTTTATTCTGAAAATCCAGATGGTGGAACTGTAACTGTAACTGTAAAAGAAGCAGAAATATTAAATTTTAATCCAGTATTTAATACTGATATAAAATATATAGATACAAATATCGATCAAATATATACTAATAATATAGTTAATTTACCTCCTACTGCTAGTTATAAATTTTTAACAGAAACTAATACTGTTATGACAAAAGAAGAAGTTAAAAATATAATATCAACAAAAGGACTAAAAAATTTTAAAATAGAAATCAAATTTAGAGATCAAAGTAAAAAAGTAGTAACAATGCCAGTAGAAATATATGAGAAAAAAGAAAAAGAAGTAGATTTATATAGTTTTATTCCAACAAATGAAGAATATATTAGTTATAATAATAACAAGATATTTATTAAGAAAAACGAATTACCAGAAAACGGTTGTAATCCTGAAACTTATGAATGTTTAACTTATAAACTAAGTGAAAAAACATATAATATAACTGAAGTTACAGGTAATTTAAATGATATATTAACTGATAAGTATAATACAAATATTAAATTTCTTAATCCTAGTTGGACAGGGAACGAAGAAAGAAAAGTTGTTGATATTTTAGAAATTGATAGTGAAGGACAAATAAAAATTGTTCAAACTATTACTATATTAAGAGATACAGATTCTGATTCTATACCGGATAGTATCGATGAAGATGATGATAATGATGGGGTAAGTGATACAGATGAAGAAAGAGATCAAACTGATCCAAAAGATAATACGAGTTATAAAGTAACAAAGATTTGCTATAAGATTAATGCATAGTAAATCTTTTTTTGATATAATTTATTTATGAAAAAGATATTTATTGTTAGTGTATTTTTAATAATTTTAGATTTTATAACAAAATTATTTATAGTAAATTTTTTAAAAAATGATGTATTTTTAGTATCGAATATTTTCTATTTAACATTTGTTACAAATACTGGGACATTTTGGGGATTGTTTAGCGATGCTAATATGTTTTTCATAATATTAAGTTTAGTTATACTTTCTATATTAATTTATATAATAATTAAAAAAATAAATTTAAACAAAATTAATAAATATCTTTATTCACTTATAATATCTGGTGTAATAGGTAATTTAATAGATAGAATTATAAGAGGATATGTAGTAGATTTCATTGGAATAAGAATATTTGATTATAGTTTTCCGATTTTTAATTTAGCAGATGTTTATATAGTAATAGGAGTATTACTTTTTGTGATTATAGGAGATAAAAATGAGATTAGATGAATATGTAAAAAATAAATTTGATGTGAGTCGTTCGAAAGCTCAAAAATTAAATGCTGATAATTTAGTTTTAGTTAATAAAGAACATAAAAATAATAGTTATATAGTAGAAGAAAACGATATTGTTGAACTTATTGAAAATAAAGAATATATACCAAGTAAGTTTAAAAAAGAAAATATACCACTAGACATAGTATATGAAGATAAAGATTTAGTTATTATAAATAAACCAAGTGGTATGGTAGTTCATCCTGCTAGTGGTAATTATGAAAATACTTTAGTGAATGCTTTAATATATAGATATAACTTAGATGATACTAATGTAAGAAGTGGAATAGCACATAGAATTGATAAAGATACTAGTGGACTTGTAATAGTTGCAAAAAATGATAAAACTTTAGAACTACTTACAGATATGTTTAAAAATAAGGAAATAAAAAAGACTTATGTTGCTATAGTAGACGGAGTTATTAATAATAAGAGTGCAACTATAAAAGCACCTATTACAAGAGACGTTAAAGATAGAAAGAAAATGATGGTAGGAAAAGATGGTAAAAATTCTATTACTCATTTTTATGTTATAAAGACATTTAAGAATAATACTTATATATCACTTAATCTTGAAACAGGAAGAACTCATCAAATAAGAGTACATATGGCATATATTGGTCATCCAGTTACTAATGATAAAGTATATGGAAAAGAAAATACTTCTTTTGGACAATATCTACATGCATCTAAATTAGAATTTATTCATCCAATTACTAAAAAAGAAATAATAGTTGAAGCACCACTTCCAGAAGAATTTATGGAAAAATTAAAAGAATTAGAAGGAGAAAATCTATGAAAGAAGAATTAATGAAATTAGTTCATTACTTTGTTATAAATCAAAAATATGAAGCTATTAATATAAAAGGTATTAAAGATGAGATATGGTTACAAAACTTTAAAAATACATTTAAAATAATAAGAATAGTTGATAAAGAAATAAATTCAAAAGAAGAATTAGATAAAGATATAGCAAAAACTCTTATGTTATCTAAAAAAATTAAGAGAAGAACTTTTTCTTTTTCTCTTCCTATTCAAATTATTTATTTAAATATAGATAAAAGTTTAGAACTTCCAAATATTAATAATTTATCTATTGTTAATGATAAAGAAAAATTAAATATGTTTTATCCAGATTTAGTTGAAAAAACTAATTTTTCTGAAGAAGGAGTTAAATTAATTAACAGAATTACTTATGATTTAAATGTTCATAGTAAAGAAGTAGCAAAAGAATATAATGATACTTTTAAAAAAGATACACCATATTTTACATATTTTTTAATATTATTAAATGTATTAGTTTACTTATTCTCTTTGATAGATAGTTCTTTAATTAATTATTTCTTTGCATCTAAACTACCGATAGTTAAGTTAGATCAATATTATAGATTAGTTACTTATTCATTTTTTCATTCACCATTCGATATATTTCATTTACTATTTAATATGATTACTTTATTTTGGATAGGTCCTATTGTAGAAAAATATTTTGGAAAAGTAAAATATGTCTTTATTTACTTTTTATCTGCTATTTCTGGAGCTTTGCTTGCGATAGGTTTAAATACTGATTTAAGATTTGCAACCGTAGGAGCATCTAGTGCTATATTTGGATTACTTGGAGCGATAATTTATTTTGCATATAATTATAAAGATAGAATTACAGCTAGTTTATTAAAACAAATGACAGTAATTGTAGTAATTAATTTAATATTTGGATTTTTCCAACCTAATGTAGACAACTTTGGGCATTTAGGTGGACTTATTGGTGGAATAGTTACAGCTATGTTACTTGGTACTAATAAGAAGAGAAATATTATTGAAATGTTTTTTTCTTTAATTATATTTCTTGGTCTTTATTTAATTCTTATATATTTAGGTTTATTTATGGTAAAATAGATAATAGAGGTACAATATGGATAATGATAGTTTTCAAAAAACAAATGTTTATAGTATAGAAGCTATAAAAAGACAAGAAGTTATTATTACTTTAAAAGAAGTGTATGATGCTTTAGAAGAAAGAGGATATAAACCAATTAATCAATTAGTTGGATATCTTATGAGTGGAGATTTAGCTTATATATCTTCATATAAAGATTCTAGAAAAAAGATTGCTGTATTATCAAGAGAAGATATAATTGAAACTCTTCTAAAGAAAGGACTTGAAAAGTGAGATATCTAGGTTTAGATTTAGGTACTAAAACACTAGGAGTAGCAATATCTAGAAGTGGAATTATCGTAAATAAATTAAATACTATTAGACATGAAAATAATTTAAAATTTTTAGTAACTGAAGTTAAAAAAATATGTTTAGAAGAAAGTATTGATTTAGTAGTACTTGGATATCCTAAACATATGAATAATACAGTTGGTGAAAAATCTTTATATGTAGAAAAATTTAAAAAATTATTAGAATGTCAAAATATAAAGGTTGAATTACAAGATGAGAGACTTTCGACTGTTAGTGCCGAGAAAATGCTTATTAATTTTGATCTTTCAAGACAAAAAAGAAAAGAAATAATTGATAGTGTAGCAGCAAGTATAATACTAGAAGATTATTTAAAAAGGAGAAATAATGGATAAAGAAGAAAAATTTAAAGTTTTAACAGATGATGGAAAAGAAATAGAATGTGATATATTACTTACTTTTGATTTAGAAGAAACTAATAAACATTATGTTGTCTATACAGATAATACTATAGATAACGAAGGAAATACTAATGTTTATGCTTCTTGTTATGAAAAAGTAGCAGGTAAAGATAATGTTAATAAATTATCTGCTATTGAAACAGAAAAAGAATGGAAAATAATCGATATAATATTAAAGAAAGCGGAAGAACAAGTAAATGGCAACTAAAAAAAGATTAAAAATTAAGAAAAAATCTATTTTTTTCTTATTGTTAATTTTTATAATAATGCTTATATCAATCTTTACAGTAAAATACTTTTTAGATTTAAAAGCTGTTAATAAAAACGATAAGAAAAATATAGAATTTATATTAAAAACTGGTATGACATCAAAACAAGTAGCAGTTGAACTTAAGAAAAATAATTTAATAAAATCTAAATCATCGTTCTTATTTTATTTAAAAAACAAAAAGACTCCTTTAAAAGCAGGTAGTTATAATTTAAATAAATCTATGTCTGTAAATGATATTATAACTAAACTTGCTAGTGGTAAAAGTGATGCTATATTATCTTTAAAGATTCTTGAAGGATGGGATATGGATCAGGTTATAAAAGAAATAACTACTAAAACTAATAACACTAAAGAAGATGTTTTAAAGACACTTAAAGATAAAGAATATTTAAAAGAATTAGAAAGAAAATATGATTTTATCAATTATGATAAGATAAGTGATAAAGATATTAGATATTCATTAGAAGGATATTTATTTCCTGATACATATTTTATAGATAATAAAGATATAACAGTAAAAAATATTTTTAAGATGATGCTTGATAAGATGGATAAAGAGTTAAAATCTTTAAATATATCTTCATCTACTATGCTTCCCCATGAAATTTTAACTATGGCATCTATAGTTGAAAAAGAAGCTAAAACTTATGAAGATAGACAAAAAATTGCTGATTTATTCAATAGAAGAATAGCTGCTGGTATAACTTTAGGAAGTGATGTTACTTCATACTATGGTTTGGGTGTTAAATTAAATGATAGAGAATTAACAAAAGCAGAATATAGAAATAATAATAAATATAATACTAGAGTTATAAGAGGTTTACCTGTTGGACCTATATGTATGCCTAGTAAATCTAGTATAAAAGCAGTTTTAAATCCTATAAAACATGATAATTTATATTTTGTTTCTGATAAATCTGGTAAAATTATTTTTTCTAAGACAGATGTTGAACAAAATAAAGTAGTAGCAAGTCTTAAAAAAGAAGGTAAGTGGTTTGAACATGATAATTAATAATGAATTAGAAGCTTTTATTAAACAAGTAAAAAAAGAAGCATTAGAAAAAGATGTTCCTATTATGGAAGATGATACGATAAATTATATTAAAAAATATATTAGTGAAAATAAAGTAAAAAGAATTTTAGAAATTGGTACAGCAGTAGGTTATTCTGGATTAAATTATTTATCTGTTGATGAAGATATAACTTTAGTGACAATTGAAAGAGATGAAAATAGATATTTGAAAGCTTTACAAAATTTTAAAGAATCTGGTTTAGAATCTAGAGTTGATATAATATTTAAAGATGCATTAGAAGTAGATATAACTGATAAGTTTGATCTTGTAATATTAGATGGTGCTAAGGGACAAAATATAAACTTTTTTAATAAATTTCAAAAGAATTTAACAGAAAAAGGTACTATTATTACAGATAATATGTATTTACATGGATATGTAGAAAAAGAAGAAGAAGACATAACTAGCCGTAATTTAAGAGCATTAGTTAGAAAAATAAAAGAGTATCATAAGTTTTTAGAAGATAATGAAGAATATGATAGTGAAATACTTAAAATAGGAGACGGAATAGCTATATCTCAAAAACATAATTTATAAAAAAGAAAGGATTAAATAATGACAAAAGAAGAAGTTAAAAATATATTGATGAATAATAATTTTCCTCTTGTTATATTAAACAATCCTTTTTTTATTGATTATTTGTTATCTAAATTTAAAGAAGGTTATATACTTCGTAATGATAATAATTTTTTCTATTTGAAAAAAAATATTGATTATTATAGAAATACTGGTAAAAGAGCAGCTAGTGAAATTAGATTTAAAACAGGTAAAATAATAGATAGAAACAGTTTTATTTATGGAGTTTTTACTGAAGAAATAAATGAAGCAAGAGAAGGTAATTTTGCAACTTTAGTAGCACCTAAATGGAAGTATAAAGATACTTTAATTGGAAGAATTTCTTTTTATGATACTGAAGGTGTTCTTATGCAAAAACAAGAAATAAAGATAGAAAGAGACTTAGAATATCAAAATGATAAATTTGGTATTGAAGCATATAATTCTAAAATGAGACCATATGATTATTTTTTTGATATTGCATTTTATAATAATTATGGTTTAATAGATATTCATCCACTATTTTCTAAATATACAAAAACTTACTTTTATAAAAGACATCCAGAAGATCCAGATAAGTTGATGTATAAAGAATATTTTCATTCAAAATTATTAAAAGAACTTATTGTTAATAATGGAGATAGTTTATATAATTTAAATAATAGTTTTATATCTAAACATCAATATATGGGATATGAAAGAAAAAGAAAAGAAGAAGTAATGAAAAAGTGTGAATATAGTGATAATTTAAGTGATGAAAAGAAATTAATTTATTCTTCTCTAATTAGAAGAATAGAACTTGCTTACTAGGAGAGATATGAAGTTACTTATACAAATTAATAAAGAGAGTGATTTTAATATAAAATGTGATGGTTTTATATTAGGTCTTAAAGATTATTCTAATTTTACATCGTTAACTTTTGATGTAGAAGAAGTAATAAATATACAAAATAAATATGATGATAAAGAAATATTCTTAAGTATAAATAAGAATATTTTTAATGATGAAATAGAAAATTTAAAAGAAATATTAAAAAAGTTAGAAAATATAAAAATCTTATTTTATGATTTAGGAATGTTAGAGTTAAATAAAGAATTTAATTTAGATTTAGTATGGAATCAAGATCATTTTGTAACTAATTATGAAGAAATAAACTTTTATAATGATTTAGGAGTTAAATATGCTTATATATCTAATGAAATAACTTATGAAGAAATAAAAGATATAAGAGATAATACTAAGAGTAAATTACTTGTTTTATTAGTTGGTAAACCAACTATTGCAGTATCTAAAAGAAAGTTAATTACTATGGCTAATAATAACTTTTTAACAAAGGATGATACTAAAAATAAACATATAAAAGCTAATAAAAATATTATAGTTAATGAAAATAAAGATACAGTTATATATAGTGATGATATAATTAACTACACATCACTTCTTGATTTAGATATAGATTATGGAGTAATAGATACACTTTATTTAGAAGAAACTGAAGAAATAGTAAATAATATATATAACTATTTAGATAGTAAAAATGAAGAATCTTTAAAGAATATAGAGAAGATTGTTGGAAATAATACTAACTTTTTATATTCTCCAACTATATATAAGGTGGTTAAAAGATGAAAAAAATAGAATTATTATCTCCAGCAGGAGATTTAGAAAGATTAAAAGTAACTCTTTTATATGGAGCAGATGCTTGTTATATAGGGGGATATAAATATGGTCTTAGAGCTAATGCTGTTAATTTTTCTATAGAGGAAATAAAAGAAGCTTGTAAATTTGCTCATAATTTAGGTAAAAAAGTCTATTTAACTATGAATATGGTATTTCATAATGAAGATTATGAAGAAGTAAAAGACTATATAAAAGAAGTAGTAGAAAGTGGAATAGATGCATTTATTTTAAGTGAATTAAACTTAGTTAAATATATTAAAGAAAATTATCCTAATGTAGAAGTTCATATATCTACCCAAAATACTAATACTAATTATTTAAGTGTTCAATTTTTAAAAAGTTTAGGAGTAGATAGAGTAGTTTTAGCAAGAGAAGTAGGAATTGATGATATAGAAAAAATAGGTCAAATAGTAGATGTTGACCTAGAAGTATTTATTCATGGAGCAATGTGTACTTTTTATAGTGGTAGATGTGCTTTATCTAGTTATTTTACTAATAGAGATGCTAATAGAGGTGGATGTTCTCAAGTATGTAGATTTTTATTTAAAGATGAAAAAGATTCTTTCTTTTCTTTAGCAACAAAAGATTTAAATTTAATAGATTATATAACTAAATTAATAGATTTAAATGTAGCAAGTCTTAAAGTAGAAGGTAGAATGAGAAGTATATACTATCTTGCTACTGTAATTGGTACTTATAGAAAATTAATTGATAAATATATTGATAAAACTTTAACTGATGAAGATATAAATAAATTTAAAGAAAACTTAGAAAGAGTAAGTAATAGAGAAAATTCATCTCAATATATGAAAAACGAGATAGATTATAATGATCAATACTATTTAACTGAAAGAAGTGAAAAATCTAATCAAGATTTCTTAGCATTAGTTTTAAGTTATGATAGAAAAGAAAAAATCTTATATTTAAAACAAAGAAACTTATTTTCTAAAGGGGATAATGTAGTACTTTTTACACCCAAAGATGAACTTAGTTTTGTAGTTGATGAAATATACGATGATAAAAATAATTTAATAGAAGTAGCAAATCAAGCTGATAGTTATGTTAAAATTAAATTAGATGTAGATTTTGAAGTAGATAAATATGCAATGATAAAAAAGGGTTAAAATGGAAGTAATAATAAAAGAATATAAAGGTAAAAAAATATTAGATTATCAAAAAATAGTTAAAAGGGTAAAAGCTCTTATTATTTCTTCAAATAATAAGATACTTCTTGCAAGTAATTATAAAGATTATCAATTTCCAGGTGGACATATGGAAGAAGATGAAAGTTATAATGAAGCATTAAATAGAGAATTACTTGAAGAAACTGGTATTAATTTTGAATTAAAAGATAATTTAACACCAGATTTAAAACTATATAGATATTATGAAAATTATCATGAAACAAAAGATAACACTATATTAGAAATAAATTATTTTATAATTAGATCTGATCAATATATTGATATAAATAATTTATCTTTAACAAAAGAAGAAGAAGATGGAGATTTTTCTTTAACATATATAAACTTATTGGAATTTGAAAATTTACTTAAAGAAAATGTATTAATAAATGGTGATAAATTTGGTATAGCAGAAGAAATGCTTGAAGTATTTGATAAATTAAAAAACAAATTGTTTGATTATTAAAAAACTTGACAGTTGTTAATAATCAAAATAAAATAAATTAAATTATTTTGAAAGTGTAAAAGGTGTAATATGATTTATGTAGTTATTAAAAAATATAATTTATCATGTTATAATTTGATTTTTAAAACAAATAATGAAGACGATAAAAATTAAAAATATTTTTTTCGTCTCTTTTTTTTAACAAAAAATAAAAAAATAAGGGGAATATAATATGAAAATAAGTTATGAAGAGTTGAAAAAAGAAGTACTTTATTTAAAAGAAACTCTAAAAATTTTAAAAAATATTATTGAAAAAGAATCTGGTTCTATAGAAATTCAAAAAACTAATGTAAATGAAATGAAAAAATACATATGGGAAAATTTAGGAGTATTAGATGATATTGAAGTTATGGTCAGTATGAGAGATGTTAATAAAGAAGTTGATTTTACTAATAAAAACATTAAAAATATTAATGCATTAAAAAAATCTTTATCATCCCCATATTTTGGTAGAGTAGATTTTTCTTCTGATGATGATATTATATCTGTATATATTGGTATTAATGGAATAAATAAAAATTTAAAAAATTATGTGTTTGATTGGAGAAGTCCAATAGCGAGTTTATTTTATAATTATGGAGTTGGAAAAGCAGAATATACTGCACCAATGGGAAAAATTCAAGGAGATATTTTATTAAAAAGACAATATAAAATATCTAATGGAAAAATAAAAAGATGTTTTGAAAGTGATATAAATATTGATGATGAATATTTGCAAGAAATATTATCTTCTGCATCATCAAAAAAGATGACTAATATAGTTAATACAATTCAAAAAGAACAAAACATGATTATTAGAAATGTAGATGATAAACATTTAATAGTTCAAGGAATAGCTGGTTCTGGAAAAACATCAGTAGCTCTTCATCGAATTGCTTATTTATTGTATAACGAAAAAAATTTGACGAATAATAATGTATTAATTTTTTCTCCAAATGAAGTTTTTTCAGATTATATATCTAATGTTTTGCCAGAATTAGGAGAACAAAATGTATTACAAACAACATTTAGTGATTTTGTCTCATCTTATATAGGTGGAGACATTGAAAGTTTTACAAATTTTCTTGAAAGATATTATAATAATGAAAATATTTGTCTTGAAAATCAAAAATATAATAAAGTAAAACTATCAAATGAATTCAAAAAAGAAATAGATATATTTCTTAAAGACTATATTTCTACAGCTAGATTTATTAAAGGTTTATCAATAAATGGGAAAAAAATTACGAAAGAAGAACTTAATAAAATATTTCTTGAAAAATTTGATAATAGAGAAGTTTCTAGGAGACTTGAAGATATGTCTGAATATTTAGGGGGATATAAAAAAGAATTTAAAAGAAAAATATTTCAAAAATTAAAAGAATTACTGACAATAGATACTAATCCTATAGAAGTATATAATAAGATTTTATCTAAAAATAATTTAAGTATTGATAAAGAAAAAACAAAATTTAATTCAAATGGAAAAATCAAAAAATTAAGTTATGCTGATTTATTACCACTTATGTATATAAATTTTGAATTAAATGGATATCCTAATGCAAGAACTATAAAACATGTAATTATTGATGAAGCACAAGACTACACATTGTTACAATTTGATATATTAAAAAAAATATTTAATTCTGCATCTTTTACAATTTTAGGAGATGTAAATCAAACAATAAATCCTTTCTATAAATATGATAATTTAAATGATATTAATAGTATTTTTAATAATAAAGGCAAGTATATTGAATTAACTAAGACATATAGATCTAGTCAAGAAATTATAGAATTTAGTAATAATATTTTAGGAATAGATAATGCTTGTTCAGTAAGACATAGTAATTCAATACCTGTTGAATTTAGAGAAGTCGATAAAAATGTAATAAGAAAAATTTTAGTAGAAAATGTACATAAAATGCAAGAACAAAATATGAAAAGAATTGCTATTATTACTAAGAGTAATGAGGAAGTTATAAACTTATATAATGAACTAAAAAAAGACTTAACAAAATTAAAGATGATAAATAATAGTGAAGATTTTAAAATTGGAAATCTGGTTATTTTACCTTCATATATTTCAAAAGGATTAGAATTTGATGGAGTAATTATATATACTGATAAAGAAAATGAATATCAAGAAAAAGATAAATACTTATTTTATGTAGTTTGTACTAGGGCACAACATGCTTTATCTATATATAATCAAAAAAATATTGTTAAAAACAAATAATTATAATTGATATGTTTAATACATATCTTTTTTATAAAAAAAATCAATCTTTTTAAAGATTGATTTATATATAAAATTCGAATAATTCGAATGTAATTATCTAATGGGGCGAACAGTGGGAATCGAACCCACGCATGTTGGGACCACAATCCAATGTGTTAACCACTTCACCATGTTCGCCATAACAACTTAAATTATAATAGATAAGAAGTTAAAAAGCAACAATAATATATTAAAACAATTCTTTTTCTTTTGATAATTATTTAATTATTTGATAAAATTTTAATAAGAGAATGGGGTTATATATGAAAAAAATTATTTTATCTACAATATTGTTTATATCTTTTGTTTTAGCTAGTTTTATAAAATTAAACTATCTAGTCATAACTATATTTATATTAGAACTTATAGTTCTTTTAATAAGAAAATTTAAAGTAAAACTAGATTATTTTATAATAGTTTTATTTATTGCGATATTTAATGCACTTATTTTAAATTTTAATACCGCAGTACTTCTTTTATTTATATATGATTTTTTAGATCAAGTATTAGAAAATTTAAATAAAGTTATTAATAAATATTTAAAAAATTATGTAAAAAACGATTATATAGCATCTTTTTTTGAAAATAATAAAGAAGTGTTCAAAAAATTTTCTACATTAAAGAAAAATGATATTTTAATATTTAGAAAAGGTGAAATTTTAACTACGAGTGGTAAATATAATGGTAATTATTATGAA
Source organism: uncultured Eubacteriales bacterium (assembly GCA_963536495.1). Lineage (GTDB taxonomy): Bacteria > Bacillota_I > Bacilli_A > RF39 > UBA660 > CAJPPJ01. The sequence continues at coordinate 116,527 of CAUTAF010000001.1, forward strand.
GTTGGGACTGTAAGTGATTCAGATATATTTTTAGAAAGTGATAAAGAATATAAAGAATTAATCGATAATAAAGCATTAAAAGAATATAATTCTATACAAAAAACTATAAAACAACCTAGTTTAATTAGTTATATAGCATTAATTTTATTATCAACTATTATTTTCTTTATATTGCTATACTATAAATACGAACTAAATATAGCTTTATTTTATACTTTTAGTTTTTTACTTATATTTTTACCACTTCCATTCTTTTATTCAAAAAATATAGCAATACTCTTCAGTATTGCATATCTTTATAAAGAAAGAATAAAAATAAATGATATATCAACATTTTTTAAATTAAATAAAGTTGATATTATAGTTCTTGATAAGAGTAGTGTCCTTACAGATGATGATATTACGATAGTAGAAGAAAAACCTGAAAAAGATATTAATTTAATAGAATTATTAAAAACTTTAGAACAAAATACTTATGATGAAATAGGAAAGTTTTTTAGAAAACAAGAATATAATTATTTATTTGATATAGAAAAAACTAAAAATTTAAATGGAGGATTTATTGTAAGTTCTAAAGATGATGAATATTATGTAGGTAATTATGAATTCTTTAAAAATAGTAAAATAAAAGTAAAGAAGAATAAAACTTTAGGTACTGTAATATATGTTGCTAAAAACAATGAATTTTTAGGAACAGTAGTATTAAGATCTTCAATTAATAAAGAAGTAAAAGACATAGTTAAATATTTAGAAAGTATCAATAAAGAAATAGTAGTTTTATCAGGAGATAATGAAGAATATGTAAGATATATTTGTAATACTTTAGATATTAAAAGATATTCTTATAATATAAATAAAAAAGATAAATTAAGTTTCTTATTATTAGCAAAAGAAGAAGACGAAAAAGTTTTATTTATTGGAAATTATAAAAATGATAAAAAATTATTTAAAGAAGCTTATTTATCATGTGCTATTACCAAAAAAGAAACTGATACAGATATTATTATAGATAACAAAGATATAAAGGATATTAAGAGAATGTTTGTTACTTATAAAGCATTTAATGTAGCATTTATCTTTAATTTATTCTTAAGTATTTTATTTGTTATCTTAAAATTAATACTATTATATTTAGGAATATTAAGTTTAGAAATATCACTTTTGATAACAGTTATTAATATATTATTAATAATATTTGTTAGTATTGAGTTATTATTGTTCAAATAATGTTAAGTTTTTAGTCAAATTAATATTAAAACCTTGATTTTACTTAAGAAAATTGTTAAATTCTTAATAGAGAAATAAAATTTCTCAATATAGGACAATATGGAGGTATAACAATGAAAAAGTCTGAATTAATAGAAGCAATTGCTGAAAAAGCAGGATTAACAAAAGTAGAAGCAGGGAAAGCATTAGATGCAACATTCGAAGTTATTGCTAACCAATTAGAAAAAGGTGAAAAAGTACCAGTTGCAGGATTTGGAACATTCAAATTATCAAGTAGAGCAGCTAGAGAAGGAAGAAATCCAAAAACAGGAGAAACTATTAAAATAGCAGCAAGTACTTCAGTATCATTCAAAGCAGGAACAGCTTTAAAAGATAAAGTAAATAAATAATTAATAAATTTATTAGGTAGCAATAAATGCTACCTTTTTTTTATAAAAAAATGTATAATTGAGTGTGTATGAAAGAAATTGCCCTTAATATATTAAAAAAATTAGAAAAACATGGTTATCAAGCTTATATAGTAGGTGGATTTATTAGAGATTATATACTAGGTATTAATAATATTGATGTAGATATCATTACTAATGCAACACCTAAAGAAATAAAACAAATATTTAAAGATATTATTTTACCAAGAGAAGATTATGGAGCTTTAGTATTATATATACAAGACAATAAGTTTGAAATAATGACTTTTAGAAAAGATATTAAGTATGAATCTAATAGAAAACCTTTAAAAATAGAATATATATCATCTTTACTTGAAGACTTAAAAAGAAGAGATTTTACTATGAATACTTTATGTATGAATTCTAGTGGAGAAATAATAGATTTATTAGAAGGTAGAAAAGATATAGAAAAAAGAGTAATAAAAGCTGTATTTAAAGATATAGATAAAGAATTAACAGAAGATCCATTAAGAATTTTAAGAGCTATAAGATTTGCTACAGTACTTAATTTTGATATAGATAAAGAATTAGAAAAATCAATTGTAAAAAATAAAAGTTATTTAAAAAATATATCTTATGATAGAAAAAGAAAAGAACTTGATTTAATCTTTTTATCAGAAAATGTAAAAAGAGGTATAGATTTACTTACATATCTTGGAATAGATATTGAACTTGAAATATATAATTTAAAAGATATAAAAGTATCTAAAGATTTACTTTTTACTTGGGCTTTAATAGAAAAAAGTAATAAATATCGTTTTTCTAAAATAGAAGAAACTTTTATGAACAAAGTTAAAAAATATTTAAATAAAGATATATTTGATAAGAGAACAATTTATGAAATGGGACTTTATTTAACTACTTTAATGGCGGAACATAAAGATATCAAAAAAGAAGAATTAATGAAAATACATTCTAAATTTAAAATAAGAAGTAAAAAAGATATAGATTATGATTTTCAAAAAATAAATTATTTAAAAGATAAAGTTAAAGATATTATTGAAGAGATAGAAAATTTAATATTATTAGAAGAGTTAGATAATTCTTATCAAGAAATAGATAATTATATAAATAAAAAATACGGAGGTGAAAATGAAAGATAAACTTATAAATGTATTGAAAACAAGAATGATATATTACCCTTTATATCTTTATAGATATCGTATAGAGTTGGATTTATCTGATAGCAACTTTATATTTCTTACATATCTTATGAATTTTGGAGATAAGTTTTCTTTTGATTTAGAAAGATTTTCTAAAGATTTAAATATAGAACCAGAAGAAGTATTTGAAAGAATAGAAAGTTTAAGAAAAAGTAAATTTATTGAAATATCAACTATAGAAAAGGAAAAAAAGTTAAAAGAAGAAGAAATAACTTTACTTCCTTTATATAAAAAAATAAGTGATATTATTATTTCTGAAGAAGATGATAAGGAAAATGAAGAAGAATTATTAACTGATATAGAAAAATCTTTTGGAAGAACTTTAAGTCCTATAGAAGTAGATTTTATTATGAATTGGAATAAAAAGGGATATAGTAATGAAATAATTTTATCTGCTATAAAAGAAACTATATTAAATGGAGCAAATAATTTAAAATATGCTGATAAAATACTTTTTGAATGGAATAAAAAGGGAATTAAAACAGTAGAGGATGTTGAAAAAGATAAATTAGAATTTAGATTAGGTAATGTAAAATCAGATGAAATATATGATTATGATTGGTTAAATGAATAAAAAAGATACAATAACTAATTATTTAGATTTATTAATACCTAATCCTAAAGCAGAATTAAAATATACTAAAGATTATGAATTTTTAATTGCTGTAATGTTATCTGCTCAAACTACTGATAAAAGAGTTAATATGGTTACTGAAGAACTTTTTAAATATGATATATATGGTTTAAGAGATATTGATTTAGAAAAGTTAGAAATGATTATAAGACCTATAGGAACCTTTAAAAAGAAAGCTATATTTGTAAAAGAAATAGCTAAGAAATTGATAGAAGATTATAATGGTGTTGTGCCAAATGATAGGAAATATTTAGAGTCATTACCAGGAGTTGGACATAAGACAGTTAATGTATTTTTAAATGAAATATATAATGTTGCAACAATAGCGGTAGATACTCATGTAGAAAGAATATCTAAAAGATTATCTTTAGCAAAAGAAGAAGATAATGTAAGAGATGTTGAGAAAAAATTAGAAAAATACTTTCCTAAAAAAGATTGGGGAAAAATCCATAAACAACTTGTATTGTTTGGAAGATATCATTGTAAAGCTATAAAACCTGATTGCAATACTTGTAAATTACAAAAGTATTGTAAATATTATAAGAATAGAAAAACACAATAATTTTTCGTTATTGTGTTTTTATTTTAAACTATATTAATTGTTCTATTTAATGTATTAATAACTTTATTATTATATAAAATATCATATTTAACTGAGTAAACTCCAGTTATAGAACGATGAATATTAGTTATTGTAGCAGAGTTTTTAGTAATAGTTATTTTAACTGTATAATTTGTAATTACATGTCCATCTAGTTTAAGTTCAACATCAGAAGCACTTGGTTGTTGTATTTCTGGTCCTGTATGTGAATAAGTAATATTATTAGAAACTTTTAAACTAGCTTGGAAATTACCATTAATATTTGCACTAACTCCACTAGATTGATTTTCATTTAAGTTTTCAAAACATGTTACAACTTTATAAGTACCAACATAATCATTATTAGTATATGTATAGTTATTATTAGTAGTAAATGCTATAAATGTATCATCTTTATATATTCTATAACCAAATCTACCATAACTTGAATTATCTTTTGTTGATGAAGGATTATTAGCAGCATTCCATGATAATTTAACAACATTTGTAGAAACTTTATTAGCAGTTAAACCTGTTACATTTGGTAATTGAGAATATTTAACAGATGTTTCTGTTGGTTCAGTACCTTTCTTAAAATAATAAGCTTTTCTTTGAGATTCTGGAGTAGAACTACTTGCTAACATAGGTGGATTACTTAAAAATTCAATTTCAACTTTAACTACAGAATCTGGTACATTAAAACTCTTGTTTCCTGCTTTAAATAATTTTCTTCCAACATTTCTAACAAAATCATAAAATCTTGGCCAAGAAGCATTAGTTGATACATATCCAGGTATTATCTTAGTATATCCATACCATACACTTACTGATAAGTCAGGATCATATGCAGCAGCCCATAAATCATTAAGTGAATTAGCTGGTAAATTTTTCTTCTTCTTATCTTCGTCTGAGAAGTTAGTTGTACCAGTCTTGATAGCAAATGTCCCAGTACCAGGATTTAAACTTCTACCAAATGCATTATTAGCATTATATTCAAGACAGTAGTTAATCATAAATGCAGTAGAGTCGCTCATTACTTTTTTACCTTCTGGTTGATATTCTTTCTTTTCACCAGTAGTTTTGTTTTTAACACTTCTTATAGTATAAGGTTTATAATAAGTTCCACCATTAGCAAATGCAGCATAGGCACTTGATAATTGATATGAAGAAGTACCATTAAATGCTCCGATTGCATGAGCTTCAAAAAGTCTTCCGTTATTACTTTGTGGTGTAATTCCTAAACTAGTAACGAAGTTATATATTTTTTTGTTATCAACTTGTTGGAATGCTTTTAAGGCTGGAATATTTCTAGACCAAGCTAAAGCATCACAAAGTGTCATAGTTCCCATATATGAATTGTCAGAGTTTGAAATAGGTGTACCATCGCTATATGTATATTCTTTATCTTCAAATAAAGTATAAGTAGACCAGTTATTGTATTCCATACCTGGACCGTAATCAAATAGTGGTTTAGCAGTAGATCCTATTTGTCTATAGTTTTTAGTAGCTAAGTTGAAATCTCCAGCTTTTCTATATCTACCTGAATAAATTGCTTTTATTTGACCTGTATGATTATCTGTTGCAGTTAAAGCAACTTGTAATTTTTCGTTTTCAAATTTGTAATCTTTATCTATTAAAGTTTCAAGATTTTCTTGTCTAGCACTATCAAGAGTAGTATAAATTTCTAAAGATTCTTTATATGGGTCATATCCTTTTTCTTTTAATTCATCTAACATAGTATCAATGAAAGATTGATATTTATTAGCTGTTAAGTTTTTGTTAAGTAAAGATTCTACAGAAATTTTTTGTGCAGCTTCTTTTTCTTCTTTAGATATATATCCATGTCTTTCCATTAAATATAAAACTGTATTTCTTCTTTTTTCAGTTCTTTCTGGATAAATAAATGGATTATATGAAGATGGTGCTTGAAACATACCGGCAATAACTGCAGCCTCAGATAATGTTAAATCTTTAGCACTTTTTCCAAAGAATAATTTAGCAGTTTTTTCTACACCAAAAGCTCTAGGATGTAATTGATGATTATTTATATAAAATTCAAGTATTTCTCTTTTTGAAAAGTCTTTTTCAAGTTTATAAACAGCTAAATAAATATCGGTGAATTTTCTTTTTAATTTATCTAATCCTTTTCTTTTTGTTTCTTGTGCATCTGTATAAGTGTTTTTAACAACTTGCATGTCTAGAGTAGAAGCTCCACCAGAATTTTTTCTAAGAAATTGAGATAGTGTAGCTGACATAAATCTAGTACCATCAAATCCATGATGTTGGAAAAATCTAGAATCTTCAGTTGCAATAATTGCATTAATTAAGTTTTCACTTATATCTTGATATTTAATGTTATCTCTTTTTTCTTCTCCAAGTTCTCCAATTATTTTGTTATCTTGATCATATATAATAGAAGAATCTGGTTTATTAAGTAATTTCTTATTAAAATCTGGTGCTGTTTTAATTATGTCTAGTGCAATAATTCCAATAAATAAAGTAATTAAAACAATAACAATAATAGCTCCAGTTAATAAGAAATTAATGAAAGTTCCTATTTTTGGATTTCTTTTTGCTTTCTTTAACCAAGAGGAAATAAATGCTAATAGAAATGGTCCAAACACCATCATAACAGCAATAAAAAGATTAAATTTTAATAAACAAAGTATAAAAACAATAAATAATATAATTATAAAAGTTAGTTTATCTTTATCACTAAATTTAATTTTTGTTTCATCTCTTCTAATACTTCTTTTTACATTTTTCATAATATATCTCCATATAATTTATCAATAATTTCTAAATAATCTATTCTTTCTTTATATTTTATAGGTATTAAATATCCATTTTTTTTAAAAAAATCTAGTTTTATAGTTTTTAGTTTTTCTTTTAATATTTCTTCTAGTTTTGAAGTTTCTAGTAAATAGTTTTCAGAAGTTTTTTCAAATCTAACTATTATAAAACTTATACCACCATGTTCTTTTATTTTTATTAAGTGCTCTATTTGATGATTTTTAATATTCTTTAAAGGAAAAGATAGTGTGTTAGTAACTTTAGCTTCAAAATCTATATATTTTCCTTTATATATCCCATTATAATCTGTTGTAGAAGATTCTTTAAAGTATGCTTCAGTAATCTTTTTGTTTTTTGAATAATCTACTTTTACAACTTGAATAGGAGTAGGTTTTTTATATATAAAAGCTTTATTTATACTTCTATAATATTCGTTAGTGATATTTATATCACTTTCTAAATCCATTCCTCTATTAGAATAATTAATGATTTTTTCTTTTGTTTTATTAGGTTCTTTACCTAATGGATATTTCATATAATCACCTATATAAGATTATATTATAAAATGTTTATCTATTCCAGTTTTTGTTATTGTTCTTCTTTCAAAAGTATTATATAATCTAAAAATAGAGGTGTTTTATGGATCAAAGTAGAATTAAATTAACTGCAGAAGAGATATACAAACAAGAGTTTAAGGTAGATACTAAAGGTTATCGTATTAAAGAAGTAGATTCTTTCTTAGATGAAATAATAAAGGATTATCAAGAATTTTCTAGAATTATTAGAGAAAAAGATAAAGAAAAAATGGAACTTATGAAAGAAATAATGACTTTAAAAGAAGAAAACAGAAACTTAAAGGTTCAAGTTGAACTTTCTAGCGATGATAATGTATTACCTAGAGAAACAAGTAATTTAGATCTTATGAAAAGATTATCTAAATTAGAAAAAATTGTATACGGAAAAGAAGAAAAATAATTTTTGACAAACGCTGTAAACTAGTTTTATAGAGGAAAGTCCATGCTCACACTATCTGTGATGATAGTAGTGTTTGTGCTAAGTGAAAAAATAAGCTTAGGTAGAAGAGATTCTAACGGCGAAGAAAAAGTCCTAATGGGATTTAAGTATTTGTAAAGTGCCACAGTGACGATAATACTTAGTAATAAGTATGTGAAACGAGGTAAACCCCGCAAGTGAGAAACCCAAAATATGGTAGGGGAGCTGGTATAAGGGAATAAAGAACCAAGTATCGGATCGAAAGATAGATAAATGTTTGTCGCCTTAATGGTTACAGAACATGGCTTATAAAAATTATTTATATAAGGAACAATATGAAAGAATTAGGTTTAATATTTAAAAAGAAAAGACAAGAAAATTCTATTTCTATAGAAGAAGCTTCTCATGATTTAAATGTAGACAGTGATTTAATAGAAAATTTAGAAATAGGTAATACAAAAATTTTTAAAGATGTAATTTTTTTAAAACAATTAGTTAATGATTATGCTAAATATTTAAGTTTAGATAAAGAAAAGATAAATGAACAATTAAATGATTATTTATTTGAACATACTACTAAAATTTCTTTAGAAGATATAGCAAGGGAAAGTAAAAGAATAGAATCAAATAAAGTTAGTTCACCTTATACTCATCCTATAAATGAAAAAAATATAGAAATTAATAAACCTGAATATAAATTAGCTTTAATGGTCGTTTTAGTGTTAATGTTTATTCTTATGCTTATATTAATAAAATTGTTTTTGATTAATAACACTGAAAAAATAAAAGGACAAAGATATGAAAAGAAAAATGAATTTACCAAACAGACTTACAATTATTAGAATTATATTAACTTTATTTATAATATTTTTCTTACTTTTTCCGTTTGAACAAATTGGTGTATATATGCCAGAATATTTTATAAAAATTAATGCTCCAGTTAAAATAGGGTTAGAATATATAATATCTGGAATAATATTTATAATAGCGGCATTTACAGATTTTTTAGATGGTTATATAGCAAGAAAATATAAGTTAGTTACTGATTTAGGTAAAATGTTAGATGCTATAGCAGATAAAGTATTAGTAAATTCTGTACTTATTTGTTTTGCTGCTAATAATATTATTTCACCATTTATTACAGTAATTATTATATTTAGAGATACTATAGTTGATGCAATTAAAATGCAAGCAGCTGCAAAAGGAAAAGTAATAGCAGCAATTACAACAGGTAAGATAAAAACAGCAGCTATGATGACTGCATTAGTACTTTTATTCTTCTCAAATATGCCTTTTGAATTTTTAGGGATTAAAGTAGCTGATGTAATACTTTACTTTGCAGTAATAATGTCACTTATATCTATGAGTGAATATATTTTAAAAAATAAAAATGTATTTGAATAAGAAAAATAATATTTTTTATAAGAAAAGCTTAAATTATGAGCTTTTTTCTTTGCAAAAATATATTTTCGAATAATTGTTCGAAAATATATTGACAAGTATTTTATAAAAGGTTATATTGAAAATGGTTTATTAAAAGGAGATAAAGATGGCTAAAAAAGAAAGTAAAAAAGAAAAATTAACTTTATCAGAAGCGATAGCAAAAATAGAAAAAGATTATGGAAAAGGTTCTGTAATGAAACTTGGTGAAAATAAACATATGAAAATAGATGTTATATCAAGTGGAATTTTGAGTCTAGATTTAGCTTTAGGAGTTGGAGGATATCCAAAGGGAAGAATAGTTGAAATATATGGTCCTGAATCTAGTGGTAAGACGACATTTGCTTTACAAGCAATAGCAGCAGCACAAAAGGCTGGTGGAAAAGTAGCATTTATCGATGCAGAACATGCACTTGATCCAAGTTATGCTGAAGCATTAGGTGTTGATATTGATAACTTATTACTTGCTCAACCAGATACTGGAGAACAAGCTTTAGAAATATGTGAAGCTTTAGTTAGAACAGATGAAATAGCTATGGTAGTAATAGATTCTGTAGCAGCACTTGTACCAGAAGCTGAAATTGAAGGAACAATGGGAAGTAGTCAAGTTGGTTTACAAGCAAGACTTATGTCACAAGCTTTAAGAAAATTAGCAGGGACAATCAATAAAACTAACACTATTGCAATATTTATTAATCAATTAAGAGAAAAAGTTGGAGTAATGTTTGGAAATCCTGAAACTACAACAGGAGGAAGAGCTTTAAAATTTTATGCAACTATTAGACTTGATATAAGAAAAAAAGAACTTATTCAAGTAGGTCAAAATACAGTTGGAACTAAAACACTATTTAAAGTTGTTAAAAATAAAGTAGCACCACCATTTAAACAAGCATATGTAGATATTATGTATGGTGAAGGAGTTACAAGAGAAGGTGAATTAGTAGAACTTGGAACAGAAGCGGATATATTAGAAAAATCAGGTTCTTGGTATTCATATAATGGAGAAAAAATCGGTCAAGGAAAAGAAACTGTTAAAGAATATTTGAAAAACAATCCTGAAGTAGCAGAAGAGTTAGAAGCTAAGATTAGAGAACATTATAATTTAAATGGAATGGCTAATGCTGATTTAGATGATCAAAGTTTAATGGAAGAATAACAAATGAAAATTTGTTATTTTTTTGTCTAATAGAAGAAAATAAAAGTAATTAAATTGACTATTGTAAGTTAGATAAAGTATTATTTTAGTGGGAGTAAGTTATATGAAGAAGCATAGTAAAAAAATACAAATACTAATTGGTACAACTTGTTTATTTTTATTTATGCTAATAACATATCTTGGAAATAATTATAAAGAAATATTTAAAAGTAATATTTATGTAGAACATAATCAAAGATATGATTTGAATTTAGAACTTTTAGAATTTTTCTTTTTTTCAAGTAGTGGTAATAGTTTAGATGTTGAACATATTATTAAAAAAAATGATGTTAATGTGAAATTTACTCTTAAGGAAAAAAATGATACTATAACATATAGAGTTATTTATAAAAATAATTCTTTAAAATCTATAAAATTTAATTCGTTAGATTTTGAATATCTTTCTCCTGATTCTAGAGTAAGTCATGAAATATCTGGAATATCAACTGGAGAACTTATAAAAGCTAATGAAAGCATAACTATAGATATAAAATTCAAATATAAGGAAGAAGTTATGCAAGATGAAATAATTACGGAGGAAGTAAATATAAAACCTATATTTACTATATCAGAAGATGAATGATACAGTTTTTTTTATAATAGCAGGTGTTTTTGGAGCTATTATAGTTTTTGCTTTAGTATACTTTATTACAAGCTCATCAAAAAAGAAGAAACTTGGAGTAATTGGTATGGTTAATGACAGTAAAGGATTAACTCAAGGAAAGTTGACGGAATTTTTACCTAATTTTGATAACAATAGATTTTCAAAAAATGTTTTTAGAACATATATCGATATTGAACAAGCTTTAAATACTTTAAATCTAGAAGGTATTAGAAATATGATATCTCCTGAACTTTTTAAGCAATATGAAGGACAAATAACATTTTTTAAAAATCAAGGTAAGTCACTTATTAGACAAGATTTTACCCATTATTATACTAAGATAATTGGTATTACAAGACAAAATGGTGAAGTAATAGCAAATGTATTACTTGGTCTTGAATTTAAAGAATATTTTTTAGATTCAGCTAATCAAGTGATAGGTAATAATCAATTTCCAATATCAAAAGAAATAAATTTATTACTATCAGTTAAAAACAACACTAGAGCAGTTATGTCATGTACACATTGTGGAGCTTTAGTTACTAGTAGAGTAAATCCAAAATGTGGATATTGTGAAAACCCTATAGTTAGTTACGATTATGAATTTACTGTTTTAAAAGAAAGAAGTAGAACTATTAGAAAACCTAAGTTCTTTAATAACTGAAGATGAAGAAAAAAATATTATTACTATTATCTATAATTTTTATATTAACTCTAGTTTGTTTTTTTTATAAATCTAAAAGAAATGATAGTTATAAAAGAATAATTAACTTGTTTGATGAAATAAAAAACGAAGAATATTTAGGATATTTTTATAGATATCATAATTTAGAAAAAAATGAATTAGAAAATAAAATTAAATTAAGTATAGCTATTAATGAAGTTTTTCTAACAGATAAAAAAGAAATAATAGATGAAGATAAAATAAAAAAGGTTTATGAAACTTTGTTTGGTCTTAAAAAATATAAAAATGAAAATACTTTTTATAAAGATAAAACAGTTTTATATAAAGATAAAAAATATTATTTAATTGATGAAGAAAAAGATACTTTATTTAAGTTATATATCAAAGAAATAAAAAAAGAATATTTTTTAAATAAATTATATGTTTATGTAAGAAGTGCATATATAAAAAAGAGTCATGATAGATATGATATTTATAAATATTATGATAATAGATATATAAATACTGTAGATGATATAAAAGATATAGATAAATATGAAAAAGAATTAAATTTATATAAATTTGAATTTGTTATGAAAAAAGATAAATATTATTTTGAAAGAGTGGGAGAGGTAAAATGATAAAAATAATTAATACAGAAGAAGAATTTGAAGAAGTTTTAAAAGAAGAAAGAGCTATTGTAGATTTCAATGCTGAATGGTGTTCATTTTGTAAAATAATGGAACCAATATTAGAAAATGTTACTAAAAAGAATAAAGATGTTAAAATATATTCAGTAAATGTTGATGATTTACCAAGTTTAGCAGAAGAATATGGGGTTAGATTTTTACCAAATTTTGTGATATTTGAAAATGGTAAAGTAACAGATAGTAAAAGTGGAGGTATGGAAGAAGAAGAATTTTTGAAATTTGCTTTAAAAAAATAAGTTAATTTTAAAAATTTTCTTTTTTCTAAAATTGATATGTGTGAAAATTCAAGTATTTTATCGGTTTTATTATTAGCAAAGAATTTTATCAATTTAATAACTATAATAATACCTATAGTATTAATAATGTATACAGTAATTGATTTAATTAAAAATGAGATTAATGTAGATAAAAAACAATTGCAAGTAATAGCAAAAAGATTTTTATTTGCAACATTAGTGTTTTTAGTACCTACAATTATTAATTTAATAATTTTTAATTTAGATGAAGATAATAAGTCTTTTTCTTGTTATAAAGAAGCTACAACTGAAAATATAAAATATTATAAAGCAAGAGAAGTGGCAGAAAAGAAAAAAGAAGAAGAATTAAACGATATAGCAAGAGAAAAAAGTGAAGAGAGTAGAAAACAAACAGAAAATTTTAGAAGAATTTTAGGTGAAAGAGAAAGGATTAAAAGAGAAGAAACACATTCTCAACCTGAATATATAGGAATAATAGATCAAGGTAACACTTGTATATATTATCAAGGTGATTATAAAGCTTATAGTTATGGTGGAATAGGAAAAGCTACTATAGCAAGTCATGGATGTGGTCCTACTTCTTGTGCAGTAATACTTTGTACTATGTTAAAAGACCCAAAATACACTCCTATTCTTACTACTAATGAAATATGTAAAAGAGGTGGATGTACATCTGGTGGAACATATTTTCCTGCTTTAAATACTTATTTACAATCAAAAGGACTTAATACCAAAATAGTTTATGGAAATAGTAATGCTAAATCTGATTTTTATTCTGCTCTTTCTAATAATAAAATGATTTTAATATATGTTACTGGACATTTTCATGTTTTATCAGGACTTCAAGATGGAAAAATAAGAATAGTAGAAGTTGGTAATAGAAATAAATCAAAAAGATTATATACATATGAAGAACTTAAAGCTTTAAGAGGAATAAAAGGATATATAATAGTATCTAAATAAGGAGAAAAAATGAAAAAAATATTTATTTTATTTGTTATGATAATTTTTTTAACATCTTGTAATATAAAATATGATTTGGTTTATGAAAATGGGAATTTTAAAGAAAATCTAAATGTGACTTTAGAAAAAACAAAAAATGAAAACGAAGAAGATGATTTGAAAAGTTTTTATGATACAAATAAAAATAATGATGATTATAATTTGTTTTATAATTTAAATGGTAAAACAGAAGAATTAACATTTAAAAAAGAAAGTAAAAATATACTTGATTCAAAAGTATTAGATTGTTTTCCAAAAAAAGTTATTTTAGATGAAAAAGATACATATTATATATATTTATCATATGAAGATATAAGTTGTAATTATTTAACAGAAGTAGAATTTACTTTTAAAACAGATGCTAAAGTAATAAAGAGCAATGCTAAAATAAAAGATGAAAAAAATGGTATATATAAATGGGATAGTATTGAAAATGGTATAGAATTATTATTTTCAAAAAAAACTAAAAGCTCAGGTGTTAAAAACTATACTGTAAGATATGTTATATTTATGATAATTTTGTTGTTAGCAGGTGGTTTTATAATAATTAAATATAAGAAAGATAATAGAAGATGAAGAAATTAGATATAGTATATGAAGATAAAAATATAATAGTTATAAATAAAGAAAGTAATTTATTAACTATTGCTACAACAAAAGATAAATATAATAATTTATATAGAAAAGTATCAGAATATGTAAAAAAGCAAAATAAAAATAATAAAATTTTTATTATTCATAGACTTGATAAAGAAACTAGTGGTTTAGTAGTTTTTGCAAAGAATAGAGATTCTAAAATTAAACTTCAAAATGTATGGAAAGATACAAAAAGAGAGTATTTAGCACTAGTTGAAGGTACAATAAAAGAAAATTCTAATACATTAAAACTTTATTTAGGAGAAGATGATAATCATTATGTTTATGTTTCAAAAGAAAAAACTAAAGATTTAGCAATTACTCATTATGAAGTTTTACAAAGATTTGATAATAAAACTTTAGTTAATATAAATATTTTAACAGGTAAGAAAAATCAAATAAGAGTATCTATGAGACATATTCATCATCCTATAGTTGGAGATAAAAAATATGGAGCTAAAACTAATCCATATAGAAGACTTATGCTACATGCTGCATCTTTAGAATTTATTAATCCAACTACTAATAAAAAAGTAAAACTTGAAGCAGATATACCTAAAGTATTTTTGAAAGGCATAGAAAATGAAGGGTGAAGATTTAGAATTTAGGAATGTTTATTTAAAGTGGGGAGTAATTGAAAGACAAAAACACTTAAAAAAGTTATGTAAAGAATTAAAAATTGATTATAAAGATGCTTTGTTATTTGGATTTTTCTATGTAAATAAAGAAGGTAGTTTAAAATTTAAAATAGCAGGTTTTATTAAGAAAGAAAAAGATGAACTTTTCTTTGATGATAAAATTATTTCTCAAAATATTTCTATAAAAATAGAAGATTATCAATTTTTAAAATTTAATGTAATAGATGATAAATTAGAAGAATATGTAAATTATGCTGAAACTGTAAGGTTATCTTGTACTTATAAAAAGGAAGATAAGATGAATTTATTAAAAACAAGAGATATGAAAGAATTAGATAAATATAGAGATGATTTGAATCCTGATAATATATTAGTAAATTTAATGACTAATAATATAGTAGAAGATATATGGGTTAAACTAGAAGGAATTTATCAAGATGATTTTATTTGTAAACTTTTAGAAAGTCCTAATAATTCTAAAGAATATCTTGTTGATTCTCTAGTAGCTGTAGTATTTGATGAAGAAAATAATTTAATAATTAAAAAATTATTGAAAAGGTAGTTTACATTAATATAAAATAAAAGTAATAAAATAGTAAAAGTTTATTACTTTTTTATTATTATATAGATAATAAAGTAAATGATAGGAGAAAGATAATATGAGTATGGGTAATTTTAGTGTAATGCAGGGTGATGGAGGAGCTCGTAATAAAAAACCAATGGGTTCCAAAATGCCTAGCAATGATAGTATTATTGCAATGGATTCTGAAGAAGTAGCAGAATTAATTGCTCATATGAGCTATGGTACAGATGAAATAAATGCTTTAATAGATAGTATGAAAAGAAATGCAGAATATTTAGAAGGTGTTTGGAAGGGTGAAACAAAAGAAGTTTTTATTCAAGAATTAGCAGTATTACATAGACTTGTTAAAGAAAATTCTGCTGAATTAAAATCCTTAGTAAATACAATAAGAAATCAAAATCGTCTTGCTATAGGATTACAAATCCGTAAAAATGCAGAGGCTAGAGAACTTTATGAATCAAAACAATAAGATAGGAGAATAAGAACATGTCAGCAAATGAAACATATATTGATGAACAGGGGATGGAGTCTTTTTATCGAGACTTTAATTCAAGAGGAGAAGAAGTGCTTGAGAAGTATGATTTCCTTCAAAAAGTTTTACAGGATAGTGATGGTGTAAAAGGAGCTACTGAAACAGCTTTAGATAATGCTAGTGCAAAAATTTCGGATATAAGACAAAGATTAGAAGATATATTGTTAAGATATAATGATTGTATGTCAGATACTATTAAATCAATTCCAGGAATTGACTCTCTTTCGGCATCTAGAATGAAAAGTGAACTTGATAATTTATCTTCAGGAATAAAAAATAGAGCAGGAAGAGGAGGGGGATCAGGTGGATCAACCGGAGGATCAAGTCAAGCTCCACAACAAGCACAAGCTCCTCAAGTACCAACAGCTACACCAGAAAAAACAACTGTTGAAAAAGCTAAATCTGATGATATAGATGCAAAATTAAAAGAAATTCAAGAAAAAATGCGTCAAATGAAAGATGATATTAGAAATAAAGAATATAAAAATACAACTGGTCTTGGAGATAGTTCAGGATGGAATAAAGGTTTAAGTTCATGGGAAAATAGAAGTGGATCTTCAAATAATGGTTCCTCAAATGGTGGTTCAAATACTGGAAGAACTTCATATACATCAGATAGTGGAAGTTCAAGAGCAAACACATATACACCAACAACTAGAGAAGTTCCATCAACTGGTACAAATTTTGGAAGTGGAACTTCAGGATTATCAAGTAAAGGTAGTGATTTAGGTACTACATTAAGTGATAAATCTGGACTTGAAAGAATGTCTACATCTGATAACTTAGAAAATTCTAGCTTAGAATCGGGTGAAGTAATAGACGAAGGTGATTTAACAAGTGTAGCACCAACAGATTTAAGCGATGATAATTTAGAACTAGGTGCAACAGATGATAGTTTAGTTCTAGAAGATAAAAAAGGAAACAATAATTTACTTAAATTTGCAGGAATTGGTGGAATGCTTTTAGGAAGTGGAGCTTTAGCAGCGGGGCTTGCTACAAAACAAGATGAAGAAGAATTATCTTTAGAAGAACAATCAGGAGAAAATACTGATGAACTAGAAGATGAATATAGTCAAGAATTAAAAGATTTTTATGAATAATTATAAAAAAAGTTAATGTTAAAGAAATGTTAACTTTTTTTAGTGGAAAAAAATATATAATTATAGTAGAATAAAATTATCTAGAATATATCGGAGGATATGATGGGGAATAAAATATTAGATTATACTTCAATTGGTGAAAAAAAAGGTAAATTTGATGCGTTAGCTAATAATATAAAAGCATCTTTAACAAATGTTAAGATTGGACTTTCTTATTTAGAAACAAGTACTATTACTAAAGACGAAGTAGAAGAATTTCAAAGTCAAATTCAAAAAAGAGTAGAAGAATTAGATGATATAGCAGTTAAATTTAAAAATTATTTAAGTTATATAATTGAATCTAATAAAGATGAAGATAGTAAACAAGCTTCTCAAGTAGCAGAAGAAGTTGGTTTAATGAAACAAAAATCTAATTCTAATGAAAATTCTGGAAATAGTGGACATAGTGGAGGGTCAAGTGCACCTGCTCAAGTTATTCAATCAGCTCCATCAGATTATGAAAGTTATAAAAAAGAAACTAGCGATAGATTCCAAAAGATAGTTGATGAACAAAAGAAAGTAGATGAAACACAAGATAAAACTATATCTACTTTAACTACAGATTTTAATAAATACAAAACAGAAAACGATAAAACGATAGAAGAACAAAAGAAGAGTATTCAAGATGTTTTTGAAAGATTAAAAGGACACGATTCTAGAATATCAAGTCTTGAATCTAAAACTAATAGTCTAGAATTATCTAAAACTAATACAGTTGAAGTTCCTTCTCTTGGTTATACACCGATTACACCAACGCCAACAAATACTGAGCCGGCACCAGAAGTAAAACCCGTAGAAGAAATAAAACCTAAGGAAGAAAAAATTATTGAAGAAGCACCTATTGATACTAAAACTCCTATGGAAATTGATCCATCTAAATATGATCAAGATTTAAGTAAAGAATTAGGAATTTTAGATCCTGCAACAAATAATTCTTCTCTTGAAACAGAACCAGTAACAGATGATAATACTCTTGTAAAAGCAGCAGCATTTGGAGCACTTGGTCTTGGAGCATTAGGACTTGGTGGAGGAGCACTTTATTACCATAACAAGAAAAAAGATGAAGAATTAAATGAAAATAATAACGATTATTTATACGATGATGATGACTTTTAATCATCATCTTTTTGTTTGACTAAAATAAATAAAAGTGCTAGTATTTAGTTGAGCAGTTTTTAGAGCTGTTTTTATTTTAAATTAAAATAAGGAGTTTTTATGGAAAAAAAGAAAAAAAGTCCAATAATTTCATATTTTAAAGATGTGAAAAAAGAAAGTAAAAAGATAGTATGGCCAACTAGAAAAAATTTAATTAAATATTCAGTTGCAACGTTAATGTTTATAGCATTTATGTCATTGTTCTTTTTAGCATTATCTTTTATAGCAGCATTTTTACAAGGTACAGTAGTACCATGGATTAGGACAATAATTAAGTAGAGGTATAAATATGGAAAATGAAAAAAAATGGTATATTGCTACAACATATTCAGGACATGAATATAAAGTAAAAGAAAAACTTGAAATGAGAGCAGAATCTTTAGGAATGAAAGATCAAATATTTAAAACTATAGTTCCTGAAGAAACAGTTGTAGAAAATAAAAATAAAGAAATGAAAACAAGACTTAGAAAACTTTTCCCTGGTTATATAATGATAGAGATGATAATGACTGATAGAGCATGGCATGTAGTTAGAAATACTCCAGGAGTTACAGGATTTATTGGATCAAGTGGAAAAGGTGCAAAACCTATACCTTTATCAAAAGAAGAAGTAGAAAAAATATTTAAATCTATGGGACAAACTGTTAAAGGTGAAGAACTTAAGATTGAAGTTGGTTCAAAAGTTAAAATTATCGATGGACCATTCTCAGGAATGCTTGGTATTGTTAAAACACTTACAGATGATGTTGCTATTATAAATATAGATTTATTTAATCAAGTTACAGAAGTTGAAGCTACAATAAATCAAATAGTACTTGATATATAAAGAGTTTTATGATAGTATTTAATACGACTTTATGTAGTTAGTTTATATAAAGGAGTGGGAAGTTTTAACTTTGCTGTTATGACCACTAGCGAAAACAAATATAGGAGGTGTTATCGTGGCTAAGAAAGTTAGTAGAGTAATTAAATTACAAATTCCAGCAGGACGTGCTAATCCATCACCACCGGTAGGTACTGTTTTAGGACCAGCAGGTGTTAACTTAATGGATTTTTGTAATAAATATAATGAAGCTACAAAAGATAAGATGGGAGATATCATACCAGTTGAAATAACTGTATATGAAGATAAGAGTTTTACATTTGTATTAAAAACTCCACCAGTATCAGATCTTTTAAAGAAAGCTGCTAATATTACAAAAGGAAGTACAAAAGGTAAGAAAGAAGTTATCGCAAAAGTATCTAAAGAAGATATTAAAAAAATAGCTGAAATTAAATTAGAAGATTTAAATGCATACGATATTAAAAGTGCTATGAAGAGTGTTGAAGGTAGTGCTTTAAACATGGGTATAGAAGTAAAATAAAACCTTAATATACGTGGGAGGTTTAAAAATCGTTTAACCACATAGGAGGAAATATGAAGATATTAAGTAAAAGATATAAAGAAGCTTCAAGTAAAATAGAAAAAGGTAAAGTATACGATAAAGATGAAGCTTTAAATTTATTAAAAGAAACATCAACTACTAAGTTTGATTCAACAGTAGAAGTATCTGTTAGATTAAATCTAGATACTAAAAAAGCAGATCAACAATTAAGAGGAGCATTAGTATTACCTAAAGGTACTGGAAAAACTAAGAGAACTTTAGTTATATGTAATGCATCTAAATTTGAAGATGCTAAAGCATCAGGAACAGATTTCTATGGTGATAAAGAAATGATAGAAAAAATCGAAAAAGAAAATTTCTTCGATTACGATGTTATTATTGCAACACCAGATATGATGCCACATTTAGGAAAAATTGGTAAAATTTTAGGACCAAAAGGTTTAATGCCAAACCCTAAAACTGGAACTGTTACAAACGATATTAAAAAAGCAGTAAATGATGTTAAAATGGGACAAGTTGAATATAGATGTGATTCTTATGGAATCGTACATGGAATTATAGGTAAGAGTAGTTTTTCAACAGAAGACTTAAAAGAAAACCTAAATGCTTATGTAAATGCTATTATTAAAGCAAAACCAACAGGAGCAAAAGGAAAATATATAACAAGTATATACTTATCAACAACTATGGGACCAAGTATCAAAATTAGTGAAACAAATTTTGACAATTAAAAAAAATTATATATAATATTAAATGAAGTGCCAAAGACAGTAGGTATAAAGTAAATCCTACCGAGGATAAAACTTTTATTAAAAGGTCTTTGGTGTTACAAAGACTTTTTTTAGTCAGAAAGGAACAGTTATGGCAAGTGAAAAGATCTTATCAAGAAAAAAAGAAGTAGTATCTGAAATAAAAGATATTATCGAAAATAACGGAACTCTAATTTTATTTGATTACCGTGGACTTACTGATAAAGAAGCTAAAGCAATTAGAAGAGAACTTAGAAAAAATGAAGATGATTATAAAATATATAAGAACACTTTATTAAAGTTAGCTTTTAATGATAAAGGTATAAATCTTGATGAAGCTTTAAGTGGACCAAGTGCATTGGCATATGGGAAAGACCAATTAAGTGCAATTAAGACATTAAGCAAGTTTGCAAAAACAAATAAAAACTTAGAAATTAAGATGGGTTACGTAGATAACGAAGTAGCAGATCTTAATAAGATAAACTCTTTAGCAGCATTACCATCAAGAGACGAACTATTAACAATGGTAGCAGGTGGAATGATTGGAGTTGTAAGAAATTTAGCAATCGGTTTAGATTTAGTTTCTAAACAAAAAGAAAATAATTAGAAAGTAGGAGGTATTAAAAATGGCTAAATTAACTAGAGATGAATTTATAAGTTCATTAAAAGAAATGACACTTTTAGAAATAAAAGAATTAGTAGACGCAATGAAAGAAGAATTTGGAGTTGATCCATCAGCAGTAGCTGTAGCAGCACCAGTTCAAGGAGCAGCAGAATCAAATGATTCACCATCAACTGTAACAGTATCAATTAAAGATGCAGGAGCAGCTAAGATTAATGTAATCAAAGTAATCAAAGAATTAACTGGATTAGGATTAAAAGAATCAAAAGATATAGCAGATAAAGGTGGAGTTGTTAAAGAAAACGTTTCTACAACAGAAGCTGATGAAATCAAAGCTAAGTTAGAAGAAGCTGGAGCTACAGTAGAAGTTAAATAAAAATTTTAAAAAACTTTGAATTTTTTAAATACTTATAGTAATATGTAAATAGGAAAGGAATCAATTATTTATTGTTTAATTAATTGATTCCTTTTTATTTGCAGCGTTAAAAAGTGTATTTTATGTTAAAAATAAAGAGAAAACTATCTTTTCTTTAATATTTTGTAAAGTTTGTTGACTAAATGCAAAATAAAAAGTTATAATATAAATTAGCTTTTTATAGCTATATCTTTTGTTGAAATATTATTAATGTTAGGGGTGTGAAAGCGTGCATTATAAAAAAGTAAAGTTTGGAAAAAAAGAAAGAGTTACATTTTCTAAAGTAAAAAATGAATTCGAGTTAAAAGACTTACTCGAAATACAAATGAAGTCTTATCAAGAATTTTTAGATAAAGGGATAGAAGAAGTTTTTTCTGATCTTTTTCCTATTGAAAATTTTTCTGGTACATTATCATTAGAATTAGGAAAATATCATTTTGAAAAACCTCGTCATACAATCAAAGAATGTAGAGATAGAGATTTAACTTATGCTATGCCATTAAAGGTTCTATCAAAATTAACTAACCATGTAACTGGGGAAGTTATAGAAAAAGAAATATTTTTAGGTGATATACCTGCTATGACAGATAGTGGAAGTTTTGTTATAAACGGAGCAGAACGTTGTGTGGTATTACAACTTGTAAGATCTCCTTCAGTTTATTTTACTGAAAGTAAGGATAAAAACGAACGTGAACTTATAGAATGTCAAATGATACCTAATCGTGGAACATGGTTAGAATTTGAAACAGATGCTAAAGATGTTTTATATGTAAGAATAGACAGAACAAGAAAAGTTACATTAACAACTCTATTAAGAGCTTTTGGTTTATCTAGTGATGAAGAAATACTAGGTGTTTTTGGTGATAATAAATATATTAAGAACACTATTGAAAAAGATTCATCTAAAAATATCGATGAAGCTTTAATAGAAATATATGAAAAATTAAAACCTGGAGAACCAGCTACTTTAGATTCTGCTAAAAACCATATTCAAACTAGATTCTTCGATGAATTTAGATATGATTTAGTAAAAGTTGGTCGTTATAAATACAATAAAAAATTAAATATAGCTAATCGTATTTTAGGATTAAAATTAGCTGAAGATGTAAAAACAGAAAATGAAGTAATCAAAGCAGGTACTTTAGTTAATAGAGAAAATCTAACAGCAATTAGAGCTGCTTTAGAAAACGGACTTAATGTTAAGAAAATTAAGATTAATGAAGAATTAGATGATTATGCTAATATTCAAACATTAAAAGTATATAATCCTGAAAATGATAAAGAAATAATAGAATTACTTGGAGTAGATGTAAGAGAAAACTATAAACGTTTAACTATTCCTGATGTATATGCTGCAGTATCATATTATTTAAATTTATTTGATAAAATTGGTAAATTTGATCAAGTTGACCATCTTGGAAATAGAAGAGTTAAACAAGTTGGTGAATTAATGCAAAACCAATTTAGAATTGGTGTGACTAGAACTGTTAGAAATATTAATGATAGAATGTCAACGCAAGATATAGAAGAAATAACTCCTAAGACATTAATTAATATTAAACCAATTACTGCTGCATTCAAAGAATTTTTTGGAAGTGGACAAATATCTCAATATATAGATCAAATTAATCCGATTTCTGAATTAACTCATAAAAGACGTCTTACTAGTTTAGGACCAGGAGGTCTTTCTAAAGAAAGAAGTGGTATTGAAGTTCGAGATGTTAACGAATCTCACTACGGAAGAATTTGTCCGATTGAAACATCTGAAGGTCAATCAATTGGGCTTGTTACAACACTTGCTTCATATGCAAGAGTTAATGAATATGGATTTATTACAACTCCATATAGAGTTATTAAAAATGGATATGCTACAGAAGAAGTTAAATATTTAACAGCAGATGAAGAAGAAGATTACATCATATCTATTGCTACTATTAAATTAGATGAAAACAATAAGATAATAGATGAAAAAGTACCAGCTAGATATCATGCTGAAAATATTATTGTTACACCAGATAAATTAGATTTAATGGATGTATCAGCACAACAAATTATATCTGTAACAACTAGTTCAATTCCATTCTTTGAACATAATGATGCTAACCGTACACTTATGGGAGCAAACATGACTAGACAAGCTGTACCTTTAATTAAAACAGAAGCTCCAATAGTTGGAACTGGTGTTGAATATACAGCAGCTAAATATAGTGGTGTTGAAGTATTATGTAAAAAAGCTGGGGTAGTTAAATATGCTGATGGATCTAAGATTTTAGTAGAAACAGTAGATGGACAAGATGAATATAAATTAGCTAACTTCGAATTAGCAAACTCTGGAAACTACAAACATCAAAGACCAATAGTCTCAGCTGGAGATAAAGTTAAAGTAGGAGACGTTTTAGCAGATGGACAATCTTGTGATAAAGGTGAACTTGCTTTAGGAAGAAACGTTGTAGTTGCATATACTACATTTAATGGATATAACTATGAAGATGCTGTAATCTTAAATGAAAAACTTGTTAAAGATGATGCATATACTAGTATTCATTTACAACTTCAAGAAATTCAATGTCGTGATACAAAACTTGGACCAGAAGAAATAACAAGAGATATACCTAATGTTTCAGAAGCAGCAAGAAAGAATCTTGATGAAAATGGAATAGTAATAATTGGAACTGAAGTTAAAGCAGGAGATATCTTAGTAGGTAAAGTAACTCCTAAGGGTATGGTAGAACTTACTTCGGAAGAAAAACTTTTACATGCAATATTTGGAGAAAAATCAAGAGAAGTTAGAGATACTTCACTTAGAGTACCAAATGGTAGTGAAGGTATAGTTCAAGATGTTAAGATATTTACTAGAAAAGATAATGAAGAAATGCCAGCTGGTGTTTCAGTACAAATTAAAGTATATATAGCTCAAAAGAGAAAAATCCAAGTTGGGGATAAGATGGCTGGACGTTATGGAAATAAAGGGGTTATATCTTTAGTATTACCAGAAGAAGATATGCCATTCTTACCAGACGGTACACCAGTAGATATCCTGCTTAATCCTCAAGGGGTTCCATCTCGTATGAACATTGGACAATTACTTGAAATGCATACAGGTATGGCAGCTAAGAAGATGAACTTGTTAGTATCAACACCGGCGTTTGATGGTGCTAAGGTAAATGAAATATATGACCTTATGAAAGATGCTAAGATGGATAGTGATGGTAAGACAGTACTATATGATGGTAGAACTGGAGAAGCATTTGATAATCGTGTAACTGTTGGGGTTATGTACATGTTTAAACTTAACCACATGGTAGATGATAAACTTCATGCTAGATCTACAGGTCCATATGCTTTAGTTACACAACAACCACTTGGTGGAAAAGCTAACATGGGTGGACAAAGATTTGGAGAAATGGAAGTTTGGGCACTTGAAGCTTATGGTGCAGCAAATATCTTACAAGAAATCTTAACTGTTAAATCCGATGATGTTGTAGGTAGAGTTAAAGTATTTGAATCTATTGTTAAGGGTGAAACATTTGACTTAGCAGGAATTCCAGAATCATTTAGAGTTTTATTAAAAGAACTTCAAGCATTGGGACTTGATGTTAGAATTCTAGATGAAAAGAGAAAAGAATGGAATTTAAAAGAAATTGAAGATGATGAATATAAAGAAAACTTCGAATGTTTAGATGAAGAAAAAGATTTGATTTCTGAAGAAACAGAAGAAGATGAATTTGAAGATGATGAAGAAGAGGAAGATATCAATTACGATACACTCTTAGAAGATGAAGGGGAGGATGAATAATGATACCAGTAAATGATTTTGATGCTTTAAAAATTGGTATAGCATCTCCTGAAAAAATAAAAGAATGGTCATATGGTGAAGTAACTAAACCAGAAACAATAAACTATAGAACATTAAAACCAGAACCAGATGGTTTGTTCTGTGAAAGAATATTTGGACCTAAAAAAGATTACGAATGTGCTTGTGGAAAATACAAGAGAGTAAGATATAAAAATATAATTTGTGATAGATGTGGAGTTGAAGTTACAAGTAGCAAGACAAGACGTGAAAGAATGGGACACATTGCTCTTGCTACTCCAGTATCACATATCTGGTTCTTTAAAGGTGTTCCTTCAAGAATGTCTTTAGTACTAGATATTAGCCCAAGAGACTTAGAAGAAGTATTATATTTTGTAAGTTATATAGTTTTAGATAAGGGAAATACAACTCTTATGGAAAAACAAGTATTATCTGAAAATGATTATCAAACATACTATGCAAAATATGGTAACTCATTTAGAGTTGGAATGGGTGCAGAAGCAATTAAAGAACTTTTAAAGAAGATTGATCTTAAAAAAGAAATGGATGAAATAGAAGAAGAACTTCCAAATGCTTCTGAACAAAGAAAAGTAAGACTTGTAAAAAGATTAGATGCATTAAATGCATTCTATAAATCTAATCAAAGACCTGAATGGATGATAATAGATAATTTACCTGTTATACCTCCAGAACTTAGACCAATGATTCAATTAGATGGTGGAAGATTTGCAACAAGTGACTTAAATGATTTATATAGAAGAGTAATCAATAGAAACAATCGTTTAAAGAAATTACTTGAATTATCAGCACCAAATATAATTGTTCAAAATGAAAAAAGAATGCTTCAAGAAGCAGTTGATTCATTATTTGATAATGGAAGACGTGGAAGAAGTGTTACAGGAGCAGGAAATAGACCTTTAAAATCTTTAGCTAGCATTTTAAAAGGAAAACAAGGAAGATTTAGACAAAACTTACTTGGTAAAAGAGTTGATTATTCTGGACGTAGTGTTATCGTAGTAGGACCAGAATTAAAAATGTATCAATGTGGTTTACCAAAAGATATGGCTATTGAATTATTCAAACCACATCTTATAAGAGGACTTGTTGAAAAAGGACTTGCTACTAATATAAAAGCAGCTAAGAAGTTAATTGAAACTAAAGATAATTGTGTATGGAATGTAGTAGAAGAAATTATTAGAGAATATCCAGTTCTACTTAACCGTGCACCGACACTACATAGACTTGGTATTCAAGCTTTCGAACCTATTTTAATAGATGGAAAAGCAATTAGACTTCACCCATTAGTTTGTGCAGCGTTTAATGCTGACTTTGATGGGGACCAAATGCCGGTTCACGTACCTTTAAGTGAAGAAGCAAAAGCAGAAGCAAGAATATTAATGCTTGGATCAAATAATATTTTGAATCTAAAAGATGGAAAACCTATAGTTACTCCTTCTCAAGATATGGTTTTAGGTAACTACTATATAACTATGGAAAAAGCTGGTCTTGAAGGAGAAGGTAGAGTATTTAAAAATCCAGTTGATGCAATGATGGCTTATGAAAGAAGAGAAATAACTCTTCAAACAAGAATAGCTATAAAAGCAGATGCATTTAAACATAAGATTTTAATGGATAACTTAAAAGATAAATATCTTATAACAACTCCAGGTAAAATTAAGTTTAATGATATATTACCAGATAGTTTTTCTTATATTAATGAACCAACTGAAGAAAATATTCAAGGTATGACACCTAGTAAATATTTTGTAGACAAGGGTGAAAACATTAAAGAAAAAATAGCTAGTATGCCACTTGTTGAACCATTTAAAAAGGGTACACTTGAAAAAATTATTGCTGAAGTATTTAGAAGATATCAAACAACTGAAACTTCTATAATGCTTGATAAGATGAAAGATTTAGGATTTAAAGAATCTACTAAATCAGGTATAACAATTTCACTTGCTGATATTTTAGAATGTAATAACAAATCTGAAATAATAGAAAAAGGTGAAAAAGAAGTTCAAAATATTGAAAAACAATATAAACGTGGACTTATAACTGATGAAGAAAGATATAACAAAGTAGTAGATGTTTGGTTTAAAATAAACGATGAAGTTCAAAAAGAACTTAATCAAATAGCTAAAGCTAATCCAGATAACCCAATCTTTATAATGATGTTCTCTAAGGCCAGAGGATCACTAGATAGTTTTAGACAAATCGCTGGTATGAGAGGTATGACTAGTAAACCTAATGGTAAATTTGTTGAAATACCTATTACATCATCATTTAAAGATGGTATGTCTATAGCAGAATTCTTCTTATCTACTCACGGTTCTCGTAAGACTCAATCAGATAAATCGTTAAAGACTGCTGAATCAGGATATCTAACAAGAAGATTAGTTGATGTTTCTCAAAATATTATTGTTAGAGAAGATGATTGTGGAACTGAAAATGGTTTAGTTGTAAAAGAATTCGTAAATGAATCTACTAAAGAAGTTATTGAAAGCTTATTTGATAGAATAGCTGGTAGATATACTAATAAGAAGATTATTAACCCAGAAACAAAAGAAGAAATTATTGGTAAAGGTGAATATATTACAGATAATATCGCTGAAAAGATTATTGCAGCAGGTATTAAAGAAGTAGAAATAAGAAGTGTACTTACTTGTGGTAGCCATAACGGAGTATGTAAGAAATGTTATGGTAGAAACCTAGCAAACGGTCAACCAGTTGAAGTTGGAGAACCAGTTGGGGTTATTGCAGCTCAATCAATTGGGGAACCGGGAACTCAACTTACTATGAGAACATTCCACGGTGGAGGAGTTGGAGGAGAAGCAGATATTACTCAAGGGCTTCCTCGTGTTGAAGAATTATTTGAAACAAGAACTCCTGCAAGTAAAGCTACAATAGCAGAAATTAGTGGAACAGTTACAGAAGTAATAGATGGTAAAGGTAAGACTAAAGGTAAAGTTATAATTTCTAATAAATTAGAAACTAAAGAACATACAACTAATTATAATCCTAAGTTTATAGTTAAGGTTGGTGATACAGTAGAAGCTGGAGATAAATTAACTGAAGGTTCTATATCACCAAAAGAACTTATGAAAGCAACAGATGCTTTAACAGTTCAACAATATATTCTAAAAGAAGTACAATCTACTTATAGAAGTCAAGGGGTAGGAATTGCCGATAAACATATTGAAATAATTGCTAGAAGAATGGCATCTAGAATCAAGATTTATGATTCAGGAGATACTTCACTTCTTAGTGGTTTAACAGTAAGCTTTAAAGAATTCCAAGATATCAATAAAGAAGCAATTATGAAAGGTAAGAGACCTGCAAGAGGAGAATTTATGATACAAGGTATCACTAAAGCATCTCTTGATACAGATTCATTCTTAGCAGCTGCATCATTCCAAGAAACAACTAGAATCTTAACTGAAGCAGCAGTAAATGGTAAGATAGATGAACTTGATGGTCTTAAAGAAAATGTACTTATAGGTAAACTAATTCCAGCTGGAACTGGTTCTAAAAAGTATAAACATGTGACTTATACATCAGCGCTTCCATTTGATAATTCAGATCCATTAGATGATTTTGAAGAAGGATTTATGGAATAAGACAAAAAGAAGATGAAAATCTTCTTTTTTTAGTATTTTTATCTTGCATAAAAAAGCTAATATATGTTATCATATAAATGCTTTTTAAGTATGGCTCGTTTTGGCGAGCATATATTTATAACAAGTAAGATACACCAGGGTATGTGTAGAAAGGAGGACATTATGCCTACAATTAATCAGCTAGTTAAAAAAGGAAGAAGTGACAAGGTTAGAAAAAGTAAATCACCAGCTTTAACATTTTCACTAGATACAATTAATAAAAAGAAGACTTTACAAAATTCTCCACAAAAAAGAGGAGTTTGTACAAGAGTTGGTACTACTAAACCAAAAAAACCAAACTCTGCCTTAAGAAAATATGCTCGTGTTAGATTAAGTAATGGTATGGAAGTAACAGCATACATTCCAGGAATTGGACATAACTTACAAGAACACAGTGTTGTTTTAATTAGAGGAGGAAGAGTTAAGGACTTAATTGGGGTTAGATACCACATTATAAGAGGAACTCTTGATACAGCCGGAGTTAAAGATAGAAAACAAGGTCGTAGTTTATACGGAGCAAAAAGACCTAAAAACTAAAAAATAAGAAAGGAGAATTATAATGAGAAAAAGACAAGCTATTAAAAGAGATGTTTTACCAGATCCAATATACGGTTCAAAGGTAATAATGAAACTTATTAATGCGATTATGTTAGATGGTAAAAAAGGTAAAGCACAAACTATTTTTTATAAAGCTTTAGATTTACTAAAAGAAAAAACACATGAAGATGCTTTTGAATCATTTAACAAAGCATTAGATAATCTTAAACCAGTACTTGAAGTTAAATCTAGAAGAGTTGGTGGTGCAAACTATCAAGTTCCAATAGAAGTAACTAAAGCAAGAAGTGAAGCTCTAGCTATTCGTTGGTTAGTTAAATATTCAAGATTAAGAAAAGGTCACAGTATGGCTGAAAACTTAGCTAATGAATTATATGATGCAATTAACGAAACAGGTCAAGCATTTAAGAAGAAAGAAGATACACATCGTATGGCAGAAGCAAATAAAGCATTTGCACATTATAGATGGTAAGGAGAGGGTATGGAAAAAACACCTATAGAAAAAACTAGAAATATCGGTATCATGGCTCACATTGATGCTGGTAAAACTACAACAACTGAAAGAATTTTATATCATACAAAGAAAATTCATAAAATAGGGGAAACACATGATGGTGCTTCTCAAATGGACTGGATGGAACAAGAAAAAGAAAGAGGTATTACAATTACATCTGCTGCAACAACAGCACACTGGAAAGGATACCGTTATAACATTATAGATACACCAGGACACGTAGATTTTACTATTGAAGTTAGTCGTAGTTTAAGAGTATTAGATGGTGCAGTAGCATTAATCGATGCTCAAGCTGGGGTAGAACCTCAAACTGAAACAGTTTGGAGACAAGCAACAGAATTTAAAGTTCCAAGAATTATTTTTGCAAACAAAATGGATAAAATGGGAGCAGATTTTGAATACTCATTAAAAACTATTACAGATAGATTAGGAGTTAAATCAGCACCTATTGAATGGCCAATTGGAGCAGAAAATGACTTCAGAGGAGTTATTGATTTAATTACTATGAAAGCTTATGAATATGATGGAAATAGCGAAGAAAATGCAACTGAAATCGAAATTCCAGCAGATTTAAAAGACATAGCAGAACAAAAGAGAAGTGAACTTATTGAAATCGTAGCAGAATACGATGATGAAGTAATGAACAAATACCTAGAAGGTGAAGAATTATCAGTAGCTGATATTAAAAAATGTATAAGAAAAGCAGTATTATCTGTAGAATTCTTCCCAGTAATGTGTGGAACAGCACTTGGAAATAAAGGTATTAAATTATTACTAGATGCAGTTATAGACTATTTACCTTCTCCACTTGATGTAGAAGCAGTAAAAGGATATGACTTAAATGAAAACGAAGTTACTAGAAAACCTAGTGATAACGAACCATTTAGTGCATTGGCATTTAAAGTAATGGCAGACCCATTTGTAGGTAGATTAACTTTCTTTAGAGTATACTCTGGTACATTAAAAAGTGGATCTTACGTTTTAAACTCAAATAAAGATTCTAAAGAAAGAATTGGTCGTATATTATTAATGCATGCTAACACAAGATCTGAAATATCAGAAGTATCAACTGGAGATATTGCAGCAGCAGTAGGACTTAAAAATACTACTACTGGGGATACATTATGTGATGAAAAGAAACCAATTATTCTTGAATCAATGAAATTCCCAGAACCAGTTATCGAACTTGCAATAGAACCAAAAACAAAAGATGACCAAGAAAAACTTGGTATAGCTCTTCAAAGATTAGCAGAAGAAGACCCAACATTTAAAGTTCATACTGATGTTGAAACAGGACAAACTGTTATCGCTGGTATGGGAGAACTTCACTTAGACGTTTTAGTTGATAGAATGAGAAGAGAATTCAAGGTTGAAGCTAATGTAGGTAAACCTAGAGTTGCTTATCGTGAAACTATTAAACAAAAAGCAGAATGTGAAGGTAAATTCATTAAACAAACTGGTGGACGTGGACAATATGGACATGTTTGGATTAGATTTGAACCAAATCCTGAAAAAGGTTATGAATTCGTTGATGAAGTAGTAGGTGGAGTAGTTCCAAGAGAATATATTCCAGTAGTAGATAAGGGATTACAAGAAGCTTTAGAAGCAGGTATTCTAGCTGGATATCCATTAATCGATATTAAAGCTACATTATTTGATGGATCATACCACGATGTTGACTCTAGTGAAGTTGCTTATAAAGTAGCTGCAGGTCTTGCATTAAAAGAAGCTAAGACTAAATGTCAAGCAGTGTTATTAGAACCAATTATGAAAGTTGAAGTAACAGTTCCAGATGAATATTTTGGAAATGTTATGGGAGATTTAACATCAAGACGTGGAAAACCTGTTGGTCAAGAATCAAGAGGAAATGCTGTTAAACTTGATGCTTTAGTACCATTATCTGAAATGTTTGGATATGCTACTAGTTTAAGAAGTAACACTCAAGGAAGAGGAAACTTTACTATGATCGCTGATCACTATGAAGAAGTTCCTAAAAATATAGCAGAAGAAATTATCAAAAAAAGTGGTAATTAATTAAAATCAATTGCAAAAGCTAAAAATATTATGTAAAATTAAAGAGGTTTATAGGAGGAAAAAATGGCTGAAAAACAAAAATTTGATAGATCAAAAGTTCATGTAAACGTTGGAACAATCGGACACGTAGACCATGGAAAAACTACATTAACAGCAGCAATTACAAAGAGACAAGCTGAAAAATTCGGTGGAGACTTTGTTGATTATGCTAATATAGATAAAGCTCCAGAAGAAAGAGCTAGAGGTATTACAATTAATACATCACACGTTGAATACCAAACAGATAAGAGACACTATGCTCACGTTGACTGTCCAGGGCACGCTGACTATGTTAAAAATATGA
>CAUTAF010000002.1:0-138598 GCA_963536495.1 uncultured Eubacteriales bacterium
TAATACACTTTCTCTATTAGATAAAAAAATCGAATTACAATCTAAGAAAATTGAAGCCCTTAAGTTATTTAAAAAAGGACTAGTATCAAATATCTTTGCTTCATTTGAAAATACAACAAAATATAAATTAGGCGAATTATTAAAAGAAGCTAATATTAAGACTAAAACTAATAATGAACATTTCATTATTTCTTCTACTACGAAAGGAATATTTTTACAATCAGAGTATTTTAATAAACAAGCTGCAAGTGATAATAATATAGGATATAAGATTTTAAAGAAAAATCAATTAGTTCTTAGTCCGCAAAATTTATGGATGGGTAATATAAATATAAATGATAAATATAACTTTGGTATTGTCTCACCATCATATAAAATCTATGATATAAATAATATTAATTTAGATTTATTTAAAGAATGGATTAAAACAGCAAGAGCATTGTACGAATATAATATGTCTTCTGAACAAGGAGCAAGTATAGTTAGAAAAAATCTAAACGAAGATCTATTTAAGGATATAACTATATATTTACCAAATTTACAATTTCAAAATAAATATGGTAATCTATTTAATAAGTTAAATGCAAAAATCAATTTAGAAAATAATAAACTTAATAATTTACAAAAACTAAAAAAAGGACTTATGCAAAACATGTTTGTATAAATCCTTTTTATTTTATTATATTATAAACTATAGTAATAATCCTTAATTTTTTTAGCCATTAATTTTCTTCTCATTTCTAAGAAGTCAGAATAATTATTAGCATCCATATCACATAATTCAATTGGAATAGCATTTTCACTGAAATTTTTTGTTAAATCATCTATATTACTTATTGTACCAATCCTTAATTCTCCCCCTTCACATTGTTCTTTCACTAACTTCAAATATTCATTAGGAGACATATTACTTATTGCAATATTAACTTCTTGTTGAAGCATAGCAAAATTAGCAATTTGATTATATCCTCTTGAATCATAGCCTTTTTTCTTTAAATAATCTTTTGGAAATATATGATGTACATCACCTCTTTGATCTATTAATGAATATACATCTATTTGTTCTGATAAAAATCCTCTGTTATGTAACTTACATTGAGCAATAACAAATGTTTTCCAATAAGGACTACTAGATACTGACGTATTAAAATTTTCAACAAGATTATTGTCCCAATAATTTTCACTTAATTGTCTTTCTTCTTCTTCTTTTATATATCGTTCAATATCAGAAGTTTCACTTAATCTTCTAATATCTACATCAAATTGTGATTCTGGTGACGAACTATATCTTTGAGTTAATATTGACATAATAACCCATCTACTAACTAATTTTTGAATATTTTGAATTTTTCTTTCTCTTAATAATAAATAAAGAATATATCCGAAATTTAAAACATTTTGTGACCTTACTAAACTATCATCAATTATACCTGCTGATTGTAAAATCATTATATATCTTTCAAAATTTGTCTGATTAATAAATTCTAATACTCCAGACTCTAAAGTATTAAAACTCTTTTCTATTATCTCATCTTTATACTCTCTTGTCTCAAAATCACGACCAGATAATAAACTTACTAAATCTTCTAATTTTCCTCTTTTAAATTTATAAGTAAAAGCAACTTTTAATACATCTGTATAATCTGGTTTATAAATAGTTTGAGTATTATCTTTTACCCAACTAATTTTAGTAAAAAAAGACTTATTAGTAAAATCAATATCACTATTTTTTATATTTTCATAATCTTGTGGTGTTTGAGATAAATGACAAAAATAATCTATAACTTTTCTTATGTCATTTCCATGATATTTTTCATTAACACTAATTTTTGACATTGCAAAATCTGCTTGAGATAATGATTGTCCCTTAGAATTTATTCTTACGAATATTTCTGTTACCTCATTAATATCTAATGAAGATCCCAAATCAATACATCCTATAGACATATTGTTTATTGAAAGTAGTCTATTTATTCTCTTATTAACCTCATTAGCATCTATATCAAATTTGGATGAATAATTATTAACAAATTCCCATATGTTTATTTTTCCAGGTTGCATGAACTCTGCAATATCAGTTATCCACTCATCTGATTTTTCAGTTGCCGGTGTTTTTGTAGCAAATTCTTCTGTTCGTGGATTAAATGATATTCTTATATTTTTCTTTTTATACTGTGAATCTAAAACTTCTTTACCAAGCAATGAAGCTGTTAAAGCTGTTATTCTTTGTTGACCATCTATTATTATTTGTTTTCCTTCAGATGACTTACCATCTTTTAATTTAACAGAATGATTTTTCCAAGTAATAATATATCCTACAGGATATCCTTTATATAAAGAATCTATCAAATCTCTAACTTTTGTAGAATCCCAAACAAACGGTCTTTGAATTTCAGGAATAGCTATTATTCCGCTCGTGATTTGGCCTAAAATAGAACCAACACTCACACTATTAACATCATATTGATTCATTATAATTCTTCCAATCCAAGTTCTTTTAAATAAACATTAAGTTCTTTATCAACTTCTTTTATTTCTTTATCAATATCTTTAAGGTCTTGTTGAACTTGTTTAATGTCAATCTCTTCTTCTTCCTCAAATGTGTCAACATATCTTGGAATATTTAAATTATAATCGTTATCTTCAACTTCTTTTAATGAAGCTATATGTGAATACTTCTCTATTTCCTCTCTCTTTTTATATGTTTCAATAATCTTATCTACATCTTCATCTCTTAATCTATTTTGATTTTTTCCTGCTTCAAAATCTTTTGATGCATCTATAAATAAAATATTTTCTTCATTTTCTCTACATTTTTTAAATACAAGAATACAAGTTGGAATACTTGTTCCAAAAAATATATTTGCTGGCAATCCAATTACTGCATCCAAATAATTTTTTTCTTTAATTAAATATTCTCTTATTATTCCTTCAGAAGCTCCTCTAAATAAAACTCCATGAGGTAAAACAACAGCCATGGTTCCGTTATCTGACAGTTGATAAATCATGTGTTGGATAAATGCGAAATCAGCTTTTGATTTAGGAGCTAATTTACCATAAGCACTAAATCTTTCATCTTCAATAAATTTAGGATCTGCACTCCATTGAGCTGAATATGGCGGATTTGCAACAATGGCATCAAACTTCATATCAATATGTCTTGGTCTTTCTAGGGTATCATCATTTTTAATATCAAAATGTTTAAATGAAATACCATGTAATAACATATTCATTCTAGCTAAGTTGTATGTAGTAGAATTAAATTCTTGTCCATAATATGATGTAACTTTAGTTTCTTTACCTACTCTTAATAAAAGTGAACCAGATCCACAAGTTGGGTCATATACACTTTGTAATTTTGATTTATTTAATGTTACTAATTTAGCAAGTATTCTTGATACTTGTTGTGGAGTATAAAACTCTCCTGCTTTCTTACCAGCTGATGCAGCAAAATTTGAAATTAGATATTCATAAGCATCACCTAGAACATCTATTTCAGCATCTTCGTGATGAAAGTCAATATCATCAATTTTTAACATTATTGTTGATATTAATTTAGTTCTTTCTGCTTCTCCTCTTCCTAATTTAGAATTATTTAAATCCATATCTTCAAATAAATTTTCAAAGTCATCTTCAGATTCATTTCCTAAAGTAGATTCAGATATTGTATTAACTGCTTTGGCTAACATTGAAATATCAAATTTACCAGTTTTAATCTTTTGGATTAATGTACTCCATAAATAATCTGCTTCAAGGAAATATCCCATATTTGAGTCACTTATTAGTTGTGATTTTAAAGCTTCTCTATATTCTTCTTTTTTCCAAGCTTCTTCATAATCAAGATTATCATCTTTTAAATATGTAGTATTAACATATTTAACTAGATTTTCAGATAGATATCTATAGAATATTAATCCAAGAATATAATTTTTAAAATCATTGGCATCCATATTACCTCTTAAGGTATTAGCAATACTCCATAATTGTTTTTGAAGTTCTGCTTGTTGTGATTGTTGTTTTTCTTCTCTTGTCATATTTTAACCTCTTACATATATTTCTTCAACAGATTCTTAACGAATCCCTTAATATTTTCAATAATTGATATTTTCTTTAAGAATGGTGCTTCAATAGATTGTCCTATTAATCCATCCGGGAAAATACCACTATATTCAAATTCATTAATAATTGTTTCTAATGTTTCTAAGTTAATATTATTTTCAGCAGAAAATTTTTCGATTTCCTTTTGTCTTTCTTTATTAATATGGTTATCAAAAGCTTCATCAATTGAATCTTCTTCTTTTAAAGCTGGTAAAATAGAAGATAAGAAACTCTTTATTAATTCAGCTTTTAGGAATAATTCATCATCAGTAATATTAACTAATTTACTTTGAATATCAGCTATATCTTTTTGTTTTTGTTCTTCATTTGATAAATCAACATTTCTAATTAAATTTAAGATATAAGAAACATTAATTTTATCAGTTTGTATTAGTTCTAATGAGAATGTAATATCATTCAATATAGAACTTTTTTCTTTATCATTTGATATTTTTCTATATAATTCATAATACTTAGATTTATAATCCTCAAATGTTTGTGTATTAATCATAGAATCAGCATTATCTAAATCAAATTGATTAAATGTTTTTAAACTAACTAGTATCTTTGCCACTTCTCTAAATGCAACAATAAATTTCTTTATATCATCTTCACTTTCAAGAGAATCTACACTTTCAACTTCTGGAGTAATTGATAACAATTTATTTACTGCATTATTAAATTTTTCTAAGTAAGTTTCATATGGAGCCATAATAACCGTATCTATACTATTAGTTTGCGAGAACAATTTAACGGCTTCATCAACTCTAGTTTTAGTTGTTCTATAACATACTATATTACCAAACGGTTTAGTATCAGATTCAACTCTATTAGTTCTTGAGAAAGCTTGAATAAGATCATGATATTTCAACGATTTATCAACATATAAAGTATTTAATCTCTTAGCATCAAAACCTGTTAATAACATATTAACTACTATGACAATATCAATTTCATTATTTTTAATTTTCTTACATATATCTCTAAAATAAGAATCAAATGTATGAGTACTAAAATTAGTTTTGAACATCTTATTATAGTCTTTCATATATCTATCTAAAACTTCTCTTGAATGTTCTGTATTCTTATCTAAATCTTCATTAGCACCATAAGTAAATATAGCACCAATC
This sequence comes from uncultured Eubacteriales bacterium, assembly GCA_963536495.1. GTDB lineage: Bacteria > Bacillota_I > Bacilli_A > RF39 > UBA660 > CAJPPJ01. The sequence continues at coordinate 5,229 of CAUTAF010000002.1, forward strand.
TTTAAGTCATGATTTAATGATTTAAACATATCATAATACTTAATTAATAATGGAATTGATGAAACAGTAAATAAAGAGTTATATTTTCTATCTCTAGTTTTAATATTATGATGATTAATAATATCTTGTGCAATAAGTCTTACTCTATCATCTGCCATAAACACTTCATCAGTATCTATTGCTTCAACCATTGAATCTTCTTCCGTTTGTCCTCTCCATTCAACAAACTTCATATAATCAACAGAAAAACCTAAAACATTTTCATCTTTAATAGCATCCTTAATTAAATATGTATGCAAACACTTTTCAAAAATATCTACTGTACTTCTTCCATCTTGTGATGGATTTTCTTTAAATCTAGGTGTACCAGTAAATCCAAAATATTGTGCCTTACTAAATGTATTAGATATTTGTCTATGCATATCTCCAAATTGAGATCTATGGCATTCATCAATTATAAAAATTGTTTTTAAATCTTTATATTTTTCCATTACACTAGCATATTTTGGATTGGAACATGCATTAGCCATTTTTTGAATTGTAGTAATTATTAATGGTTTAGTACTATCTTTTATTTGTTGTATTAATTTATCTGTTTGATTAGTCATATCAACACAACCTGGATCAAATTTATTAAATTCATCTAAAGTTTGTTTATCTAAGTCTTTTCTATCAACTAAAAAGAATACTTGATTGATAGATGGTTCTAAAGAAAGTATTTGACTTGTTTTAAATGAAGTAATAGTTTTACCAGATCCTGTAGTATGCCATATATAACCGTTATTATTTGTATCTAAAGCACGAGCAACAATATTTTCAACAGCATAAACTTGATATGGTCGCATAACAATTAACATTTTTTCTGTCTCATTAACAATCATGTATCTAGCAATCATCTTAGCAATATGGCATCTATCTAAGAAGAATACACAAAATTGTTCTAGATTAGTTATTCTTTCATTGTTAACATCTGTCCAGTAGAAAGTGAAACCATAATTTAATTCTTGATCTCCATTTGCAAAGTATTTTGTATCTACACCATTACTTATAATAAATAATTGAATAAATTTATATAATCCCAAATATGAATGTCTTTTATATCTTTTAATTTGATTAAAAGCTTCTTTCATATCTATTCCTCTTCTCTTTATTTCTATTTGAACGAGAGGAAGTCCATTAATTAAAATAGTTACATCATATCTATTAGTATATTTACCTTCAACAGTAGTTTGATGAGTTACTTGGAAAGTATTTTTACACCAATCTTTAGTATTAAATAATTCAATATAAACAATCGAACCATCATCTCTTTGAATAGATTGTTTTTGTCTTAATTCTTTAGCAGACTGAAAAACCCCCTTACCAGATATTCTTACCATAAGTCTTTCAAATTCTTTATCAGATAAATCTTTAAAATTAAGTTCTCCTCTATTATGAAGATTAACTTGTTCTCTAAAGTTTCTTTCTAATTCAATTACATCATTTATTTTGATATATTGATATCCTTGTTTTCTTAATTGCTCTAGCATTCGATTTTCTAATTTAGATTCACTTTCGTAATTTCCCATAATTTTACTCCAAAATATCATCATCTCTCATCAAATAATATAGCATAATTTATTAATTTTTTTAATTATTAGAATTCATTTTCAAACACTTTTTGCAAGCTAAAGAAAAACAAAAGCTATAAAGCCTTTAAATACACAAAAATCGAGGAGATACTAAATACATATTCTCATATATTTAGTACTATCCTCGACTCTTTTGTTTCTGTTATAGATAGCTTAGAAGATGACTAAGTTATTTTTCTTTTATAATTTTTTCAACTAATAATCCGACATTAGTTCCTAATTCATTTTTGATTTTCGAAATATCTTCAGTAAATCCTTTTTCTCTTTTTATTGCATTTCTAATTCCAGGTTCAAATACTTCAAATATAAGTTTATTTTTTTTGTAATCGCAAACATCATGAAGCCTTTTTTCTATATATCTTCTTCCTGATTTATTCATTTTTCTGTTTATTATTAAATCTTCTTTTTTTTCGGTATCAAATTCATCAAAATGCATAAACAGCCATAATTCAAAATTCGGATTACTTATATATAAATTAACACCATTTTTCTCACAAAAATCTACTACACCATCATATTGTTCTTCTGTAAAACTGTCCTTATCTCTATCAATAACCATATTCAAAGAATCAATTTTTGAAGAATAGGTCACATCCTGTGCTGAAAAATATTTTTCAAAGTTGCTTGCCATATCTTCATATGCTTCATTTTTAAATAAACTCATAAACACAGAATCTAAATCACTATATTGAATTCTATAATCATCTTTTTTATACATTTCATCTAATTTTAAAAATGCGGCTTTAAGATCTATTCTATTAGGATTTTCATGATTCCAATTTGATAATTTATTTTTTAATTCACTAACGGTTACCTCATTAGCTGAATTATCAATAAACGTTTGTAATAACTTTATAACATGAGTTGGATTACTATGTCCTTGATTGGCATAATCCCTCAAAATATTGATAATTGTTACATTTTCTTTTATTAAACATTCATTTAGTTTTTCAAAATATTTTGGTTCTGTTGCTGCCCCTTCTGAGACAATAAAATACTTTTTTCTATATTCGTTTACTTCAGATGTTCTCTCAATTGCAAAAGGTTCTCTAATCCTCATAATCAGTATCTATATTGGCTATTGCACCAAATCTTCCTTCTAGATACGCTTTATCAATTTTTCTATCAAAACGAGCTACATCTTTAAATTCTTCTAACGAATATATTCTACTTTCGCCTTTTTCATTTTTTTCTGCAAACCAAATTTCATCTCTTCTTACTAAATCAAAATCTAAAGTCTTCAATTCATGTGTTGTAATAATTAATTGATTCGTATTATTTGCTTTCAAAAATATTTTTAATAAACCTCCAACAAGAATTGGATGCAAACTGCTATCTAATTCATCTATTAAAAATAATTTATTTTCAGTTAGCATAATATCGACTAATTCTAAAATTCTTATTGTTCCATCTGATTCTTCGTATGCTCCAAATTTACTTTCACAATTTTCATGAATAAAATTCAAGCTTTGAACTACTATTTCTCCACTACTGTTTTTTTCTAATACATATAGATCATTAGCAATTCTTATTGTTGCTCTTGTCCTAGGATTAATTTTGTATGATTCTTCAAATTTATTCATTATCGTTGCAAATTCCATTGGAGGTAATTTAGTTTGAATATTTTTTATATCGCATGGATCTGCAACAATATCTGATATATTGATATCCAATGCTTTTAAAACTTTTAAGATTTTATCTTTTTTCTTAATATAATCAATATCTAAAAATTTATGTGATGTTGGTCTTATAACATACATATCAAATATTAAAAATTTAAATACTGCTCTAATATCATTAAAGAATTCATCCCTATTATTTGACATAGAAATTCTTCTAGCCATTTCATTAATAAATAAATCTTTATTATTATTTTTCATTTCAGCTAAGCAAACATCAAAATAATTATTTTTTGTTTTTATTGGGTTATATTTACTGTGTTTTACATCTCTTTCAAATATGACTTTTTCTGTAGGTTTAGTCATATCAATTAACCATTCAGATATTATTTCTTGTCTTAATATATTAACTTCAAAGCCATATGAGTATAATTTTTCATTTAATGCAAGTTCAAATTCAAAATATGAATTTTCTTTTTCATTAGACTCTGTTCCTCTAAAATATTGATTGTTTATAATTGTTAAAATTCCATCAATTATTATACTTTGTGCTAATCCAATTGCTAAAATCAAATTCGATTTACCAGAACCATTAGCTCCAAAAACTCCTGAAAATTTCAATACTTTTTTCTTACAACAATCCACTACGTGATTTTCATTATTTCTAACTTTACCAGAAAGCATTGAAAAATGTTGTAATTCATTAAATGATCTATAGTTCTTTACTTTAAATCCAATTAACATCTTTATCCTCCTATTTTCAATATAATTGTATTATAATTTTTCGTATTTGTGAAGAATATTATACATCTTTTTGGTTAAAAATCAATAGTTTATACTATTTTTTCACATTTAATTGATGTTTTTAGTAATATTAGAATTAAAAACAGATAATTCTTCATAATCTTCTTCATTGCCTATTCTTTTTAAATATTGATTGCCACCATCCACTGCTACTGCTCCACATATGCATTTTTTATAATCATTAGTACTTTTTGATTCTATGATATCTCCACATTTTTTACATTTAATTTTATTACTAATTATTTCTTCTTTCTTTTCCATAAGTCATCTCATCATAATGTATTATACCATGGATTTATAACAATTATATCCTACCGTTTGTGGTATAATGCCATTAAAACCATACAGATTATTTATATATTATAAGTATCATTCTTAAAATATAAAAATTCATTGAGAATTTTTAGCACTTTCGGCATTTTTTCTCAAGGAACTATTCCTAAATCAAATTTTTTGTAGTTAAAATTATTTTATCAATATTGATTCCTCGAATCCCTTATAAAATGGACAAAAAAATGAGAGCATATCTCTATGCTCTCTTCAGGGGGTTTGAGTCATCAATAATTTCATGATAAACTCAGCATAGTATTTACTATGCACATTAATAATAATATATTTTAAATATCAATGCAACACTTTTAAGAATTATCGTTAACCATTTTTATTAATCTTAACTTTAATTCTATATCTTCAGTACTCTTATCTTTTAAGAATTCTTCAGTATCTTTTTTAGCATCTATTAATAAATTATAATCTCTTTTTAAATTAGCTAATCTAAAACTCATATCCCCACTTTGTTTAGTTCCAAATAAATCTCCAGAACCTCTTAATTTAAAATCTTCTTCACTTATTTTAAATCCATCAGTTGTTTTAGTCATAATATTAAGTCTTTCTTTATCAGTATTACTTATTAAAATACATTTAGACTCTAAAGAACTTCTTCCTACTCTTCCTCTTAACTGATGAAGTGTTGATAAACCAAATCTATCTGCATCAAATATAACTATCATAGTAGCATTTTCTACATCTACTCCTACTTCTATAACAGTAGTAGATACCAAAATATCTATTTTCTTTTGTTTAAACTCTTGCATAATAAGTTCTTTTTCAGCACTTTTCATCTTACCGTGCATTACGCCTACATTAAACTTAGAACCAAATGCTTTTTTCATATTATTTTCTATTTTTTCTACATCGTTTAAATCACTATTATCACTTTCTTCTATTAAAGGAGATATAACATATATTTGATGATTATTAACTAATTCTTTATACATCATCTCTAGCACATCTTTGATCTCAGCCTCACTTTTAATAATAGTTTCTACAGGTTTTCTACCTTTAGGCATCTTCTTAATAGAAGATATATCCATATCTCCATATATAGTTAAAGCATAAGTTCTAGGAATTGGAGTTGCACTCATATATAAAACATCAGGATAGTTACCTTTATTTCTAAGATTTGCTCTTTGATTAACTCCAAATCTATGTTGTTCATCTGTTATAACTAAACCTAAATTATGATATTTTAATCCTTCTTGAATAATAGCATGTGTTCCTATAACTACATCTACTTCTTTATTTTCTATAGCTTTATAAATATCTTCTTTTTCTTTCTTTTTAAGTTTACCTACTAATAATTCAATTCTTAAGTTTTTAGCAAATTTAAGCTCTTTTAAGTTGTTATAATGCTGTATTGCAAGTATTTCAGTAGGTGCCATTAATGCAGATTGATAACCAGATAAAAAATTATAGTAAATTGCTAAAAAACTAACTATAGTCTTACCACTACCAACATCTCCTTGAATAATTCTATTCATTTGTTTTTCACTAGATAAATCTTCTACTATATCGTAAGTTGTTTTTAACTGATCTTCTGTAAGTTCAAAAGGTAATGACTTAATAGCACTATCTAATTTTTTAATATCAACATCTCTTTTAATACCAAGATTTTCTTTTTTTCTTTTAAACTTCAAATAATTAATTTTGAACATAAATTCAAATAACTCTTCATATCTTAATCTATTTAATACTTCTTCTAATTTTTCTTTATCAGATGGATTATGAACTATACTAAGAGCAAACTTTTTAGAAGAAAAATTATACTTATCTATTAAATACTCCGGTATATTATCTATTACTTGATCTTTATATGTAGCTAATCCTTCATTTATAAACTTTTTTAAAGTATTTGAAGTAATACCACTAGTTAAATGATAAACAGGTATTATTTCTTCTTTTTTACCTAATTTTTTAAATAATATATCACTAGCTGTTAAAATATTATTTTGTTTATCATATTTACCTATTACTACTATATTTGTACCTAATTTTAAATTATTTAATAAAAATGCTCTATTAAAAATAACAACACCAATCTTACCATATATAGTTTCTATTCTAAAACTTAATTTATTTATTTTTCTAAAATGATTAGTGATAACTAAAGAATCTACTTTTCCATCAATTACTATTTTTTTTGTATCAATATCTTCTTGAAGTAAATTTGTTCTTTTTAATATATCATATCTAAATGGATAATATGTTAACAAATCATTAATTGTATATATATTTAATCTATTTAATAACTCTTTTGACTTAGGTCCTATTCCCTTTATTTTTTCTAACATTCATAACCTCGAATCCGCTATATTATATCATATTTTTTATAATAAAAAAAGAGAGCTGTCCCCCCTGAGGGCAGCTCCATAAAAAAGAATAAAAAGGGGTTGGCTAGTGTGATACTAGCACCAATTAATTTCTTAATTGGCAGTTCTTATACTACCATCTTTTTTCTATTTGTCAACATATTTTAAGTATTTTTTTAATAAGTTATAATAATATTTTTTTTAAATTAATGATATAATTAACTAAGATAGTTATAAAGATAAAAAGAGGAATTAAGAATGGATAATAATATAGATAAAATTATAGAAAATATTTTAAAAGTCGATATAAATAACTTAGAAAAAAATATTAAAATGATTATTTATAATATTAAAAAATCTTTAAATATTAATAAAGATTTAATCGAAGAAACAAATAAACTTGATATAAACAATAAAAATGGTTTTATATTAGATTTTAATATTATAAATAATATATTTTCTAATATAGATAAAGATAATTTATATTATAAAGATGTCACATTATCTAAAAGAAATATAAAAGAAAATATTATTTATGGAAAAGAAATTATGAATATAGGAAATGTTATAGTTATTAACGATACAAACCCCTATATTTTAATTGAAATGATTATAAGAAATATAAAAGCTGGTAATAAGTTAATTCTTGCAAATAACCCTTATATGTATCTAACCAATAAGTTAATAGTTAAACTAGTACAAGATATATTAGAAGAATTTAATATTTCAAGAAATTTAATTCAATTATATGTAACAGATAATTATGACTCTTTATTATCTAACTATGCAAATATAGATTTAGTAATATGTATAGGAAATGCCAATTTACAAAAATTAATTTTAAATAAATCAAAAAATAAAACTATTATTAGTGGATATGAAAATTTTGATTTATATATAGATGATATAAAAGATATAGATTTTTTAAATAAAATAATAACTAGTAATTTAAATATAAGTTTATATATAAATAGTAATTTAAATATAGATTATCCCACTGCTATATTAGTAAATGATTGTGATGAAGCTATTAAACAAATTAATTATAACGGAAGTAAGTTTAGCTCTTCTATATTCACTAACTCTTCTATTAATGCTTCTAAATTTATAAATCAAGTTAATTCTAAAATAATAACAGTAAATACTAGTCCTTCTATAGAAAGAACTTTAGATATAACTCAAAAAGATTTAATAACATATAAAACTATAATTTATCCATTTAATTTTAAAATAAATAATTAAGATAAAGAAAAAGAACGATTTACAAATCGTTCTTTTTAATTTCAATTGGAGCGGATGATGGGAATCGAACCCACGCAGTCAGCTTGGAAGGCTGAGGTTCTACCATTAAACTACATCCGCATGTTCAATGCGACACTTTTGCATTGACAGTATTAATGTTATCAAAAAAGCTTTGATTAGTCAATATAATAAATAAAAAAAGATAAGAAATTTTAAAATTTCTTATCTTATATAACTCTTTTTAGATTTAACAACTACATATCCTACTACTAAGATAATTGATGCTAATATAACTATAATAAATTGACTAGAACTAGTTTTTGGATTCTTTATATTATGATTTTTTTCTAAAACAGCATTTATTTCTTTAATTATTGCTAAATATTCTTCTTTAGTTAAATTAGTATTATCATAAGCTATTTTAGCTTTATCATAAATATCTTTACATTGTTTAGATAAACATTTACCACTATCTATTGCTTTTCCAAGCTTATCAAGTTGTTCTTTTAATTTAGTTTTATCTATAACTAACTTATCTCTTAATTCTTTTATAGCTTTAGTCATGTTATCAACTTCTTGTTGTGTTGCTTTATCTCTTGCTATATTTTTAGCTTCTTTTATCTTATCTTTTAAAGTCTTAAGAGAATCTTTAGTATAAATATCTTCTATTTCTTTAGCTATTTCTTTATCTAATTCAGTAAAGTTAGCTCTATCTCTTAATTTATTTACTTCATCATTGATATCATCAATAAGTTTTTGAACTTCTTTTTTCTTATTTTCTATATCTGTTTCTGGTGTAGTATCATTATAAGAATTTTTAATTTGGTTTTTCTTATCTTCCTTATCAGGTAAAGTTACATCTTTTAAACGATCTACATCTATTTTGTTCTTATTATCAAAATTATTATTTTTTGTATCTTCTATTAGTTTTTCTAATTTTTTAATAAGTAGATCAAGTTGTTCTTTCTTAGTTAATGTTGGAATTGAATCTTTATTATATGGATCACTTCCTCTTGCTATTTCTTGAGCATTTGTAAATCCATCTCCATCTTTATCATCATCATCTTTATCTGGTGTTCCATCTTTATCTGTATCTCTTAATAGTTTTATCTTAATTGTTTTTGTTACAGATGGACTGTTTCTATAGTTTCTTGTATATAAAATATCCATAGTTTTTATTTCATCTGTTCCTGTAAATGTATAATTAAATTTACCACTTAACTTATTATTAGAAGTATTTGTTAATCCATTTAAATTAGTAATATTTTCTGATAAAAGTTCGTCTTTTTTATATTTGATAAAGTTTGTTTCATCAACTCTTTCTTCAACTTCTTTTACTTTTATATTTACTTCTGAAATATTTTTATCTTCTAATACTTCAGTATTTGGATTAGTTATTTCTATTTCTGGTGTTAAGTATCTTACTTCATATACTTTAACTTTTACATTAACTTGTTTTTTTGAATTATCTGGATATATTACTTCTACTACTCCAGTCTTTTCACCTTTAGTAGATGTTGTAACTGGTGTTTTAACTCTAAGCGTTGTATTTGCTGGTCTTGATGTAATAGCAAGTAATAAATCTACTGGTTGATCCATTTCTGCAGATAATACCATTGTTGTTATTTCCGCAGTATCTAGTTCGTTTTGTGATGGTTTATCAGTTGGATCTTTTGGATTATGATGAGTTTTCTTTTCTATTTCATCACTTATTCCATCTCCATCATCATCGTCATCTTCACTATCAATTGTTCCGTCAGAATCTGTATCTCTATTTACTTCTAAAGTAACAGTTGTATTAGTATCTGAAGAATTATCATATTTTCTATTATTTGTTAAAGTAATAGTTTTCTTTTCTTCTTGTCCTACCCAATTATTAACTCTTATAATTCCGCTTAATTTATTATCACTATATGTTAAATTGGTTAAATTATTTACTGTATTTGCATTTTCAGTATCTAGCACTTGAATTATAAATTGTTCTTCATTTTTTGTTAAAGTTGGATTTACTACATTAAATGTAATCTCTTCAATTGCTTTTTTATCTATTATTTTTGTATTTGGATTATTAACAGTTATAGTTGGTTTTACATATTGTTTTTCAAATACTTTTACTTTTACTGTAATTGATTTAGATGAACCATCTTGATATTTAACTTTTACTACACCTTGTTTTAAACCTTTAGCAGTTGTTACTACTGGAGTTTCTACTTCTAATGTAGTGTTTTCTGGTTTAGCAGTAATTGCTGTTTTTATGTCAACTGTATCACCTATATAAGCTTCTAGAATATTTGTTGTAATAACTGTTTGATCTAATTCTGCTTTTGTTGGTTTATCAGCAGGATTCTTTGGATCGTGATTTGTTTTTATTTCATCAGTATCAATTACTCCGTCATCATCATCGTCATCATCTTCACTATCTATTCTTCCATCATTATCTGTATCTCTATTTACTTCTAAAGTAACAGTTGTATTAGTATCAGAAGAATTAGCATATGTTCTAGTATTTGTTAAAGTAATTTTTTTCTTTTCTTCTTGTCCTACCCAATTATTAACAACAATAGATCCTGTTATTTTATTAGATGTGTAAGTTAAGTTATTAACACTATTTATAGTATTAGTTAATTCTTGATCAATAAATGTTTCTACATATTGTTCTTGATCTTTTCCTACTACTGGATTTGCTACATTAAATGTAATTTCTTCAATTGCTTTTTTATCTACTACTTTTGTATTTGGATTATTAACAGTTATAGTTGGTTTTACATATTGTTTTTCAAATACTTTTACATTTACTGTAACTTTTTTAGATGAACCATCTTGATAATTAACTTTTACTACACCTTCTTTTAAACCTTTTGTATCAGTTTGAATTGGTGTTTCTACTTCTAATGTAGTATTTGCTGGTTTAGCAGTAATTGCTGTTTTTATATCAACTGTATCATCTACATATGCTTCTAGAATTTGAGTTGTGATATCACCAGTTGTTAATTCGTTTTGTTGAGGTTTATCTGCTGGATCTTTTGGATCATGATGTGTTCTTATTTCATCAGCATCACTTACTCCATCCCCATCATCATCATCATCTTCACTATCAATTGTTCCATCACTATCTGTATCTCTATTTACTTCTAAAGTTGTGGTTACAGTTGTTGGTCCAAGATTAGTATATGTTCTAGTATTTTTTAATGTAATAGTTTTCTTTTCTTCTTTTCCTACCCAATTATTAATTTTAACTATTCCACTAATCTTATCATCACTATAAGTTAAATTATTTAAATTCTCTACATTATTAGTTGTTTCAATATCAAGTACTTTTTCAACAAAAGTAGTTTCATTCTTACCAAGTGTTGGATTTACTTTATTAAATGTAATTTCTTCAATTGCCTTTTTATCTATAACTTTTACATTTGTATTTGTTACTGTTATAGTTGGTTTTACATATTCTTTTTCAAATACTTTTACATTTACTGTAACATTCTTAAATGAATTATCTTGATATTTAACTTTTACTACACCTTGTTTTAAACCTTTACTAGTTGTTACTACTGGTGTTTCTATTTCTAATGTTGTATTTAATGGTTTAGATGTTATTGCAGTAGTTAAATCTACTGTATCTCCAACATATGCTTCTAGAGTATTTGTTGTAATAACTGTTTGATCTAGTTCTTTTTCTGTTGGTTTATCAGCAGGATTTTTTGGATCGTGATTTGTTCTTATTTCATCAGTATCAATTACTCCGTCTCCATCATCATCGTCATCATCACTATCTTTTGTTCCGTCATTATCTGTATCTCTATCAACTACAAATACTGCTGATACTTCTGTTTTAGCTAAGTTTTTATAAGTTATTTCTTTTTTAACAGTTACTGTTTTTGTTTCTTCATTACCGTTCCAAGTAACTGTAGGAATTCCAGTTACTTCATCAGTTGATTTATTAAGATTTGCTCCAGTTATAACAATATCTTCACTTAATACTACATCTAATTCTTTTTTAATAAAATTAACTTCATCTGTATCTAAAGATACTGCTGATTTATTAAATTTAATAGTTTCAATAGCATTTCCTTCAAGTACATTAGTATTGTTATTAGTTACTGTAACAGTAGGTTTTACATATTCTTTTTCATAAACTTTAACTACTACATTAAATTCTTTCTTAGAATTATCATCATATACTAATTCTAATACTCCTGTTTTAGCTCCTTTACTAGAAAATTCTACTGGAGTTTTAATATTAACTGTAGTATTTGCTGGTTTGTTAGTAATCGCTGTTTTTATATCAATTGCTACATTAACAAAAGTTTCTAAATTGTTATTAACATTTATTACTGTTTGATCTAATTCCTTCTTAGTTGGTTTATCAGATGCATCTTTTGGATTATGATGTGTTCTTATTTCATCAACATCACTTACGTCGTCTCCGTCATCGTCATCATCATCTTTATCTGGTGTTCCGTCAGAATCTGTATCTCTATCAACTGTTATAGTTATTGGATTAGTTAATTGAGCACTATGAGCATATTTTCTAATATAATTAATTGTTATTTCTTTTGTTTCTTTATCTTGCCAATCAGTTATTCTAACTTTTCCAGTTAAAACATTTGAATTATTTTCAAGATTATATAAATTATCATAACTTTCTTGATCTAATGTATCTATAATTTTTTCTATATATTGATCTAAATCAACACCTGGAGTTCCATTAATTGTTTTATTAACATTAATTGCTGTTATATTTTTACTTTCTGTTACTCTTTGATTATTATTATCAATTGTTACATCGTGAATTAGATATTGTTTTTCAAATATATTAGCTTTTACTGTATAGTTTTTTGTAGAACCATCTTGATAATTTATTCTAAGTACTGCTTCTTTTTCTCCCTTACTAGAAGTATCAAATTCACTTATTACATCTACTGTAGTATTTTCTGGTTTACTCTTAATTGCTAATTTTTCATCAAGTTCTTCTCCAACATATCCTGTAAGAACTTTAGTTACAACAACTCCACGAGATGCTGCTGTTGGTTTACTAGTATTATCTTTTGGATCTGTATGAGCTGCTATTTCTTCATCATCTGAATAATCATCGTCATCATCATCTTCATCAATTGTATCAGGTGTTCCATCAGAATCTGTATCTCTTAAAATTTCTATTAATGATTCTTTTCTTTCTTCACCTAAATTTCTGTAATTAACTTTATTAATTACTTTAACTTTCTTCTTTTCAAGAACATTATCTGGCCACGTAACTGTTGGTATACCAGAAACTAATTTACCTACAGTTAAAGTATTAGTTATATCTGTAACTGTTAAATCAGAACCATTTTCTAATTCTATTTCATTAGTTAAAATTTCATCAGGTATATATTCGATATTTTCATCATCATCAACTCTTCCACCTACTTTATTTACTTGGAATGTTATTTGATTAATATGTTTCTTTTCTATAGCAGTTTGAGTCTCTGGATTTACTACTAAACTACCTTTTATATATTGTTTTTGATATACATCAGTAAGAATTTTAACATCTAAAAATGAGTTATCATCAAATGTAATTCTAACTGTTCCAGGTTTATCATCACCTTTTGCTGTTGTATCTGTATTTTGAGTTATTTCTACTTTATTTATATTATGTCCTGTTAATGCTGAAGTTATACCTTCTTTTAGATTTACTACATCACCAATATAAGCTTTTAATTTTTTAGTTCTTAATTGTCTTAATTTATAAACAGCTGCTTGTGTTGGTATACTTGATGAATCTTTTGGATTTGAATTATTATCTATTTCTTCTTGATCAGTAAATCCATCATCGTCATCATCGTCATCTTCACTATCTTTTGTTCCATCAGAATCTGTATCTCTATCAACATTAAATTTTACTGTTGTATCTGTATCTGATAAATGTTCATATTTAATTTTATGAGTTAATGTTATAGTTTTATTTTCTTCTTGATTATTAGCCCAAGTAACATTTAATTTACCTTTTAACTTGTTATTATTAAATGTTAAACCACTTAAATCTAAAAAGTTTTCACTAACTACATTATCTACTATATATTCCATAAAAGTATCATTATCTACTCTTCCAGATACTGTTGTTTTTGCTAATGTTACTTCAGCAATATTACTAGATTCAAGTACATTTTGTTCTTCTGGTGTTAGTGTTACAGTAGGTTTAATATATACTTTTTCAAATACATTAACTTTTACTTTAACTTCTTTAAAACTTCCATCATCAAATTTTACTTTAACTTTTCCTTCTTTTGAACCTTTTTCAGTATAATCTACATCTTCAATTACTTCTAATGTAGTATTAGCAGGTTTTGTAACTACTCCATTTTTTAAATCTATTGCTTCATTAACATATGTTTTTAATACTTTTGTTTTAATTTCTGTTTGATCTAATTCTGCTTTTGTTGGTTTATCATCAGGATTTTTTGGATCATGATGTGTTCTTATTTCATCAGCATCACTTACTTCATCTCCATCGTCATCATCATCTCTTTCATCAGGATTACCATCACGATCTAAATCTCTTAATAAAACAAAATTAGATGTTTTAGCCTTAACTTCTGCTCCATGTTCAGTTGTTACTTTAAGTTCAACATTAACATTTATTCTTTCTGTTGTAAGATTAACTTTTTCAGTTATCATTTTTCCATTTACTGTAACTACATTTTCAGATTCTACATTTTTGTTTAATCCTGTTATATTTGCTACAAAAGGAAGTTGATTAACTATAACTTCAGTATTTTGAGGTAAATCTTTAAATGTTTCTGTATATTCTTCATGGTTTTTTGCAAAAGGAGTAGTCCATTTAATGTTATATTTTATTGGAAGTATATTTTGATTTTCTATTACTTCATTTCCATTTGTATTGCTTACCATTTCAACAGTTGGTGCTACAAATATTTTTTTATAAACTTTTACGGGTATTATATAAGTTTTAGTAGAATCATCTTTAAATTTTACTTTAACTTTTCCTTGTTTTAAACCTTTTTCTGTTGTATCGACATTTTCTTCTATTTCTTTAGTAGCTCCTAGTGGCATTGTTACAATACCTTCTAAAATATCTACTTGATCATTTTCATATACAACAAATTCTTTAGTAGTTACTTCATTTCCGTGTAACTCTGCTTCTGTTGGTTTACTATTTGGATCTTTTGAATCATAACCTAATCTTATTTCATCAGCATCACTTACTCCGTCATCGTCATCATCATCGTCAACTTCATCAGCATCACCATCTCTATCTGTATCTCTTAATAAAGTAACAGTAGATTCTTTAGTAACAGAACCTAAATTTCTATATACTATTTCTGCTTTTAAAGTAAATGTTGCTCTTTCTTTGTTACCCCATTGAGTCTTAGAGTAAAGATCAGTTCCATCAAATTTAATTAATTCATCAGCATTTACTGGTGTTGAATAATCTTTAATTATAGTTTTTTCTTTAACTGTATCACTAGGACTTACAGGTAATACATCTGATTTAACTGTTAATTTTTGACTTACTATATCATCAACTATTTTATCTAAATATTCACTTCCTGTAGTATCTACAGTTTCTTTTGTAAAGATTATATCTGTTATTTCTTTTGTTTCAAGAATTTCTTGAGAATTTTTATTAACTAAAAGTTTTGGTGCTACAAGTTCTTTTTCAAATACTTTTACAACTACTTCAACTTCTAAAGTAGAACAATCTTCAAATTCAATTTCTACTTTACCTATTTTTTCACCTTTCTCATCTGTAAGAATATTATCTTTTACTCTTACTGCTTTTATCTTATTAGCATTATCTAAAGTTTTATCTGATGTTATAGCATCTATTATATTAGGTGTATCATTAACATAATATTTTAAAATTTTCTTTTGTAAGACGTTTATTTTATAAATTGCTGCTTGGTTTGGTTTAGATGTTCTATCTTTTGGATTAGATCCATATAATAGTTCTTGTTGATCTGTATATCCATCATCATCATCGTCGTCATCTTCACTATCGATTGTTCCGTCTTTATCTGTATCTCTATTAACTGTTATTCTAGAAATTGATTCATTAAACTCTTCATTTTGTTCAAAAATTGTATAGTTATTAACTTCAATAATTCTTTGTTCTTCTTCGTTATTTTTCCATTTTATGTTAACTTTACCAGATAAAGTACCTTGAGTTCCTCCAGTAGTATATGGAGTATATGTTAAACCATTAGGATTAAGAATATAGTTTGCTACTACAGAGTTAGCTTTATTTACGAAATATGAATCAACATTAGTTGACCCAGTAGGTGAAACAGTAGAATATTCTCTTGTTTCAACATTTCCTAATGTCCAGTGTACAGGTGTTATATTGTCTCCTTCTTTTACTGTTTGATTAGCAATATCCACTGTAATACTTGGTTTAACCCATTGTTCTTTTATTACTTTATAAGTAATATTATATTTTTTTACTGTATTATCAGCCCATACAGCCACTAAAGTTACTGTATGTGTACCAGAATAAGCAGTATTAGGAACAGTTTCAAATCCTATATATTTATCAGCATTAGGCATATTAATAATAGCTGCTTTTACTGTTTCTGGACTATCTCCCTTTTTCAAAACTTTATCTATCCTTGGTGGAGATGGATCTTTTATTTTTGAATTATCAACTTTTAAATTTTGATTAAAATTATTCTTTATTAAAGAATTATATGACACAAAAAAAATTCCAATTAATATAGCAATAAAAATTGAAAATATAGATTTCTTTTTTAAATTTTTCATACACTAACATCCTACCTTATATAAAGTTTAATACAAATTATAATTTTTTACTAGTCTATTAATAAAAAAAGATTATAAAGATAAGAAGTTTTTACTTTTTTCTAGTAAAAACTTCTTCTTTTTCTATATTAGATGAAGATATTTTATTTTTTTCTTCTTCATCATTTTTAATTTGATTATCATTTACTATCTTTGGATTTTTAAAAAATCTTATAAATGCTTTTTTTCTTCTGACTGTAACTAAAAAATCTAAATTATTTATACTTGAATCATTATATTGATTATCTAATTTATTAAAATCTATTTTATCTTTAACTTGAGAAAAAGTTAAACCTACTGTTTTTTCAATTAAATTATTATCATATATTTTAGATGCTATTTCTTTAACATCAGAACCTGATATATCTTTTATAGTTTTATTTATATCCATTCCAAAAAAAGAAGATGAATTTTTATCAATGTCTTTTAATAATTTTTCTTTTTGTTTTTTATTTTTTTCTTGTTCAAATTCTAATATTTTTAAATAGTTTTTATTAGCATTATTTATTCCAATTTCTAATAATTTAGATCTTCTACTTAAACTTTTAATCAAATTCTCATCATTAATTATACTTTTAATTTCAGATTTAGATTTTTCTACATCATTTAACATAAATCCCATAAATGGAGCTCTTGATATAAAAAGTATAAAATCATCATAATAATAATCTTCGCTAGATCCTCTAGTTATATATTGATAAAATTTATCTTTTTTTATCTCATTATTATTTTTCTTGTTACTATCTTGATTAAATCTTAAAACTTTTTCTTCTATATCTTCAAATATCTTTTTCTTCTCTTCATCTTTAATAATATCTGAGATATAAGACTTTTCTTTTGCATTCATATAATAAACAATTAATTTATCATATAAACTTTTTATAGAACTATCTATTTTTTTGAATCCAATTTATATGAACCAAATATTTCAGTCATTTCCTCTTCACTATATTCATTTAACATTATATTTAAACTGATTACTTCATCAAGTGTTAAATCTAAATAATGTTCATTATCTTCATCTAATTTAAAATTATTTTCTTTATGAGTTTGTTCATGAAACTTAGTAATTAATCTTGCAGTATCATTTAAAAATTCTTTTTGTGTATCAGTTGAACTATATAAATTAAAATCTAAAATTTTATATTCGCTTTTTTCTTCCTCTTTTAAAGAATCATTTTCTATATTATAATTTAATGTTTCTTCATATTCTTCATCTACTTCTTTTAAACTATCTTCTAATATTTTTTCTTTTGTTTCATCAACTATCCAAATTGGAGTAGTTAAAACATCTTCTTCTTGAAATTTTTTTATAGCTATATCATCACTTATAAGTTTTCCAACTCCGGCACCTACTACACCTATACCAACTATTCCATTAATTAAAGAAGATGTTGATAATTTAAACTTCTTTCTTTCATTTTGATCTATTTCTAAATATTTCATTTCTTGATCTTCTATTTTTTTATTCATATCAAAACCCCTTTTAGTTTTTAATTAATTCTTATTAATCTTTTATTTTTCTTTAGTTTCTTATCTTTTCTAATATTAATTAATTTGTTAACTGTTTTTTGATCAGTTAATTCATATATTCCATCTAGTTTACTTAAATTTATTTTATCTTCTACTTTATTTAAAGTCAAACCTATTTTCTTATCAATTAACGTTAGTTCATAAAAATCAGATACTATCTTTTTCTTTTCTTCTTCACTTATATAATTTTTTATATCAATACCATAAATATTTTTATAAGTTTCTTCTAAATTTCTAGTCATTTTTAATACTTCATCATCTTTATCTTTAAGTGAATTAAGTAATATCATAGTATATTTTTTTAAGTATTTTATGTTAGATATTGTTATCTTAGCATCTATTATTATCGCTTTATCATTAATAATACTTTCTAATTTTTCTTGATTATTAGCAATAATTTTACTGTTTTCTTCTAAATTGGAATTTTTCATAATAACTCCCATAAAAGGTATTGTTTGAATAAACGATGGAAAATCTTTAAAATCTTCAAAATTAGAAGAGGTTATTTTTTGATAAATTTCATCATTATAAATATCATCTAAATTTAAAGATGAAGTATTATTAAATCTTAAAACTTTTTCTTCTATATCTTCAAACATCTTTTTCTTTTCTTCATCTTTAATAATATCTGAAATATAAGACTTTTCTTTTGCATTCATATAATAAAGAATCAATTTATTATATGAACTTTTTATTGAAGTTTTAATTTTTTCTAAACTCATAAATTTGTAACCAAAAATTTCTGTTATTTCCTCTTCACTATAATCATTTAACATTATATTTAAACTTATAGCTTCATCAAGCGTTAAATCTAAATAATGTTCATCATCTTCCTCTAATCTAAAGTTATTTTCTTTATGTGTTTGTTCATGAAATTTAGTAATTAATCTTGCAGTATCATTTAAAAATTCTTTTTGTATTTTACTAGCATATGAAATATCAAAATCTAATATGGCGTATTTACTTCTTTCTTCTTTATTATCAAAACATTCTTTTAATATAAACTCTATTTTTTGATTAGATATATTTTCATATATATCATCTATTTGTTTTGAACTATCTTCTAAAATATTTTTTTCTTTTCTATTAGTAGTTCTACTTAATATAGTTAAAACAGTTATCATAAAAAAAGAAGAAAATATTTTAAACTTATTTATTTCAGTTTTATCTATTTCTGAATATTTTTCGTTTATCATATTATCTTCTTTATTTTTATTCATTTTAACCTACTATATATTTTATATATGTCTTTTTAAGCATCTTACTTTTGCTTTTTCTTCTGTTTTTTCTGCTTCTTTATTATAACTTTGTTCTTCAACTTTATAGTTATCGCTGAATATTCCGTGTCTATTTTTATATATAGCATTTAGAGCTTCTTCATCTTCAAGATTATAATTTTCTAATTTACTAGTATCTTTTTCATTTATAATTAGTGCTACATCAAAATCGAATCCAAAATTAGTTTCTACTATATTTTGAGAATAATAATTACCTATAAATTTTTCCATTTCTTCTTTTGTTACATAATCATCTATATTAACACCATATATATCTTTAATTTTATCTGTTATAGTTTTTCTATAATTTTCAAATTTTGTTTCTTTGTTTGAGCTATCTTTTTCAAACGCTTCATCATATTCTTTTTCTATTTTTTCAGAAATTTCTTTTAGATTTTTTACTAATTCTGGTACTTTTTTACCCATAATTTCTAATCCTAAGTTATAATTATTTAAATGTACTTCTTGTATTGATACTGCATCTAAATTTGCTACTGTAAATGAAACTAATGGAATTGTTGAAATAAATGATGCTAAATCCATTTTTTCTAAATTAGTATTATCTGAAAAATATACTTCTTGATATTCTGGTGAATCAATAATTGCATATATATTTTCATCACTAGGATTTTTATTAACTGCTAAAACTTTTTCTTCTTGTTTTTCAAATGCTGCTTTCTTTTCTTTATCTTCAATAAGTTCTGCTACACCTGATTTTTCTTTTGCATTTGTATAATAAGTAATTATTTTATCAAGTGCAGTTTGAGTAAGACTAGTAAAACTTTCTTCATCTGGAAGTATATTTCCCCAGATTTCTGATAATTCTTCTTTGCTATAATCATTTAAAAGTAAATCAAGACATACAACTTCCCATATACTTAAATCTAAATAATGTTCACCATCTTCTGCTATTCTAAAATTATTTTCTTTATGTGTTTGTTCGTGAAATTTTATAATAAAATTTTCTATTTTGTTATAAAATTTTTTTTGAGTTTCAGTAGCATTTTCATATTTGTTATCTGCTGCATTTCCTCTTAATATGCTTTCCATTATAGAAAATTTATTTTCTTCAGAAAAACTTTCATATTTTTTATTTATTTCTTTTTCTAAATCTTCAAGAACATTTTCTTGTTCTTTTGTTTCTTTTGTTACTTTTGTTTCATTCTTAACATTTTGTGTATTATTAGAACACCCTGTTAATGCTGAAGCTCCTCCAGCTGTTAATGCTAACGCGATTGCAGCTATTCTCTTAGCTCTTATTTCGTTAATTTTACTTTCGTTATCTATTTCGTATTCGTTTATTTTTTTGTTTTCCATGATTTTCTCCCCCCATCAAGACTATATATGTCTTGTTAAAACCTTTCCTTTTGCTTCTTCGTTTTCTAAACCTACTGGTTCAATAATATTGTAATCAAGACTTTCGTCTATTACTGGTGCTTTCTCTTCTGTTGTTATCTTTATTTTATTTTCTCCTAAATCTTTAGTTTCATCAGGTAATATTTCATTTTCTACTGTATTATTTTCTACTACTGTATTATTTTCTTCTTTTCTAATTATAACTGAATTTTCATTTTTATTAGAATTTTCTTCTACATCAGTTATAACTTTAGAACCTTCTGCTAAATCTTTAGTTTCATCTGGTAATATTTCATTTTCTACCTTAGATGTTTCACTACTATTTTGATTATTGTTAGTAGTATTATTGTTTTCCACAACATTTGTTTCATTTTGTTGATTTTCTTGTTTTAATTTTTCTTCTTCAATCTTATATCTTCTTAGATATTCACCTTTTGAAAGTGAGTTAACAAACTTAGCAAATGCTGATTTTAAATCATTTTCCCAAGTATTCTTATATAATGACTTAGTTCTATTTTTCCAATCACTACCAAACTTAGTTCTTAATAATTCAACTTCTTCTTCTGATAAACTATCGATAAAGTTTTGTGCATCTTCATTTCTCTTAGTTATTATTTGTGAAGATGAAGTAGATATTTCTGATAAAGAACCATCATTCCATGCTCTTATAAGTCTAGCTTGATTTATTAAAGATTCGCTATTTAAACTTCTATCATTAAATTTATTTATATATGCTACAGATCTTTCATCTGATTGATATTCATTAGAATTCATATAGTTATTAACATCTATACTTGCTTTAGCTGCAATATTATATACGAAGTTTGATGCTTCTAATCTTTTTTCTTGTTTTTCTGCTGATTTTAATTCTTTTTCAGTTAAATCTTCTCTGTTGATTTCTGTAGTTCTCTTACGTGTTTCAACTTTAGTTTGTACTTCTTCTTTTGTAGTTGTTTCTACATTTTGTTGTTGAGTGTTGTTATCACCTTGTTTTGTTTCATTAGTTTTATTAGTTGTATTATTTGAAACTGAACTATTAGTTGATTTTTTAACCTTAGTATTATTTGAAACTTCTTTATCTAAAGTTTTATTTTCTTTTAAATATTCTTTAGTATAGATTTCTCTTCTTACATTAACTAAATAACCAACTGCTTGATAATCGTTAATTCCATATATTCCACCTAACTTACTAAAATCTATTTTATCTACTACTTCGTTTAATGTTAAACCAAGATTTAAATTAGCATTTTCTTTTTCTTCTAGATATTTTTCGTTAGCGTTTTCTATTTTAAGTTCTAATTTATCTGCTTTTTTAATTACTCTATTAAGTAATGCTTTATCATTAATTAAAGACATAATAGTTGTATATGATCTTGTTTTTTCTACACAATTTCCAAAAGCATCTAATTCTTCTACTACATAAGCATTACCTTGTTTTTTTAGTGCCACAAAATGTGTTCCATTTTTTAAGTAAGCTCCTCCATAATTTTTTTCTTCTTCTTTATCATCTAAATGAGTAATAAGGAAGTTTTCTACTTGATATGGTGTAGTTGAATTATTCATTACAAATCCCATTAATGGACTTGTTGCAATAAATGATGTGAAATCATCGTTTGCATATTCATTACTTGCTCCTGATGTTATATATTTGTAATATGCTTGTCTATGTACTTCAGTTGCATTTTCTATTGTAGAATTTTGATTAAATTTTAATACACTATTTTCAATATTTTCAAAGAAAGCTTTTTTCTTTTCATCTTTAATAATATCTGAAAGACCTGATTTTTCTTTTGCATTCATATAATAAGTTGCAAATTTTGTATATGCACTATTAACTGAATTTTGTATTTTTGCTGAATCAAATTTGTGTGAACCAAATATTTCAAATAATTCTTTTTGACTATAATCATTTAACATTATATTTAAACTTATAGCTTCATCAAGTGTTAAATCTAAATAATGTTCATTATCTTCAGTCAATCTAAAGTTATTTTCTTTATGTGTTTGTTCATGAAACTTAGTAATTAAAGCTGCTGTTGAGTTTAAAAATTCTTTTTGTATTTGACTAGCATTAGACATATCAAAATCTAATATAGCATATTCACTTCTTTCTTCTTTATTTGCTGTTTCATTTTCGTAAGCATTATTTATTTCATCTAAACTTTCTTTTAATCTTTCTTTTTCTAGTTTTTCGTCTAATTGTTTTGATTGATTTACATTCATTTGTGTTTCAACTTTATTTGAAAACATTTTATTTCCTATAGCATATCCAGCTGCTCCTGCTATAGTTGCTCCTGCCGCTGCTGCTAATCCAACTGTTCCAATACCAAATTTTTTGTTGTTTATTTCTTCTTCGTCTATTTCAGAATCATAATCTTCATCTAATTCTTCATCAATTGAATTTTCATCAGATAAGTTTTTGTTATTCACACTATCTTCCCTTTCATTTGATATTGATTCTATATATGTAATACTATTGTTTATTTCTTCTTGTTCTTCTGGTGTTAATTCTGTATGATCTAAGTCTGTCATAATATTTTTATAAAAATCTTGATCTAATTTATCCATATCAACAATATTTACACAACCTAAATTAAGTGCTTCATCAAAATCATTTTGAGTAATTATTTCAGAATCTTTATCTATTATTTGATTAGAGACAAGTATTTCTTTTAATGCTTCTGCTTGACCATCTACTATATATACTCTATCACTATCATCTTTAGATATTAAAACTGTATCACTTACATAATCTATAGAATTATCTTCTTTAAATTTTACAAATAATGTTATTTTTTTCATATTTTATTCCCCCTTTTTATTAATTTTTTAATCTTTTACTTCCTGTCATTACATATCCACTATTAATTAAAGAAGTGTCGTTATAATGACTCCATTTGTAATCAACAAAACCATCTTTTACTTTAGTTCTATTTCTATATTTATAACTATAATCTTTTGTTACATAAGCTGTTCTTTGTTTTTCAAATCCAGCTAATTCTTGAACTTTAACAAATAATGTTGTTTCATCTTCTACTAAATTACATTTTACATTAATGTTAGAATATGTAACTTCTTCTTTTACATCTGTATGTTGAGATTTAATTCTATCTGTTACTTTACCATTATCTTTATAGTATGTTCTAGTTACATTTTCAACTTTTTTACTCTTACCTACAGTTCTTTCATACTTCTTCCAAATTGTATATGGAGTTGTAGTACAATTTCCACATCTAGCAAAGTCCATTCCTACAAATTCGTATCTTACTGCTAATGTATTTGTTGGTGGATTACTTAAACTAACCATTCCAACATATTTTTCAGATCCTTCACTACCCTTCTTAGTTACATAAGAATTAGTTACTCTTGTTTCAACTTTAATTATTTCTTTTTCAGTTTCGTGAACTGTTTTTGTAGTTGTAGTTGTTTTTACATTTTCATTTCTAAAGTATCTAAATCCATCACAAGTTTTTTCTTTTACAGTCTTAGATTCTTTATTTACATAGTTATATATAGGTTTTGCTTGAACATAGTTATATTTAGTTACTTCTCTATATCCTAAATCAACTATTTCTTCATATTCTCTTAATCCAAAATTAGGTTTATTATTTGGATTATATGTTCTATATTGCCATTCTGACCAATTAGAATATTCTCTATTAAATATTTTCTTGTATTGATATTCAAATCCTGTTTTTTGTTTTGTAATGTTGATATTACATACATTAGTATTACCAGCATTATCTTTAATATATCCATTTACAGTTACAGTTCCATCAAGTGTTACTTGGTAATATAGATTGTTACTATAATTTGATGCTCTTCCAATTCCATATTTTTGTACTCCAGACATATTATCAAATCTTCTTGACCATCCAATTAATACATCGCTATTATATGAACCGTTTTCATATATTCCACTAAATACACTTAAATCACATTGTGGTTTAGTTGAATCTTTTTTGAAAGTTAATGAACATATTGCTTCATTACCATTAGAATCTTTTACAAATCCTCTTACTGTATAATGACCATCTTTTACCCCAGTTACGAAATCTTTTTGATTATATTCAATATTTGAATTAGTAATTCCATATTGAGTAATCCATGCTCCATTAGTTGAAGATTTAGATTTAAATGCTACTTTTACATTTGATATATACCAGTTATTTTCTCCCATAACTCCTGAAGTTATTTCAAGTTCACAACTTGGTTTAGAAAATTTATTGTTTGGTACATCTTTATGTTCAAAACTTAAGCTACATACATTTACATTTCCAGCTTTATCTTTTACATAACCATATACTTTGTTATTACCATTACTGTTAACAATAATACTGTTTTTATTATTTAAATCTAATTGACTTGATTTACTTACTCCGTAAGCATCTACTCCAGAATTTTCATCTAATGAATTAGTAAGTGCTACTTTAACATTACCTACATAAACTCCATTATTTTTAATTCCTTCTACTATTTGTAATTCACAATTAGGTTTAACTGAATCTTTCTTAACTTTTACATGACATATTGCAGTTTTACCTTTAGAATCTTTAACATATCCATATACGTTAGTTATACCTTCTTTTGTTACTTGGTATTGTTTTAACATATTATATGTTGGTGTATTATTTTCACTTAATCCATATTCTGTAATATATGCACTATTGTTTGATGTATTTTTGTATTTAAATCCAACTATTACATCTCTTGTAAACCATCCATTAGTTCCTTCTACTCCACCTGATATATATAATTCACAACTTGGTGCAGTTACGATTAATTCAGGTATAGTTCTTGGTGGTATACCTGGAACTTTTTGATATTTACCATTTATTTCTATTTCTTTTTGACATACACCTTTATTTGGACAGTAATCATAACATCCAACAGGTACTATAATATAATCTTCTTGACTTCCACATTTTAAATTTACTTTAAAGATATACTCACTATCTTTCTTTTCAATTTCAACATATGAAGCATTTGGATCACAAGTTTTACCTTCTTTATCTATTAAAGGTAATAAAAGTTTCATATTTAACATTTCTTGTAATGTTAATTTCTTTTTATCACCAATATTTTGTGGTAATCTTTCTGTAGTGTAATACTTCATTGCTGCTTCTTTCATTGTATTAATGTTTGCAGCAAATATTTGACTACTTAAACTATTTAATTCTTGAGAATTATAGTTATAGTTATTTCCATTATTAAATCCACCTATTTTACTTATCGGTAATAGATAAATTAATAATACGACAAAAATTACAGCAATAACTGCTTTAATTAAAAATTTTCTTATTGAGTATTTTTCTTCCATTTAAAAACTCCCCCTTCGTTATATGAGATGTATTATACATTATTTTTAAAAAATGTCAAGTTTTATTAATGTTTGACCACTATTGTAGATATCTATATTATATTCTTTGATTTTATTCGTTCTTTGTAATTTTTGTAAATATTTTAATAAGTTACTTTTTAATACCTCTCCATTACCATGAATAATTGCAATATATTCATTTCTCATCTTTATATTATCATTTATGAAGCCCTTAACTAAATACATGGCGACATCTAATGTTTCACCATGTAAATCTAAACTCTTAAATATAACTTTACTATAGAGGATTGTCATCACTTACTCTTTTAACTTCTTCTAAACTTGGTATAGAATATCTTCCACCAATTTTAGTTACAGATAATGCTCCTGCTATATTAGCTAATCTTAAACTATCTTTTAAACTCATATGTTGAGTTAAAAAATATAAAAATGCTGCATGAAAAATATCTCCAGCTGCTGTAGAATCTAAAGTTTTAACTTTAATCGATGGAACTATCATGTAATTATCATCTTTTACAAAACTTCCCTTTTCTTCTAAAGTTATTATCACCTTAGATTTTAATTTATTTTCTATTTCATCATATATATCTATAAGTGTCTTTAAATTAGTAAAATCTATTTTTTTAGATGTGAATTCTTCTGCAAAGTCTTTAGAACAAACAATATAATCACTTAACTTAGCAAGTTCTATTGTTTTTTCTTTTAAACTACCTGCATCTATTACTTTTATTGCTTTAGGATTATCTTCGATTACTTTTTTAGCAAAGTCATATTCATATCCATCTAAAAATATATAGTCAATATCTTTAATATCAGGTTTTAAAGATAATTTTATATCTTTTTCTCTATTAGTAAGAATAGTTCTACTACCTTTAGATAAATTAGCAATGATATATGATGTAGTTGTTTTTTTATTAATTTTTTCTAAATATTTAGTATCAACTTTTATATTTTTTAATTCTTCTTCTATTTTAGATCCATAAAAGTCATCTCCTACTACTCCTGCAAAAGAACTTTCAAGTCCCCATTTAGATAACAAAAATGCTGCATTAGAAGATGATCCACCACCACACTCTATTCTTTCATCAAATCTTATTTTTTTATTTTCAACTGGATATTCATTAACCGGAATAGTTATATCATATGCAGCTTGTCCTATACACATTACCTTCATCTTTTCACCCTCTTTTAATTATTATTACTATTGAAATTATACCAAAAGAAAAAACTTTTATCTACAAAAGTAAATAAAAGTTTTATCATTATATTCTAGTTTTTTCTTCTATATATTTAACAACTTCTTCTATAGTCATAGTCTTTTGACTAGCATCATCTCTAAATCTTACAGTCACTGTATTATTTTTTAATGTTTCATCATCTATTGTTATTGAATAAGGAATACCTATAGCATCATTTCTCTTATATCTTTTACCAATGCTTCCAGAGTCTTCAATACTTGTCATAAAATGTTGTTTAAAGATATTATAAATTTCTTCAGCCTTTTCTCCATGATACTTTTTCATAAGTGGTAAAACAGATGCTTTAATAGGTGCTATTTTTTCATTTAATTTTAATACAACTCTATCTTCTTCTTCGTTATATGCATCAAATAAAAGTGCAAGTAAGATTCTATCTACTCCATATGTTGATTCAACTATATATGGAATATATTTTTCACCTGTTTCTTCATCTAAATATTCCATTGATACTTTAGATAATTCTTGATGGTTTTTCAAATCAAAATCAGTTCTATTATGAGTACCGTTTATTTCTCCCCATCCAAATGGGAATAAATATTCTATATCACAAGCGTTTTTAGCATAATGAGCTAATTTTTCATGATCTTTATAACGAAGTTTTTCTCTATCAAGACCAATATACTCCATGAACTTCATACCATAATCTTTGAAAAATTCATATTGTTTTTCATCAGTATCTTTTTTACAAAATGTTTGATATTCCATTTGTTCAAATTCTATAGTTCTAAATGTAAAGTTACCTGGTGTAATTTCATTTCTAAATGCTTTACCTATTTGTCCTATAGAAAATGGTAATTTAGTTCTAGCTGTTCTTAATACATTTAAAAAGTTTACATATTCACCTTGAGCATTTTCTGGTCTTAAATATATAGTGCTCTTAGAATCTTTTGTAACTCCTCTTGTTGTTTCAAACATAAGATTAAATTCTCTAATAGATGTAAAATCACTAGCACCACAATTTGGACATGGAATTTTATTATCTTTTATAAATTTTTCCATTTCATTATCTGTCATTTTATCTGCGATTATATTACTATCGAATTCTTCAATAAGTTTATCCGCTCTAACTCTCATCTTACATTCTTTACAATCAAGAAGTGGATCTGAGAAGTTTTTAACATGACCTGATGCTTCCCATACTTTAGGATGCATTAAGATACTAGCATCTATTTCATATGCATTATCTCTTAATTGAATAAAAAATTTTCTCCACATATCTTTAAGATTATTTTTAAGTCTTGCACCTAAGATACCATAATCCCAAGTATTAGCTAAACCTCCATATATTTCACTTCCTTGATATATGAATCCATATGTTTTTGCATAATTTACTAAATCTTTCATAGTTATTTTTTCCATATTATACCTCCTTTATGAAACAAAAAGAGATTCTCAAATTGTAAGGACGAGTGTTCCCCGCGGTTCCACCTTACTTATTCTAAGAATCCCTTTATAACCAAAAGCTCCAGTATTCCACACCTTCACAGCTTTAATAAATTAAATTAAGTATATTTTAATTTTTATTATATTATTTGTCAAGAACTAGTTTTATTTAACCATTTTTCTAAAGTTTCAATAGATATTTCAAACCAATTGTCTTTTGTATTAATCATACCAATATGTGAAAATACTGCTCTTGATTTTTTATTATCTTTATCGATCGTTGCAGATATAATTGTATATTTTTTATTTTTAATTTCTTCTAAAAATTTATTTAATATCTTTCTAAATATATCGTTTTTACCTTGATATTCTTTTATTATTTGAATTTCTGCTAAACATATACTGTCTTCCATTAATATATAGCAAATAAAAGCAACTATTTTTTTATCGAGTATATAAAGTATTATATTATAATTAGGATCATTTAAAATCATAGATTTCCAATATTCAAATCCTTCTCCTTTAAAAACTTTTTCTTTTTTTTTATATTCTTCTAATCCTTTTCTTAAAATATAATCTTTCATTAAAATATCATTCATTTCTAAATATCTATTTTCCGGTATTTTATTATTTGAGTTATATATTTCAAACATATTTATTCAACCTCCTTAAATTCTTCTAACAACAAATCTGCTAAATTACAATAAATATTATATTTTTTCTACTTTGAATTTTTTTAAATCAGATACTAAAGCTACATAATTTAAATAATCATATATTCATACAATTTTTCCTTGGATGTTTTATCTATAAAATTATGTATTTTTATCAGATAAACAATTATTATTTATTTTCAATTTAATGAACTCTTTTCTTTTATTATTTTTGCTATTGAAGATTTACCAGCTAAATCCATACCTTGTAAATTCAAAAAGGAAAATTTATTATCTCTCATTAATTAATTTTTCATTAATCATTTTTAATGTATTTTTATTATTATCTTTTCCTAGCCATTGATAAGCCTCATTAAAATCACACCATTTATAATCATTGTGTTCTTCTGATAAAGTAACATTTATATTTCTATCTAATTCTACAGAAAATACATACTCTGTAATCATAAATCCAGTTTTTTTAGCCCATTGTATAGTTTCTTCTATTTCAGATATTTTGTTTATATTAACAATACCTAATTCTTCTTTGATTTCTCTAATTAGACATTCTTTTAACTTTTCACCTTCTTCTAAAGTCCCTGTTACTCCTTGCCAAAATCCTCCATCTTTTTCACTTCTTTTAATTATTAAATATTCTATTTTATCATTAGTTTTAGAATACATAACTCCTTGTACTTTAATCGGTAATTCCATATTTTCTCCTTATAACTTTTTTATTCTATTAAAAATTTACAAAAAAACAAGAGCAAAATAAAACTCTTGTATTTAATTAATTACAATACATCCCATGACATTCCACTAAGAATATATTTATATGCTTTATCTCTTTCAACAACTATTTCTTTATCTAAATTATTATAATCTGTATAGTTTTCAGTAATTATTAAAAGTCTATTAGAATAATCTGCTAAATCTAATATTTCTTCATCTTCTTTTAATTTTGCATCAATTATCAAGTCTCCATAAGTTTTAGAACTTATAAAGTCTTTTAACTCAATTATATTTGTCTTAGTCATATTATCAAGTTCTTTATCTATCAGTCCTAAAACATATAAAAGTATATATGCTCCTTCAATTCTCCATGAAAGTTCTATAGATAAATCTTCATTTCTAGTTTTTAAATATTCTTTTTCTTTTTCAGTTAAATAATTATAAACATCATATTTTTTAAGTTCATTTTTTAACTTTTTATTTTTATTAAATATATTTAAGAAAGAAGATTCATTACTATCACTTACTATTTCATTTGTAAGTAATATAATTGCAATAGCTCTTTTTAAAATATCACTTTTCTTAATAATAGTCGCATCATAACTATTAACTAAAGCTCTAACATCAAGTTCTGGTAAATTATTAGCAAGTAATTTACGATTATTTTTGTTTTCTCTTGCTATATTTTCAACTTCTCTTTCGCTTCCTTCTAATATTTCTATTGTATTTAAAATATCAAATAATACTTCTTTATAACTATAATCATTACAAGATATAGATATTAAATAATTATTTACATATGTTGTACAGTAAACTCTACTGTCAAATTCATTTACATCTATTCTATAGTTATTTACTTCTATTTGTTCACTCTTATAGTTTCCACCAATACTTTCATAGTTCTTATCCATCCAATCTTTTAACTTCGCTTCATAAGCTTCTAGAGTATCACATTTAAATGTAAAGAATCTAAAATAAATATTTTGATTAAATATATCAAATATATTTCTACTTCTATCTATTTTTTCTATAAAGTCTTTTGGAATAGATGCTTTTAATAATAAAGTATCTTCTAATTTATGAAACACATCTTTATAATCACCATCAGTATATTTAATTTGTTCAAGTTCTTCTTGATCTAAAATATCATTTACTATATCTTCAACAAAATTATCTGTAATATTATATTTTAAATCTTCAGTTTCATTAAATATATCATTAATTGGTAAAGCAAAATCGCTTAAATTTAAATCAACATCTAGTATTTCTTCTTTATCTATTTCTTCTAAATTATCTATTTTAGGTAATTCTAATTCATTAAATATTTCATCTGTTACTTCTTCTGGTAAATCAAAACTATATTCTTCTATTACTATTTCTTTAGGTTCTAAAGATATTTCTTCTTTTTTATTAACTACATTTAAATTAAATATTTCATTTAATAAATCTTCTATTTTTTCTAAAAATTCATTTATTTTTTCATAATCATTTTTATCAATCAAATAATAATTATCTTCGTGTTTTATAGAAATATAAGAATTGTCTAATTTATCATATTCAAAACTACTAAGTAAATCTTTATATTCTTCTACTAGTTTTTGAAATTTTTCTGCAAGTAATTTATCTTTTTTAAACAAAATTTTATTATTGTTATATGCTATTTCATCATCTATCACTGTTAAAGTTACTGCTTTTCCTTCATAAAAATTAGAATATTTTAAGAAGAACTTAGGTGTTTTAATATTTCTATATTTTATTTCTTGTTTAACTATATCTTCTTTTAATTTAGTTAGTGTTTTAACTTTCTTTTTATCTTCTTTTTTAAGAAGAACTTCTTTTGATAACGAAATATTAGCTTTAGCAAATATTTTTATACTATCAGTAATCTTATCTAAAATTTTTGCTTTTTCTTCGATATTTTTAGTACTACTTATTGCAAAATTAATTATAAATCCATTTATTTCTACTAAATTATTGACGAAAGTAACATTATTTTTTCTAAGTGTAAGTTTATTATTATTTTGTTTTAATACTTCAAATTTATTTTCTTCTAATTTTTTCTTAGTAAAATTAATATAACTTATTAAATTATTTTCAGATTCTGACATCAATATTACATGAAAATTAGTATAATCATCTATTGAAAAGGAATATAATGTAGTATTTTTTAATTCTAATTTTTTTAAAGAATCTTCTTTTACTTCTAAAAAGTTAGATGGAATATTAAAAGAAAAACCATATTCTAAATTAGTAATCTTAACATCAAATATTTTATTTTTATAATTGTTTTTCATACTAATCATTCACCTCCAACATCTTATTATAAATAGGTTCTTTAAGTTCACCTTTTGTATATTTATCTTGTAAATCTTCTAAATATTCTTCTCTTAATTTTTCATCTTTTATATAAGCACTTAAAAGAACTGAAATATTATAACTTAAATCATCTTCTTTAGTATTATCAATAACAAGTTTTTCAATATAATACTTTTTATCTTCTCCATTTTTGATATCTACATAATACATATTAGATAATAAATTTAACATATATTCAAAATTTTTAGATACTTTTTGATATAAACTATTTTGTTCAAATAATTTTATTAAATATTCTTTAAATGTTTCTTTAGTAATCATTTTATTAAAGATATAATCAAATTCTTTAATTATCTTATCTTTATCAAAATATGAAACTGTTGAAAATATATATCTAGGATAAGATAAGAAATTATATTTTACTAAAGTATCAACAAAATTTGCTTTTTCTACAAATATCTTCTTATCGTTAAAACTTTTAAATGTAGTATTTTTTTCTACTTCTTTTATGTTGTAATCAGTTATAAATTCTTCATATAAATTAGAATCTAACAAACTATATAATTCATCTAATTTTGCTTCATCTTGTTTTTGATTAATAAAATATAAGAATAATACTAAAGCTTTATAAGTTTCATATTTTTCTAAAGTTGTTAGTTTTTTAAATTCATCTTTTCTTTCTAATATTTGTTTTATTTTTTCAAAATGTATTCTTCTATATTCTTTTTTAAATGTCTCTTTTTTAAATTTAAAGTTCCATGTTTCTATACCTTCTTTAGAATCTAAACTAAAAACATGTTCTTCATTCATTTTAAAAGTTAAAACATCATTTTTATTAACTACTTTTTTATCCATTAAAATATTAGATTTTGACATAGCTTTTAATGATATTTCTTTATTATTTAAAGATTTAACTTTTAATGTTAAATTTGATATTTTAAATTCTATGTCATTTACTAAATCTATAGTATATTCTTCTATTTTAGGAATAACTAGTAAACTATTATTATTTTTAGATACATATGGAACATGACTTATATATATCTTACTAGTATTATTTAAATCTTTATTAAAATTAAATAACGTGTCATTAAATCCTTCTAATAAATTTAATGAAAAATTAGCATCTTTTGATATTTCGTTCAACATACCCCTACTTTCATAATCTATACAAATTAAATCTTCATATTCTGTTATTTTTTTATTCTCTATTTTATATTCATCTAAATAATCAAATACATTTGTTATATCGACATTTTCATATATAACTTCATTATCTTTAATTACTTGATAAATGTTTTTATCATAATTATAATCAATGAATATTTTTTTATTACAAGAAAAAAGTGGTAATAAAGATTTTGAAGAAAATTCTTCTAATTTTAAAAGAATTTTATTTTTACCTAAAAATCTATATATTTTATTACGAGTAGTTAAAACAAAACCAAAATCTGAATATTCGATCATCTTCAATACTTCTTTTGGTATAATATCAGTTTTTTCTTCTTCTATTATTTTCAAATTATTACTAAGAATTAAAAACTCTTTTAAACTGACATTTTTAATAATATTAGCTATTACTGTAACCTTTTCTTTATTTGTTTCCTTAATATCTTTATATATAACATAGTCTTGACTATTAGTACTTTCTTCTAATATATAAGACATTATTAAATCAATTGAATCAAACTTTTCTTTTGATATATAAAAATCTTCTACACATACATTGTTTTGATAAATTGTTACTTTATTAGAGTCACTTATCCTTATTTTTTGACTAGGATTTTTTAAACTCATCTTTAGTTTAAATTCACCACTCATATCTTACCCCTTTTACCTTACTCTAAAATAATTATATCATAAAGATAAAATTTTTATTATATAAATTTTATGATAAAATAAATCTAACTTGAGGTTTATTTATGAATATTGGTATAGATATAGTCGAAAACAAAAGACTTAAAGATAAAAGCTTTGATTTTGTAAAAAAAATATTAACAATAAAAGAAATAGAATTAATGAATAAAAAAACAGGTAGAAAAAAGTTAGAGTTTTTATCTGGAAGATTTACTCTTAAAGAAGCTATAAAAAAAACTTTAAAAGAAAGAGTCGATTTTAATGAAATAGAAATTTTATATGATGAAGATTCAAAACCAATTGCTAAATATAAAAATTATAATTTTTCAGTTTCTATATCACATGAAGAAAATTATACAGTTGCTATTGCAATACTTTTAAAATAAAAGATTTTATCTAATTTGATAAAATCTTTTTTAATTCTTTATAAATACTTTCACTATCTAAATTATTCATTTCTTTCATTTCTTGATATGTACCATATCCTTTAGCAAAAGTATCATTAATTCCTATTTTATATAGTTTAGTATTTAAATTATTTGTAGCAATTACATCTGCTATACTACTTCCTAAACCTCCAATAACATTATGTTCTTCAACTGAAATAATTTTTTTATAATTATTTCCTTCGTTAATAACTGAAGAGATATCAAAAGGTTTAATCGTTGGAACATTTATTACTTTTAAATCTATATTTTCTTCTTTTAATTTTTCTTTTGCTTTTAATACTTCAGAAATAATACTTCCTGTTGTAAATATAACAGCATCTTTTCCTTCACTAATAGTTACATTCTTACCAAGAGTAAATTTACATTCATCTTGATATATTTCTTCTTCGTTTCCCATACCTATTCTTATATATACTGGTCCAACATGATTGTATGCAAATTCCATACATTTTTCTAATTCTTTAGCAGATGCTGGAGAAAGTAATATTAAATTAGGTAAAGCTTTTAAACATGAAATATCTTCAGTAGTATGATGAGTTGGTCCTAATGTAGACCATGATATTCCACATCCCATACCAACTATTTTTACATTTCTATTTTGAAGACAAACATCATCTCTTACAAATTCATAAGATCTATATGCTAAAAATGCATTCGTTGTATAAACAAAAGGAATTTTACCAGAGCTTGCAAGACCCGATGCACTAGCTACTTTATTATTTTCACTTATACCATAGTTTAATACTTGAAGTGGTAATTCTCTAGCTATTATTTCATCATAATCAGTTCCACTATCTGATAAACAAGATATTACATTCTTATCTTGTTTCATAAATTTATATAATGTACTTATATATGTTTTTTGCATTCTTCTAATTCCTCCTCACTAATTTCAAGTTCAGAAACAAATGTTTTTAATTCTTTTTTACTTGGAAGTCTCCAGTGCCATCTAGGATCATTTTCCATTAAAGATAAACCTTTTCCTTTAACAGTATTGGCAATTATTACATTTACTTTTTCTTTGTTTAAAGTTTTAAATGTATTTTCTATTTCCTCTACATTATGTCCATCTATTTCTTTGACATTACATCCAAATGAAGTAAATTTGCTACCCCAGTCTTTTATACTCATTACATTTTCTACTGTAGACATCTTTTGAATTTTATTATTATCTACAATTATTATTAAATTAGATAAGTTTTGATGAACTGCAAACATAACAGCTTCCCAAACAGTACCTTCTTCTAATTCTCCATCTCCAAGTAACACATAAACTTTTTCATCTTTTTTATCTATCTTTTTAGCCATAGCAATTCCTGTAGCTATTGATAACCCATGTCCTAAAGAACCAGTAGTTGCTTCTATTCCAGCTACATCAGGAATTGTTGGTTCTCCTCCTAAATGTGATCCTTTTTTAGCAAAAGATCTTAAGAATTTTTTATCAAAAAATCCACATCTTTCTAAAGTTACATAAAGAGCTAAACTACCATGTCCCTTACTTAAAATAAATATATCTCTATCTTCTTTTTTAGGATTAGTTGCATCATATTTTAAAATATTCTTTTCATATAAAACATATATAAGTTCTACTATGGAATAAGCTGATGCTAAATGAGCCATAGATGCAGAATATCCTGTTAAAAATATTTCTTTTCTTATATTTAATAAATTTTTATTATCTTTCATATTCACCTCTAATTAAATATTGTTATGGTTTCAGAATCAAAGCCATAACCACCTATAAATGGTTGAGAATCTAGAATATCCATATCTTCTTTTGATATTTTAAAATCATATAAGTTAAAGTTATCCTTCATTCTATCTATATTAGTACTTTTAGTTATAGGTATTACACCGTGTTCTACACACCATCTTAAGCATAACTTAGCTGGACTTACATTATATTTTTCTGCCATTTCTTTAATGATTTCTTTTTTAAGTAACTTTCCACCACCACATGGACTCCAAGCTTCAACTAAAATATCGTTTTCTTGGCAATACTTTAATGTTTCTTCTTGCATAAATCCAATATGAAATTCTATTTGATTTACCATAGGTTTTATTTTAGCTACTTTCATAAGTTCTTCTAATTGAGATTTTTTAAAATTACTTACACCTATACTTTTTACAAGACCTTCTTCATATAAATATTCTAAAGCTTTCCATACATTAGCATTTATCTCTTTCCAATTTGGATATAAAACAGGAGATGCTGGCCAGTGAACTAAATAAAGATCTAAATAATCTACATTTAATTTTTTTAAAGTTTCTTTACATGCTTCTTTAATCTTTTCAAACTCTCGAGAATCATTCCAAAGTTTACCAGTAATAAATAAATCTTTTCTATCTACATTAGCTTTCTTTATTGCATTTCCAACATACTCTTCATTTAAATAACTAGAAGCTGTATCTATCATTTTATAACCAACTTCTATAGCATTTATTACTACATCTTCTACTTCTTCTTTTAATCGAAAAGTTCCAAATCCTATAGATGGTATTTCTTTACCATTATTTAATTTATATACCATTAACTCCTCCTATGTATATCTTCTTCATAAGACTTTCTTTTAGTCATAACATCTATTTCTTTTTTAGTTTTATTTACATCTTCTTTCCATCCAGGTATCAAAGAATCAAAATCATCTTTATATTCTTTTTCACCTCTTCTATCTGGTAAATTATAGTTTTTAACTAAATAATCTGTTAAAAAGTCATTATATTTTTCTGCTCCATATACATTTAAGTGAGATTCATTCATAAAATCATAATTAAAATCTATATTCATTTGATCTATATAATCATTAGCATCTAAGAAATCTTGATTATTTTCTTTAACTATTTTTTCTATATAGTTATATTCAGCTTTTTCTTTAACTATTTGTTGATATGGACATACAACAAATAATGCTTTTACTTTTCTTTCTTTTAAATATGCTAAAAGATCTCTTAAAATTTTTTCTGCTTCAGGATGTATATTTATAAGTTCATTAGTGTTTCTTTCTTCTCTATATAACTTATTAACTAAAGGATGAAAATAAAATCCCTTGGTTTTATGTTTATTCTTATCAAACATAATCTTTAATGTTTTTTTTATAGACCCTTGTTCTTCATTAGTGTGATAAAATTCCAAATCAAATTGATATGATTTAGTAGATTTTTTTAAATACTTAGGTACAAGTTTATTAATAAAATTAACTCTACCTAGACTTGGTCTTAAATGTGATAAATACCATCTATATGGTTGTTCATACTTAGCTAAATCCCAATTTCTATATTCAAAAGGTCTTGCATCTATTACGATAAGTTTTGGTTTTTGATTTTCTAATACTTCTTTTACCATATTAGTATAAAATTCTGCTTGAACCCCTTCAATACCATATACATATGAAGAAATACCACTTCTTTGCCACGAATGAATAGGATCAAAATAAACAAATGCTGCAGATCCTCCAAGATATACCATATCTAAACTGTTTTTTCTTTCTGCATAAAGACCAGTTGTATTATTTTGATTCCATCCACTAGGTCTTTTAAATACAGTTAAAAAGTAATAAAAAGATATAAAGACAAATATAAATATTAAAATTTTTAAAATATTAAAAATATGTTTTTTCATCTTTCCTCCATAAAATTTTATGATTCTATATCTTATCTTAGTTGTATATTTGCTATATATCCACTATCTTGTTTTAAAACTTCTATTTCTTTTTTAGTTGCTTCTACATTTTCTTTCCATCTAGGAATAAGTGAATTAAAGTCATCTTGATATTCTTTTTCACCTCTTCTATCAGGTAAATTATAATTTTTAACTAAATATTCACTTAAAAAGTTAGTGTATTTTTCTGCTCCATAGATATTAACATGATTTCCATTATAAAAATCGTATCTATAATCAAGATTCATTTGATCACTATAATCATTAGCATCTAAGAAATCTTGATTTCTAGATTTAACTATTTTTTCTATATAATTATATTGCATTTTTTCTCTTTTTATTTGTTGATAAGGACTTACTACAAATAAAGCTTTTACTTTTCTTTCTTCTAAATAATCTAAAAGTTCATTTAATATTTTTTCTGATTCACTTGCTATTTTAAGCTCTTCTTTAGTAACTCTATCATATTTATAAATATTCACAACTTTAGGTACTAAATAAAAACCTTTATCTAAATTTTTATTTTTATCAAACATTATATTAAATGTTTTTCTAAAAGATGGAATACTTTCTTCAGTATGATATAAACCTAAATCTAAGTGATATGTTAAAGTTCCTTGTCTTAAATATTTAGGTACTATTTTATTAATTAAATTAAATCTATCAAGATTATATTTAAATCCTCTTAAAAATACTCTATATGATATTTCATTTGGTTCTAGAGTTTTTTCTCTATATTGAAAAGCTCTAGCATCTATTACTACTACTTTTGGTTTTTGTGTTTTTAAAAGTTCTTTTATCATTGTAGGATAAACTTCTGCTTGAATACTATCTACTGCATAATCATATGAAGCTATCCCATATTTTTGATATGCATCGATTGGAGAATAATAAACAAACGCCGCTGATCCTCCAATATATACCATATCTAAACTATTTTTTCTTTCTGCATATATACCAGATATATTATCTAATTGATAATTTATTGGTTTTTTTAATATTGATAAAAAGATATAAAAATTTATAAAGACAATTAGAAACACTAGAATTTTAAAGATATTTAAAATATGTCTTTTCATTAAAATCCTCCATATATAAAGTTAGCAGCATTATAATTAGGTCCATAGTGTCCATATAATAAAATAATTGTTATAAAGAAGAATATTACTATCCATCTAAATATTAGATTTTGTTTTTCAAATCTTTCAAATACATTTATACCTTTATAGTTTAAATAATCTACTAAAAGTACAATAAGTAACATATAACTTACTGAAAATTTAGGTAATTTTAGAAGTAAATCTATATCACTAAAGATAAATAAATGTCTAATAACACTCTTTAATTCTCTAAGTGAAGGACTACAAACTACAAACCAAACAACTAATAAAAACGAAGTAGTTCTAATCATTCTAAATAGATCAAAACTAAAGCATTCTGTTCTAATATGTAATTTTTTATTTATTTTTTCTGGTAAATTACTTCCAAGTTCTGCACCAGCAAAGAATATCCATGGAAGAAGACCTGAAGCTACTATATATTTAAATGAAACTCCATGCCATATACCAATTAATGTCCATAAGATAAATGTTGCTAAAAGAACTGTTAATTTCTTACCAAGTTTTTTACCAAATTTTGATTTGAAGGAATCGTTTATTTTAATAAATAAATTTGATTTTAATAATGGATACATAACATAATCTTTGAAAAATCTTCCTAAAGATATATGCCATCTTCTCCAAAATTCTCCTAAATTCTTAGACATATATGGACTATCAAAGTTTTCTGGAAGTTTAACTCCATACATTTTTGATGCCCCTATTACTATATCCATACAACCAGAAAAATCATTATATATTTGAATAGCATAAAGTATTACTCCAAAAATCAAATAAAATCCTGTATATGTTTTATAATTACTAAATATAGTAGTTACTATCACTGCTAAAGCATCAGCAATAACTAGTTTTTTCATAAGACCATAAATAACTCTATAAAATCCTTGATAAATATTTTTATATTCTAATTTATTCGTATTAAATAATTCATCTTTTACTTCGTTATATCTAGTAATTGGACCTGATATTAATACTAAATAATATGATCCAAACAATAATACTTTAAAGAAATTTTTTTCTCTTGTTATTGTAGAATAGTAACAATCAAATATATAAGATATAAGTGATAAAGTATAATAAGATATACCAAGTGGTGCTACTAAATTAATAAATTTAAAATTTAAATTTATTTTAAATATTCTTCCAAATGTATTAAATGTAAGTGGAATAAAATTAATATACTTAAATAACCCCAGCATTCCAATTAACATCAATATAGAAAGTATTAAAAACTTCTTTTTATGTTTTGGAAATTTCTCCATTAAGAAAGTAAATATATAAGTTATTGCTACTGCAGAGACTAAAGTAAAAAATAATTTAAACCCTACTGTAAGAACAATAAATGCTGCACTAGTTATAAGTAATTCTATCCATCTATATTTTTTAGGTAATAGATAGTATAAAATTACACTAGCAAATAAAAATATTAAAAATTTAAATGTTACTATCGACATAATCTACTCCTCTTTTAAAAACCCTATCTTCATATTACCACGACAAACTTTTTTATCATCTTTATCAGTTATGTAATACTTAAGTGTAATTTGTTTAAATCTTTCATCTTTTTCCACAACTTTTGCCTTTATTTTAAGAGGAGAACTTGATAAAAAGACCGGTTTTACATAATTAATTTCAACACTGTGTATTAAACTATATTCTCCAGGCATATAAACACCTGCTAACGTAGATAAAAAAGAAGATGTTAACATTCCATAAACAACTCTTTCAGGATAACCTTTCTTATTTGCATATTCTAGGTCATTATGTAAGTAATTGATATCCCCTGTTATATCTTTAAACTTATTCATCTTATCTTCAGTTATTTCATATGAAAATTCAACTTCATCTTCTATCTTTATTTCTTCAAATTTATAATGATTCATATTATTTAGTTTTTTCTATGATTTTATCAACCATTTCTCCTACATTTTTAAATGCAGTTACTTCTCCCATATTAAATTTAACATGAAAATGATTTTCTATAGCTACTACTAAATTAATATGTTCTAAACTATCCCAATCTTCTATATCATCTGCTGTTGTACTATCAGTTACATGAATTGTTTCATCATCGAAAACTTCTTGAAAAACTTCATCTAATCCTTTAAATATTTCTTCTCTTGTCATTTTTATTTTCTCCTTATTTCTATATATTTATTTTGATTATTATATTCTTTATTTAAATCAAGACTCCAAGTTGTATTACCTTCTTCATCTTCAGTTAATTTAGTAAATCCTTGATCTTGATAAAAATCTTTTACCATTTTATTTTTAGCTGTTGGATAATAATATCCAATTATTTCTTTTATGTTAGCTTCTTTTGCTTTTTCTACTAACATATCAAGCATAGCTTTTTCCATATCTCTTTTTAATACTCTACAACTCATTAACCATAAATCGATATGTAATTTATCTTCTTCTTTCTTACCGATAATTAAAGATACAACTCCATTATCCCCAAAACTATCTTCTAAACTACCATATAAAGTTATGTAATTTTCATCTTCTGCTATTTTTTCAATATCACTTTGTGAATATCTTTTTGTAGTTAAATTAAATTGATTACTCTTATTAGTAAGTTGAGCAATTCTTGCCATATAAATAGGTATAAAACCTTCTATATCAGCTTTCATATTAAGAGATGTTAAATATGCTCCATAGTCTTCAAAACTAGACATAAACTTGTTTCTCAAACTATTTTGTTTATACATTTCATTTTTTTGTAAATCTTCTTTTGTTATCTTTAACACTTCAAAATAAGCATTTCTATCAAGTGTCTTAATAGTGTTATCTGGTGTATTTATAATAGGTGTTACAACTGTCTTATTATATTGATTAATAATATTTCTTTCAGCTGGATTATCATCTACAAACACAAATGAATCCTCACCTAAATCTAATTCTTTTGCTATTTCATTAACGCTCTTATTCTTTGGTTCCCAATTAGCTTTAATAACTATAAAGTCTTCAGGTTTTAAAATAGAATCTTTAGAATTTAACCCAAGTAAAGCATTCTCTTCTTCATTTTTACTACTTATATTTAAAATTACTCCTAAATCTTTATGCATTTTTAAATATTCATGTAGTTCTTGATATGCTTCTCCTTCAGCTGTTTCTTGACCTAGTACGATGTTTTCAACACCATCATCTCCAATTATTCCACCCCATAGTGTATTATCTAAATCAAGTACAAAAGCTTTCTTATTTTTTCCATATATTGCTTTAATTATATTAGATAAATTATATGAAAAACTTGGTATTGCTGCTATATCCATAGCATATTTATACATAAACCAATAAAATTGATTAGACCATTTATCAAGACCATATAATGAAGATACATAATTTATATCATTAATATAAAAATTTTCATGACTTTCTGCATATTCTGCAAATTTTAAATTTAATCTAGTTATAAAATTAGTTCTTCCATAAATACTAGTAGCATCTTTATTTCCAAGTAATCTAAAATATGGATAATCAAAGTTATTTTGAATAATTACACATTTATGTGTTTGAATAGCATGATCCCACATATCTACAAATTTTTGATATTCCATCTCTAACTTGTGTTCTACTTCTTCATAAGAATCTGTTAAAGAAGG
The DNA here is from genome assembly GCA_963536495.1 of uncultured Eubacteriales bacterium. Classification (GTDB taxonomy): domain Bacteria; phylum Bacillota_I; class Bacilli_A; order RF39; family UBA660; genus CAJPPJ01. Next base: position 48,509 of record CAUTAF010000002.1, read on the forward strand.
ATAATTAACTATATTTTTATTTGTAGTATGAATAAATATAATATCTGGTTTAAATTCCATTAACTCTTCATTATCAAAAGTTATATCTTGCCAGTATTGATTATATTCTGATTCATAAAATGTTGGTTTTATTCCTTGATTTAACAAAAATAATTCTAAAATAAATTTAATATCACTAGTAGTAGATCCACCTAAAATAGCAATTTTCTTTTCAAGATACTTAATACCTTCTCTTGCTAATAATTCTTTTTTTATCGATTTTTTCTTCTTTAATATGTAGTCTCCATCAAAAGGATATTCTAATTCTTTCATAAGCTCCCCCACTATCATTAAAATCTACTAAAATAATAACAAAAATACATTATTTTTGCAAATTAAATATTGTCTTTATTTATTGAAAAAGCTGCTTCTGCACCTTCTGCGGCAGAGTTAATAATTTGATACATTCTCTTTTCTATAACATCACCTACAGCATAACATTTATCAATATTTGTCTTATAATCTTTATCTACAACTATATAATTATTCTTAATATTTAAATCTAAATTTTTTAAATATTCTATCTTAGGTATTAATCCTACATATAAAAATACTATATCTACATTTAATTCTCTTTTGTTTGTAACTATAGATATTAAATAATTATCTCCCTTATATTCTAATATTTCTTCCCCTAAAGAAATTGTTACATTATCTAATTCTTTAACTTTATCTACTAAAATTTTATCTGCTCTTATTTCATCTCTTACTAAAATAGTTATATCTTTTGCATATTTTGCTAAGTGAAGAGTTTCTTCAAATGCAGAGTTACCTCCACCTACTACTACGACACTTCTATTTTTAGCCATTGGTCCATCACATGTTGCACAAAATGAAATTCCTCTTCCAACATATTTTTCTTCGTTTAAAAGACCTAATCTTCTAAATGTTCTTCCACTAGCAATTACCAAATACTTACTTTCTAAAGTCCCATTTTTTAGCTCTAGTTTAAAGTTTTCGTTTTTTTCTACATTGATAACTTCATCATTTATAATTTCTATATCTAAAAATTTAAGATGTTCTTTAAACTTATTTGATAAATTTAAACCAGTTTCATCATATATTCCTAAATAATTATCTACTCTATTAGTAAAAACAACATTACCACCTATTAAAGATTTTTCTATTACTTTTACATTAAATCCATATCTTTTTAGATAAACTGCAGCTGATACTCCAGCTGGTCCTCCTCCTATTACTAATACATCTATCATTTTATCTCCTTATCTTCCAATTAAAATTATATACAATGAAGATATAAAAGTATACAATTAAATTGGAGGAATTTTTATGTTAAAAGTAGAACAAGTTTCTAAAAAATATGGTAATAAAACAGTTCTTAACAAAATAAGTTTTAATTTAAAAAAGGGAGACTGTTTTGGTTTACTAGGATCTAACGGTGCTGGTAAATCTACTACTATTAGAATTATCTTGGGGATTTTAAATAAAAGTGATGGTAAAGTTACCTATAATGATCAAGAAGTATCAAGAAAGTCAGTTAACTTTGGATATTTACCTGAAGAAAGGGGACTTTATCCAAAAACTAAAGTAATAGATCAATTGTTATATTTTGCAGCATTAAAAAATATGCCAAAAGATAAAGCATTAAAAGAAATAAACGAACTTGCTAAAATATTAAAAGTTGAAGAATATTTAAATATGGAAGCTGAAAAATTATCAAAAGGTAATCAACAAAAAGTTCAAATCTTAATAGCGTTTCAAAATGATCCAGAACTTATTATTTTAGATGAACCGTTTTCTGGTTTAGATCCTGTTAACTCTTTATTAGTAGCAGATCTTATAAAGAAGAAAAAGAAAGATAAAATAATCGTGTTATCTTCACATCAAATGTCTATAGTTGAAGAATTTTGTACTGATATTTTAATACTTGATAGAGGTATAACAAAACTTAAAGGTAATTTAATAAATATTAAGAACGAATATTCTGATTCTAAACTAGAAGTTGTAACAATTAAAGATATTGATGAAAAAATTAAAAAAGCTAAACTAGATATAATAAATAAAGTTGGTAGTAGTTACACACTAAGTATTAAAAATAAAGATGATGCTTATAAACTTTTAAAACTATTAGATGATAATGATCAAGTGATTAAATTTGAAATATTAAAACCTAATTTAAATGATATATTTATATCTACAGTTGGAGGTAAAGAAAATGATTAATGTTATTAAATTTACTTTTAAAGAATTAACTAAAAATAAAGCTTATAAACTAACTACTTTATTCTTAGTAGCACTTATAGTAATATTTTTTAATATTCCAAATATAAGTCGTTATTTTAATAAAAATGAAGGTAATAAACCTAAAACTACAGAAAAAGAAACTATATACATATATGATGAAAATAAAGTTTTAAACATTATAAAAGAAGATCTTAATAAACATCAATATTATAAATTTGTAATATTAAATGAAAAAGCTGATATAAATAAATTAAGTAAAGATGTTAATGATAAGAATAGTATTGTTTATATCGTAAAAAATACTGATTTAAAGAATCTAACTATTTCTAATTTAAAAAGTAATAATAATAGATTATCTTTTGAAAACAGTGATATAAATCAATATATAAATAGTTCTTATAAAAGATATCTTATTAATAAACTTAATATAAATGATAACGAAAAAGAGATATTATCAAAAGATATTTACTTTATAAGAGAAGAAACAGTAAAAGAAGCTGGTGATATAAACAAAAACACTAATATTGCAATGTTTGGTATGGTATTTATCTTTTATATAGTATTATTTTATTCTATAGCAGTAGGTTCAAGTATTACTACTGAAAAAACTAATAAAGTTGTAGAAACACTACTTACTTCTACTTCACCACTTAATATTATAGTTGGTAAGGTTATAGGTGTTGGTCTTACTGGAATATTACAAATGTCTATATTAATAGTAACTGCTATTATATCTTCACAAGTATTTTTACCTAAAGAATATATGAATATGTTACTTCTTAATATTAACTTATCACCTATTATTATATTAGGATTCTTATATTATTTCATATTTGGATTCTTATTATATGCATTTTTAATAGCATGTGTAGGTGCAACTGTTACAAAACAAGAAGAAATACAACAAGCACAAACTCCATTTTCATTATTGTTGATGATTGGATTTTATCTATCTATATTTTCTAGTAACTCTAAAGGTTTATTAAATACTGTAGCAACTTATTTACCTCTATCTTCACCATTTATTAATACGATGAATTTACTATCTAGAAAGCTATCTTTAATAGATACTCTACTTCCTATGTTAGTATTGTTGATATCAACTATAATAATTGCTTACTTCTCATCAGTATTATATAAAAAAGTAATAATGAACTATGGAACAAGAATAAAAGGAATATCTTTATTAAAAGAATTATTTAAAAAAGAAGATTAAACTTTAAAAAGTTTAATCTTTTTTAATATTTGAATTTTTTTCTCATTATGTTATAATTAGTTAGTCTTTTAACTTTATAATTTAGTTTAAAAATCAAAAAAGAAGCACATTCTTTTTTATGTGATAATAAAAGGAGGAAAAATGAATAAAAACGTAACAAAATACTTTGCCTTAGGTGGACTTGGTGAAGTAGGAAAAAACATGTATGTCGTAGAAGAAAACGACGAATTAATTATTTTAGATTCAGGTAGTATATTTCCAGAAGAATCATCTTTAGGAATAGATTATATAATTGGAGATATAAACTATCTAAAAGAAAACGAAAAGAAAATAAAAGCATTAGTAATAACACATGGTCATGAAGATCATATTGGTGCAGTACCATTTTTAGTAAATTATGTTAATATACCGGTAATATATGCACCTAATCAAGCAAAAGAATTAATAGAATTAAAATTAAAAGACCATAATATTAAATACGATAATATAATTGTATTTGATAAAGATTCTAAATTTAAAACAAAAAACTTTACTATAGAATTTTTTACAGTTAATCACTCTGTACCAGACTCTTTTGGTATAGCAGTAACTACATCTAACGGTATAATTGTAACTACTGGAGACTTTAAGTTTGACTTAACTCCAATTGGACCTAAAGCTGATTTTGATAAAATGATAGAGCTATCAAAAAGAGGAGTTACTTTACTAGTAAGTGATTCTACAAATGCTTTAGTACCAGGATTTTCTCTTAGTGAAGCAGTTGTAGATAACACATTAAATGAAATATTTTCTAAATATAAAAACAGAAGATTAATTATTGCAACATTTGCAAGTAATATATATCGTTTAAAACATATTGTTGAAACATGTTATAAATTTAATAAAAAAGTAGTTCTTTTTGGAAGAAGTATGGAAAACAATATAAATATTTCTTTAAAGGGTCATTATATTAATCACCCAGAAATATTTGTTAAGAAAGAAGAAGTTAGTACAATTAATCAAAAAGATTTAGTAATTCTTTGTACAGGAACTCAAGGAGAACCTTTAGCTGCTCTTTCTAGAATAGCAAAAGGAACTCATAAACAAATAAAATTACTTCCAGATGATATAATCATCTTCTCATCTTCTGCTATACCAGGAAATGCTAGAGCAATTAATAGTACAATTAATAAACTATGTTTACAAGGTGTTAAAGTAATAACTAAAGATGATTTTAAAATCCATACATCAGGTCATGCTAGTCAAGAAGAATTAAAACTTATGTTAACTTTAATAAGTCCTAAATTCTTTGCACCACTTCATGGAGAATATAGAATGTTAAAACAACACACTAAACTTGCTCATGCTTGTGGAGTACCAGTTGAAAATACATTTATCTTAGAAAATGGTAAAACATTAATTTTAGATAAAGGTAATGTAAGTTATGGACCTAAAATAAATGTTAATCCAATATATGTAGATAATTCTAAATTACAAGAAGTAAATGGAGTTGTTTTAAAAGATAGAAATGTTATGTCAAGTGATGGAATATTAATAGTTATAGCTAATATTTCTACTAAAAATAAACAATTATTAACTAATCCTAATATTACAACAAGAGGATTTGTAATGATTAATGAAAGTGAATCTTTATTAAAAGAAATAGAAAAAATTGCAAAAGATTCAATATTAACTACATTAAACGAAAGTGCTAATATTTCAGATATTAAAAATAAACTAGTATCAGATTTATATCCATATATAAGCAATAAAACTGATAGAAGACCTATAATCGTACCAGTTATTATAGATATAAATAAATAAAAAAATACCAAATAGTAATTATTTGGTATTTTTATTTTACTTGAGATTTATTTTCATATTTTACTTTAAATTTATATTTTTCAGACTTTTTCAATATAAAATTATTTAATTGTTCATATTGTTTTTTATTTAAGAATAATATATTTCCACAAAGTTTTATTTTAATTTTTTCATTATAATCTAGAAGCAAAACAGATAATTCATTAGAAAAAATCTCTTCTTCTTTTACACATAAATCATGATCTAAAAAATAAAATTTGTTTACAAACTCAAATTTTCCATTATTTTCTATTTTTATATTAAATTCAAAAAAACTTTATATAAAGTATCAAAATCATCATAATCCCATAAAACATCTATTATACCTACTGGAAATGAAATATTATAATCTATCATATACACCTCTTATATCAATATTTTAACACATATATTAAACAAGTTTAAAAACATAGTTAAAATCAAATATATTAAAAAAAACAAGGCATTAATTTTAATCATTAAAACCATGTTTTATTTTTTTACATTAACATAATATATCACTTGATTTCTTTTAGTAAATTTATCTTCATATTCAGTAGTTATTATATTTTCTTTATCACTATGTAAATCTAAAGATAAATCTAATATTTTATAACCATTATTCACAAAACTTTGTAATGAATATTCAAATAACTTTCTATTATCTGTTTTTTGTTCAATATCTAAAGATCCAAGTTGTTCATACTTTTCTAAAAACACTTCGCTGGTTAATCTTTTTTTAGCGTGTCGTCTCTTTGGCCATGGATCAGAAAAATTTAAATATATTTTAGATATTTCATTGTCAAACACATCTAATATATCACTTGCATCTATTTTTATTACTTTTATATTATTAAGTTCATAATTAGCAATTTTCTCTAATGTTCTAACCATAACACTATCAAATTTTTCAATACCTATAAAATTAATATTAGGATTATTTATCGCCATATTTATTAAAAATTGACCTTTTCCCATACCGATTTCTAAATGTATTGGATTATCATTATTAAATACTTCTTTCCATCTTCCTTTAAATAAAAATGGTTCACTAATTATATAAGGAGATTTATCTAAAATCTCCTTATTTTTTACATTTCTAAGTCTCATTATTTAGCTTCTTCCTGTATTCTTGTTTCTCTTATAACTGTTATTTTTATAGTTCCTGGATATTGTAGATTAGCTTCAATATCTTTCTTTATATCTCTTGCAAGTTTAGGTAATTTAGAATCATTTATTTTTTCAGGTTTAACTATAACTCTAATTTCTCTTCCTGCTTGGACTGCATATGCTTTTTCAACACCATCCATATTCTTAGCTATATTTTCTAACTCTTCTAGTCTCTTTATATAATTTTCTAATGTATCACTTCTTGCTCCAGGACGAGATGCTGAGATAGAATCTGCTACTGCAACAAGTGAAGATATAACACTAGTTGCTGCTACTTCGCCGTGGTGAGATGCTATAGCATTTATTACTACCTCTGGTTCATTATATTTCTTAGCAAGTTCTATACCAAGTTCTACATGACTTCCTTCCATATCGTGATCTACTGCTTTTCCTATATCATGTAAAAGTCCTGCTCTTTTAGCTAAGTTAATATTTTCTCCAAGTTCTGCTGCAAGTAAACCAGATAAATGAGCAACTTCAATAGAATGTCTTAAAGCATTTTGACCAAAACTAGTTCTAAAATGTAGTTTACCTAATTTTTCAATTAGTTCTTTACTCATTTTATTAATACCTAGTTCAAATAGTGCTTGATTACCATATTCCATTAATTTTAACTGCATTTCTTTAGATACAGTATCATACACTTCTTCTATTCTAGCTGGATGTATTCTTCCATCTTGAAGTAATATATCTAACACTTCTCTTGCTATTTCTCTTCTATATATGTCAAACGATGATAAAACGATAACTTCAGGTGTATCATCTATAATAAGATCTACTCCAGTTATTGCCTCAAGTGTTCTAATATTTCTTCCTTCTCTTCCAATTAATCTACCTTTCATATCATCATTTGGTAAATTAACTACAGTTATAGTTTTTTCATTAGTAACACTAGCAGAATATTTAGACATAGCTTGAACTAACATCTCTTTTGCTTTTTTATCTACATTAAGTGTAGCTTCTTCTTCTTTTTCTTTTATAAGTTCTGCTATTTCATTATCTATTTCTTTTTCTACCCTATCAAGTATTTTTTCTCTTGCTTCTTCTTTTGTTAGTTTTGAAATATTTGATAACTCTTTAAGTTGTTCTTCTTTCAAATCATCTATTTTAAAATATTCTTCTTGTAAAGCTAATTGCTTTTCAGTAATCTTTTGATCTTTTTCTTCTACTAATTCTTCTCTTTTTTGTAGAAGTTCATCTCTTCTATCTATATTTTTTTCTCTTTGTAAAAGTCTTTCTTCTATTTCTTTAGACTCTCTTTTCTTTTCTTGAACTTCCTTTTCTGCTTCTAATTTTAAATTATGTACTTCTTCTTTAGCTTCAAATATTAATTCTCTTTTTAATTTTTCCCCTTCTTTTATTAATTTGCTATATTCTTCTTTAGCTTTTTTAGAATTATTTTTTACAATTGATATAACTAAAATTAGTAATAATAATAAGCTTACTATTAAAGAGAAGATTATTATATATTTTTCCATTATAATCTCCTTTTAACATCTTAATTGTAAACTTTTTTATAAAGTAGTGCAAGTAATAAAAAAATTAGCTATGTCAGCTAATTTTAATTATTTATTATCTACTAATTTTCGTTGATTTGTATATCCAAATATTGAAAGTATTATTATAGGCAATGTAAACATAATATATAATAAAAATACTATTGCTCCAATTATAAATAAAATCATTGCAACAAGTGCTGCCCAACTTTTCTTAGTCAATAAAGCTATAAAAGAAAAAAGTGTTCCAATAGCTAACATTATCATATGAGGTGTTAATAACGCTGCTGCTATTCCAACACCTAAAGCTTCAGCAGAATCTTTTGCAGAACTCATTGCTGATGATACATAAGCGATTAAATATATTGTATATAAAAATGCTACTATTGTAGAAACAAATAAAACTTTACTTCTTCCATCAAAAAATTTTTTCATAAATCCTCCTATTTTATATCTGTATTCTTGATTGTAATCTTTATTGGTTTACTTAACAAATCATATCTAAAGTAAAAACCATAACTATCACTCTTATTAACGTCATAAACTATATTACCTGTAAGTTTATCATTTTTTAGAATTGTACCATCTAATGTAGTTGGTGAATATGATGAAATTATTTGTTGTTCACCTTTATTACCATCTTTATCTTTTAATTCGTAAGATAGAATAGATGAACTACTAAAATCTTCATCACTATTATTAGTAATTGTAATATTAAATACTAAAAATTCTCCTTTTTTAGGAAGATTTTTTGATGTACATTCTTCACCAAGTTTTAAAATACAATCTTCTGATTTTCTTTCTACAGAATTTATCTTTAATTTTACACCTTTAACGTCAATAGTATCGTTTATGCCTAGTTCTTTTGGACCTTCTTTTTTAGTTTCAGTTGTAGTACAAGCTGTTAAAGTCATAGTTAGAAGTAAAGTCATAAAAATACCAAATATTTTCTTCATTTTACATTCCTCCTTTCTACTTTCTATTATATATATATATATATATATATATATATCAATACTTTTTACAACTTTATAAAAAAAACTAATTATAATTACATAATTAGTTATCTTTTTCATACATTGATTCAATTAAATTAAATAAATCTTCTTCATCAGTTGAATCTTGATTTTTCTTATTTTTATCACTTTCTTCTTGTAATATTCTAGTTGTTTTAGCTTTTTCTTCTTTTCTTACTTCTATTTCTTCATCATCACTAAATTCATCTAAAGAAGAAACTCTATTATCCTTATAATTAACATTATATTCTAAACCTAAATCGTTATAATAGTCACTAGCATCTTCTATAGTAACATTTTTAACATTTGGTACTGCTTCTTCTTTTAAATCAACTATATTTTCTTCTTTTTTAACTTCTTTATTTTCTTTTTCATCTTTTACTGCTACTGTTTTAATTCCCATTGGAGTAACATAAGTTCTTATACCATCTAAAATTTTATCTTTTTCATTTTTAACTTTAGGTGCTTCATATTTTTTTAAAGGATTCTTATCTATTATTCCAAATACTGGAGATACTATAGAACTAGGTCTAAAAGGTCTAGTTTCATCAACTCTTTTTACAACTTCTTCTTTTTTTACAGGAGTTGGTTCTAGTATTTCTTTAGAAACTTTAAATTCCAATTCTTCTTTTTTAGGTTGTTCAAATCTTTCAAAATCTTTAAATCTTTCATATTGTTTAACTGGTTGTTGTTCTTTTTCTTCCATTGGAACTACTACAAAAGACTGCGTTTTAGCAACAGCAAAATCATCTTCTGTTTCATCTTCATAAAGAGTAAATTCTGCTCTTTTTAAATTTCTGTTATTATCTTCTTTTTCTTCTATTTCTTCTTTTGGTTTAAATGTTTCATATGATATTTTTTCTTCTGTTTTTCTAGTTTCTTCTACTTCGTTATCTTCAACTTCCTCAAAAAATGTACTTTTAATTTTATTAAAAATCGACATATTTCCTCCACACTATTTAAAATTCAAATTTAAATCGTCTTCACTTTTTCTTTTTTTCTCTTCTTCATTTACTATTTGATGCGTATTATTTAAATCAAAATTTTTTGCTCTTTCATTATCTTTCTTATATACATTATTTAATAACTTATCATTATATTTAATACTTGATAAAATCATCATAGAATTACTAAGTGCATCGTTAAGATTTTTACTTTCAACTACACCTTCTATTCTTCCATAATTATATACTATTATATAAGAATATTCATTATTTTCTAATTTTTTTATTTCTAAAAAACCATTTTTAAGTTTTTTACTGTAAAATGTCGATGAATTAGGTTTATATTTAATTTCTGGTTTATTTAAATAACTTATTAAATCAACATATAGATAAATATAAGTGTTTTTATATGATAATTTAAAAGTATTTTCGACTTTTTTAGAATTTTTTATCCCCACAGGTAAATAATATCTATATCCACTAAAACTTTGATTGTATCTATTTTCTTTTACTAAAAATATCTCTTCTAACTGACTTATTTTCATATCTTTAGTTTCATAAATACTACATCCAGTACAAAAACTTATCAAGATCAATAAAGTTATTATTTTTTTCATTATTTCTCCTATAAAATATTTTTAAATTTATTTTTTATTTTTCGATACTTATCTTTTCCAAGTATTAAAACAAATGCTTTAGTATTTTTAATACCAAGAAAGAACGCTATAGCACCTACTATAGTATAAATGATAACTGTCATTATTGCACGAGCTTTAAGAGTTACTGATACTGGTATAAAGATTTTTAAGATTAACATAGCAAGTAACATAATAAGTGTTGCAAATAAAACACAAACAAGAACTATATAAGTATCTTTATAATTTATATTATATTCTTCTTTTAAAAATTTTAAACAAATATAAGAACAAACAGCAAATCCTAACATAGTAGATAATATTGCTCCAATATATGGTGGAAGTGATATTGAATAAAATGTTTTCATAAGAGGTATATGAAATATTAATTTAGTTAAAAATCCAAATAATAAAGCTTTTAACATAACTTTATTATGACCTAAAGTTTGAATAATTAATGATGTCGTCGTAAATACAACATTAAAGATAATAGTAAATATATATATCAAATATACATTTATTGCTAAAGTATTGTTTTTATAAAAAATATTCCATACTGGAGTTACTAAAAACGCTAAAGCAAAAGTCATAGGAATAGAAAAGAATATCAATATTTCTAAAGATTGATTAACTTTATTTCTTATATTTTCATAATTTTTAGTTGCTAAACTACTAGATATATTAGGTACTAAAGAAGTCATAATACCTGTTGCAATAGATACAACTATCATATTAAGCTTAAATCCCCATGTAGATAAAACTGAAGATACTATTTCAGCATTTTCTTTAGTATAATTAAACATTTCTGGTAACATTCTTGGAAGTAAGAAAACATCTATCGAGGTATAAACTGACTTACATACATTTAAAACAATGAATGGTACTGCATATCCCCATAACTTATAAAATATTTGTTTATTACTAATATTAGGTTCTATTATTTCAGGGTTTATCTTATTAAATTCTTTTTTATATTTAATACTTTTTATATATAAATATAACAAAGATATAAGTGCTCCAAGACTTGCTGCAAGTAAAGCAACAGATACAGTTTCTTTATATTTAATATTTGGTATAAGAATAGCTATAGAACTAATAATTATAATTATACCTACTCTAATAACTTGCTCTATAATAGTTGAATAAGAAGTAGCTTTAATGTATTTATGTCCTTGAAAATAACCTCTATAAACACTCATAATAGGTACTATTAAAATAGAAAAAGAAATAACTCTAATTACAAAAGTAATATCTTCTAATGAATTACCTCCACTTTTACCTGCAACTATAAAAGAAGCAATAAATGGAGCTAAAATAATTAAGAATAAAAAAGATGCTATTCCTAAAATTCCCAAAGTTAAACAAGCTATTTTCAATGCTTTTTCTTTAGATTTAACATATCCTAATTCAGAATATTCACTAACCATTTTACTTACTGCAAAAGGAATACCTGCTGTAGATAAACTTAAAAATATCGTATATATACTATATGCGTATCCATAAAGTGCTCCACCTAGTGTTCCAACTGCACGATTAAAAGGAACAACATATATTATTCCTAAAACTTTTGCAACAACTATAGCAAGAGTTGCAATAAAAGCACCTTGTAAAAAATTATCTTTTTTCATATTTCACCTATTTTAATTTTATCATAAAAGTTTTTTACTTACTATTTTCAAATAAAATTATCGAAGTAGCTATTGCTACATTTAAAGAATCGATATTTTTAATAGGTATTTTTAAATAATCATCACTTATTTCTAAAATTTCTTCACTAACACCTTTTCCTTCATTACCTATTACTATCATTTTTTTATTTGTTTTTAAAGCTTTTAAATCATTAGCTTTTAAAGATGTAGATAAAACCTTATAATCTTTATGTTTAGATATAAAATTAATTAAATCTTCTCTTAATATATTTAAAGAAAATATAGCACCTTCACTAGATCTTAAAACTTTAGGATTATATAAATCTACTGTATTTAAACTTAAAACTACATCTTTTATATTAAAAGCTAATGCAGTTCTTAAAATAGTACCTAAATTAGATGGATCTCTTACATCATCTATTAAAAGTATAGTATCACTACTAACTTCTTTAATATCTAAATATTTTACTAAAGCTATATCTTCATTAGAATTTTTTAAGCTAGATAAACTTTCTTTTAATTTTTTATCTACATAAAATATATTATCTTCAACTTTGTTCAAATCATCAGTTATATAAGTTAATATTTTATTATGTTTTTTAGCTTCTTCTATAATATTTTTACCTTCTATTAAAAAAGTTTTTGTTTTTTCTCTTTCTTTTTTAGTTAATAACTTTTTTAAAGATTTATATTTTTTATTATCACTACTTTTAATAATTTCCATCTTTTAATTCCTTTCTTATTTTTTTATAATCTTTACAATTTTCTTCTACTACTTTCCAAAATTCTTTTGAATGATTTTGATGAATAAAATGACTTAATTCATGAACTATTACATAATTTAAATATTTTAAATCTTTTTTTATAAGCAAAGTATTTAATGTAATAACTTTAAGTTTATTATTACATACTCCCCATCTAGTAGTCATCTTACGATAACGAACACTAAACTTAGGTAAAGGATAAGTAAAATTATTAATTATATCCATAATCATTTCTTCTGTATATTTTTTAGTATTCTTTTTTAAAAACAGATCATAGTTATCTATCTTTTCATATTTTTTACCTAAAAAATAATATTCATTTTCTTTTTCTTTATAATTTAACATTTTCAATATTTTATCTTGATTTTTATCTATAAATTCATAAATATATTTTTGATTCATAAAAAAATTACAGTTTACTACTAAATTTAAATCTTTATCTACTTTTAAAGTTAAACCATTTTTACTAAACTTTTTATTTATTATTAAATTTACTTTTTTATCTTTTAAATAATATTCCATATATGTATTATACCATTAAAAAAAATACTTATTTAAGTATTTTTTTCTTCTATTCTATTATATAAAATATCTAAGTTTTTTATATGATAATCACCAGATAGTTTTTCTTCTTCCCATTTTAAATCTTCAAAACTTAACATTTCTTTTATCTTCTTTGATGCTTTTGGTAATATTGGATAAATTAAATTAGCTAAATTAGCCATAATATATATACATGTATATGTTATCTTATTAAACTCATCTATATTATCTTTTACTCTTAACCAAGGTTCATTACTATCATAATATTTATTAGCATATGATATATAATCTACGATTTTTTGTACTGCATTTCTTATTTCTGCTTTTTCAAAACTTTCTGCTACAGATTTATAAACTTCTTTTGTAATATTTACTGTTTCTTCATCTACGGTACTTTCTTTTATAACTCCATCAAATTTTTTATTAATAAAAGATAAATTTCTATTGATAAAATTACCTAACATACCTACTAAAAACTTATTGTGTGTTTGAATTATATCTTCCATAGAACAATTCATATCGTTAGTTTCAGGACCTTTATAAGAAAAATAAAATCTAATTGTATCACTATCAAATTTTTCTAATAGTTCATTTGCAGTTATTAAATTACCTTTTGATTTACTCATCTTATCGTTATTTAAATTAACATAAGCTGATGAAACTATATAATCTGGTAATCTATAATTCTTTTTACTAGCAAGTATTAAAGGTGGATATATTGTTGTATGAAAAGGAATATTATCTTTACCATGTACATAATAAGTAGTTAAATTTTTGTTATTATCATCCATAAATAAATCAAAATCTATATTTTTATCTTTTGCTACCTTTTCTCCAGCTGATAAATATCCTAAAACTGCTTCAAGCCATACATATATTCTCTTATCTTCATATCCTTCTACTGGTACGTTTACTCCCCAATCAAGTTGTCTTGTAGCTGCTCTATTAACAAGTCCCATATCTATATATTTTTGAGCTTCACCAATAGCATTTTTTCTCCATTTATCTTTGTTTTTATTTATTAAATTTTGTAATTCTTCTTTAAATTCAGGAAGTTTAAAATATAAATGTTTATTTTTTCTAAGAGTTGTAGGATTAGAACAAATTTTACAATGTTTATCAAGTAAATCTTTACTATCTAAAGATGTACCACATACTTCACATTGATCTCCTGTACTTGTTCCACCACAATGTGGACATATTCCTATAATTTCTCTATCAGATAAAAATTTATTACAATGAATACAATAATCTTCATCCTCTTCTTTTTCAAAAAGATATCCATTTTCTTTTATTTTCTTAAAAAATTCTTCAATATATTTTTTATGATCTTCTGACATAGTAGCAGTATATAAATCATATTCAAACCCTAAATTTTTAAAAGTTTTTACAAATTCATCATGATATAATGTCGCTATTTTTAAAGGAGTAGTATTTTCTTTTCTAGCTCTTTCAGTTATTGGAGTACCATGACAATCAGATCCTGATACATAAATAACATTATCTTTACATTCTCTATAATATTTAGCAATTATATCTCCTGGAAGTAGAGCTGCTAGATGTCCTACATGTAAATAATAATTTGCATAAGGCCATGCTCCACCTATAAAAATATCTCTTTTTTCCATATTAACACTCTTTCTTTAATATATAGATTATATAATAAAAATAAAAGTAATGCTATTCTTTACAAGAACTACATCTTACTTTTATTTTTGTTTCTTCTACAGTTAATCCATTGTTTTTTAAATTTTCTTCTATTATAGCATAAGGACAAATATCTAAAGTTATTATCTTATGACACTTACTACACTTAAATTCATGACTATGTTTATGACTTTTTATATACATAGCTTTTCCAGACTTATCAAATGTTTTTATAATCATTTCTTTTTCTAAAAGTTTATTAACATTTCTATAAATTGTAGATAATGCTACTTTAGTTTTAGATTTTTCATTTACTAAATCACATATTTCTTCTACATATAAACTTTTATTATAACTATTTAATACCTCTAAAATATAATTTCTTTGTTTAGTATCTTTCATATCATACTCTTTCTTTAACAATATTTTTTAATATAGTAATAAATCTATCTATTTCTTCTTTTGTATTATAAAAATGTAAGCTTACTCTTAAATAACTTTCTTTATTGTAATTACATTGATTACCACTTCTAAGATAAATATTATAATCAGATAAAACACTTGCAACTTCTCTTTCATCTAAGTTTTTTATTTTAAAACTTATAATTCCATATCCAAGTCTACAACTTATTCTCATAATTCCCATATCATCATCTATTTCTTCTATATCTTCTAATTTGTCTTTTAAATATAAAGTTAAATCTCTAACATATTTTTCTATATTTAAAATACCTATATTATTAATATATTTAATAGCTTCTTTTAATGAAAGTATTCCACTTATATTAGGTGTACCTAAAGAAAAATCATAGTTTGATAAAGACTTTAATCTATCATTCATATATAAAACACCTATACCAGTTTCACTAAACATTTTATGTCCTGAAAAATATAATGCATCAGCATCTAATTTTTTTAAATCAATATTTAAATGTCCAACTGCTTGAGATATATCTACTATAATAAATGCATCTGTTTTTTCTCTAATCTTAGGAATTATATAACTAAGTCCCATATCATAACCATATAAATTATGAATATATGTAAGTATTACTAATTTAGTATTTTTATTTAATTTTTTATATAAATCTTCTTCGTCATAATCTATATTTTTATCTATCAATATTTCTTTTATATTAGAAAACTTATCAATAAAAGGTTTTATTGTAGATATATGATCATTTTTTGAAAGTAATATTTCATCTTCTTCTGTTAAAATACTATCAAATATTTCGCTTAATATTTTTGAAGAAGCTGTTGCTCCACTTGTAAAAAAGATGTTTTCTTTACTTTCTGCATTTATAAATTCTTTAACTATTTCTTTTGTTTCTTCTACTTCTTTTGATATTAAATTAGCGCCTTTATATGTACCTCTATTAATATTATAAGAATTTTTATTATAATATTCAGATATTTTATCTACTACAACTTTAGGTTTTAAACTTGTTGCAGCATTATCAAAATATATAGTTTCTCTATTATTTTCAAAATATAAAAAATCTTCTCTATTCATAATTTGAAATTCTTTCTAATGGATAATCATTATTTACAATCTCTACCATACCACCTTCTAAACTATATACATTCATCTGTTTTTTATTTAACAAAATTGAAAGTTTATCTGACTTTTTACCTGTAGGACATATAAGTAAAACAACTTTATCTTTATCAAAAACTATAGCATTATCTATAACATCTAAAAATATTGATTCTAAAATATTCATAGATCCTTTTACATGAGAATTTCTATATGCTAAGTTACCTCTTAGATCTATTATTAATGGTTTTTCTTTATTAATAAACTCATCAAGATCTTCTACCTTAACTTGTTTTAAATATTTATTATCTTCTTCTGTTAAATTATAAATATTATCTTTTTTCTCTTCATAAAAAAGTTCTGGTCTTCTTTTCTTAATATAAGACATATAATGTTCAATTCTATCACAAACTACTATTACGACATTTATTTCTTCTGTTAAACTATCTTTTATTTTATTTAAATATTTAAGTGTTCCGGCTAAACATGCTCCACTAGTAGGTCCTCCAAGTATTCCACATTTATTTACTAAAGTAAACATAGAATCTAGTGCTTCATTAGTAGTAACATGAACTATTTCATCATATAAACTTAAATCAAAGTTACCAACTTCAAACATTTCATCCATATTTCTAATCCCTGGAATGAAATCTCCTTTTTCACCAACTATACCATATGCTTTTAAGTTAGCATTTTTTTCTTTTATATATTTTACTATTCCACCACTAGATCCTGCTGTACCTAATGTTCCAAAAAAATAATCAACTTTTCCCAAATCATCCCATATTTCTTTTCCGGTAGTATGATAATGAATAGATGGATTATTAGGATTAGTATATTGATCTGGATAAAAATATTTACCAGGATTAGCTATATTCATTTTCGATATTATTTTTAATGCATCATTTGGATCACTTGGATCAGGACATTCTGATAAACCAGGTAATTCCAAAATATTAGCTCCAAAAGTTTTAAGTATTTCTTTAACTTCAGGTATTTTTATTCTATTAGTTACCGTTTCAAAAGCTATACCATTTATATTACATAAAACATTTAATGCTTTTGCTGTATTACCACTTGAAGATTCTATAACTGTCATATTTTTATTTTTTATATCTTCTAAATGATCTTTTAACATAGCATATGCAGTTCTATCTTTTACTGATCCAAACGGATTATAAATTTCTAGTTTAGCATACAAATTAACGTTTTTAATTTTATGAATATCTTTTGATATTTCAACAAGTGGTGTATTACCAATTAAATCTATCACACTTTTATATACCATTTTTACTCCTTACTAATTATTGGATTATATTCTTCATCTTTATAAAAGATAAATGTATTATCTTTTTCTATAGCCGCTACTTTATTTGTAACAGAAAAATCTTGATCTAGATAATTAAAGTCCATAAAATATCCAGCTGTATTAAAGAAAATAACTAAATCTCCTTCTTTAGGTATCTGTTTTAAAAATACTTTTCTTTTATATATCAAGTCACCTTCTAAACAAAGATTACCTACAAAATATACTCCTTTTTTTTCTTCTAACTCTTTTTCTTCACTTATAACTAGTGGGTCTAAAAACACTTCACTATCAACCATAACCAAATCGTTTCTTCTCATATCAAGACCTATTAATGTATCGTCTTTTACATGTTTTATAAAATTAACTTTTGCTATAGTTATACCTAAATTATCAAGTAATGATTTACCTGGTTCAACATATAAAGTTATCATATTTTCAAGCAAAATGTCAGCGACTGTTTGATTTTGAAATTCATCTATTTTAGTAGATAAAAACAAATCTAAATCTTCTAATGCTTTTTCTTCATTATAAAAATTATAAATATTTAAATTTCCAGATAAAGTATTATTTTTTATACCCATTCCAAATGTTTCATTGTTCCATGTTAATGAATCAAAAGTTAAAAATGATTCTTTTAATTTTGTTATAGAACTATTCCATTCTTCTTCACTTTCAATATAATTTATTTTAAATCCCCCACCAATATCTATTACTCTAGGATTAAGTCCCATTTCTATTGATTTTGTAATTAGTTTTAAAGCTGTTGTAAAAGCTGTTATTTTTTCACTATTTTTTACTGTATCTACATGAAAAGAAAATCCTAGTAGATTTAAAGATGAGTTTTCTTTGATTAAATTTAATGCTTCTAATATATCTTCATAACTCATTCCAAATCTAGTTAACTTTTCAATAGCATAGTTTTTAAAAAAAGAAGATATTCTTAATAACACATTTATCTTTTTCTTTTTTATCTTTTTATTTAATTCTAATATAATATTTAATTCATCTAAATTATCTACATTAATCGTAACATTTTGTTCTATTGCTAAAATCAAAAATTCTTTATTTTTAGGTCCAGTTGCTTCTATTCTATCTCCAGAAAAACCAGATATTAAAGCTCTTCTTAATTCGTGAACATTTGCTACATCACAGTTAATATTTAATAAAGCAGCTTCTTTTACTATAGATATAGATTTATTACATTTATGTGCATAAAAGATTTTATATAACAAATTATGTTTTTTTAATACACTTTCTATAGTTTTAACATTAGTTTCTAAACTGTCTGGAAAAATTATATTACAAGGTGAAGAAAAACTATTTAAAATAGTTTTTAAATTTTTTATTTGTTCTATAAATCTTTTTGTTTTATCATCTTTTTTTGCTGTAAAGCTTATCATTTAAACCTCTACTTCTTCATAAGAAAAATCTTGATCAATATATTTAGTTAAATCTTCTTTATAATATTCTGAATACCAATCTAAACACGCTGCTATATAAACCTTCTTTAATCTTTCATAATATATTTTCCAATCTCTTGGTGTATTTTTCATAACAGATATTAAATTTTCATAAACATCTTTATTTTCATTTATAAATTCATCAAAGTATTCTTTTTCACCTTGTTCATATTTTCTTAAGTTTTTAGAAGATTTAATAAATCCTAAAATATTTTCTTTTCCAACTTCTTTTATTAAAAAGTCTTCATCTTCTTTATCTGTTACTTTATTTCCAATTACATAAGTTTTAATACCTAATTTACTAGCTATATCATTAAAATCTTTATATACTGAAATACCTTTTTTAGTTGGTTCAACTATAAAAACATTAATATCTGATACAAAAAATAAAGATGTACCTAGACTATCTATTCCCGCTGTTGAATCTGTAACAACATAATCTTTATTTGCATCAAGTAAACGATGATATATAAGTTCTAATGTATTAAGTTTACTATGATAACAATCTGATCCTACATTTTCTAAAGTATATGTTCCAACTGTTAATAACATCAAATTATCTTTAAATGTTGCATATTTTTTTAAAAAACTATCTTCTTTTGATACTTTAATAAATTTTGAATCTTTAATAGGAGGTGTTGTTCCTATTATTGGAATGTTTCTATTAGGTTCTAAATATTTTACTATTTCTTCATTTTCTTTACTTATAATATTTACTGGCATATCAAAAACTTTAGCTAAATGAACATTCATATCTGCATCTATTGCTAAAACATTTTCTTTCTTTTTTAATAAATAACTTATAAAAGAAGAAGATACAGTTGTTTTACCACTTCCACCTTTTCCAAAAAATGATACTCTCATAATTATATCCTTCTTACCTTTTCTTTATGTCTTTTTATTTTTATATTTCCTACTTTATCTTTATTTATATAACCTATTGATGTGAAATTAATAGTTTTTACATTTTCATCTATATCTAAAGTAATACTATCATCTCCTATTACTTGATATGATTTATATCTAATTAACTGATCTGTTTCTTCATTATATTTATATGATTCAATATAAAGTAAAAACATATCTTCATCCATTTCAAATTCTAATGTTTCTTCTCTTTTTTCTTCTTCATCAAAAGTTAATTCAAGATCAATAACATGTTTACCTTTCATATCTAAATGAAAATTTAACTCATCATCTTCTTCTGTTATAGGTAAAACAGTTCCTATTTCATCATTACTATCTTTATATGCTTTTAAACTAATTTCTTTTGCATTTAAAAAATTTTTCATACATCCTCCTAAATGCAAATCATTTGCATTTGTATCTTTATATTATAAACTTTTAACAACTATTGTCAAATAAAAAAATAACCACTTTTAAGTGATTATTTTTCTATAACAGACCATTTATCATTTGATTTTACTACTAATACATCTTTTGTATATGCTACTTTACCATCTTTTTTAATAGATACAATATAACTATAACCAGCAGTATATTCTTTTAATTCATTTTTAGATAATTTACTTGCTTCATTGTATTCACATGTTACTTTCTTAAATTTAATTTTATCTAAATCACTAGAACTTACTTCTTTAGCTACATTTTCTCTTTGTATCTTTTCTTCTTTTTTAGCTAATTGTTCACAATACTCTGAAATATTATCTTTATATCTAACATCTTCTTTTAACTTATCATTAAATTTGTAAACAAGTACTACTATCATTACAAATAGTAATATAGAAAGTCCAGCTATTAAATATTTAGATCTTTTAGATTCATTTAATTCTTCTTTTGGTTTTTGACTAGCTAATACTTTAGTATCTTCTTTTACTTTTTCTATTTTTACTTCTTCTTTTATTTCTTCTTTTGGTTTAACCACTACTTTTTTTATAGCTTTATTATTTTTTGTTTTTTTCTTGTTATCTTTTTTAGTAGTATTTTCTTTTTTTACAACTTTCTTTTTATCGTCTGTTTTTTTAATATTTTTCTTAACATCCTTCTTCTTGTTATTTGTTGTTTTCTTTTTCTTTTCTTCTTCCATCTTCACATACCTCTTAATAATATAATAATAACTTTATCATTATTTTACAACTATATTAACTATTTTATCTTTTATATATATCTTTTTAACAATAGTTTTATCATCTATATAAGTTTTTATTTTCGAATCATTTAATACTTTATTAAATATATCTTCTTCTGTATCATCATTAAAAACATCTACTGTTGATCTTAATTTTCCATTAACTTGTACCCCTATAGTTTTAAAATCATCTTCTAATTTTGATTCGTCACAAACTGGAAATTTTTCATATGTAATAGTATCAACATTAAAGAATCTTTGATAAAATTCTTCTGTTAAATAAGGACATATTGGGTTTAATAATTTTAAAAATCCTCTTATGTATTCAAGTGGTACTATATCTTCTTTACTTGCTTCATTAACAAATATCATCATTTGAGCTATAGCTGTATTAAATGATAATTTTTCATAATCTTCTTCACATTTTTTTATTGTATAATTATAAACTTTATCTAAAGCTTTATTTTCTTTATCTACTATTTTATCACTTGTAAGTAATCTTTCTACTTTATCTAAAAACTTCTTAGCTCCACTTATTCCTGAATCACTCCATGGTTTAGATGCTTCTAAAGGTCCCATAAACATTTGATAAAGTCTTAAAGCATCTGCTCCATATTCTTTAACTATGTCGTTAGGATCTACTACAAATTCTTTATATCTTTTCCCCATTTTTATTCCATTAGCTCCAAGCATCATACCTTGATGAAATAATTTTTTATATGGTTCATCTACATTTAAGATACCTTGTTCATGTAAAAATTTTGTCCACATTCTAGAATATAGTAAGTGTCCTACTGCATGTTCTGGTCCACCTACATATAAATCTACTGGCATCCAGTGATCAAGTAGTTCTTTTTCTGCTAATTTTTCTTCATTATGTGGGTCTATATATCTTAAAAAATACCAACTTGATCCAGCACTTCCAGGCATTGTAGAAAGTTCTCTTTTTGCTTTTTGACCATCTATTTCTACATTTATAAAACTTGTTGCTCTTGCAAGTGCTGATCTTCCATCTCTAAATGGTTTATAATCTTCTAAAACAGGAAGTTCTAGTGGTAAATCTTTATCTGGAAGTGCCATTTGTCTTCCATCTTCAAATTCAACTATAGGAATTGGTTCTCCCCAGTATCTTTGACGAGAGAATATCCAGTCTCTCATCTTATAATTGATTTTCTTTTTACCTAAATTATTTTTTTCAAGATATTCTAACATTTTATCAATTGCATCTTTTTTATTAAGTCCATCTAAGAAACCTGATGAAATATGTATTCCATCTTTTTCCATATCTTGTTCATCTACATCTAATACTTTAACAATATCTAAATTAAATTTTTTAGCAAATTCATAATCTCTTTTATCATGTGCTGGAACTGCCATTATTGCACCAGTTGCATATGTTGATAAAACATAATCTGCTATATAAATAGGTATTTTTTTACCATTAACTGGATTAATTGCATAACTACCAGTAAATACACCTGTCTTATCGTGATTTAAATCTGTTCTTTCTAAATCGCTCTTCTTAGCTGTTTCTTCTTTATATTTTTTTACTTCCTCTTCTTGTTCTTTAGTTGTTATAGAATCTACTAAACTATGATCTGGAGATAAAACACAATATGTAACACCAAAAAGAGTATCACATCTAGTAGTAAATACAGTAAATGAAAGATTAGTATTATCTACTTTAAATTCAACTTCTGCTCCAACTGATTTACCTATCCAATTTCTTTGAATTTCTTTTGTTGATTCAGGAAAATCAACTCTATCTAATCCTTCTAATAATTTTTCTGCATATTTAGGAATTTCTATAACCCATTGAGGCATATTTTTTCTAGTAACTGGATAACCACCTCTTTCAGTTTTTCCATCTACTATTTCATCATTTGATAATACAGTACCTAAGTCCTCACTCCAATTAACTAACATATCAGTTTTCTTAGCTAAATTAGCTTCAAATAATCTTTTAAATATCCATTGTGTCCATTTATAATATTTAGGATCACTAGTAGATATTTCCTTACTCCAATCAAAAGATAAACCTATATTTCTTAATTGATTTTTAAATATTTCAATATTTTTTTTGTTAAAGTCAGCTGGATTATTACCAGTATCAATTGCATATTGTTCACTAGGAAGACCAAAAGAATCCCATCCCATCGGATGTAAAACATTAAATCCTTTCATTCTTTTATATCTAGCTATTATATCAGTTGCAATATAACCTAGTGGATGCCCTACATGAAGTGCAGATCCAGATGGATATGGAAACATATCTAAACAATAATATTTTGGTTTAGAAAAATCCCATACATCTGTTTTAAAAGTTTCATTTTCTTCCCAATATTTATTCCATTTATCTTGATTTTTTCTAAAATCGTATTCTTTATTAATCATTTCTTTCTCCTCTTCTTTCAAAATATAATCTAAGTATTAGTATACTAATCCATAAAATAAATAGTACTGTTATAAATCCAAATAAGAATTTAAATATTATATTTTTTATTGCCACTTCATAAAATATAAAATATGTTAACCCTAAATCTATAGATAAAGTTAAATATATAACATGCAGAAGATGTCTATAATTAACTCTTTTTCTATCTATATTTAATATTTTTATATATAATCTAATATCACTTGGTTCTTTGGTTTTATCATCAAGAGCTCTACCTTTCATATCAAATTTACTTATATATAATACATAAAATATAAAATAAGATATAAGTATAAAAATAATTGTTAAAATTAATGTTATCGTCATATTTACCTCAATAAAAAAAGATGTTACCTATAAGGGCGAAATGCCGCGGTACCACCTTACTTTGTTCTCGTTTAATTTATATAGAAATTACCCTATCTTCAAGTTTTTATTAAGACAAGTTCACAATACTTATTTATTAGTTCGCATCAACCACTAACTTTCTTAAAAATAAAGTATTATTACTACTTCTTAAATGAATTAATTTTATTATAAATCATTTAAACTTTTATATCAATTATTTCAAATCATTTTTAAGTTCTAATATTTTATCTATCATAAGATTAGTTAAATCTAATTTTTTAAGTTCTAATTTTTTAAATAATCCAGTAAAGTTATCATTTGATAACAATATTTCTTTTACCTTATCTTTTAATTCATTAGGTACTTCTAAATCATTAATAAATTTATCTATAGATATATTATCTTCATGTACATATAAATTTTCTAAAACTTCATCACTTTTTAATTTTATAGTTACTAAGTCTAATGTATTAATATCTTTTATATCTATTATTATATCTTTTCCTACCCTTTTAATAGTAAATGGTAAAGTATTTTCCATTGTTTTTATTAAAACTATAGATGGATTTTTAATATTTTTAAATACTAAAGTATAATTTCTTTTTTCTGGAATAATACCACTCTTACCTTCTATAGGTTTTATATCTATCGTATATTCTTTTAGTTCATTTCTATATGATATTTGAGTCTTCATATAGTTACCTTCTAAATATTTTTGACTCATCCCATCATCTTCATATAGCACATAACTCTTACCTGCTCCTGGAAAAAATTCAATAAGTAAATTTTTAGGATTAGTATAACTATATGGATATAAATCATTATTTTTAACTATGACAGATCCTGGTCTTACAAACACTGGATATTCATCTATTCTAAAATAACTACTATACTTTTTCGCACCTTCATAAAATTCTGAAGAAAAATAATTATACCAATTACCCTTTGGTAAAAAATAATCTACTTTACTATATCTTGTTGATTTAATAAAATCTTTTACAATTGGAGCAATTAAAAATGTGTTAGCTAAATAATATTCTTTTTTATAATCTTTATATTTTAAAGCATCTGGCATTGAAAAATATAAAGGTTGAAACATTAAGAATCCCTTATTAGCATAATTATAATATTCAGAATATAAAAATGGTACTAATCTTTGTCTTAAATTAAAAAGTTCTTTAGATAAATTAAAATATTCTCCACCATATTCCCAAGGCTTAGAAATGTTATATTTTTTATCGCTAAATTGTAAAATATTAGCAGGTGAAAAAACATTATATTGAAGTGATCTTATATATAAATTTGGATTATTTATATAATTTATACTACCATTTAATAAGTTTGCTTGCATTATAGATAAATTAGCATAATAAGCATTTTGTCTTTCAACTATTTTTTCTAAAGTTTCAAAACTAGATATATAATCTCCAGTATAAGTAATCGGATATAGATGTGGTGATATCGTTGAGTTCTTTGATATTATAAAAGCTCTTGTAGATTCTTTTCTAGCTTCATTTAAATATGTATAGTGATTAAGTCCCCACATATTATAAACATCACCTTCATAATCGTTCATTATAAAATCTATACCATTTTCTTTTATAGGTCTTATAAGAGATTTAATATATGTATCTATAAATTTAGCATCATTTCCTTCACAAGGAATTATGTTATTAGAATTAGGAGATAAAAACTTTCTAAGTTCTACATAATTCAATTCTTTTTCATTAAAACCATTTTTGGGATTTACTTTTATACCCAAAAAAACTCCCATTTTATGAATGTTACTTGCTAAATCTTTAGGTGATTCAAATCTTTCTTTATCAAACAAAAATACTGTATTATCAGCACTAAAATCACCAAGTATATAACTAGATAAATAAATATCTTTATTTTTAAATTCTTCTATTGTTTTAATAACATTTTCTGAATTTGTTTTTCTATTATCTAATAAAATATTTCCAAAAGCATATTTTGGTATTAAACTTGCTTTACCAGTTAATGCTAAATAATCTTGTAAAGCTAGTGAAAAATCATCGTTATAAACAAATAGATAAATATCAGTTTTATTATCTAAAAAAGAAAAATATCCGTTTTCCATTATAATAGGAGATAAACTTTCATCTATAACAGCATATTTACTTCTTGAAAATAAAGTTTCACCATTTAAATTATCATTTAAACTTCTAAAGTTTCCTTTTATATTTTCATTATCTTTTTTATTCGGATACCAAACTTCATCTGTGTTATTAACTTTTGCATAAAAGTACATTGAAGGATTACTTTTCGGTCCAACTAAAGGTGCTTCTTTTTCATAAACTATATGAAAATATTTAGTTTTTATTTCAAGTGTTGTCGAACTATCAATTATATTAAATTCAGGTTTAGTAAATACTCTATTTCTAATAGATGCAGTTAAATTATCAGTAAAATTAGAATTTTCACTATATTCAAGTCTAATAAGTCTTTCAGTTAATACTGTAAATCTATATTTTTCTCCCTTAATTACTGAATCTATATTAGAAATATTTTTACTTTGATCTAAAATAAAACTGTTTTTAATCTTATCCATAATCCCTCTATTCTCTTATAAGATTATACCACAAGAATTATAGTTATGATATAATTGAATAGGTGATAATATGCAAGAAATAAAAGTTTTTACTAACACAAGACTATTAGCTTATCAATATGGAGTATTAAAAGCTTTAAAAAAATTAAAAATCGAACCTAAACATTTAATAAGTGATGAAGCGTCTTTTATTAATATTTTTTTATATACAAATTATAAATTATTAAAAAAATATTATGAAGGAATAGTACTTGATAAAAAGAAATTTTTAACTAAACATTTAAATTTTAAAGATTATATTTTTAATGATTATTATTTAGAAGTTGAATTACAAGGTAATTTAATATATCAATCACAAATAACACCTAAAGATTTTAATAGATTTTTAAATTATAATTTTAAGAAAAAATATGGTCAAAAAGAAGAAGATTATTTTTTAGCAGATTTAAATTTAGATGGTGAAAAACATATCTTAAGATTAGCAAAAGATATACAAAAGTATGATAAAGAATATTTAATTGATAAAGCTTACTACGAAACATTAAAGTATTTTAAAAAGATTGAAGGTAATACATATTATTTTCATAATAAAGAACTTGATAAATTTTACAATTCTATTAATAAAAAATACATTGATGATTTATTAAAATATATAAGATCTGATGATAGTTTAGAAATATTAGTAGATAAAATATCTTATATTTCTAATCTTCTAAAAGATGATAATAAGGATAATTTTTTAAATTTAATAGAAGATACTGCTAAAATATTTAAATTAAACAATTCTAAGTTATATACAATAAACAGTTTTAATGAAAATTTAAAAAATGCTGTTTATAGATTAAGTCAAAAAAAGAATTTAACATACAATAGATTAAATGCAGTTAATTCTTTTACAGATGAAGAAATAATTACAATAATATGTAAATCACTAAATATGAACATAGAAAAAATTATTAATATAATTAAAAAATATCCTGTTCATTTCTTATCAGCATTATATTTGGAGTTAATTTAATGAATAAAAGATATAATAGTTTAGATGAATTTTATAAGAAAAAATTTGGTACTAAAATAGCTAAAATATCTCTTAATGCTAACTTTACTTGTCCAAATATCGATGGTAAAAAAGCTTTTGGTGGATGTACATTTTGTTTAGCTGGTTCTTCTATGTTTGGTGGAGATAAACAAAAAAGTTTATTAGAACAATTTGAAGAAGGTAAAAAAAGAGTTCAAACAAAATGGAAAGATGCTAAATATATAGCTTATTTTCAAGCTAATACAAATACATATGATACTGTCGATAATTTAAAGAAACGATTTGAAATATTTTTAAACATGAAAGATGTAGTTGGAATAGATATTTCTACTAGAGCTGATGCTATTAATGAAGACGTCTTAGATTATTTGGAAGAGTTAAATAAAAAGACTTTTTTAACTATCGAACTTGGTCTTCAAACAATTCATGAAAAAACTAGAAAAGAATTAAACAGATTTGAAGAAATAGAAGAAATAACTAAAATATGTAAAGAACTAAAAAAAAGAAATATAAACACTGTTGTTCATATTATTAATGGTTTTAGAAACGAAACAAAAGACGATATGTTAGAAACAATAAAATTTGTAAATAAACTTGAAGTTGATGGTGTTAAAATCCATATGTTATTTATAGAAAAAGGAACAAAACTTAGTAAAGAATATTTAGAAAACCCTTTTCATATTTTAACTTTAAATGAATTTGTAGATATCGTATGCGACCAAATAGAACTTTTAAACAAAAATATTGTTCTTTATAGATTAACTGGAGATCCCAATAAAGAACTTACTATAGAACCAACATGGACACATAAAAAATTTGTAGTACTTAATGAAATAGATAAAGAATTAAAAAGAAGAAATACATTTCAAGGAATTAAATCAAAATAAAAATATCTCTAAAAAAAATAGAGATATTTTTTATTTTACTTTCTTATATCCACTTGATAATAAATTCTTTTCAGTTGCTCTCAAATCAATGTATTTAGCATCTGCTCTATCAATTAATCCTCTTTTTGCTAATTCTTTAAAATTAGATTTTTTATAATTGACTTCTACTTTTAAGATTAATAATTTCTTATCAGTATATTCAAATGAATATTTTACACCTTCAACATTATATGTAGCATCAAAGTTTTGTTTTAATGCTTTTCTTGCATCTTCTACACTAATTTCAGCTGCTTTTTTATCATTAGAATAATCTATTTTAGTATCAGCAGTATATTTAATTAACTTGTTACCTCTAGCAGTTAAAACTACGCTTGAATTAACTTTAGAATTACTTAAACTATATTTATATTGTTTTGGTCCTAAACAAGCAGTTAATGAAAATGCAAATAATAAAATTAATCCTAAATATATCTTTTTCATATTTCCTCCTATTTTTATTATAACAATTTATTAAAGAATATGTAAATAAAAAGAACATATATTCTTTTTATCTAAGTTTAAGTTCAAATATAATATTTCTAAGTTGCATAGCTCTTTCAAAATCTAATTCTTTTGCTGCTTTCTTCATTTCTTTTTCAAGTTCTTCTATATTTAAATTTTCTTCAGTAAGAGATTTTTTCTTATTTTTACTACTATTATTTACACTAACATTAGTAATAACTTCTTTTATAGATTTTTCTATTGTTTTAGGTACTATACCATGAACTTTATTATATTCTTCTTGTATAGTTCTTCTTCTTTTAGTTTCATTAATAGCATATTCCATAGAATTAGTTATCTTATCTGCATACATTATACATTTACCATTTGCATTTCTTGCACAACGACCAATAATTTGAATAAGACTTCTATTACTTCTTAAGAAACCTTCTTTATCAGCATCAAGTATTGCAATTAAACTAACTTCAGGAATATCTATACCTTCTCTTAATAAATTAATACCTACTATACAGTCATATTTACCACTTCTTAAATCATGTATTATTTGTAATCTTTCTAATGTTTTAACTTCAGAATGTAGATATGCTACTTTGATATCTAAAGACCTTAAATATTCAGTTAATTCTTCAGACATCTTTATAGTTAAAGTTGTAATTAAAACTTTTTCGTTTTTTACTATTCTATCTCTTATTTCATTTACAAGATCAAATATTTGATTTTCAGTCTTTCTAACCTCTATTATAGGATCTAAAAGTCCAGTTGGTCTAATAATTTGTTCTATAACTTTATTATCAACTAGTTCTAATTCATAATCCCCAGGTGTTGCAGATACATAAATAGCTTGTTTAATTTTACTAGTAAATTCTTCAAATCTTAAAGGTCTATTATCTAGTGCTGAAGGTAATCTAAAACCATATTCTACTAGTATTTCTTTTCTAGCTCTATCTCCGTTATACATTCCTCTAACTTGTGGAAGTGTAACGTGCGATTCATCTACTACTAATAAAAAATCATCTCCAAAGAAATCAAGTAATGTAGTTGGAGCAACTCCTGGTTCTCTTCCATCAAAGTATCTAGAATAATTTTCTATACCACTACACATTCCTGTTTCTTTTAACATTTCTAAATCATAATTAGTTCTTTCTCTTAATCTTTGCTCTTCTAAAAACTTATTTTTATTTTTAAAATTTTCTAAACTAATTGCTAAATCTTTCTTTATTTCTTTTTCTGCTTTTAAAATTTTTTCATGACTTGTTACAAAGTGACTTGCAGGAAATATAGAAACATTTTTTTTGTCACCTTTTATAACTCCTGTTACTACATCAATTTCTGATATTCTATCTATTTCATCTCCAAAAAACTCTACTCTAATAGCAGTTTGAAATTCACTAGCAGGAATAATATCAACAGTATCTCCTCTAACTCTAAAAGTAGCTCTTTTAAAATCAAAATCATTTCTTTCAAAAAGCATATCTACAAGTTTTTTTAACATATCATCTCTTGATATTTTCATACCTTGACTTAAAGTTAACATATGATTTTTATATTCTTCAACTTCACCTATTCCATATATACAAGATACACTAGCTACGACAATAACATCATCATAACTTAACAAAGATGATGTAGCAGAATGTCTTAACTCATCTATTTCTTCATTAATCGATGAATCTTTTTCTATATAAGTATCAGTAGATGCAACATATGCTTCTGGTTGATAATAATCATAATAACTTACAAAATATTCAACATGATTATTTGGAAAAAGTTCTTTTAACTCACTATATAATTGACCTGCTAAAGTTTTATTGTGTGCAAGAACTAATGTCTTTTTTCCTGTTTCTTTAATAACATTAGCAATAGTAAAAGTTTTACCTGTACCTGTTGCTCCAAGTAAAACTTGATTTTTTTTATTATTTTTAACACCTTCTACTAATTTTCTTATAGCTTCAGGTTGATCTCCAGATGGAGAATATTTTGATACTAAATTAAACATATATCACCTAATCTTTTTCTATTTCAGTTTCATATAAATGTTTATATGAACTACAATTTTTTATTAAATATTCATGACTTCCACTGTCTATTATTTTACCATCTTCTAAATAAAATATTTTATTTGCTTTTCTTATTGTAGATAACCTATGAGCTATTATCAAAATAGTATATTCACCTTCCATATTTTCAATAGCTTTTTGTATTTCGTATTGAGTTTCATTATCAAGAGCACTAGTAGCTTCATCAAATAAAATTATCTCTGTTTTTTGAATTAAAGCTCTTGCTATTGCAAGTCTTTGTTTTTGACCACCAGATAAATTAACTCCACCTTCTCCGATAATAGTATCGTATTTATTTTCTAAACTATCGATAAACTTATCTAAACAAGCAAGTCTACATGCTTCTTTCATCTCTTTATCAGTTAAATCACTTTTAACTAATTTCAAATTTTCTTTAATACTCATATTAAAAATATAAGGATTTTGACCAATAATAGTAATATTACCTCTTATTGTATCTTTATCTAATTCATTGATATCATAATCATCTATTAAAATTTGACCAGAGTTTACATCATACATTTTAACTAACAGATTAAAGATTGTAGTTTTTCCACTACCACTTTTACCTACAAAAGCTACAGTAGTATTTTTATCAATTTTAAAACTTAAATCTTTTAAAACTTTATTTTTACCATAAGAAAATTTAACGTTTCTAAACTCAAAATCTCCATTTATTTTATCTAGATGAATATTTCCAAATTTTTCTTTTTTATATTCACCTTCTTCTAATATTTCTTTAAGTCTTACTCTAGATACATCAAACTCTTTTAAATAACTTATTAGATCTCCTAATAAATAATAGAAACTATGAGAATTTCTTACATAATTATATAGAACAACTGCACTTGCTATTGCAACATTTTTTTCTTTTATTATAAAAATTAAAAGAAAGATAAATAAAAGATTAAAAACATTATCCACTGACCAACTTAAAAATCTAAAATCATAACCTACATTTCTTAACTTAATATATTTATTAGAATAATCATCTACATCTTTATCAAATTTAGATAAATAATCTTTTTCACTATTAAGCATTTTTATATCTCTAGATCCTCTTACAAGTTCAGAAATAGTAGTATATAATCTATCATTTGTTTTTCTAACTATTTTATCTAATTTTTCCTTTTTATTTGATCTTATTTGTTCTATAACAAATAAAATTATCGTCATTATAACAACTAATATACCTACCATATAATTAATTATAAATATAGCTAAAATATTACCAACATTAACAAATAAATCTCCTAATAAATCTAAAATAACATAAAATATATCTGATATTTTATAAGTATCAGAAGTTATTCGTTGTAAAAATTTACCACTTCCAGCTTTATCTAAACCTTCATTTGTAATTTTAAGCATATTTTGTGCTACATCTTTTGTAATAGCATTTGATAATCGTTGATATATATAAGTCATTCTTTTTCTTGTATAATAAAATGTCTGATTTTCTATAAGAGTTATTACAAATAATACCACTCCAAAATATATTAATTCATTAAATTTTCCATTAGTTAATTTTATAATTAATTGAGCTGATACTATAGGGGTAATTATTCTTAGAATTATATTAAAAGTGTTTACAATAAAAACAAGGAATATTTTAGATTTTATTCCAGAAGCATAACTCAAAACAAATTTTAAAGTCTCAATAAATTTTTTCATAAAAATTCCTATTCATAAAGTACATTAACATCTACAAAACCTTGGACTCCAGAAATTAAACCATTTTCTGTAAGTTGCCACATTTTATAATCTTTAGAGTAATTAGTTTTACTAGTATAATGAGCAAGCCATATAGGATAAGAAATATTCCAAATATTTTCTAAATAATATTTAGAAGAATAATTTAATACTTCATAACCATCTTTTTTTATTTCTTCTAAAAAAACTGCAGCATTTTTATTAATATCATAAATACTTAATTTTGCTTTTTCTACATTTTTCCAATCTTCAAAGTCGTATGCTACAGGCATATCTATTTTATAATTTTTTATATATTTTTTTATAAATTCAGCTTGTTTTTTAGCATCTTTAACATCTTTTGCATAAGAATAAAAATACACTCCTGCTTTAATACCATATTTATTTGCTAATTTAATATTTTGTTCATAATACTTATCTAATACTAACTCTTTACCAAAACCAGTTTGATAACCAAGTCTTATCATAACAAATTCAACATTTGCTGCTTTTAATTTTTCGAAATCTACATTTGCTTGCCACTTAGATATATCTATACCTATTTTTGTTTTTTTATTTTTATGTTCATTATAGATATCTTCATATTTAATACCAACTCTTTTAGCAGGTTTTGATATTTCTTTATTATCTTTTGGTTTTTCTATAACTTCAACAGTAAATTCTTTTTTAGTTTCATTTTTAGAACTATCTGTTGCTTTTAAAATTAGTTTATATTTACCAATTTTTTCTATATCAATATCTTGTTCTATTTCTTTTTTAACTTCTCTATCATAATTATCCAAGACAAGAAAATTTTTAGTATAATCTTTTTTTACACCTTTATATGTTTTAAAATAATTAGCACCAAAAACAAGTGGTTTAATATTATCTATGATATTTATTTTTATTCTTGCTTGTCGTTTTTTATTATTTTTATTAAGATAAACAAAAGATATTTCTTTTTCTCCTATTTCTTCAAAAAACAACTCTCTATCATCAAGTATCTTTTCTTTCACATTTAAAATTTTAGATAATTTCTCTTTTTTATGAACATCTAAAACAAAATTTTTATCTTTAACTATAGAATTATCAAAAAGCAGCATATTATCTATCATTACATATGCTGCTAAAGCAATTATTAAAGCAAAAACTATACTTATAGTTATAACTATTTTCTTCATACTATCATTATATAATATTAATAAATATAATTACATACTATGTATAAATTTATCTAATTATTGACATTTGTCATAGAATCTCTTCTATGTTTTAAAACTTTTACAAATTCTTTAATTGATTCTTTTTTATTTTCATGTGTTGTTTCTTTTTCTTCTTCTATATATTTATTAATATCAAGAACAACAATAGAATCACATATTTTATACAAATAAAAACCATATAATTGAGAATAATCATTTGTTTCTCTACCATTTACCAAAGCTTTTATATATTCATCTTTTTCTTTTAAAGTTACATAGATCGGAGGAATACCTGCTTCTATAAACAATTTATTAGTTAAAGCTCTTATAGTTCGACCATTTCCATCAAAAAAAGGATGGACAAGTAACATATCAGCACTTAATTTTACTGCATCGTAAATAAATGATGTTATTTCTTCATCAGAATTATTTTCTTTTAATTTTTTTGCTCTTTCTTCCAAAGATGCTATATCTTTATTTAAATATAATGCTTCTTTATATATATTTTCCCAAGCAACTAAATTAGTAGGGTCTCCCTTTAAATATGCAGGTGATCTTCTAAATTCACCACCACATTCAGAATATTTTTCAAATTCAAATAACTTCTTATGAAATTCTTTTAATGTGTAAAAATTTAAACTATCTATTTCTTCACTAACTAAAAAATGATATAGATTTTTCATCCCTTGTTTTTGAGCATCATTATGATCCATATCCTCAAATTTAAGTTCATTTTTAACATAGTTTTTTATAAATTCTTTATCATTTAAATTATATGTCTTTTTCATATCAAAATAATCAGTAACTAATTTTTCAGGAAGAGATAAATCAAAACTATATAAAATACCATTTTCTTGTCTATATTTATATGCTAAAAAACGTTCAATTATCTCATTATAAGCTTCTTTATCTATCATATTCAACACCTCTTTCTTTATTAAGTTATGTATTATATCAAATTTTTTGTTTTTTAGCAAAAAGCTTAAATTTTATATTATTAAACTATTAAATTAGTTAATGAAGGTAAATAAAAAAGATTTATAAAATAAAAATTTAGTTTTAATAAATTAATTATCATATAACCATTTTGCAATTATTTGATATTTAGGTGTATATCTAGTTTCTTCTAATATATATTTTTTTAACCAAGAATTTTTTTGATATAAGAAAAATACTGTAGATAATACTACTACATAATATAAAGAAAATTTAATAATTGTTTTTGTTATTTTTATTTCTTTATATTTTTTTATTAATATATATATTAAAAATATGAATAATAAAAGACTTATAATTCCACTTAATATACCTATTTTTTTACTTATTAATATATTACTATTTAAAGATACTATAAAAATAAAGAAAAATATCGGTAATAAAACAGATCCTACATAAGTAATACTATATAAGATTTTATTATAAAATTTGTTAAGTTCTATTTTTTCTTGTTCATATATATCTAATATTTCAATTTTATTATTCATCTCTTCCTCTTTTAATACAATTATTATTTTTGATATCGTTTATCTTTAAATTATCACATTCTTCTTTATATATTTCTTTTAATACTTCTATATTTTCACTTAATAATTCACTTAAGTTATTATCAACAAAAAACTTTTCATCATTTAATAAATCACTATTATTATTCACTATATATTCAGCAATATTTAAATAAGAATAATTTTTATCATAATTATCTATTTTTTCTAAAATAAAACTTAATACTATTAAAAATAAACCTAAAACAACAATTAAAAACTTCTTTTTATTTTTCATACTATCACTAAAATTATTATATAAAAAAAGAGTTACTTTTATAATTAATAACTCTTTTTTTTATATTGATATGTAAAATTATCTACCTCTAAACCATTCATATTTTCTATTTGGTAAGGATATATAATTATATGCTCCTCTATATCCATTAGCTGCTAAGTCTCTAATATACTTATCTTTTGCCCACCAATTACGACATACATTGTCAAAATAATATCTACATGGAACTATTTCTAAGTGTAAATGAGGTCCAGTTGCCCATCCGGTAGAACCCATATAACCAATTAAATCATCACTTGTTATATCATTTCCAACTCTAATTTTAGGTCCATATGAATCCATATGTATATAAACAGAAGTATAGTATTTACCATCTTTATAGTGTGTCATAATAACAGTTTTTCCACCATAACCATCAGTATATACTGCTACTACTTTACCATTAGCTACAGCATATATAGGTTCTCTTTTATTACTACTACTGATATCTACACCTTGATGGAAATATCCATATGTTGCTAAATCACCTTGATAACCAGTAACATAACCTTGTCTCATAGGTCTTCTAAATATACCAGCATCATAATCTTTAGCACAATCAACTCCAATAACGTGATTTGATTTACAACCTTTTTTCTTATAATAATTAACTATTTCATCATATTGTTCTACTTGTTTTTTTATACTAACTCCACCTTCAACTAAATGAGCTTTATCAGTTCCAAGTTTTACTAATTGATTATCCAATTCATTCTTTTTATCTGCAAGTTTACTTTGAATAGAAATAATATCTTTTTGTCTTTGTTCTTGTTTTTTTATAGTATCTGTTAATGTTTTCGTAGTGTTTTTAGTATATTCTAAAAATTGATCTACAACAGAATATCTATAGATAAATGTAGAAATATCTTTTGAATCAAATATATAATCTATATAAAAATTACCACTTTGAGACATTTGATAATACTCAATTAACTTCTTAGTCTTTTTCTTTAAATTATCTATTTCTACCTTGTTATCTTCCATCTCTTTGATAATTACTTCTTTTTCTTTTAGCAAGGAATTAACTTCATCATTAATAGTTTTTATTCTATTATTAGCAGATGCTATTGCATTATTTGTAGAATTTATTTTAGCATTATTACTATTTAATTCAGCTTTATATTGATTAAGTTTCGCCTCATATTCTCCAAGTGTTATTGCATTAATATTATTAGAAATAAATACTATAAATAAAAGTATTGATACTTTAAATAACTTTTTCATAATTTTAAATATTTCCTTACTGCTCCACTACTACCAAGCATACCAACTATTACTCCAATTATAACTAAAATTAAAGATACAATATATACTAAACTACTTGGTGACATTAATTTAATTATATTAGAATATATATTTCCTTGAAATCTATTATAAACATAAGAATATAAGTATATTGTAAGTAATATAGGTATTATACTTCCAATAAATCCAAGAACCATACCTTCTACAACAAACGGAAATTTAATAGCAAAATTACTTGCTCCAACAACTCTCATTATTTCAATTTCTCTTTTTCTTGAATAAATTGTTAATTTAATAGTATTTATAATTAAGAAAATAGTAACTACTATCAATATTATTACAGTAGTATACATAAGCTTATTAACAACTTCAAAAGTTGTTAACATTTTTTCAATGGTTGTTTTACCATAATTAACACTACTTATTCCTTTAATTACTTCTATTTTACTAACTGTATCATTTATTTGTTTTAAATCACTTACCTTTATTTTAAAACTATCTTTAAGAGGTAAATCATCGTCATTCCAATCTTTTAACCATTCTTTAAATTGAGATGAAGAAGCAGATAATTCTTTTTTAGCGTCTACTTTTGATACGAATTCTACTTTTGCTATATTTTTTAATTCATTTAATTCTTTTTGAATAGCATTTTTATCTGATTTTTTTTCTAAAAAAGCTATAATAGTAACATCTTTTTTAATATTTGTAGAAAAATTATTTACGTTAGCACTAAGTATAATAGCAACCGATACTATAAAAAGAGTAATACTTACACAAACTATAGATGCTATTGATAAAGAAAAATTTCTTACAACACTTTTAAAAGCATCTCTTATTCCTCTTTGTAACATTCTAAAGATCTGCATCATTATATACTCCTTTCTCAGAGTCTTTTACTAATTTACCATTCTTAATTACTAAAACTCTTTTTTTCATATTATTTACTATTGCTTTATCATGTGTTGCCATAATAATAGTAGTACCTAAAGTCTTATTAATATTATTTAAAATATCCATTATTTCCATACTTTTTTCTGGGTCAAGATTTCCTGTAGGTTCATCACAAATAAGTAATTTAGGATTATTAACTATCGCTCTTGCTATTGCAACCCTTTGTTGTTCTCCTCCAGATAATTGAGTAGGAAAAGATCTTGTTTTATTTTTAAGTCCTACTACTTCTAAAGCTTTTAATACTTTAGGTTGAATTTTTTTCTTTTCAGTACCTACTACTTCTAAAGCAAATGCTACATTTTCATATACCGTAAGTTTTTCTAAAAGTCTATAATCTTGAAATATAACTCCTAGTTTTCTTCTTATTTTATATACTTTATTATTTTTTAATTTAGCAACATTTAAACCACTTAATATTATTTCTCCATTAAATGGTTTAACTTCTCTATATAACATTTTTATAAATGTAGATTTACCACTTCCTGTTTTACCAATAACAAAAACAAAATCGCCCTTTTTTATTGAAACCGAAAAATCCTTAATAGCATAAACTCCATTAGGGTACTTAACATTAACATCTTTTATATTTATTAATTCCATATATTCCTCTTTTTCAATTTTAACACTATTAGATTATTAGTTTAATAATATTAATTTATTTTTTATTTAAATTTGTCTACACTCCACCTTTAACATGATAAGAATCTGTTACTATCATAAAGGCTTCTTTATCTATTTCTTTAATTGTATCTTTTACATAATTATATTTAATAGTTGGTACTACACTCATAATAAGTTGATCATCTTTTCTACTATATGCACCTTTTACTTGAATTAATGTTGCACCATAACCCTCTTTTTTCAAGAAATCTTCAACCTTTTTATCTTCGTTAGTTATAACATAAAATGCTTTATTACTAGATATTCCTAAAAAGACTCTATCATATACATATCTACCTACAAATATAACTATTAAAGCATATATTAAATTCATAACATTTTTATTAACAAAAACTCCAGTTACTACTATAACAGTATTAATCATATTGCTTATTTTCGCCATTGGTATATATGTCTTTTCATGTATTACTTCAGAAAGTAGTGTTATACCTCCTGAGTTAAATCCATTTTTAGAATCAAGTCCTGTAGTAAATCCATTTATTAAACCTGCAATTAAAGCAATCATCAAAGGTTCAGTTATACCAATTTCAAAAGCAGTAGGTATATTTGAAGTTATTTTTATAAAAAATGGAAGTAAAATACCAGCAAGTATAGAACTAGCTATCTTCTCTTTAGGTAAAAAGAAATTAGCTATAAATACTATTACAAGAGATACCAATAAAATTGTGATCGACGGATCTATATAAATTAAATTTTTAACTAAAATACCTATACCACTACTTCCACCTGCTACTATTTTTAAAGGTTCATAAAACATATTAAAAACAACTGCACTTAAAAAAGTAGTAAAAACAAACACTATCCATTTAAAAGCTTTTTTCATCTATAACCTCCATAAGTTTCATATGCATCACTTACTGATATAACGATATTTTTATCTATTTTTTCTAACCCTTTAGTAAGCATATAAAACTTTTCATTTTCTATTAAACAAAGTAAACATTTTTCTTCATTACTTGTATATATCTCTGTAAGACCTAAAGATAAATTATTTATTAAATATTTTTTAACTTCTCTATCTTTTTTAGTTATTATATAGAAAAGTTTAGAATCACTAACACCAATTAACATATAATCAACTATTCTTTCTGTTATATAAAGTATTAATAAATTATAAACAAATAAATTAACTCCAAATACAAATAAACCTAAAAATACTATAAAACCATCTGTTAAAACATTAGCTGTTGCTAAAGACAAATTAGTATTTCGATAAATAATTAAAGCTATAATATCACTTCCGCCCTTAGAAAAACCAGTTTTATATATAAGACCACTTCCTATACCATTTAATGCTATTGCACATACTGTAGATAATGGTAATGTTAATTCCAAATTTATTTTTATAAAAGAAGTTAAATAAATAAATATAGGTATTAACATAGTTCCAATTAACATATTATAAAAATCTTCTTGACTTAAAAATATAACAGCTATAATAATAAGAATAATTGTTGCAATCATAATAAATAAATTTATATCTATTCCTAAAAATTTATTAAAAACAATAGCAAGACCAGATACATCACCTATTACAAAATTATTTTCCAGCATAAAAAAGTTGTAACCAATAGCACAACATAATGAACCTAATATTAAATTAAATACTTTCTTTTTCATTTTTCCCCTTTTTTAAATATTCTTCTATAAAATGTTCTATTTTACCATTCATAACTTTTTCAACATCT
Source organism: uncultured Eubacteriales bacterium (assembly GCA_963536495.1). Classification (GTDB taxonomy): domain Bacteria; phylum Bacillota_I; class Bacilli_A; order RF39; family UBA660; genus CAJPPJ01. Next base: position 89,164 of record CAUTAF010000002.1, read on the forward strand.
GTTTCTTCATAATTAGTTCTATGATCTTTAACAAGTTGATATGGTGCCATAATATAACTTCTTATTTGTGATCCAAATTCTATATTTTTTTGTTCTTTATAATTAGAATTTTTTTCTTGTTCTTGTTTTTCTTGTTCTAATAAATACAATTTATTTTTTAATAGTTTTAATGCTGTTTCTTTATTTTGAATTTGACTTCTTTCAGTTTGACATGTAACAACTATATTAGTAGGTATATGGGTAATTCTTACTGCAGAATCAGTTGTATTTACTCCTTGTCCACCTTTTCCACTTGATCTATAAACATCTATTCTTAAATCACTGGGATTTATTTCTATATTTATATCCTTATTAATAAGTGGTGTTACAAGTACAGATGCAAAAGATGTATGTCTTCTAGCATTAGAATCAAATGGTGATATTCTAACTAATCGATGTACTCCTATTTCAGATTTTAAAAATCCATAAGCATATTCACCTTTTACTGAAAATGTTATAGATTTTAAACCTGCTTCATCCCCATCTAAATAATCAAGTATTTCTACTTTAAAGTCACTATTATCAAAATATCTTTGATACATTCTACTAAGCATTAAAACCCAATCACAAGCTTCCGTTCCACCTGCTCCCGAATGTATTTCAAATATTGCATCTTCTTTATCGTAATCTTCATTTAAAAGAGTTATTATCTTTAATTCTTCTACCCTTAAAATATCTTTTTCTATTTCTTTTTTCAAATTAACTACTTCTTCTTCACTACTTATTTCAATAAGTTCTTTAAAACTATTTATATTATTTTCTATTAAAGATATTTCTTCTTTAGTCTTTTTTAAACTACTTAAATTAGACATAATATTTTTAGCATTATTTGAATAATTCCAAAAATTTTCTTTATTAACTTCTTCTTCTAAGTCTTTTATTTTTTTATCTAAACTACCAAAGTCAAAGACAATCCTTTATATCATTTAAATCTTTTAATGATTTTTCTATATCTTTTTTTAGATTGTTAATTATATCTAAACTTTTATATTCCTCCATATACACCTCTTTTACCTTATATAATAATAACATAAATTTGCTTTAAATAAAATTAAGACTCTTATATAATTAATATAGGAGGTAATAATGAAAATATATAAAAGAGGTATTTTATCTTTGTTATATAGTTTAGTTCTTGCTCTTATAGGAATACTATTTATTAATTATATTGTATATTGGTTAATAACTGAAAAAGCACCTGATTATATTTGGATATTTTATATAGTCCTTACTTTAAGTAGTTTATTTATGTTATATTCTTCTATATTTAAAGAAAACATAAGACTAGAAATAGAAAATAAATATTTAAAATATTATGAGAACAATAAACTAACAGAAGAAATAGATTTATCTAAAGTATTTTATGGTTATAAAATAGTTGATAACTCTGTTATTGATTTATATTTTTACGAAAAAGATGAAGATACTAAAAAGATTTTAGATTGTGCACCTTTAGGTGTTAATAAATTTTATAAATTAATTGAAGATATAAAAAAAGAAACTAAAAATAAAGATTTTATAGAAGAAGCAAAAATTATAAAAAAATAAAGGAGATAAAAAATGAACATTTTTATTATAGTTGGTATTATTGCAATAATGATTGCAGTAACTATTTTAAACATAATATATTTAAAAAAAGGGAAAGAAGAAGATAAAAAATTTATGGAAGAAAATCCCGATATTTCAACAATAGAAGTATATTCTTCTAGCCATATAGTTAGTAGTAATACAACTATTTATACAGTTGATGAAAAAATTCCACACTATTCAAAATCAAGTTTTAAAGGATTTGTTTTTATAGAAGAAGGTGAACATATACTTTCAGTAGGTGCAAGTTTTACAAGACCAGGAATTATGTATAAATCAGTAACTACAGATATTGGTCCAACTGATATAAAAGTTAAAATAGAAAAAAAGAAAAAATATATTTTAAAATATAACAAAAAAGAAGGTTTTTTTCTTGAAGAAATTGAAAAAAAACCTCTAAATAAGTAGACATCATAAAAAATAGTAAATACACCTCATTTCGGAAGTGTATTTTTTATGTCAGAAAAGAATAAACAATTATGTTTATCCACTATTATTAATATATATAATAGATATGTTATAACTTAGAAAATATCTAAATTTAATAATAATTAATTAGTAATTGATACATTAAACCATACAATAGCAAAAGAAATAGATGTAGATGATTAATCATTCATAGTAATCAAGACTTTAAATATATATATTTACAAGAATATATTCAAGTTATATAAGAATAGATATTATTTTACAATACCATTAAATTAAAGTTAAAAATTAAGAAAAAGAGAAAAATAAATTTTCTCTTTTTTATATAGTATTTTTTTATGATATCTACCGATTGTGATTCACATCATTTTCCCTAATACTTTTTTGTTTTTTTATATAACTTTTTTTCTTCTTTTTCAGCAGTTTTAGCTATTGTTTCTTTATATGAATCGTAATTACCAATATATTCTTTTATTTTACCATCTTCAAATACTATTACTTTATTTGCATATTTATTTATAAAAAATCTATCATGGCTTACAAAAATTAACGTTCCCCCAAAATCATCTAGTGCTTCTTCAAAAACTTCTTTAGTTGGAATATCTATATGATTAGTTGGTTCATCAAATATTAATGTATTAACTTCTTGTTGTAATAATTCAGCTAATTTAAGTCTCATTCTTTCCCCACCAGATAAATTTTTTAATTTTTTATTAATAGTATCACCTTTAAACTTAAATCTTGATAGAATACTACGACTCTTTTCTTCTGGTAATCCTACTGATCTTGAAAAATATTCATATAAAGTTTTATTTTCGTCTTCAAATTCAATAACTTGAGGTATATACCCTATTTTAACACTAGGTCCAATATAAATACTTCCACTACTTTCTAAACTTTGATTTCCCATAATAGTCTTAACAAACGTTGATTTACCAGAACCATTTTCTCCAATTATAGCAACTTTATCTCCAGAGATAATTTCTAAATTAACATCATCTAATATAATATCTTTTTCTGGCGTAAAAACCGATAATTTATCTGCTACAATAATTCTGTTTGAAGATTTTCTTTTTTCATTAAAGGACATATTTATTTTCTTTTGTTCTAAAGGTTTTTTAATTGCTTCCAAACGCATTTTTTGTGCTCTTTCCCATAGATTCTTTCCTTGTCTTGTTAAAGAAGAACTATTTTTTGCCATTCCGGCTTGCATAAATTGTTTTGCTTTTAGTTCTAATTGTTTAATACTTTCTTGTTCATCACCATATTGTGCTAATCTTTTTTGATACATTTCCTCACTAAGTTTTAAATATCCCGAATAATTTGTAGCATATACTCTTCCAATCCCATCATCATCAATAGTTAAAACTTTATTAACCATTTTATCTAAAAAATATCTATCATGAGAAACTATAACAGATGCACCCTTGAATGATTTTATATATTCTTCTAACCATTCAATTCTATTAATATCAAGATGGTTAGTTGGTTCGTCTAATATTAATAAGTCAGGTTTTAATAAAAGTATTTTTGCTAATTGAACAATAGTTTTTTCTCCTCCAGATAAATTTTTATATAACTCTTTTTTTATATTTTTATCAAGTTTCAAACCATTTGTTACTGTACTAATTCTACTTTCAATTTCATATCCACCTAATAAGTTAAATTTTTCAATTAATGCACAATATTTTTCTAATTCTTTTTCGTTATAATCTTCACTAATCTTTTTTTCATAAATTTTAATTTGTCTTTCAAGTTCATTTATTTCACTAAAAGCATCTTTTAAAACTTCATACACTGTTTTATCATTATCTATATTTACTATGCCTTGATCTAAATAACCAACTTTAGCTCCTTTTTTAATATTAATAGAACCAGTATCAGTTGATTCAAGACCCATAATTAATTTTAGTATTGTAGATTTTCCACAACCATTAGGTCCAATTATTGCTATTGATTCTCCTTCGTTAAGAGAAAAAGAAACATCTTCAAATAAATGATTATATCCAAAGTTTTTTGATATTTTATTCACATCTAATAATAACAAAATATAACACCTTCTTTCTAATTGTCATTTATTCTAACATTTTATAAGTTAAAATAAAACAATTTTTTTATAAAAACAATTCCGTTAATAAAATATAATACTCTATAACTTCATAATTTGGTTTAATTTCTAATCTTTCAAACAACATTTTTTCTGCTTCTGGTGTTTCATAATTTCTTCTCAATGATTTAACTAGTATTGCTATATCATACCAATAATCAGATACTCCTGCATCTCCCATATCAATAAATCCAGTTATTTTATCATTTTCAAAAAAAATATTAGGTAAACTTAAATCTCCATGAGAAAAACATAGTTTTTCTGTTTTTGGTTTATGATTAATTAAATATTCATACGCTTTTTGGGGAGTACCAAATTTTTTGGTATTTTTTTCTTCCATTGTTGTTATTAAATTATTTTCTATATTATATTTAGCAATTGCTAATTTTATATCTAAAGTATTATATATTAAGCATGTACTAATATCTAAGCTTTGTAAGATTTTAAGTGCTTTTGCTGCTAAATTAACAACATATTTCATATCATCAAAAATATCATCATCACAAATCATTTTTCCTTTTAATTTTTCTGTTAGCATTATAGATTTATTTTTATCATATGAAAAATAAATTACCTTCGGAACTAAACCAGTATCCTTCAAATAATTATAAATATAATATTCTTTATCCAAGTTATTTTCTTTAGATTCTTTAATAAAAAACACTTCATTATTTTTATTTGTTATTTCACTTACTTTATTACCAGAACAACCTATTTCAATATCTTTTACAATAGATTTTTCTAATATTTTTTTTATAAATTTATCCATTATTTTTTTCTCCTCATTATTAACTCTTTTGCTGAACAAGACTCACTACATATATTATTATCAATACCATGTCCAATTACAATACCTTGATTTTCTTCTTCATAATGAAAATCAGATCCAACACTTTCTAAAAGATTTAACTTTTTTGCTATTTCTTTATAAAATATAAAATCATCTTTAGTAAATGAAGAATGACAACTTTCAATTCCAATCAATCCTATTTTTTTTAAACTATCAATAAGTTTAAAGATATTTTGTTTATCTATTTTTATTTTATTTGGATGAGCTATTATAGCAATACCTCCACTATCTATAATAAGTTTAATCGCTTTTTTAATATCAATTTCATAACCAGGATATTCTGAATTATATTCTTGTATTTCTTTCGCTATATCTTGTGCTCTACTAAAACTATAATTATTTTTTATCAACAATCTTCTTATTTGCTCATCTATAAGCATATAATTATTTAAGTCTACTTGTTCTTTTATATAAGATGGAACATCTATTTTTTTGCAAGATATTTTATCTAAAGTTTCTATATGTCCCTTTTTTAGAACTTCTTTCATTCTAGATAATTCTTCGTTAAGTTCTTTATTATTTGAATCATAATCATACCCCAACAAATGAATACAAATATTTTGATTCAAAAAATTATATTTTGTAGACAATTCTATTCCTTTTACGATTACAATATTGCTTTCAGATAAAATTTCATTAGATGGTATAATTATATCATGATCAGTTATACTTAAAAAATCAACATTATTTTCTTTAGCTTTTTTTATTAAATTTTCAACTGATTCTGCACCATCGCTATATGTTGAGTGTACATGCATATCTATATATTTCATATTAAAGCTCCATTAATTCAATTATAACATTCATTAATATTTTCATTTTTTCAATTAATTCTAAATAATATGAAGAAAATGTTATTCTTCCAACAATTTTTTCTGAATCTAATACTCCACAAGCAGTACCTGGAATAAATTTAATTTTACTATGTTTAAAAAGTTCAATTAAAAGATCATTATCACTTTTAATTATATTTTCATTTATTTTCTTACTCTTTAATTTAGAAAAATCAATTAAAGCAAAGAAACCAGAAATTGGAATTATACCATTATAAAATGATAAGATATTATTCCCTTTTTTATAATATTTTATTTCATCAATAGTTAAATTATTTTCAATGATTTTTCTATCTTTATTTGGTATAGTCAAAGCGCCAAGAATAAAATATTTAAGTATTGATAAATTTAATTCATATTGTTTGTTAATATCAACTAAATATTTTTTTCTATAATTAGCTTTCATATAATTATCAGTAAAAACAGAAGCTAATGCTATTTGGCTAAGCATAGAAACAGAATCTTGATCTAAAAATATATTATCTCTAATATCTTGAATAAAATATTTATTAGCTACAATAAATCCAGCTCTTAATGATGCTAAAGAATAAGATTTAGATATACCAAAAAATGAAATAACATTATCTTTATACTCATCAAATGAATTTAAAGAAAAAGAACTATATTCACTATCATAAACAGAATCTCTATAAATTAAATCTTCTATTATTAAAACCTTTTGTTTATAACATAATTTAGCTAATTCATGCAAATATTTTTTATCTTTATAACTATAAGAAATACCTAAAGGATTATTTGGATTTTGAAAATATATAGCTGCTACCTTAGGAATATACTCATCTTTTTTATGAATTAAAAATAGTTTTTTATTAATATCAATTATTTGTTTTTCGAGGTTTTCTAAATTAATTTTCCAATTTAAATTTTGATCAAATTTAACCAATTCAATATTAGAGCCTAATTTAAGCGGCTCATACAAAAATAAATTATATGTAGGCACTGGTATTAAAATAACATCATTTTTTCTTAAAACTGTTTTTAATATTAAAGAATATGCTTGGGTGGTAGATGAAGTTATAATTATTTCTTCTTCATTTCTAGATTTTATTCCAATTGAATTTAAATATCCAATTAAATTTTTTTTCACTTTAGAATCTCCTATAGTATTTGGATATTGATTGGTATTATTTTCTTTTAAATAATAATCAATATCCTTTTTAACAAATTCATATTGTTTCCATTTTAATGGATTACCTCCACCAAAACTGATTACTTTTTCATCTTTTAGATATTTATAAATATCATATCTATATACATTAGAAGATTTTATTATTTTTTTTAAGTCTTCACTTAAATAATCAAAATTAATATTAATATTAGGACAATAATTTTCTTTTAACAAATATGATTTTCTTTTTAATAAATCATTCAACACAAAATCATTTTTCATAATATACCTCGTTTATATAATTAATTATTTTTTTATAATCTTTTATTTTTTTATCCATTCTAAAATATAATGTTTTATATCTTAACTTTTCTATATTAGAAAAAGAAGCATTTTTACAAAAAATTTCAAAAGGTAATTTTTCTATTGTAGTTTGTAAAATATCACTGTTATTCTCTTCCATATATTTATATAGTTTATCCTCTAATACAGAAAAACTTTCTTTATCAATATCAATTACAAATACTACTCTATGATAAGAAAAATTATCACAATCAATTAATCTGCCAGGAATCATTAAATTATCTTTTATATATTTATATTTTTTCTTTTTTTTTAAATAATTGAATCTATAAAAAAATATTTTTAAAAATAATCTTATTTTATCTATTGAGTTTATTTTAATTTTTGTTTTTAAATCTTTTTTAGAATATAAATAAGAATATTTTCCAAATGAAATTGGTTTTCTATTATTAAAAGAATAAATTATATAATCATATATTCCATAGTTATTTTTAATACCACTTTGACAAGAATCCAATATTTTAATAATCTTAGTTTTACTTTTGCTATAATAAATTTTATTATCAATAACAATATTTCCATATTGTTCAACAAAAACTATTATTTTTGTTTTAAAAGAAATTTTTTTATTTATTTCTTTTTTATCTATCAAAAAATTATCATCTATATCAACAAATATTGGAATCAATCCGTTGCTTATAATAGTTTCAATTACACTTTCACATAACGTAACTGGAACTATTACTTCACTCCCTTTTTCAAAATTTAAATTTTTAAAAATTATATCAAATGAATTAGTTCCACTTAATGCTATATTTTTAATAAAATTTTTCATTTTTATCTCCATAATCATATAATTCTTCATATAAACTATGTTTTTTATTTTTTTCATAATAAAAATTAAAATATAATTCTTGGTAAGAACCAAATGATAAATTCCAATTTTCTATTTCTTGAAAAACAGACCCTTCAAAATCTAAATATTTAGATATATTATTTTTTTTCAAATATTTAATTAACTCAAAATATAATTTAGGAATAGGCGATGCATAATTTTTATTATAATAACTATACATTATATAACAATTAATTTTATCCCAAACTACACAAATTCCACCAATTACTTTATTTTTATAAACAGCTATAAAACATTCACCTTTTTTATTTTCAATTGCTTTTTCAATATATTTCTTAACAAATTTTTCACTTGTTTTAGGACCATAATTATATTCCCATTTTAATGATTCTTGAAAATCATATAATGATATATCACCACTTTTAATATTAATTTCTGATATGCTTTTTATATCTCTTTTTCTATCTCTACAAAAAGAAGAAAATATACTATCAAGAGAATCAGATAAATTTATTTTATATGTATATCTGACTTCTGGAACAAAACCATTTTTTACACATGAAATTATATCTTTAATATACGGATCAAAAGAAAAAGAAATCGAATTATAATATTTTTTTAAATATTTTAGCATTTTATTTAGAACTTCCCTAGTATATAATAATTTTTTACGATTAGACGAAAAATTAAAAAGCAATACTGGTCCACCATATGGAATATACATAGTAGATTGTTCTAATGATTTATTTTTTTCAAACAGAGGAAAAAAAGCAACAAGCTTTTTATTATCATACACACATAATAATCTTTTAACTTTTTTTAATTTCAAAAAGAATTCATAAGCAAAAGCTGTACCATTTAATGAATTGTCTACTAAAAAATCAATGTTATTTATATCACTTAGTTTATTAATCTTTACTTCCATTTTTTATTATTTCAAAATATACTCTTTTTATGCTATTTGTTTTTAGCAAATCATATATTTGATTATTCCTTCCAAATAAATCTATATTTAAAGTTTCTTCATCAGAAATTTTTTCTATTTGATGAAGTAACGCTATTATTCCTGCATTATTTTTTCTTCCTATATCAGTAGCTCCCCATTTTGATGCATAATAAATATTATCATATTTATATAACAATGAATAAGCTATTGGACTATTTTCAATATAAACTACTGTAATATAAGAAAATTTTTTTAAAGATAATAAAGAAATATGTTCGTAATACATATTAAGCATATCTGTTTTTTCTTTTCTCTTCCAACTATTTTGATCTATATATAAAATATCTTTCCAAAGTTCTAAAACATTATCTTCACTATCAACAATATTAAGTCTTTCAGATAATTTTTTACATTTTTTTATTAATCTTTTACAATTTTTACTTCTAGAAGATATATAATCTTTATAGTTTCCTTTTGTTATTTTTATAAATGGTGCTTCCCATTCACAATTAATTTTAAGATTATATTTTGAATTTAAATAACTAAATACTTTTGAATTTTTATTAATATTTCTAAATTTTATAGCATAATTTTTATTTATTTTATTTATTAAAAAAACATCATTTTCATTTAAATGAAAATCAAAATATTGAAAGCAATTTTTACCATCATAATATCTAATTATATCTATATTATCAGATGAAGAAATATTTCTAACTGGAAAACGATAATATAAAGAAAGTCTATAGTTTTTATCGCTAGTAAAATTATACATTTTTATAATTCTCCAAATTTTGTTTTATATACTTTAAATCATTTTTACTTAGTTTAGAATTCAAATTTAACCAAGCAGTTCTTTGTAATAAATTTAAACTTTTATTACAATTAACAACTTTATAATTATTATATGGATAATTATTTTTATATGGAGATAGTGAATTTATAAAAGTATTATAAGACGGTAAATAATTAGATATTTTTTTATGAAATTCAATATTATTTTTATTCATATAAGAGATAAAATTATCGCATTCTTCTTCGTTATCAAAAGTTAATGATAAACTCAAATACACTGCTTGAATATCTTTTATTTCTTTTCTAATATTATATCCAGTTAATTTGTTAGTTAAAACATTATAAATATATTTTTGTCTTTTAACTATTTTTTGATACTTATCTAATTGACCATCTAAAATAGCACTTTCTAAATCTGTTATTTTTAAATTTTCACCATAAGAAATATATTTTTTATTCCACACTGGCATTTGATTGAATTCTCTTTCTCCACCATTATCTGCAAAACGTTTTGCTACATTCATATTTTTTTTTGTAGTAAAACCTCCTCCTTCTCCGCAAGTAATTATTTTAGAAGACTGAAAACTAAATGCACTACTATCACCAAAAGTTCCAGTATATTTATTCTTATATTTTGTTCCAAAAGATTGAGCTACATCTTCTATCAATATTAAATTATATTTTTTACAAAGCATCATTATTTTTTCCATATCACATGGAAAACCTTGAAAATGCACAACTACTATAGCTTTTGTTTTTTTAGTTATCTTTTTTTCTATATCATTAACATCAATATTAAACGTATTATCTATTTCAGCAAAAACAGGAATTGCACCAACGTTTAAACATGCTGTAGCAGTAGCTATAAAAGATAAACATGGGACAATTATTTCATCACCGTACCCAATATTATTAGAAATTAAAGCTAATTTTAACGCTGAAGTTCCATTGTTAACTAATAAGAAGTCTTGAGAAAACATTAAACTTAATCTTTTTTCAACTTTATCTGTTTTATACTGCATATTTACACCATCATACCTAAATAGACTTTTGCTATTTAACATAGATAATACCAAAATTTTTTCTTTAAAACCTATATAGTTCAAACCATAAAAAGCATCTGTACATATTTTTCTCATTTGTTAGTTCCTTTCAAAATCTTTAATTATTTCATTTATTCCATTCTTATTTATATTTTTATAGAATTTTTTTCTTAAATCAAAATTATCTTCTTTATATTCAAAAAATTTTTTTATTTCTTTATTAAAATTTTTATAATCATATTTTTTCAAATTCTCTAAAACTAATTTTATTCCCAAGCTTTCTTCTAAATAATATTTTATTTTTTTACATTTATTATTTTCTTGAAAGAAAAAATCTAAATTAAATTTTTTAAATTCTAATCTTTGCAAATATTGACTGTAATTAATAGGTAATAAAAATAACACCTTTATATTAGTTGATATTATTTCATTAAAATTACCTAGACCAGGAGACATAATTGCATAACTAGATTTTTTAATTATTTTTCTATATAAATTATTATCAAAACTATCTATAACAATATTATTATCAAATTTGATATTTTGTTTTAAGTAATTAATTATAAAATTTCCACCTGCAATATATACTTTTTCAAAATTTTTAATATAAGAATTTTTAAGAATAAAATTAACAGTTTTTAGATAAAAATTATTGATAAAAGAGGAATCATACATATATGATTCTGCTCCACCTAAAGATATTAATAAATTATTTTTTTTACTATTATCTATAAATTTTTCTATTTTTCTTAATGATCCAACTTTTATTATATTAGACATATTTTTTGCTATTCTATTAATATTTTTATCACAAGATATTACATTAGAAATATAATATCTTTTTAAATTTATCAACTCTTTTTCTATAAAGTCCCACATCCAAAAAATATTATCAATTAAATATAAATTAGATAAATGATATTTATTTATTAAAAAAATCAAAATATCAGTTGTTTCAATAGAAATAATTTTATCTGCTGTAAGAAAATACTTCTTATATTTTTCAAATTTTTTTATGTCATAATCATATGCTATTAATTTATCAAAAACATTTTCTTTATTCGCTTTTTCTATGCACAATTTTGGACCAATAAAAATAAATTCATATTTATTTTTGTTCATTTTTGTTACTAAATGTATCGCTGTATTAATAGGTCCATATCCAAATGCATCTGCTAATATTAAGATTTTATTTTTTTTCATATATTTTTTTGTTCATGTAAACGTTAGCATTATCACATTTGCTTTTGCATTTACTACATTCTATCTCAAGTTCTTTTAATAACATACTATATTTTTTATTGCCAATAATTTGATTTAAAGGATTATCTATAAGATTACCAATAGCATAATAATCTTCGTCTCTATGAACTGAACAATCACATGGATAAACATTTCCACTTACACAATCAATAAACAATGTATATTTTAATATCTTACAAGGTATTTTTTCTTTTCTGTAATCATCTCCATTATCAGAATATAAATTTTCTTCAAAATAATTAATATCGTCATATAGTAATTCAATATTATATTTTTTTATATTTTGTTTATATTTTTTTATATTTTTATTGTAATATTCAATTTGTTTTTTAGAAAAATAATATTCTGGACATTCTTTAATTATTATTGGATTTAAATAATCATACTCTACTGTTTTTTTCATTTCAATAAATTTTCCAAAATCATCAATGTTTTCAAAATTCAATACATGATTAATAACTATTTTAACATTTGGCAATTCATTTTTAATTAAATTAATAGCTTTAGTTGCTATATCAAATATCCCTTTCACCCCTCTAATAGAATCATGAATTTCTGATTTAAAACTATCTATAGAAAAGAAAATAGCTTTAATATTATATTTTTTTAATTTTTTAATGTTAGATTTCGTTAAAAAAAAACCATTTGTAATAAAAACTATATTTAAACCTAATAAAGTTGCATATTCAAAATATTCATATATTTTTTTATTCGCTAAAGGCTCTCCTCCTCCAGTAAAATGAATATATTTACCACCATTGTTTTTAACATCCTTTAAAATTTCCTTTACATCTAACTTTGATTCTTTCTCTTTTTTTTCATGTATATCACAAAATTTACATTTAGCATTACAAATATTAGAAATAGAAAGAAAATAATAGAGTGGATTTTGACTGGTATTTTCTAATAAATCATTAAATAATTTATAATACATTTAATACCTCCTTAATTTTATTCATTATAAGATTGATAGTATTATCTGATATTAAATCTTCATAATATACAAATTCACATTCAGTTAACTCTTTTAATCCCATTATCATAGGACTATACTCTAAGTTTTTATCTAAAAAAACTATCATCTTCTTTTTTTGATTACTTGCCCATCCAATTTCAACATGAACTCCTCCACTAATTGGGTTACCTGGTATTGCTAAAAATAAATCACATTCACTTATAGCTTTAGTATCAGCTATAATACTTTCAGAAGGGCTAATATATTTTTCTCCCCACTCTTCCCTTTCTTGACTACAAAAATAATCTAAATTATTTTCTTTAAAAAAATTAATTATTTTTTCAAAAAACCAACGATTTTCTAAAATAATATCTGAATCTTCTTCACAAAATTGTGAAAATGGAGATGCAAAAAATATTTTCATATTATTTATTTCCTTTCATTTCATCAAATTCTTTTTTGATATATTTATTTGTTCTATATATTTTTTCTTCTCTTATTTTTTTTATTTTTTCTACTCCAAAATATTCTTCCATTTGAATAATCATATTATGAACATCAGCTATTTCTTCAATAACATTTGGTAAAAGTTTATTATTATAGTCTTCTCTTTTATATTTACAAAGCGCTTGTATTAATTCTCCCATTTCTTCTATAAGAACATTACTTTGACAATCAAATCCCCAAAAATCAATATAGAATTTTAAAAGAGCATTTGTTTCATTATCAGTTAAAGTTAAATCTTTTTTAATTAGTTCATAAATTCTAGTAGCTTCATCAAATTCTATTTGACCAACTTTATTATTATTAAATTTTTTTACATACTCTTTATATCTACGTACTATTTCTTTTTTAGCATGTTTTTCGGCTATAGAAATATTTAAAATTCCACTTTCTATTTCGTTAATAAAAAATTCAATAATAGATTTTTTATCTTGATCACAATCTGGAACTAATGTTTTTAACAATAAAAATGTTTCTTTGTCTCTTTCATCAATACATCTAAGCTCAGCATATTTTTGTAAATATTCATAATCTATACAATCATTACCTCTAACATCACACATTGCCATAGACGCAGATAAGTTTATAGGATTATTAATTGAAAGTGTCGGTACTAAAAATGTTTCAATTTTTCTATAAGAAGAAATTTTTTTATTTTTATTTTCATAAGCTATTTGCGATATACATGTAGCAAATTTTCCCGAGTTAGCTCCTGGACCAACTACAAATACTAATTTTTCTTTACACGGTATATATTCGTTTTTAAATATTCCATCTTTTGAAAAAACTTCTTTTATATTATAAGGATAGTTTGAATCTTCAAACTGTTTATATACATTATAACCTAAGTTTTTTAGCTTTTTTATATAATTATCTATTTTAGAATTTTTTCTATATCTCGTAATTGAAATATTAAATTTTATATTATCTTTAACAAAAACATTTATTAATCTTAACACTTCATCCATATATGACTTACAATTATCTTTTCTTTTTTTATTTTTTATAATTGATATTGAATTAATACATATTATCATCTCAAAATCAACATTTAAACTTTTTATTATTTCATATTTATTATCCGGATTATAACCTACAAAAACTCTAGCTGCATGTTGATCATCAATTATTTTTCCACCAACTTCAATATATATTCTTTCTTTAATATCGTTTATAATTTCTAATATTTTTTCTTTTTCTTTTAAAAAATATTTTTTATTATCAAAATTTTTTTTCATAATCCATAAGTTTCCTTCTTTGTTTCATAATATACCATTTTTATATATAAAAATCACTATTTTTTATATATAATTTATTTTTTTAATAAAAAAAGCAATATTTTTATATAAAAATATATATTTTTTCATTTTTCTAAAAAAGATAAATTCAATTTAGAATATCATCTCAAGGTAGTGAGGCATTATTTTTATGATAAAAGATTTTGATATAGAGTTGAAAAACAAAATTGTTTTTGAATATTTTAATAACAAAGATTGGATTAGGTTGTTAGCTAAAAAATATAGTATTTCATATAATACAATTCAAAATTGAATTGATAAAAAATAAAACAAAGTAATCAAATAAACTATATATAATACATGAGACAGAAAAAAAGAACGATCTTTATCTAGAAGAATTAGAAACAAAAAAACTTCCAAATTGGAAGTTTTTTATTATATTTATTTTTCTGGTCTCATAAGTGGAAACATTACTACATCTTTTATATTATCTGCGTTTGTCAAAAGTTGAACCATTCTATCTATTCCAAGTCCCCATCCAGATATTGGAGGCATACCATATTCCATAGCTGAAATATAATCATAATCCATATCCATAGCTTCTTCATCACCCTCATTTTTAAGTTTAAGTTGATTAAGAAGTTTTTCTTCTTGTTCTATTGGATCAACTAACTCAGAATAAGCATTAACAACTTCTGCTCCATTTATTACTAATTGAAATCTATCAGCAATTTGCTTATTATCATCATTTGCTCTTGCAAGTGGAGATAAACTAATTGGATGTTCAGTTAAATATATTGGCCCAACAATATGAGGTCTTGCAACTTTCTTATATAGATAATCTATTAAATTACCATAACCTAGATTTTCTATTGGAGTATCACTATCTAACTCAATATTATCTTCTTTTATTTTAGCTAATAATTTTTCTTTTGTATCATAAACATTTATATCAATATTTGAATATTTCATTACTAAATCTCTAAATGAATAAGTTGGCCATTCTCCAGAAAAATCTATTTCTTTACCATCTATTGTTAAAGTTAAAGTACCAAATATTTTTTGTATTATATGTTGTAGAAGTTCTCTAATAAACTTCATATTATCTTTATAATTAAAATATGCTTGATAAACTTCCATCATAGTAAAATCTTGTAAGTGAGTAGCATCCATTCCTTCATTTCTAAAGCATCTTGCTATTTCATAAACTTTATTAATACCAGCTACTACTGCTCTTTTTAAATACATTTCTGGTGCTATTCTTAAATAAACATCAATATCAAGCGCATTGTGATGAGATAAAAATGGTCTTGCTGCAGCTCCAGAATTAGCTGTTGTTAATATAGGAGTTTCTATTTCATAATAACCATGACTATCTAAATAATTTCTTACTTCTCTAATAAATAAGAAACGTGTTTTAAATCTATCTCTTGTTTCTTCATTAGTAATCAAATCTACATATCTTTGACGATATTTAAGTTCTTGATCACTTAAACCTAAAAATTTTTCTGGTAGTGGTTTTAAAGCTTTACCTAAAAATTTAAAGCTATTTGCCCTTAAAGTTTTTTCTCCTGTATGAGTTGTGAATATCTCTCCTTCTACACCTATAAAATCTCCAATATCTATAAATTTATTAAAAAAGTTATATTCTTCTTCACCTAATAAATCTTTTTTAAAAGATATTTGAAAATCAGAATCAATATCTCTTAATTTTAAGAAACTAAGTTTACCCATATTTCTAACAAATACTATTCTACCAGCTACTTTAACACCAGTAGTACCATCTTCTAAAACAGAAGCTTCTTTTAAACTATGTGTTACTTCATATCTATCAGGATAAGCTTGTCTATTTTTTCTTATTTCATCTAATTTTTCTCTTCTAATAATTTCTTGTTCTGAAAATGTTCTCATTATACCTCCACTACACTTGTTTTTGCTATTATATCATGTATTGCTTGTTTCTTAATTAAAAATACTAAGAAATTAATTATCATAAAAGTTAAAGTTACTGGTGTTATATATTTTATATATAAAGAAAATAAAGAATAATTAATTCCTGATATTAAATATAATACAAAAGATGTACAAATAAAGTTTCTTGCTAACTCTTCTCTTATTAATAAGTTAGATAAACTTTGATATTCCACTTTAATCTTAAAAATTTTTTTAAATAGTGTTTGACCATCGTTAAAAAATGGGAAAACTACAAAATATACTATAGTTAATAACAGTATAATAATTTTTTGTGATAAGAAATATAAACTGTATCTATGTTTATATTGAGCTTTTTTAGTTTCTTCACTTAAATTTTTAATTCTATTTTCTAATTCTAAAGCTTTCTTTGCATCACTAATTGATGTTTTACTAAAATATTCTCCTGTTAGTTCAACTATTTCTTGACTATAATTTTTAAATTCTTCACTTACTTTTTTATCATTTGATTGAATTGGTCTTGTTAAAAATACTACTAAAACAATCAAAACTATAGTGTCAAAAATATATGCTCCAACTCTTTTTATACCCATATTATAAAGTCTCCTTAAATGTTTTTAGTAAGTTTATTATATCACAAATATTGTTAATTTTATTTATTTCAACTTTTATTTCTTTAGAATTTTTTATACCTTTTAAATAAAATCCTAGTATCGACCTCATTTCAAGTACAACTTGTCTTTCATCTTTTTCTTCTAAAGCATATTTTATATGTTTTAATGCTATATCAATTATTTCTTTTTCAGTCTTGTTATCTGGAATTTTATCATAAATTAAATAATCATTTATCTCTTTAAAGATATATGGTTTACCTAATGATCCTCTTCCTATCATTAATCCATCAACTTTGGAATAATCTAATTTTTCTTTTGCATCTTTATAGTTTTCAATATCACCATTTCCTATAACAGGAATATTTACTGTTTCTTTAACTTTTCTTATTAAATCCCAATCAGCTTTACCACTATATCCTTGACTTCTAGTTCTACCGTGTATAAATATTGCTTTAGCACCATTTAATTCTACTATTTTTGCTATTTCAATACAGTTTATTGAGTTTAAATCCCAACCTGTTCTAATTTTTACAGTCAATGGTATATCTATAGCACTACTAACTTCTTTTACTATTTCTCCAATTAACTCTGGATATTTCATAAGTGATGATCCAGCTTTTGATCTAATAGCAATTTTAGGAACTGGACATCCCATATTAATATTAAGCATATCTGGTTTGATCAGTTCGCATACTTTAACTGCTGCTTCTTTTAAACTCTTAGCTGAATCACCAAATAATTGAATACAAACAGGTCTTTCTTTTTCATCTATCTGTAACATTTTCATAGTTTTATTATTATCATAAAGAATAGCTTTATCACTTATCATTTCACTAACCACAAGACCACAATCATATTCTTTACATAATTTTCTAAAAGCTAAATCTGTAAAACCAGCCATAGGTGCTAATACTAAATTGTTTTTTAATTCTACATTACCTATCTTCATTTTAAATTAAAAGTAAGTTATAACAACTTACTCTCCTTTTTTATTTTTAATTACTTTTTTAGATTCTTCTTTTAATTCAGTGTTTTCTTCTGGTAATTTACCAGTTTCTACTAAAGAATCTATTTCTTCTTTATTTAAAGTTTCTTTATCTAATAAAGTATTTGCTAAAAGTTTTAATAATTTATCATTTTCTTTTATTATCTTTTTAGCTTTTTCATAACATTCTTGAAGTATTTTTTGAACTTCTTGATCTATTTCTAACGCTACATGATCAGAATAATTTTTAACTCTTGCTTCTTCTCCTAAATAATAACCACTAGATCTATGCTCATATTGAACTGGTCCAAGTTTACTCATTCCATATTCAGTAACTATAGATCTTGCTATTTTAGTAGCTTTTTCAAAATCATTATGTGCTCCTGTTGTTACATCTTCAAAATATATCTCTTCTGATGCACGTCCACCAAATAAACCTACAATTCTTTCTAAAAGTTCATTTTTAGTTGCTAAATATTTTTCTTCCTTAGGTAACATTAGTGTATATCCACCAGCATCTCCTCTTGGAATAATAGTGATTTTATGAACTTGTTCTGCATCTTTAAGTTTAATACCTATTACAGCATGACCAGCTTCATGATATGCAACAACTTTCTTTTCGTGATCTGTATATTTTTTAGAATTTTTAGATGGTCCACCAATCACTCTATCAGTAGCTTCATCTATTTCTAACATTGTTATTTGATCTTTATTTCTTCTAACAGCTAAAAGCGCTCCTTCATTTAAAACATTTTCTAAATCAGCTCCACTAAAGCCTGGAGTTCTAGCTGCTATATTTTTTAAATCTACTTCTTTTGCTAAAACTTTATTTTTAGCATGTACTTTTAAAATATCTAATCTTTCATCTTTATTAGGTAAATCAACTGTTACTTGTCTATCAAATCTTCCTGCTCTAAGTAAAGCTGGATCTAATACATCAGCTCTATTTGTTGCACCTATTACAATAACACCTTCATTATCTTCAAATCCATCCATTTCACTAAGTAATTGGTTTAAAGTTTGTTCTCTTTCATCGTGTCCTCCACCATTTCCAGATCCTCTTCTTCTACCAATAGTATCTATTTCATCGATGAATATTAAACATGGTGCTGCTTTTTTAGCTTCTTTAAATAAATCTCTTACTCTACTAGCTCCAACTCCAACATATAATTCTAAGAAGTCAGATCCACTCATATAGAAAAATGGCACTCCAGCTTCTCCTGCTACAGCTTTAGCAAGTAAAGTTTTACCAGTTCCTGGTGGACCTACTAATAAAAATCCTTTAGGAATTCTTGCTCCCATAATTTTAAATTTTTTAGGATTTCTTAAGAAGTCTATCATTTCTTCTACTTCTTCTTTTTCTTCTTTTAATCCTGCTACATCTTTAAACTTAAATTTTGGTTTTGTACTAAGTTTTGCTGTACTTTTACCAAAATCTAAACCTTTAGCTCCAGATTGCAACTGACTAGTAAGAAACCAACCTGCTACTCCTAAAATCAATATTAATGGGGCAAAATTTAAGAACACTGCAAGTAATTCATTATTACTTGTATCAGGTTTTACAGTTAAATTATATTGCAATTCTTTTTTATCATTTTTAACTGATAATTCTTTTAATGTATTATCAGATAACGGTGTTTTTACAATAAATTTATCGTAGTTTTTAGCATTCTTTAATTTACCAGTTATTACATATAATGAATTTTTTTGATTCGGAGTTACTTCTATTTCTTCTACCTTATTTTCATTTATATTCTTTAATAATTCTGAATAAGTCATATCTTTATGATTATATCTAGTAAACATATATACTATAAATACTACTACAGCTATAGATATAAGACTAATATATGGTATTAATGATTTATTAAATTTTTTATTTTTCATATTTCCTCCTTCAATTCACATGTGATTATTATATCATATTTATCCGTCTTTTTCTTGAGTAAATTTGATTTTTTAATCCCCGGAATAAAGATCGTTTTATTATTACTATCTGTAATAATTGGATAATATTTTCTTATATCTTCTTTTACTTTACTATCCCTAAAAATATCTTTTACTTTCTTTGTTCCTAAATTATTTAAAGATATAACATCATCTTCTTCAATAGTTCTTATTATAAGTGGTAATTTAACATCTTTCTTATTTAATCTCATAACAAAATTATTATCTACATTACCATCTTTATCTAAATAAATTTTAAACATATTAAATACTTTATTCTTATCTAATATTTCTTTATTTTTTTTATAATTAGTTTCATGGAAAAAATACAATTCTTTATATTCTCTTACTATAACTTTATTAAAAGGCATATCTAAAGTTTTTTTACCAGAATAATCTTCAGTTATAGAAAGTATTGAATTAAGATGTCTTTTATTAAGTTCTACTATATCAGAAAAGTATTCTGCTTCTAAAAATCTTTCTAAAATTTTTTTCTTGATAATTATATCTTCTTTATTAAATTTTTCTAAATTTATTTTATTGTTATTTACAATATTTTCATAAACTTCATCAACTTTTTTATCAATATAACTATTCATTTCATCTAACAATAAAGAATATTCTAAAAAACTAGTATTTATATTAGGATTTTCTTTTCTTAAAAGTGGTATTATTTTAAGTCTATATCTATTTCTTGTAAATAAACTTATTTTATTAGTTTTATCTATAAAATATTTTTGTTTCTTTTCTTTTAAATATTTTAATATTTCTTTCTTATCTGCAAGAAGTAAAGGTCTTACTAAACTATAATTATTTCTCTTATCTTCTATTTTAAAACCTTTATATCCATTTATTGTGCTACCTCTTACTAATTTCATTAAAACTGTTTCAATAAGATCATCTGAATGATGAGCAGTAAATAAATATTTTGAATTATATTTATCAATCATTTTTTCAAAAAATTCATATCTTGCTTCTCTTGCTTTTGCTTCTAAATTTTTTAAATCTCTTGGGAAATAATCATATATTTCAAATATTAAAGAATTACGTTCACAAAAATCTCTTATATATCTTTCTTCTTTTTCACTTTCTTTTCTTAAATGATGGTTTACATGTGCTACTACTATATTAAAGTGATACATATCTTTTAAACTTTTTAAAACTAGTAAAAGAGCCATTGAATCAGGCCCTGTAGATACTGCACATATAACATTATCATTTTCTTTAATTTTAAGTTTTTCTATATATTTTATAACTTCTTTCACGCTTCACCTTTAGGAATCCGAATAATGTATTCACCTTCCTTCGAGTACAAAAATTTTTCTCTAAGATATCTTGCTACATATTCTGGATTTTTTAATTTTTCAACATCAGAATTAAGTTTTTCTTCTTGTTGTTTTAATTTTATTATTTCTCTTTCTGTTGCTTGTTTTTCTTTTTTAACTTTATTTATTTTTTGCCATGAATTATAAATATTTAAAAAAATAAAAAAAGATAGTACGAAAAAAAACAAAGCTTCTAAAAATGATTTAAAACTACTTTTCATCTTTTTTTTCATACTATCACCTATCTATCATAATTATACAAAATAATTAGACTAGATAAATATTTATATTACTATTTATTTTTTATTTGACAATTAATCTCTTGCAAATGGTAATAGTGCTATTGCTCTAGCTTTCTTTATTTCTCTTGCAATAATTCTTTGATCTTTAGCACATGCACCTGTAGCTCTTCTTGGTAATATTTTACCTCTTTCGTTAATAAGTTTTGATAAAGTTTCTACATCTTTGTAGTTTACTTCCTTACCACTACATATTATACATACTTTTTTTCTTCTATTATTACGATAATCTGCCATTATTCATTCCTTTCCTTAAAAAGGTAACTCTTCATCGCTAATTTCATCTACTTTGATGTCTTTTCCAAAATCTGAGTATATATCAGTTGTATCATCTATATTAAAATCTGATGGTTTTACTGAACTAACTCCAGAATCTGTCATATTAGAATCTACTTTAGATAAAAATTGAACATTTGTAGCTACAACTCTATATGTTGTTCTAGCATTACCATCTTTATCGTTAAATCTATCCATTCTAATACTTCCATCTATAGCAACTTGACTTCCCTTTTTTAAATATTTGTTTACATTTTCTGCTGGTTTATTCCAAACCTCAATATTGATAAAATCTGCTTCTTGAGTTCCATCTTCTCTTCTAAAGTTTCTATCAACAGCTATAGAAAAATTTGCTACTGCTGTTTGATTACTTGTATATCTAAGTTCTGGATCTCTTGTTAATCTACCAATTAAAAATACTTTGTTCATATTTTTCTCCTATTATTTTTCATCTTTAACTATTAAATGACGAATAATATTTTCACTTATTGTTGCTACTCTATCGAATTCTTTAATATCATTAACATTTTCAGTTTTGAAAGTTAATAAGAAATAGTATCCTGTTTTAAATTTCTTAACTTCATATGCTAATTCTCTTTGACCCATTTCTTTTAATTCTACATTTTGTGCTTTTGTTGATAAAACTAATGCTTTATAATCTTCAGCAACTTTTTTGATTTCAGCTACTTCAAGATTAGGTCTAACGATAAACATTATTTCATAATTACGCATATTTTTACACCTCCTTCTGGTCTTTACTGGCTATTTCTAGCAAGGAGCTTTTCACTCTTTTTGTATTATAACAAATAATATATATTTTTGCTACTAAAAATTAAAAAAAGAAATATCATTAAGGATATCTCTAGTCTATAGTAATTTCTGATTCTAAATTAGGATTAATATCTTCTTTTAAATCAGTTTTTAGTATTTCTTCAGTTTTATTATTCTCAGATTTCTTTTCTTCCTTAGGTTTTTTTACTTGATTACAAGAAACTAGTAAAAAAGCTAATATTAATATTAGAAATATTTTTTTCATACCGTTACTCCTTATTAAACATCTTATATATTTTATATAACATATTTAATTTTATATCAGCATTTTTAGAATTTATTTTTTTTAAACTGTATTTGGCTACACTATTTAAATCTTTTCTATTTTTTAACAAAAGTGAGTGAAAACCAATATTTAACTTTTCTTTTTTTATTGTTTTATTTACATATCTTGTTAATTCTTTTAAATATGATTCTAAACCTAAATAATCAGCATTTAAAATATTTTTATTATAAAAATCAACAGAAAGAGTATTTAATATATTACCTTTTTGATTTTTTATCATATCTCTTAAAAACAGTTTACTAAATAAATATAAAGAATTTAATTGATATTCATAACTAGTATTTTTACTATCACTATCAAAAAACTTATCATTATTATAAAAATTCAAATTATTTATTATAAAGTCAGGATTTTCTTTTCTTATGAAAATATATATTTCTTTTATTTTAGATTCTAAGGAAATATCACTTGCAATTATTTGCATATTTACTTTTCCTTTATATTTATTTTGTGTATTTATTAAATTTTCTTTATCGCTATCTATTAAAATTAAATTATTTTCTTTATTAGATAATAATTTTACATATTCCATTCCAATTTTTGAACATGCTCCTATAATAACTACTTTCATATACCCACCTAATTTTTAATATCTTCTTTTACTAAATCTTTTTTTATTTTTAATATTTTATATTCTACCCTTTTTTGATTAATTTCTAAAAGTTCTGATATTTCTCTTGAATTAAAATCATTAATATATAATTCAAATATTTGAGAATCATCTAAACTTAAATTAAATTTATATTCTTTTAATTTATCTTTTAAATTCATAAAAACAATATCATTTTCTATATAACTTGGACTTTCAAACTCTTCTTCTGTTTCTTCTTTTATTTCTAAAATATTATTATTAAGATTTTTCCTAAACCAATTGTTCATCTTAGCTCTAATACAAATATATGCAAAAGTCGTAAAACTAGCTTTTAAGTTACTATCATATTTATCTATTGCTTCACTAAGTCCAATCATTCCTTCTTGATAAAAATCTTCATAATCATTTTTATAAAACGGATATTGTTTTATATATTTATTCGCTAAATTTATTACTATATGTTTATATTCCAATAATTTTTCTTCTTTATTCATTTTTACCTTCTCTTACAATTTCATAAATCATAAGAGCTGCTGCAACTGATGCATTTAAACTATTAGTAGTTCCATACATAGGAATCTTAACATTGAAATCTAAATGTTTAATTGTGGATTCGCTTATTCCTTTTCCTTCATTACCTATTACTACAGCAATTTTACCAGAATAATCAATGTTTTTAAAATCTTCTTTAGCATCAAGTGTAGTTCCTACTATCCAAAAACCTAACTCTTTTAATTTTAAAATTGTACTATTAATATTAGTTACTTGAGAGATTTTTACATTTTCTATTGCTCCTGCACTTGTTTTTACAACAGTATAATTAACATCAGTTGCTCTATCTTTTGGAATAATTATTCCAGTTAAATTAGCAGCTTCTACAGTTCTAACTATTGCACCTAAATTATGAGGATCTTCTAAATGATCTAAAATAATAATTTTAGCATTTTCTACATTTAAATCTTCAATAGGAGAATACTTAAAATCTTCAATATCTAAAATTATACCTTGATGAGGCATTTTAAAAAAATCATCCTTAGTATTTTTATCAAAGTAATTTATTTTAATATTCTTCTTTTCTAATAAAGAAAGTATATTTTCTTCTTTAAATCCTTCTTGTAAATAACATTTTTTAACTTTTTTATCCTTTAACAATATTTCTTTTGCTACATTTCTTCCACATACTAACATATAAATTTACTCCGTTTATATTATAACAAAAAAATCAGTTAAATACTGATTTTTATGTCATATATATAATTTAAGATATAATTTAATCTGTTTTTATCTTTAAAATATAAATATCCAATCAAACTTTCTAAAGCTGTTGCATGTTTATAAGTTACTACATCACAACTTTTAGGTTTATGATTAGATTTAGAATTTCTTGCTCTTTTTACAATATCTATTTCTTCTTCTGTTAACATTTCATTATCAATTATCTCTTTTAAAAAATAAGCTTGAGATTTAGCATTAACATATTTTAAAGTTTCTTTTGCTAAATCTTTTATTTTACAAAGACCTTTATTGACATTTTGTTCTCTAATAAAACTTTCAAATATACTATCCCCTATATATGCAAGAACTAACGGATTAACTTCTAATAAATTTTTATTATTTAATAAGGTACCATTTTCCATCAATAAAACCTACTAATATCTTTTTATTATCAGTTGATTTTTCATTATTTACTATAGCAGTTTGAGAAACTTCAACTTCATAAGCTTTTTTAATATCTATTTTACATTCGTGTTTATAAGTATTTTTATATTCTTCTAATTCTTTTTTAGATAATAATCTTGCTGATTTTATAGAATATTCATATTTTATATTATAATTTTTAATTGGAGCAAGTTGACTTTCTAACTCTATCTTAAATGCTTCATTTTTAGATAAACAGTTATGATAAGCATTTGCTGCTTTCTCTACATTTTTTTCATTTATTGCTTCATATAATTTTTTTATTGGTGTCTTATAAGTGTTTCTATTAAAAATTATAACAACTGTAAGTGATAACGCTGCTACAACTAAAGAAACTAGTAATATATTAATCATTTTATCCATTCTTTGCATATTTACCTCACTATTTCATACAAAGTTTTTTCTTTTGTATCTTTTAGAATTATATTTTTTTCTTTTAATTCTTCTCTTATTTGATCTGCTAAAACATAGTTTTTATTCTTTTTAGCTTGATCACGTTCTTTTATTTTTTCTTCAATATATTTAATTAAATCTTCATCTATTTCTTCTTCTTTAAATAAATCTAAACTTAATACTTTATCGAATTCTTTCAATAAATATATTTTACTAGAATTAGATATATTGCTTTTTAAAACATCATACATTGTTTTTAACATAAGAGAAGTATTTAAATCATTATTTATGGCATCTTTAAATTGATTTAAATATTCTTTTATTATTTCTTCATTTAATTTTTTATCTTCTTTTAAATTTTTAACTTTATTTCTAATTTTATTTAATAAATTACCATTTTTCTTTATTTCTTCTAAATCTAAAACTAGTTGTGATCTATAATGACTTTGTAAACAAGTTAAACGATATGCAAGTGGATCTATATTATCTTCTTTTAATGTATCAACAGTTATTACATTACCTAAAGATTTACTCATTTTTGCATTTTTCAAATTTAAATGTTCTCCATGCATAAAATATCTACACCATTTATGTCCTAAATAAGCTTCTGATTGAGCTATTTCGTTAGTGTGATGTGGAAATATATTGTCTACCCCTCCACAGTGAATATCTAAATATTCTCCTAAGTTTTTAATAGCTAAACCACTACATTCAATGTGCCACCCAGGATATCCATATCCCCAAGGTGAATCCCATTTCATTTCTTGATTTTTAAATTTAGAATCAGTAAACCAAAGTGCAAAATCTTCTTGATTCTTTTTATTAGAATCATAATCTACTGTTTCTCTAACACCTACTTGTTGATTATTCCTATTTCCTGGTAATTCATAATAATCTTTAAACTTTTTAACATCAAAATAAACATTATTGTTTGAAACATATCCATAACCATTTTCAATAATTTTTTCAATCATTTTAATAGTAAAAGGAATATTTTCACTAGCTTTTTCAAATATTTTAGGAATCTTTATATTCAAACTTTCACAATCTTCTACAAACTTTTTTGTATAAAAATCTGCTATTTCCGATACTTTTTTATGTTCTTTTAAAGCAGCCTTTTGCATTTTATCTTCACCAGTATCAGAATCATTTTCTAAATGTCCTATATCGGTAATATTCATTACTCTTCTTACATCATATCCTAAAAACTTTAATGATTTTTCTAATATATCTTCAAAAATATAAGTTCTTAAATTACCAATATGTGCATAACTATATACTGTTGGTCCACAAGTATATAAATTAACGACATTTTCTTTATGCGGAATAAATTCTTCTTGTTTTTTTGTAAGAGTATTATAAATTTTCATCATTTAACCTTTTTAATACCTTTTCTTTTCCAAGTAAATATATAGTTGCAGATAATTCAGGACCATGCATCAAACCACTACTTGCTATTCTTATAGGCATAAATAAACTTTTTCCTTTATTACCTGTTTCTTCTTTTACTTTATTAATAATATTAACTATATTTTCTTCAGTAAAATCTTCTAATTCTTCTATATGTTTTTTAAAAGATTTAACTGTTTTGATAGATTGTTCTTCTTTTAATATTTCTTTTGCTTCTTCAGTTATTTCATGATTATCATTAAAGAATATTGAAATTTCATCTATTATTTCTTCAGCATATGATATATGTTGTTGATAAATTTCAAGTAATCTATTTATCCATGCTTCATCTTTACCGTCCAAAGAATATTTGTTAGTTATAAAAGGTATAATCCATTCTTTAAATTTATCAAATGGCATTTTCTTAATATAATGAGAATTTATCCATCTTAATTTTTTAATATCGTATACTGCCGGAGATTTATTAATTCTAGTACTATCCCAGTCTTTAGTTAATTCTTCTAATGTAAATATTTCTTTATTTTCTGGATGAGTCCAACCTAAAAGTGCTAAGTAATTTACTATAGCTTCTGGTAAATAACCAGCATTATATAAATCCATAAAACTTGCATCACCATTTCTCTTAGATAACTTATGTCCATCTTCTCTTATAATGTGTGGTAAGTGTATATAAACTGGTGATTCCCAACCAAATGATTTATAAAGCAATAAATATTTAGGAGTTGAAGATAAGTATTCATTTCCTCTTACCACATGAGTAATATTCATCAAATGATCATCTATTACATTAGCAAAATTATATGTTGGAAATCCATCACTCTTAATTAAAATTTGATCTTCTAAAAGTTTATTTTCAACAGATATTTTTCCATATACTAAATCTTCATATGAAGTTATACCTTCTTTTGGCATCTTTTGTCTAATAACATATGGCTCATTATTAGCTACTCTTTTTTTAGCTTCTTCTAAAGATATATTTTTACATTTACCATCATACATAAATGTAACTTTCATAAGTTCTGCTTCTTCTCTTAATTCTTGTAATCTTTCTTCATTACAAAAACAGTAATAAGCTTCACCTTTTTCTACTAATTCTTCAGCATATTTTAAATAAATATCTTTTCTTTCACTTTGGATATATGGTCCACAATCTTTAGGATTATTAGGTCCTTCATCTATATTTAAATTACATAATTCTAATGTTTTATAAATAAACTCTACTGCACCTTCTTTTTGTCTTGTTTGATCAGTATCTTCTATTCTAAGTATAAAATCTCCATTTTCATGTTTTGCTACTAAATATTCAAATAATGCACTTCTTAAATTTCCTATATGCATAAAACCTGTTGGACTTGGTGCAAATCTTGTTCTAATTTTTTTATTGTTATCTATCATTTTTCCTCCAATCAATTATAGTTATTAGGATTTAATAATTTCCAATTATTATCAACTTTTACTATAACTAAACTTTTTTTATTTTCAAAATTATCTTCTTTTCCTTTTAATTTATAATTAATTAAAACTTTATAAGCTTTTGTTATTTTTTTATCAAAAAGATGTTGCTTATCAAGCAATTTTAATTCTTCTTTTTTAAGTTCTTCTCCAGTATCTATTACAATACAACTAATATTGTTTTTACCACTATCTTTAAGTTCATTTAAATAAAAACCATTATCTACATCAACATATTTTTCTATTTTTTTAAAATCTAAAGATTTTAAATACTCACAATATTTTTTTGCCACCCTAACTCTTATATTATTCGCATTAAGAATTCCAGTTAATAAAACTATAGATATCGCTATAAAAATACAAATATTAGTAATGAAATAATAATCAATTTTTTTCTTTTTAACACTTTCG
Organism: uncultured Eubacteriales bacterium; assembly: GCA_963536495.1. Lineage (GTDB taxonomy): Bacteria > Bacillota_I > Bacilli_A > RF39 > UBA660 > CAJPPJ01. Next base: position 118,492 of record CAUTAF010000002.1, read on the forward strand.
ATGTTTATTTCTTTTTCTTCTATTTTTTCTTCAAAACCTTTATCTTTAACAACTATAGTTTCGTTAACAGAATCATTATTTTGAACAAAATTCTTCATATCACTAAACTCTACTACCTCTTCATTCTTTGTAATGTCTTCGATACTTTCGTTAGTAGGTGTTATAAGTATATCATCTTCCATATTAACCTCTATGTATTTATTATATCACCTTAAATTTATTTTATATATTTTTAGAGACAATTTTATAAAATATATAAAAGTTAGTATATATTTTTTTGTTATTTTGTCAATAAAAGAAAAAATACTATTTTAAGTATTTTTATCTTATTTTATTTTTATTTTCTTCTTTATTTTTTTCATAACTAAAATTTTCTCTATTTAATAAATATTTCTTTTCTAGTAAATCTTTTATATTTTTATTTTTTTCTGCTTCTAATTTTTTACTTATTTCTTCTTTAGGTAATTTTCTTATCTTTTTACTCTCTAAAAGATTAGATTTTATAACAATTTTTCTATAACCATTATCACTATATATTTCTTGATAACCATTATATATTTCTTCACCCATATTATTTAATTCTATACAGTTAAAAACATCAAAATAAACTCTATTTGCTAATGTTACAGAATCGGCAGAACTTATAAATAAAGGTTCATCAAAACTATAAAAATCTATTTCATCTTCTATTTTTTTCAATCTCTTCGAACTAAGAACTATCTTATTTTTTTCTAAACCTTCTTTCGTAAAATTTCTTGTTTTACTGTAAGAATGAATCTCACAAAGATTATCTTCTTTAGCTACATCTTTTAATTCTTCTTTTATAGTATAATCTGCACTTTCTTTATCTATCGATATTAAAGCTTTATCTCTTACTAAATGTGTTATATTTTCTTTTTTAGATAGCTTAGCAGCAAATATAGAAATATTCTTATAATTATCTTCTTCCTCTATTCTAAGAAGAAATTCTAAATCTTTATTTCTAATTATTAAACTATTACTAAATAAATCTACTGTTTCTATTTTAAAATTTTCTTTTATTAAACTTAAAATATTCTTTATTTCTTCATATATATAATCTTTATTTAAATCTTTATTAACATCTTTTCCTATATTTAATTTTTCTAAATAATCATCTATATTTCTAGATAATTCTTGATAACTCATTTTGTTATTTATCATTATTTTTACCTCTTACTACTTTAGCATTATTAAAAATACTATTTAAATATTTATCTGGATAATACTTATCTAATAAAACATCCACAATATTATTAGCTTTTTTATTATTTCTTCTTTCATTTTGTCTATAACAAGCAAGTATAGATATAGTGCAATCTATTATTAAAACATAAGTTATAATTCTGGTTATCCATTTATGATTAGATATGTTTTTAATAAATTTATCAACAAGTGGAATGATAAATAAAGCAAATATAATCCCAAAAAATCCCCAAAATATCATATGAAACAAACTCGTTCTTCCATTAAAATTAAAACTTAGATAAGAATAATCCCAGGATATTGTCCCAAATATTTTTTCTTGTAAAAAAGAAAATAAATATTCTATTATTCCTCCCCCTAAAAATCCATAAAGAAAACCTTTAAATATCGATAAAATTTTATTATTTTTATAAAAATTACTAAAAGAATATAAAATATATAAGATTAAAAAACCTATTCCATATATAGGAATTAAAGGTTCATAAATAAGACCTTGTCTAATTACTATTTCACCTTTAAAAACAGTTAATAAGTTTTCATGAAGAAAACCTATAAAACTACCAATTATAAATATCCAAAAATATTCAGTATAAGTTTTTCTAATTTTATTTTCCATTATAAACCCAATAAACACCTTTATTATATACTAAAATAAAGGAGATAGAAATCTTAGTATCTTATTTATTATTTTATTAATTCTTTTTTCGTTTTTCTTTATGGCTTTTTTTGACAATTTAGAACATTTTTTAGATGTTTTTATAAAATCTTTCTTTAAATCTTTAATTATTTCACTTTTGTAAAAAACTGAATTTGATTCAAATGTTAAAAATAAACTTCTATAATCTAAATTTACAGTTCCAATACAAGCTATTTCATCATCAACAAGAACTGCTTTAGCATGTAAAAATCCAGGAGTATAAGTTAATATATCTACCTTTTCTTTTGCTAAATCACTAGCATAACTTAAAGTCATATTATATGCCATTTTTTTATCAGGTATCTTAGGTATATATATTTTTACATCTACTCCTCTTTTAACAGCGGATATCAAAGCTTTACTTAATTTTTCATTAACCATTAAATACGGTGTGTAAAACCATGCATATTTTTTACTGTTATCTAGTAATTTAACATATAAATTATTAGATATTTCTTCTTTATAATTTGGTGAATCATAATACGAAAGTATATAACCATCTTTTTTGTTACTTACATAATTTTTTTTAAAAATTTCATCTCCAAGTTTATTTTTAGAATATGCATTCCAAAATTCCATAAACATATAAGTATAGTTTTCTACTGCTTTTCCTCTAAGTTGAAATCCAATATCTTTCCAATGACCAAATCTTACTTTTTCATTTATATATTCATCTGCTATATTTATACCGCCACTAAATACAATCTTATTATCAATTATCATCATTTTTCTATGATCTCTATTATTTAATGATGATGTTATAAATCTAACAGGATTAAAAACATTACATTTAATTCCTTTTTGATTTAATATAAAAATATTTTTAAAAGAATAAGTCGTCATGCTACCAAAATCATCATATAAAATTCTAACATCAACATTTTCTTTCACTTTTTTTTCTAATATTTTCATAATAGAATTCAAAAATTTTCCTTTTGATAAAATAAAATATTCTAAGAAAATAAACTTTTCTGCTTTTTCTAATTCTTTAATCATATCTAAATACATATCTTCTCCAAGAGAATAATATTTAGCATATTCATTATAATTTATATTTGTATTAGTGTTTTTTGCTACATAATTAAATATCTCATATATCTTTTTATCATCATTTTTAAGTTCTTCATTAACACTTTTATTAGGTAAAAGAGTGAATTTTACATTCTCTTTACCTTTTTTTATCTTTTTCATTATAGGTTTAGAAGTCTTCTTATTAGCAGAAGTAAAATACAACCAAGATCCAAATATCGGTATGAAAAACAAAATAAAAATCCAAATTGGTTTGTAAGACGTTTCTTCTTTTTTATCATAAAGCAAGCGAAATATTACCGCTAAAGAAATAATACTAAAAAAAACTAAAACAAAAAAGAGCACTTCATAAAACCAATTAATTATTAATATATAAAATAATAATTGGATTGTTATATATGGTGATATTATAAATAATCTATCTAGTATTCTTTTCATTCAAATTCCTTTATATAAATAAACAATTTTGTTCAAAAGTTTTAAATATTTAATTTTTTGATATATTCATATCCTAATAAAATTTTATTAGAAATGCTAGTGTTTTCATTATATATTTCTTTTAATTTATCCATAACTTTTACTTCTTGATCATATAAGCTATAAAAACTATCATAAGCTTTATAATTTATCTTAAAAATATCTTTAAATATTTTTGAGTTAAGTATAGGATCAACAACCATTTCACTATATTTCCATATTAAATTAGGAGTTTCAAATTCTTCTTTTTTATAATTAGGAAACATTTCTTTCCATTTTTCAAACCAAAAAAAGTGTAATATTTCATGAGATGTAGTTTCTATTAATTTTTCTTCATCAACTATACCTATAGAAAAACTGTATGTATCTAAATATCTAGGAAATATAGGTATAATACCCACATTTGCAATAATTTTAGATACTTTAAGATTAGAAATATCAAAATATTCAGATAAGCTTTTTAAGTATATATCATTATATTTATTCCATATATTAGTATATTCTGTTATTTTTTGATTTAGCAAATCAAAGTTATCATAATATCTCTTATTAACAATATCTTCAATTTGTTTATTTATATCTAAATCCTTTTTTATTTCTTTTAACTCTGGAAAAAGACCAGTAACATATTTATATGTGTTTATTGTCTTATCCTTTTCATTATATGCATATTTTACTAAATCTATATTTTCTTCTAAAGTCATAACTTTAAATTCAACTATTAAAGATTTTTTATATTTCATATAATATCTACTTTCAGTTTCATCTACTATAATAAAGTTTAATCTTTTATATAAAGAAACAGCTTTTTTATTTTCTTTATAAACCCATAAATAAACAATATTGTTAATATCTAATATATTTTTTATAATCTCTGTTCCTATACCTAAACTTCTATAAGATTCTTCTAAATATATTTCATCAAGTAATACTCCATCATCTTGTTTTTTTATCAAAAGACATCCAATAGCTTTATTATTAAATAGTATTATCTTATATTCTTTTAATTCTTTAGGAATAGAAGTATCAATATAATTGTTTATTTTAATTTTTTCTTCTTCTGTTAAATTATTAGCATAAGTATAAATAATATTACTTTTAGCTTGTTTTAAATAATTTATATAATCTATACTAGCATCTACTAAACTATATTTCATAGCAAATCCTTTCTTATATATTTTTATTTAATTTTGAAAATATATTTAAATTATATCATATAAAAAGAAGTGTTTTTATTTAATCAAAAGAAAACCAGCTATTAAACTAATCCCATTTGGAATTAAAATAATAAGCTGGTCGCATTTCTTATTGTCGAATTTAACATTTGAATCAAAAATATTTACTCTAAAAGTTAATTGTAAATAATTATAAATTGTAATATATAAATTCTAAACTTAAAAATTTAAATAAATTATAAATTATTTAGAGCAAATATATAAACAAATGACAACAAGAATGCTTTGGCTAAAAATATTTATTTTTATTTAATCCACAAAATAACTTAGTAGAACCAATAAATTATATAGTAAATTCTGTAGAATTCAACTTAGAAATTTCAAAATCTGTCTTTTGAATTTCACTATCTATTTCTGCAATTTTTTTTCTTAATTTCTTTCTATCAAAATTTAATGTCTTAGATTCAAAATATGAATTATTTACTTCTGTAACTCTTTTTTTACTATTTTTTAATGTTAATAAATTTTCATATGTTGTCTTAAGTTTTCTTAAATTAGTATTATCAACTATCGCTTCTTGTATAGTTCTACCATCACTTAATTTAAATTCATTATTTTTTTCATATAAAATAGCTTTCAATTTTGATAACTCTTTAGAAGTTTTTTCTATATCTTCAAGATTTAAATCAAACTCTTCTTTATTATCTTCAATCAAATTAACTCTACCATCAAGTTCTTCGATAGATATATTTAAAGCATAATCTTCTATACTATAAACTTTTGAATTTAAATTTTTTTCTGTTTCTGAAATTAAATTCATAAGTGCTGATATATTTGTTTTCATTTTATTATTCTCCTTTTATCATTTACATTTTACTATATATCAAAAGAAAAGAATATTACAAATAATATTCTAGTTTAATTTTTTAACTAATTTTTTACTATATCCATAAACAGGACTTGAAAACTCTTTTTTAAATATATCTTTTTCATATTCTAAATAATCTTTACCAAATTTATTGATAGTATATATTTTAAATCTTTCTGGATTATAATTTTCCATATCAAAATATTCTTCTTTTTTATATACTTGAAAAAATAACTCTGTTAAATCTAAATCTACTAATGTATCTATTCCTCTTTCTAATGATTTTTCTGCTACTTTTTTAACACAATCATTAGCGTGATATCCACCTATTACTAATTTATCGACATCTTTTAATTTTTCTATTATTTTATCTTCATCTGGATATTTAGGAATAAAATTTTTCTTTTCATTTCCTCTTTCATCATATGCATTAATATCCAAAAATAAAGTATCAGTATATATTATTTTATCTTCTTCTTTTTTATCTATTCCATATATTTTTTTATCAGGAAACATTACAAAAATAACTTGATAATCTTTTTGTCTATATCTTCTATCAATTGTTTCATTAAGTATCGGCATAGGTTTTAAAATATGCCACGTATCATATAAACTCTCATCAGATAGTAAATATGTACTAGCAAATTCTTTTATAGGATATAAATACAAAAACACTTTTTTCATAATCATCAAGTCTCCATATTTTCTACTTTTAAAAGTATTTTATTATCTAATTTCATTATAGCATATATCTTATTTAAACATACTATATTTTAATATCTCTTTTTCTTAACTATCTCTAATTCTCTAGGATCATATTTCATATTAGAATAAAAATCATCTTCTTTTGTTAGTGATAATTTTAATAAATCTTTATCTGTTATTTTTACATCAAATGTTTTTATATTTTCATCTTTTTTATCTGTGTTCCAAAAATTAAATATATTATCTTTATACTCGTATCTTCCATGCATAATAGATGTTCTTATTTCATAAATAAATTCTTTATTTGTTAAATTGTTTTTTAATTTGTTGTCTATTTTTAACAAATCATAATTATAATTATCTTTATCATAACTATCATAATTATATATAAAATTTATATAAAATTTTGATAATATTATTAAAGAATTATATAAGTCGAATTCTTCTTTTGAAAAATTATTAAATATAGATTCTATATCTAAAATATCAACTTTATTTTCAAATATATCAATAAACTTGATATATGGATTATCTTTTTTAACATATAAATTTTTAGCTAAATAACTTATATATTTTGGATTAATATTGTTATTTTTATCGTATGCTATATTTAGTTGATTCAAATCATATATTAACAAATTTCTTTGTGAACCATATACATATCTATCATCAAAACTTGGTAAATTAAAAGTTTGATATTCACTTATACTATCATATTTACCAGAATTAACTAAAGTAAATCTTCCGTGAGCTATAATATTTCTAATTTGAGTAAAGAAAAACTCTGTTATATTAGATTGTTTTATATCACCACTATTAATTTTAATTTTTCTAATTTCATTATTAAATTTATTAATACACTTTATAACTGTACATCCTTTTCTTAACGATGTTATTACTCCATTATTTATAGATAAAATATTATTATCATATAAAAAATCCCAATCGTTAATATTAAAATAACTTGTATTTGTTTTTATGTCATAAATAGATAGTGTATCTTCAGGAATAACAAAAGATTCTCCTATATTCATATTTTTTTCTTTTAAATTAGAAAACGTATGACCTAATAAAAGTGAAATTTTATTATCTTCTTTTATTTCAAAATGGTTCATATAATTATATAAATCTTCGTTTTTTATATATTTTTCTAAATCATCCTTATTAGAAGTAATAGAAATTAAAGAAAATATCAAAAGAAGTAATTGGGGATCACTTATTTCAAATATATCAGAAAGATTTTCATTAACATCACTATATGCGTTTAATATTTTATTTACATCATATATAAATTTTTCTCTAGAATGTTCTCTTTCGTATAAAAGCATATCTTTAAATTTTGAACTTATTTGATCAAATTCTTGCATTATTTACTTCCTTTTTATATATATTATATTACAAATTACAAAACAAATAGCATATTATGTTTATATGTGCTATTTGTTTAAATATTATTAATTTTTTATTCAACAAAATGTGTGTGTTTTATTTGACATTTTTATTCGATATATAAAATTTTTTAAATTTCATATTAATCTTCTATCTTCTTTATCATTGTTTCCATTCTTGTATGGTAGTTTATCTTGTTATAAAATTTCTTACCTATTTCATTGTAAGCAAATACATCAACTATTACATATTCACATCTGACTGACTTAAAATATTCTTCCATTTTATTTATAAGTTCTTGTCCTATTCCTTTACTTCTAATTTTATTTGTAACAATTAATTCTGTAATTTTTCCTCTTTTAGGACATTTATAATCTAGATAATCATATTCATCATAAGAAAATATACGTCCCATGATTAAGCCAATTATCTTATTATTTTTTACTGCCAAATAACATTTACCATTATTTTTATTAATTTCTTCTAAATCTATAATTGCCCTTTTCTCTCGATATTCAGGATGAACTTGATCGAGATGATCTTTATCTATTGATACAATATATTCTTCAAGTTCAACTAATAAGTCCTTAACATCATCTAGATATTTGTCTTCATATTCTATTACTTGCATTTTTAATCACCTCAAATACTTCAAATTCAACTTTTGTGTTTTCGTTAAAATTAGGATCTATTTTTTTAAAAAAATTCATATGATTTTCTTTCCATTCACTTAATGATTTGTTCTCTCCCTCTAATTTTGCTAAATCCCATGTAATATTTTTAAATTCAGTAATAACAACATTAATTGTTTTTATAAGGCATACAGTGTTATCTTTTAAATCTGTCAATATTGATATATCTCCAACTTTTGAAATATTATCCAATTCATATAAAGATGTAGTAGCTGTCTTTTTACCTTCTAATACAAGATTAACTAATCTATCTACATCAATTCCAAACGTCCATCTATCGAGTCTATTTAATAGAACTATCATTTTTTCTTTATTTCCTAATGTGTCGGTTTCTATATATTCATCAACTATTTCAAATCCACATTTTTCATAGAATTTAATAGCCCTTTTGTTCCTTTTAAAAGGTCTTAAAACAATACAGTCACACAAATAATTCTCATAAATATAATTATTAATATAATCAACGACTTTTGTATCAATTCCTCTCAATAAGTATTCTGACTCGCCAATAAATATATCATATTCATATATACTATCATATTTTATTAATTCTTTACTTTTCTTATCATCATATTTATATATTTGAACAAATCCTATTTTATTATCATTGTAATTTATAAAAAATAGATGTGGTTGATTTACTAACAATTTATTCTTATATTTATTTTCTATCTCTTCAAATGAAAACTTTTTTTGTTCAAAGCACTCATAAATAAATTCTTGACTACACCATTTATACATTAATTCATAATTATCTTTTTTATCAGTGAATTTAATTAAATCTATTTCGCTCATCATATCACCAACTTTTACACATAATTATACCATGAAACCATAATAAATTTTTACTTATATAGACAAATATCTAAATCAAAATTACTCCAAAGTAGCTCCAGCCTTTATTTTGGGCTATTTTTTGTCAAAAAGAAAAACTCGTATTTTCTCTTATGAGATCTTACGAGTTATTTTCCACAACATTGTTTATATTTCTTACCACTTCCACATGGACACAAGTCATTTCTACCTACTTTTTCTATCTTTTTAGGTTTATTTTTTAATTTAACTTTTCCATCATTAGTCATTTTTGACTTAGATATTTCTTGTCTTTCTTGATTTTGAGATATTTCAGATTTAACTAAGAATAAAGTTATTTCTTGATCTATATTTTGTAACATCTTATTAAATAAATCAAAACCTTCTACTGTATAAGCTCTAAGTGGATCTTGTTGACCATATCCTCTTAAATATATAGCTTCTCTAAAATGTTCCATAGCATTTATATGTTCTGTCCAGTATTTATCTACTACACTTAAAGTAATAACTTTTTCAAATTCTTCTACTACTTCAATTGGTAACTCTTTTATTTTTTCTTGATATTCATTTAATATTTTTTCTTTAACAAAATATATTATAGCATCAGCATCCATTGAAGATATTTCATCAAATTTAATATCTTCTCTAAGTAATGTATTAAAATATTCTACTATTTCTTGTAAATCTTCTTTTGTTAATTTTTCACTATCTATTAGTTTTGATTTAACAACATCAGTAACATGGTTTTCTACTGCTACTAAGATACTATCGTGAATAGATTCGCTATCTAATATTTCATTTCTCTTAGCATACATTATTTCTCTTTGATTATTCATAACATCATCATATTGTAATAAATTTTTACGAATATCAAAGTTATTTCCTTCAACTCTTTTTTGTGCTGAAGAAAGCCCTTTAGTAAATCTCTTACTAGTTATTGCTTCTGTTTCTTCAAAACCTAATCTAATAAGCATATTCTTTAGACCATCAGTTCCAAATCTAACCATTAAATCATCTTCCATAGAAACATAGAATTGACTAAATCCAGGATCTCCTTGTCTTCCACTTCTTCCTCTTAACTGATTATCAATTCTTCTTGATTCATGTCTTTCAGTTCCTAAAACACATAAACCTCCAAGAGCTTTAGTTTCATCAGTAAGTTTAATGTCAGTTCCACGACCTGCCATATTAGTTGCAACTGTAACTGCTCCTTTTTGACCTGCTTTAGCTATAATTTCTGCTTCTCTAGCGTTGTTTTTAGCATTTAAGACTTCATGTTCGATGTTTTTAGCTGTCAACAATTGACTAATTAATTCATTAGTTTCAACAGCTATAGTACCGATAAGTATTGGTTGACCTAACTTATGTCTTTTTTCAACTTCATTAATTAAAGAAGTAAATTTACCTTTTTGTGTTGGATATAACAAATCTGGAGCATCTATTCTTGCTACTGGTTTATTAGTAGGAATACAAATAACTCTCATATTATATATATCATTAAATTCTTCTTCTTCTGTTTTAGCAGTACCTGTCATACCAGATAATTTATTATACATTCTAAATAAGTTTTGGAATGTTATAGTAGCTAAAGTTTTAGTTTCTTGATTAATCTTAACATTTTCTTTTGCTTCTATAGCTTGATGAAGACCATCACTATATGCTCTTCCCTTCATTAAACGTCCAGTAAATTGATCTACTATAACTATTTCACCATTATTAACTACATAATCTACATCTTTTCTCATAGAGAAATTAGCACGTAATGCTTGATTAATATGGTGAATTAAATTAGCGTTAGATACTTCATAAAGATTAGCTAAATGGAATTCTTTTTCTCCTTTTTTAACTCCTTCTTCTGTAAGTGTAACTGTCTTATTTTGTTCTTCATATATATAATCTATATCTTTTTTTAATTTCTTAGCAAATCTATCTGCTGCTTCATACATAGAAACATTTTTTAAATCTCCTCCAGATATAATTAAAGGAGTTCTAGCTTCATCTATTAAAACTGAGTCAACTTCATCTACTATTGCAAAATTAAGTTTTCTTTGTACTCTATCTTCTTTATGAGTAACCATATTATCTCTTAAATAATCAAATCCAAGTTCATTATTTGTAGTATATAAAATATCACATTCGTATGCTTTTTTCTTTTCTTGAGGAGTTAAATCTCTTAAGTTTATACCAACGCTAAGACCTAAAAATTCATGTATTCTTCCCATCCACTTAGCATCACGATCTGCAAGATATTCATTAACAGTTACTATGTGTGTACCTTTACCATCTAGTGCATTTAAATAAGCTGGTAATACAGAAGTTAAAGTTTTACCTTCTCCTGTTTTCATTTCAGCTATATTACCTTTATGTATAGCAATAGCACCAAGTAATTGAACATAGAATGGTTTTTCATTATTTACTCTAAATGCTGCTTCTCTTGCCGTAGCATAAGCTTCAACTAAAATATCATCTAATGTTTCACCATTTTCTAATCTATTTTTAAATTCATCAGTCTTTGCTTTTAATTCATAATCTGAAAGTTTAGAATATTCTTCTTCTAACTCTTCAATTTTATCAGCTATTATAGAAAATTTTTTTAGTTCTCTATAATCTTGATCAAATAATCTTTTTAAAAAATTCATAATATCACCTAAAGTAATTCTATCAAAAAAAGACTTGTAATTACAAGTCTTTTAATGAACTATGTTACTTATCTTCCTCAATAAGTCCATAATTTCCATCTTTTCTTTTATATAATACTTTTATATCCATAGAATCAGAATCTTTAAATATAAAGAAATCGTGTCCCAATAATTCCATTTGTAACATTGCTTCTTCTTCATTCATAGGTATTAATTCTATATTTTTTCTCTTAACTATAGATTTTTCATTATCTTTTATTTCTTCTATTTCTTCATAGATAAATATTTCTTCTCTTCTTTTGGAAAGTTTAGTCTTATTTTTTCTAATTTGTCTTTCTATTTTATCTATTGCTAAATCTATACCAGCATATAAATCAGGATTTTTTTCTTCAGCTCTTATATATAAAGCCCCAGTATTTAAAGTAAATTCAGTAATATAAGCATTATTTTTATTACCAGAAAGTACTACATTTACTTCCATATCTTCTTTATTTATATATTTATTTAATTTAGAAGTTTTTTCTTCAACATAACTCTTAATTGAATCTGTCACTTCAAAATCCTTTGCTCTTATATTTATTTTCATACAAAACACCTCCTTATATGATTAATAAACTAATTATTATTTACAACTCCATTTAGGTTTTTGACAAACTGTAGTATTTCCAGCATTATCTATTCCTAAATAACAAGTCGATGCTGATTTTGCAACAGTACAATTTAAACAAAATCTATTGTTAGGATGTTTATCACAATATTTTTCTGTTTTTGTACCAAGATTAACTACTGGACGCATTCCACTTTCTTCATCGTAAAAATTACATTTTTTATTATAACTTTCTCCATCTGAAGTATTACATGTATCTGGTTCTCTAAGACGAGGTGGTTCATCATCAATCTTAAATTCTAAACTACATCCCCCTTCATTACCTGCTGCATCCATCATCCATATTCTCATAGTTCTTGAAGAACCAAGTTGATGATTTTTATCTTTTTGTAATTTATTCATATAAGTTCTTGTTTTTGAAGTAAGTACAGAGTGTTGTCCTCCAGTTTTATTTTTGTTTTCCCAAATGTTATCGTGATTTTGCATAACAAACGTTGTATATCTTGGTTTTTCATTTCTTTCTGCATCAGTAAAGGCTATTTTATTTACATTTGATAGATATTCCTTACTTAAAACAATAAATTTTGTTTTAGTTGTTATCCAATCATCATACCTAAAATTCCAACTACTTTCATCATTTAAATAATCTCTATCATCTGGAGTTTCCCTAACTTCATCTCTTACCAAATCAAATGTACATACAGGTTTTGTTTTATCTATTAAGATACCATATTTTTTAATCGTTGTTTTCCCTTGATGTGAAATACTTGTTCCTATACTCTTATCATCAAATGGACAAACTCCTAAATTACCAGCATAGTCATATATAACTCCATATGGTTTAGTCCATGCACTAAAGTTAGCATCACTTAGATGATTATATGGATCTATTGCTGTTTCTTTTGTCATTTTAAATGTTTCACCATCGTGGTCAAAATCTTGTTCTAACTTGATAAATTCATCAACGTTATAATCTTTTACTGCTGCTACATTATTTATATTACTATTATGTTTATTCCAATCAACATTTGGATATAAAGCATTTGGTCCAACATCTATATAACTATTAGACAAATTATATGGTTCATTTCCTATTGGTCTTAAACATTTATAGTCATGTAATGAATTAAGACTACTACCTCTTGCACTAACTCCAGTTGCTCTATCACAACTAGCTACATTAGAAAAACTTGAGAAGTATACATTAACATCACTACTATACCACCATTTAACATTATTATTTTTTCCTTTTAATTTTATCTTACAAGCAGGAGTTTGTTTAACAATATTATTTACTGTAACTGATTGAGTAACTCTATTACCTGAATTATCTACCACCATTATATTTACAGTTCCGTTATTAAATACAGATCTATATTTTTCATAAGAAACTACCCTTTGACCAGCTTGTTCTGTTTCAATATCTTTAATACCACTTATATCATCTTTAGCATCTAAATATAATTGAACAGCATTTCTTGTAAATATTCTTTTACCTCTTACTGGATTTTCATTACTTCTCGTATATACATAAACATTAGTTATATTAGAAATATCTCCTTGAATTTGTAAAGAATTTAAATCTCTTACTTCAGGAAATCTTAATAATACTCTTCTTCCACCCTTACTAATACTTCTTGTAAATGTTTCACCATTTACTGTAATTCTATATTCAGAAGAAGATGATAAATTGCTTAATTCTAAAGCTATAAGTTTAACATCAGTAAAGTCAGTAATATTATTTGTTCCCATAATACCCATTATCGGATCTTTATAAGTCCATTGTTCAGTTCCTCTAAGACCTTTTTTAATATTACATCCTTCAGATTGATTATCATAATCACTTTCGTATTGACCTGGGAAATATCCAACTAGTCTACAAGCTGATTTATCAACTATTAATTTTTGTTCACTATTATAAACTTTATATCCAAAGTATATATCTTCTGGTTTTAATTCAGGAGGTTTTCTATCTCTTGTAGTTTGATATGGATTTCTACAAACACTTCCATTACAGTGACTTCCGTTTTCTCTCCATCCTCTATCTCTATTTAATTCATTTCCCGCATTATCTTTAGCATACCCATATACTAAATTAATACCATCTTTTAATTCTATTTCATTTAATTGATTATATTTAGGATTATCAGGACTATCTCCAAGTCCCCAAGTAGATATACCACTTTCATTATCCTTTAAATAAGTTATTTCTACTTTATCATTTTTTAACCCTAAAGATAAATGTGGATTTCTAACATCCTGCATAACTTTAACTTCACAAGTTGTAGCTCTTCCTTTTCTATCATATACACTAACTTTATCAGTTAATTTATAATTTCCTGGTTTTGCTGTTATCTTTTTAGTATAAAGTTCTCTTCTACATCTTTCTCCACCAAGTTCATCAATACATCTTACAGATACTTCTACATCTTTATTTGTCCATTTATCATTTTCCATTTCAACTTCACATTGAACCTTAGGACAAATTTTACCTTTTTCACACTTATTAGTACCTGGTTGATAGTTTTCATCTGTTTCGTCTTCGTCTTCTTCTTTTAATTTTAAAAGACTCTTACAGTCATCTTTGGATTTATTTTTTCTACATTCTAAATATTTATTTAAACCATCATAAAGATTAGAACATCCGACTCCTACTTCATTACCACATATAATACAAGCTTTATATTCATAATTTTGATTACCAAGGTTTTTTATTTGAACAACACTTATATCTTTATAACAATATCTTTCTTTTTCATCCGTTCCTTCTTTATAATAAGGATTTTTTAAATCATGTTCATATCCTTCTTCAATAAGTTGTTCTAAAGTTACTATTTCTCTAGAATTATCCTTTGGTACTGGACAATTTTTATCGTTTGCATCTTCACAATATTTATTTTCACTAAGATATGTACTAGTCATATTTTTACCAGCTGTTTTCATACCATTTTCATGACTTATAAGTACATTTTTTTTAGTTTTACTAATATATCCAGTTACTGATACTATTGCAATAGAACTAAGTATTCCTATAATCACTATAACTGCAATAATTTCCACTAGTGTAAACGCTTTTTTATTCTTATGTTTACATTTTTTATTACATTCTATCTTTTTCTTCATAATAAAGTAACTCCTATATTAATATAATATCATTTTAAAAAAAATAATGTGTTATTTTATATACACATTATCACTTTCTATGTAAAAATACAATTCTTATTTTTTGTTTTCTAAGTTAATTTTATCACTTAAAATATTAGTATGAAAAACAAACCATAAAGTTAATAAAAATAATACAATATATACTATCGTTCCAAGCAATCTTTCTTTAATAACATAAAAAATAGATGCTATAGAAAATAAAGTATTAATTAAATATATTATTAAAACCGTTTTTTTATGAGAAAATCTCATTTTAAGTATTTGATGATGAAAATGATCTTTATCTGGATCAAATATTGGTTTGTGTTTTAATTTTCTTCTAAATATTGCAAATAAAGTATCAAATATTGGAATAGATAAAATTAAAAGTGGTACAAATAAAGAAGTAATCATAGCTGATTTAAAACCTACTACAGAAATAATTCCAATAATAAATCCTAAAAAGACAGACCCTGTATCACCTAAAAAAGTCTTAGCAGGATTAAAGTTATATCTTAAAAACCCCAAAGATGATCCAAGCATAGATATAGCTAAGAAAAGTTCTAATGTTCCAAATCTTTCTTGAAATAAAGAGATAACTATTATAGTTAAAAAATATATAGAAGAAATACCAGTTGCTAATCCATCTAGTCCATCAATTAAATTTATAATATTCATACAAGAAACTATAAATAAAATAGTAAGAGGTATAGCAAAATATCCTAAATTAATAGTAAATCCCATAATACCAATATTAGAAATAAGTAAATTACCATATAAAACAACAATAGATGCTGATATTATATGTAGTAAAAATTTTATTTTAGCTCTTACTGGCTTAACATCATCAAACAAACCTAAAATAATAATTATAAAAGATGCTACTACGATAGATAATAATTCTTTAGAAAAATTACCAAATAATAATATCGCTAATATAAAAGATATATATACTGCTAAACCTCCAATTCTTGGTATTGGTTTAGTATGCACTCTTCTTTCATCTTTTGGTATATCTATTGCATTTATATGATATGCCATTTTAATAACTTGTGGTGTTACAAGTAAAGAAGAAAACATAGGTACTAAAAATATTAAGAATAATCTTAAATAATACATTTCCATTTTGTTCTCCTATTTTAATTGATTTTCATAATTAGTTATTTTTTCTATTCTTTTTATATGTCTTTCTTCATTAGAAAATTCTGTTGTAATAAATGTTTCTATTATTTCCACTAAATCACTTAAATTATTTGCAGCAGATAGTGCTAACATATTAGCATCATTATGACTTCTAGCAAGTCTTGATTCTTCTTTATTTACAACTCTTGCACATCTTATACCTTTTACTTTATTACAAGCTATACTCATACCTATTCCAGTACCACATATTGCTATACCATAATCTAAATTATTATTTGCTACTTCTTCCGCTAAAGATATACCATATAAAGAATAATCACATGATCCAGGTGTAAAACACCCATTATCTTTTATATCAATATTTTTATTTTTTAAATCTTTTATTATTTCTTTTTTTATTTCAAAACCTCTATGATCTGAAGTTATTCCAATTATCATCTCATTCCTCCTGTATTAATTTTAACAAAAAAAAAGATGAATTACTCATCTTTTGTATCAAAACCGTATTTTTTGTTAAATTTATCTACTTTTCCAGCTTTTCTCTTTCTATTATCTATTCCTGTATAGAATGGATGACAATTTGAACATGTTTCAACACGAATTTCTTTTTCTGTTGATTTTACATCAAATACTGCTCCACAAGAACATATAACTTTTGCATCTTTATATTCTGGATGAATTCCTTTTCTCATTTTATCTCCTTCCGCCATGATTTAAAAAAACCATAGAAATTAAATACGATGTTATTTTAACAAGTAATTAAAAACTTTTCAAGTATTATTACTATTCATCTAATATTTTTATATCTGCACCTATTTCAATAAGTTTGTTTTCTATTCCTTCATAACCTCTTAAAATATGTTCAGCATTTAGTATTCTAGTTTTACCTACAGCTGCAAGACCAGCAAGTAAAACTGCTGCTCCACCTCTTAAATCTGTAGCATGAACTTCTCTTCCTTTTAAATAAGTAGGTCCTGTTATATAAGCTTTATCTCCAACTACTGATATTTTAGCTCCCATCTTATTTAATTCTTCTACATGCATAAATCTATTTTCCCAAATAGTCTCTTCTATAGAAGAGACTCCATCTGCTTTTGTAAGAAGTGTAGATAAAGGTTGTTGAAGATCCGTAGGAAAACCTGGATATATTAGAGTTTGAACATTTATAGGTTTTAAATTATTACTTTCATAAACAGTTATATAATCATCTCCTATATCTAATTTAATTTTCATTTCTTGTAATTTAGATACAAGAGAAGCTAAATGTTCTGGAATTATATTATATACTTTAAGTCTTTTAGTAGCTAAAGCTCCTAACATTAAATATGTACCAGCTTCTATTCTATCCGGAATAATTTCATCAAAACATCCCTCTAGTTCATCTACTCCTTCTATTTTAATAGTATGAGTACCTGCTCCTGTTATTTTACCACCCATATTATTAATAAAAGTTGCAACATTTACTATTTCGGGTTCTTTTGCAGCGTTATGAATAATAGTTGTTCCTTTAGCAAGAGAAGATGCTAGCATAATATTAATAGTTGCTCCTACACTTGCTATATCTAAATAAATATCTGCTCCCTTTAATTCTTCTGCTTCTATATAAAATATAGAATTATCATATCTTACAGTTGCTCCCATAGCTTCAAATGCTTTTAGATGTAAATCAATTGGTCTTTTACCAATATTACATCCTCCAGGAAAAGACATTTTTACTTTCTTAAACCTAGCTAAAAGCACTCCCATAAAATAGTAAGATGCTCTTAATTTAGAAGAAAATTCATAAGATATTTCTTTATTTTGAACTTCACTAGCATCTATTGTCATAGTTTCGGTATTTCTAGTTACCTTACAACCTAAATACTCTAAAATATTTACTAAATTATCAGTATCTGTAATATCTGGAACATTACATAATGTGCTAATATTTTTTGATGCTAATATAGTTGCTGGAATAAGTGCAACAGTTGCATTCTTAGCTCCACTTATTTTTATACTTCCCTCTAATTCTTTTCCACCATTTATTTCTATAACTTTCATTATGACTCCATTAATTTCAATTTATATTCTACTACATTTTTTAGATTTTCTTCACCGCTTGTTATTATTTTTCTTGGATCATAAACATCTTTTTTCTTTTCTATAAAATTTAATACTCCTTCATGCCATGCTTGTTGAAGTTCTGTATTAATATTTATTTTTGATATTCCTAATTTTATAGCTTCCTTTATTTTTTCATCAGGTATACCACTTCCCCCATGTAAAACTAAAGGAATATTTAGATTCTTTTTTAATTTTTTTAAAAGTTCAAAATCTAGATTTGGTTCACCTTTATATACTCCATG
Organism: uncultured Eubacteriales bacterium; assembly: GCA_963536495.1. Classification (GTDB taxonomy): domain Bacteria; phylum Bacillota_I; class Bacilli_A; order RF39; family UBA660; genus CAJPPJ01. The sequence continues at coordinate 137,439 of CAUTAF010000002.1, forward strand.
AACACTTCCAATAGCAGGTGCTAACATATCAATTCTTGTTTCTTTAACATACTTTATACAATCATCTAAAGATGCTACCAAGACACCATTTGTTATTCCATCTTCTGTTCCACCGATATGTCCAACTTCTCCTTCAACTGTAACATTTTTATTGTGAGCATAGTTAACTACTTCTTTGGTAATAGCTATATTTTCTTCTAAACTATATTTTGATGCATCTATCATAACTGATGAAAAACCTGCATCTATTGCTTTTTTACAACTTTCAAAACTTGATCCATGATCTAGATGTAAACATACATCTATAGATATATTTAAATCTTTTACTAAAGAATAAACTAAGTGAGCTACAACATTTACTCCACCCATATATTTTATAGCACCTTCACTAACTCCAAGTATTACATCTTTATTTAATTCATTACATTTTTCTAATATAAACTTAGTCCATTCTAAATTATTAATATTAAAATGAGCTATACAAGTTTTATTATCTCTTGCTTCTTTTAGCATTTTTTTTGCATTAACTATCATAGTAAATTCTCCCTTTTTATTTTAACATATTAAGAAATTTATTATAAGAAAATTACTATTATATAATTTAATTTTACAAAAAAAGAAAAATAGTTATTAACTATCTTTCTTATAAATATTAACTTTAATTTTTTTAACTTTGGATGCATAACTAAGTTTTGGATCATCTCCAGTAACTGATACATCAAGTTCATGAAGACCTACTGCTTTTCCTGATAAATCTACATATGCTTGAATTGTAGCTTTATCTATCTTATCTAAGTTTTCTTTTGTACCTCTTACTTCAACTGATATAGTTCTAGATTCACCACTTGCCCCTTGAACTATTAAATCATCTGCTAAATTTTTATAATTGATTGTTATATCATCAATTGTCTTAGTTGCAAGATCATCAACAGTTATATCAACAGTTATTGTCTTAATACTAATATCTGTTATACCTTTTGGTTTTTGTAAATTAACTGTATATTGTTTGTTAGAATCAAGTCCAGTTACATCTATTTCAACAGGTAAATAATTTAATTGTGATAAAGCTTCTGAACTACCATATACTTTAACTTCTGAATCACTTTGAATAATTGACTTAATAGCTTTTGTACTTAAATTACCTTTAGTTAAAATCTTAA
>CAUTAF010000003.1:0-123672 GCA_963536495.1 uncultured Eubacteriales bacterium
TCCGCTCGATAAAATTTTTAAACTTTTCAACTTTGTTAAATGAGATAAATCTAAAGTTATTTCTTCTTTACTTAACACAGCATCTATTTCAATTATTTTTAAATTTTGACTTAAATTTATCGTTTTTATTTTAGACCCATAAATCTTTAAATATTGTATTTCTTTATTATATGAAAAATCTAAATTTTCTTGTTCTATTCCAGATAAATCTATCTTTAATAAATTAGATAAATATTCTATTCCCTGTAATGTAGTTATTTTTTTATTTCTATTGTTTGGTACTATATATTTAAGTTTATCAAGTGCTTGTTTTGATAATTTTTCTTCTTCTTTTGCTTCAAGTTCTGCTTCGGTTATTTCAGGACCTAATTTTGGATCATTTAAAAAATTTCTAGTATCATAAATATGGGTTGAACCAGTATAATAATCATAATAGTACTCAATACTTAAATCATTACATTTATCCCTCATTATACATAAAACTACACTTCTTCTTAAATTTTCATCTGGAAAAGCTTCTTTATAAGTTACATTGTAATTTAATTCTTTTAGTTTTTTATTTTTTGTATTTGGTTTTAAGATAAATAATAAAAAAGATGTTATTACCATTAATAACACTACAAAAAAAATTAACAACTTTTTATTTTTCATAAGATACCTCTATTATCTTAATTATATATATATATATATATATGCAATAAAGATATTAAATAAAAAAATCAAATGTTAATTAATAAAAAAATAAAGAGTATCAATTGATACTCTTATTAATTCTTATTGGTAGCGGCGAAGGGACTTGAACCCCTGACCTTCCGGGTATGAACCGGACGCTCTAGCCAACTGAGCTACACCGCCATAAGACAAATTAATTATAACTAATATTATTTAATATTTCAAGATAAATTAGAAAAAAGACCAATAATTTATTGGTCTGTTTAACTAATATATTTTTTCTTTTTATTTTTAGTAAATAAATATAAGGTAATTAATATAGTTAAAATTATTATTAAAGTAAATGATGTTACTGATGTAGATGGATTTGTCTTTAATTGATTTTCTATAAGTTTATTATATCTATTTAATAATGTTGTCTTTTCTTCACTAGTTAAATTAATATTATTTATTGCTAAAGTAATTTGATCTATTAAACTTTCTCTTTCTTTAGTATCTTCTTTATTTAACTTAGTAATTGACATACTCTTAATATCTTTTAAAGCATCTTCTAATTCTTTTTTACTTTGAACTTCTACTGGGTCATTACCTAATTTCTTTAATTCTCCTATTCTATTTTCAGATATTTCATTTAAGATTAAGTTATTTGCAGGTTTTATAACTCTATTTCTTGCACTCATTAATCTAGCTCTATAAAATGCTGTATAAGAATGATTATTAATCATACTATCTACTTTTGGTATATCTATATTAATAGTATTTTCAATTAAATATTTATTTATCTTATCTATTTTTTCTTCTAATGTATCCGATGATTTATCTATTTCTCTTGCTTTAAATCCATTTCTTAGTTTTAACTTCTTAAGTAATTTATCATAAGTATATTCATTTTTCTTTAATGTCAATGAATTTAATTTACCTATTAAATCTTCTTCTGTAGTAAATACTTCTAAATTATCTAATTCACCATCTAAATATATATCTTTATATTCAGAATTTTTAATTTCTTCTATTAAATTCTTAAGATAATCTTTATCTATCGTTAATTTCTTTTCATTTTCTTTTAACTCTTCTAATTTAACAGCAAAATACTTAGCTTTTTCTAAAGATGGATTAACTTTTAAATCTTCTAATAATGTTTTTAATTCATTTAAAACATTATAATAATTAATTACTGATTCTTTAGTATAATAATTTAAATTAGTTTTTTCTATTAAATCACTTTCATTAAGTGCTAAAACTCTTAATTTTCCATATTCATATTCTATTTCAAAAAATCCACTCTTCTTAGCAGTTAATTTATGATCTTTATATTCTAAATCTTCTGGTAAAGTTAATTCTATTTCTTTATTATCTATATCCTTTAATATTAAGTCACAAGATTTATTAACATCTACTAACATATTAATTACTTGATTATTAAATAATACTTTTTTATTTATATCATTTAATACATCTTTAAAGATACTAATATCATTAATAGCATTATTAGAGTAATCTACTTCTAAAATATCAAATGGTTTTATTTCTTTTATATTTAAATTACTTATATTTAAATTTTTTAATTTTTTTAAATTCTCTACATTTATATCTTTTATTTTAGTAGATGAAATATTTAATTTAGTTAAATTAATATTATTTTTTAAATCTAATTTTTCTATATTATTATTTGCTACTTCTAAAGTTTCTAAATCTTTAAATTCTAAAGTATTAACTTCTGTTAATTCGTTTTCATTTAATACTAAATTTATTAATTTAGTATTTTTAGATAAATCTAAAGATTTTAATTTATTATTACTTAAATTTAAATCTTTTAAATTAACTAACTCTTTTAAAGTTATTTCTTCTATTTTATTATTACTTAAATCAAGTAAAACTAATTCTTTATTATTACTTAAATCAATATTTTTAATATGAGCTTTACTTGCTTTTAATATTTCTAATAAAGTATTTTCTTTAATATTAAATTTTTCTAAATAAGTATTTGATATATCTAAAGTTTTTAATTTTTTATAATTAGATAAATCTAAACTATCTATATCAGTATTAGATATATTTAATTCTTCTAAAAGTTCTAAATCTTTAATAAAATCTATATTTTTAAACTTAGTAGATCCTATATTTACTCTTTTTAAATCTTTATTAACTATTACATCTTCAATATCAGTTTTTTCTATATCTAAACTTGTTAAATTAGAAAAATATGATAATTCTTTTATATTATTAAAAGATATATCTAATTCTTCTAATAATAAATTGTTTTTTAAATTTATATCTTTAAGTTTATTGTTTTTAAGTCTTAAACTTATAATATCTTTCATATTAGTAAGTTTAATATTACTTAAGTTATTATTACTAAGATCTAATTGTTTAACTTTAGATATTGCTAATGTATCAAACTTAGTTAAATTATTTTTAGATAAATTAACATATTCTAATAATTTATTAAAATTAAGATTTATTTTATCTAAATTATTATTAGATAAATTAAGAGTTATTAATTCTTCATTATATCTTAAATTAACTTTTTTTAATTGATTATTTTCTAAATTTAATTCTTTTAAATTAGTTAAATATTCTATTCCATTTAATTCTTTGATATCTTTATTACTTAAATTAAGTATTTCTATTTTATTAAGTAAATCTTTTTCAATATCATATAAAGATAAAAGTTCTAAATCTTTATTAACTTTATCTTCACCATATATAAGAGTTAATATTTCTTTTCTAAAAGTAGCATCTTTAAAAGCATCTTTATAACTTTGATTATAGTTTTTCTCTAACTTATCTTCTATATCGACACTAACTAAAAATATCTTTTTATTATTGTTATAAATAAAAAGAAAACTAACAGTTAAAAATAATAAAAACATAACTATATATAAAACACTATATTTCTTCATATAACTACCCTATTCTAATAAAAAGTATAACACAAACACTTTTCTTTATCTATAAATAATTATATTAAAATTATCATAAGTAAATAAAAAAGAATCTATATTATAGATTCTCTTATAAATGCTTTAACATTGACATTTATATATACTTTTATTTTTGCTTTATCTCTTATCTTTATAAAACCTAAACCTGGTATTACAAAATCTGAATTTTCAGGTATTTCTATTTCATATGAGTAATAGTTTTTACATCTATCACTTTTTAAAAAACTAAATCTTTCTATTTTTACATTTAAAGATGTATAAATAGTAAAACTATTCTTTTCACCTTCTATATAATCAAGTCTTAAATAATCATCTAATATAATAGTTTGATTTTCTTTAAGTTGATAAGTTTTAGGTCTATAAGCTTTCTTAGAATTAAGTTTTTTCATATCTTTTAAATCTACATAATTTAATATATTACCGTTAGATATATAACCTGGTGTATCTATTAATATTAAATTTTTATCTAATTCTATCTTAATATTACCTACTGTTGTTCCAGGAAGTGGAGATATTGTTAAATTACTAATATTTTTAGAATAACAAGATACTAATTTATTTATTAAGCTACTCTTACCTACATTAGAATTACCTACTATATATACATTTTTACTAGTTTGATATTCTTTTATCTTAGATATTAATTTATCTAAATTATAATTTGTATTAGCACTTACTAATATATAATCTAAAAAATTAGGATATATTTTTTTAAATTTAGATATTAAATGTTCTACATTTATATTAGTTAATAAATCTGTTTTATTTATTACAAGTATTTTAGGATTTTTGATATCTAATAGTTCTTCTGTTAAATTAATTATATCTATTAAATAGATAACTAAATCTTTTTTGTTTTTAATGTTTTTCATATCAAAATTAGCAGTTACTTCCGATTTATATTCTCCATAATGTTTTAATCTAAAACATCTAGTACAATAATCAGTATTTATATCAAATATATAACCTGGTAATTTAACATTAGATGTTTGAAGTTCTATTCCACATCCTAAACATTTTTTAGCCATAATATTTTCCTCTTATTAATATATTTCTTTTCTCTAATTCTTTATATAAAGGTTCTTCTTTTAATTTTTTTAGAAGTTTTACTAATATAAAATTATGATTTGATATAGGATCTACTAAGATAGACATAATATTATAGTTATTTGCAAGTTTAATATCAGTAAGAAGTCTATCTCCTATTAATACTACTTCTTTCTTATCATAATTTTTCATAATTTTATGTAAATTATATTTAAAAGGTTTCATAGATAATGAATAACAATCTATATCTAATTGTTTTTTTATCTTACTACTTCTAAAACTTGGAGCATTAGTAAGTAAAATTACTTTAAAATCTTTTTTTAACTTCTTTATTAAATTTATTGTTTCCTCTTTTAATTTTATCTCATTAGAAGGAATTAAAGTATCATCTATATCATAGATTAATACTTTAATATTCTTCTTTTTTAATTTTTCATAATTTATAGAAAATACGTCCTTTTGATAAATATCAGGTCTATAAATTTTCATCTTCTTATCCTTTTTAAATCTTCATTAGTTAATTCTTTTGTATAAAATAACTCTTCTTCTTGAACTTTCTTTTCTTCTAAAGTTTTTACTTTTTCTTCTTTAACTACTTCTTTTTCTCTAGTAGTTTTTTGAGGCATATTTTTATCTTTTATCTTTTTATATAAAATTATTCCTAAAATAATAATAATTAAAATTATTAAGAATGCATAAAAATTAATTCTATTATCTTTTTTGAAATATATTTCATATTCTTCTTTTTGACCATCTATTCCTTCTACGGTAATAGTAATAGTTTGATTAGGTTTAACTAAACTAGATAAGTTTTTAGTTTTATCTATATCAACACTCATAACAACATCAACATATTCACTTTTTTCTTGAGTCTTATAGATTATTTTTAAATTATCTATTTTTTCTTTATTATAATAAACTTCATATCTATTAGTATTTTTATTAAAATTAATTTTATAACCTGATATAGTTAATAACTCTAACTTCTTAGATATTTCTTGATCAATATTATATATTTTTAAAGTATAAGTGTTTTCTTCATTATTTTCACTTTTAACGATAACTTTAAAAATATTTTCTCCTAAAACAATACTTTTAGGTTTTTCTATTTTATATGTAGCTTGTGAATCACTTGTTATAGCTTCTATCTTAACATCATCTACATTAGTTAATTTATATAAATAAACTTTATACGATAAAGTATTAGTTTCAAATTTTTTAATGTTTTTACCATTAATTATAATATTTTTTAAATAATTATCACTTTTTCTTTCATCTTTTCTAGTAATTTTTAAATTATAAGTTTTTGTATCTCCACTTTCAGATATTACAGATATATTAAAATTATTTACACCGTATTCTAATTTTTTCTTCCCTGTTCCTTCTACTGTTGCTTTTGAATCTTCTGAAGTTGCACTAATATTTATTTTATCAGCATTACTTTCTACTGCTATTTCATAATCAGTTTCTGTCTTAGAAAAGTTAGATATTTCTTCATTATCTAGTTTTATTGTCGATAAAAGATTATTATTAGATTTTAAACTTATATTTTTTGTAAATTCACCAACTTGTTTAATTTCAGCATTCTTACAAAAATTATTTTCTGTACTTGTTTCACTAGGATTACCCATACAAGCTAATCCTGATATTTTTATTGTCGTATTCTTACTTGATGTATTTTTATTAGCTTTAAATACAAAATTTGCAAGTGAAATACTTCCAGTAGTTCCATTAGTATTAAAAACAAAAGTATTGTTATTTATATTGTTATTACCAGTCACACCTTCTTTATTATTTATAGATACTAATTTTACATCATTAGAATCATAATTAACTGTTACTTTATAAGAATAAATACTAGATGTTGTATTTATAGCAAAGTCTAAAGAAATTGTTTCTCCAGGACTTACTTGATTTTTCCCCACTAAACTATTAGCTATATTATCAGCTTTTACAATTAACATTGTTGATAAAAAAAGCATTATCAAACATATTTTTTTTATTATCGATTTCATAAATCTCCTTTAATATATAATTTATAATCGGTATTAATCCAAATATAATACAATACAATTATATCATACTTTTTTAAAACAAAACTTCTTTACATAGTTTTTGACATTATAATATTTTAATATTTCATTTATTTCTAAGTTCTTTTTACTTATTTATATCTTCGTATTTCTCTACTACTTTTCTATCATAAAAACGAATTTTACCACTTGGTAATAATAAAATTCTCTTTACTCCTAAATTATCTACAAAAGAAGGATTATGTGATACTACTAACATAGTTCCTTTATAATTTTTAAAAGTCTCTGCTATTATTTTTTGAGTATCTTTATCTAAATGGTTAGTTGGTTCATCTAAAACTAAAACATTTGCTTTAGATAATGCTATTTTAGCAAGTGCTACTCTTGCTCTTTCTCCTGGAGATAAAGTAGATATTTTCTTATAGATATCATCATTAAAAAACAAAAACCTTCCTAAAAAACTTCTTAGATTTTTATCATTAATATTTTCATTTTCAAAATTTTCTAATATTGTTTTATCTTTATCTAAAGTTTCGTGTTCTTGTGCATAATATGCAAGTTTTACTTTTGTACCTATTTTTATTTCTCCACTACTAGCTTTTAATTTATCTACAATTAATTTTAATAATGTAGATTTACCAACTCCATTTTTACCTACTATTAAAAACTTTTCTCCTCTTTCTATTTCAAAATATAAATTATGAATTATTACATCTTTATCGTATTTAAAATATAAATTTTTAGCTTTTATAGGTATAACAGAACTCTTTTCTTCAATATCCATATTTATTTTTAGATGTTTTTGTTCTTTTACTACTTCAATTTTATTTTTTTGTAATTTTTCTAACTTCTTTTCTCTATCAAATACTACTCTTTTTCTCTTGCCAGAAGAAGAAGAGTATTTATCTATAAAATTTTTTAACTTTTTTTCTTCTGCTTGTTCTTTTTCTATTAATCTATTTAATGTTTTTTCTCTTTCTTTATGTAATTTCATAAAATTATCATAATTACCATCAAAAAGTTCTATCTTTTTAGTTCTCTTATCAATAAAAAGTGTTTTAGTAGTTATTTCATTTAAAAAATTTATATCGTGAGATATTACATAAACACTTCCATTATAATTTTTTAAATAATTAGTTACGAAAGTTTTTGTATCTTCGTCTAAATGGTTAGTTGGTTCATCTAAAAGCATTATTTGAGGAGAAGAATATAAAACTCTTGCAAAAGTAATCTTTGATTTTTGACCTCCAGATATATCACTTAATTTACTACTTAATAATTTATCATCTATTTTCATACCATAAATTATTTTAAGTAAATCTTCTTCCGCTTCCAGATATCTATAAAACTGTAATTTTTGTTCTATTTTATCAACTTTTTTAAATAATAATTTTTGTTTCTTTTCACTTTCTTCTTGTGCTATTTCATTATATGTATTTTGTAAATCTTCTTCTAATTTCTTTATAGGTCTTCCACTTTCTAAATAAGAAAAAACATCTATAGATAAATCATCTACTTCATCTTCTAAGACCTGTGGTATTAAATCTATATTATAACCTTCTTTAATAATTATTTTTCCTTCATCTATATCAAGTCTTTTCATAATTACTTTAAAAAAAGTAGATTTACCTGCTCCATTAACTCCTACTATTCCTACTTTTTCATCTTCCGGTATATCTAAATCGACGTTTTTAAATACTTCATGAACTCCAAAGGAAAGAGATAAATTTTTAATTTTCATATTTACCTCTATTATTTTGATAATATTCTAATATTTTTAATAATTCTTTTTTTAAGAATATATTTCTTGGATTATTATTTTTATTATTTATAATTATATTTTCTAAATCTTTTATTTTAACTAACTCTAACTTAAAATTATCTTTAATTTCTTTTTCTGTTAAACTTTGTTTACCTATTCCTTTATATTTAGAAACAAAATAACTTGTTTTTATTAATCTATTAATTATCTTTTTATCTCTTGTTGGATAATCTTTTTGATAATAAATTACTTTAGTTAAATATTTTAATTCATTTTTTAAATAATCTTTACCTACTTCTTCTTTTAATTCTCTTATAAGAGAGTTTTTATTTTCTTCATTATCTTCTTTTTTTCCACCTGGAAGAAGATAAGCATCGTAATAATTAACAACTAATATATTATTATCATCTATTAATAATGCTCTTACTTTTTCTTTTTCTTCTTTAATATCTTTTAATTTTAAATTATCATCATTTATTACTATAGTCATTTTCTTTTTCCTATTCTTAAATTAAGACTATCACTATCTACATTAACTTCATTTATTATTCTTATATCATTTCTATGTTCTGTTATTCTATACATTAAATTAATCAATTCTTCTGTTTTTAAATAACTTATTTTATCTTCTTTATCATGTACTTTATCATACCAAGATTTAACTTCAGAATAAACGTTCTTATAATCGTTAAAATTTGGATATTCTTTAATAGCACTTTCTAATGCTTTAAAACTATTTTCAACATTTCTTGAAAGTATTTCATGATATCTATATGATAAAACCTGCATACTTGGAACAACAATATTTGTTATACCTTTTTTCTTAAGTTCATCCATAAACAAAATAAGTGCATAAACTTTACTAGGATGAACATCAGGATTTTCAATTCCTTTATTTAATTTATATAATTTTCTTTCAATAGCTTTACTCTTATTTCCATCCTTATTTTGAATACCATATATATAACAATTGTTATTATCATCTATATCATACAAGACATATGGAAGAAGATATTCTTCTTCATTGTTTTTAATAGTAAAAACCATACTCCTAGTAGTTTCATCATATGTTTTATTAACTACAGTTTTTCTTGTAACATCATAGTCAAAAAAACTATTTACTTTTTCTTCTTTATAATCAAAAGTTTTATTATTTACAAACTGTAATTGTTTTTCTAAAAACATATCAATATTTTCTACATCTTCTATTCCCATTCTAAGCCATATATATCTCATTAAACTAATTGCTATATTTCTTGAATCTATATCATTATTACTTTCTTTATATAAGACTTTTAATGAATTAGTAATATTCATTAAATATTTAAAAAATTGAAGACTATTTTCTATCTTTATAGTTAAAGCATCATCATTTGATCTATCTATTAAAAATTTTATATCAGACTTTTTAACATTAGGAGTCCAACAACCCTCTTTTTCAAACGGATCATAAACTACATGTTTAAAAAGTCTTAATCCATCTTCATCAAAATGAAAATTAAGATTAGGAGCTTCTATTTCTTCTTTTAGTTCATGAATAGTTTTAATTAAAAAGAGTTCAATAATTTCCATTAATTCAATTTTTTCCATAACTTTTTCTTTCTTGGTCTATATTATATCATATCTTTTAAAAGTAAAAACGAGTTATTAAAACTCGTCTTAATTTTAAAATGGTGCCACGAGTGGGACTCGAACCCACATGAATTTCTTCGCACGATTTTGAGTCGTGTGCGTCTACCAATTCCGCCATCATGGCAGCAATCTAATTATATCATAAAATATAATTAGATTAATATTTATTTATCTTCTTTTTCTAACTCAATATTTTCTATCTTATATGAAGAATCTATATATTTGATTTTGCTAATATTGGCCTAATCATTAAATTTATCTATTTTTTGATTTATTGTTTACAGAAATAAACCATTTACCAATGCTTGTGTTCATAAAAGCATCTAATTCTTCTTGTGTTTTTATTTGCTTTGTTTTAAATAAAGGATCACATACTATAAATTTACCATCACTATAACCAGATATTAAAATAGCATGATACGCCCCTGGAATTTCACCAGCTACTATTACAATATTCCCTTTTTCTAATTTTTTTCTTATCAATTGAGAATTAATTTTAATCCCATTAATAATATTGGCACCTGTCATTTTAGCTCTATCTAGCATCTCAGTATACTCTGACATTGCAAATTGAAAAATTTTTTTACTTAATGCTCCTTTATTGTTGTTAAACAGATTCAATTCTTCATGATATAGTGAAGTATCTAATCCGTTTTTTGCAAAATGAAATGCTAAAGCGGAAAATGGAGTACCACTCATATATTTCGAACCGTAAATTCTATAATATCTTTTTTCATCATCCCAATTTGCTTTTTCCATTACTCCAAAATATTCTAGCGCCATCATCATACACGCAATAGCACATGTATCACCTCTTTGCTTATAAATTTTTACATCTTTATCCATCTATATAATCCTTAAATATAATTAGATTAATATTTATTTATCTTCTTTTTCTAATTCAATATTTTCTATCTTATATGAAGAATCTATTATATTAAATTTAATATTTTCAATAGTAAGTGTTGCTTTAAAATCTTTTAATGCTTTGTTTATAGCATCTTTTATTTTATCGCTACAAGATATTTCAAAATTCTTAATAACTGTTTTTAATGAAACATTATTAACTGTCTTATATCCTCTAACTTCACTTATTATATCTATTAAAGTATCAGATTCTTCTATATTAAAATTATATTCTACTTCTTTTAATTCTTCTTTATGAACTGATATTTTATCATGATATATTTCTTGATATATCTCTTCAGTTATAAAAGGAAAATATATTGAAAAGTTAATTAAAAGTTTTTTAAGTAAAGTATATACTGTTTTTTGACCTGAATATCTAGCTAAATCTCCAAACTCTTCTGGTCTATAAAGTCTATGTTTAACTATTTCTATATAGTTATCACAGAAATTCCAGAAGAATTTTTCTAATGTATTTAAAGCAAGACCTACTTCATAATGATCTAAATATGAGATAAATTGTGTTTCTAATTCTTTATACTTTTGTAAAATATATTTATCAAAATATTCATAATCATTAAATTCTTTATCTTCAAAGTCTTCTAAATGCATCTCAATAAACTTAGAAACATTCCATATTTTATTAATTAATTTCTTAGCTCTTAGTAAAGTTTCTTCAGAATAAGTAATATCTGTTCCAAGACGACCTGATGCTGTCCAATATCTTACTACATCACTAGAATAATTATCTATTAGTTCAATTGGATCAAACTTAGAATTACCTTTACTCTTAGATATTTTTTCACCTTTAGATGCCATTACAAATCCTGTAATCATTACATCTGTCCATGGTAATTCTTTAAAATGATAAAAACTCTTAACTATTGTATAAAAATCCCATGTTCTAATAATATCACTAGAATTAGTTCTAAGAGACATTGGTCTTAATATGTCTTCATAGTTTTCTTTTTCACCATAACGCATATTAATAAGAGGTGTTACTGAACTAGTTGCCCATGTATCTAATACATCAGTTTCCGCTATCACTTCTTCTCTTTTATAACCTTTTGGTAAATCTACTAAAGGATTAACTGGTAAATCTTCTTCATCTGCTACTATTACTTCTAAAGTATCTTTTTTATACCAAACTGGAAAAGGTACACCAAAATATCTTTGTCTTGAAATACACCAGTCCCATGCTATGTTTTTTACCCATTCTTCATATCTTTTTTGCATGTAACTTGGATTCCAATTAATTTTATTACCTTGTTCTAATAGTTCATCTTTATGATTAATTATATCGATAAACCACTGATTCATAACAGAATATTCTACTTCTTTACCACATCTTTCATGAACTTGAACTTCGTGTTCTATTTCTTCTTGTTTTACTAAAACCTTAGCTTCTTCTAAATCTTTAAGTATCTCTTCTCTAGCTGCTTTTATCTTTAAACCACCATATTTTTTTATAGATTCTTTTATTTTTCCATCTTCTGTAAAAATATTTTTTAGTTCTAAATTATATTTTTTCCACCACTCGATATCTGTTTGATCTCCAAAAGTACAGCACATTACTATACCTGTACCTTTATCAACTGCTACTTTTTCGTCCCCTAATATCTTAACTTTTTGTTCTACTACAGGAATAACTGCAGTTTTACCAATTAAATGTTTATTTTTTTCATCATTTGGATTAACAAATACAGCAACTATTGCAGGTAATAATTCTGGTCTAGTTGTTGCAATAGTAAAAGTTTCATTATCTTCTAAAGTAGTAAAGTTTATATAGTTAAATAGCGTTTTAAGACTTTTAGTTTCTAGTTCTGCTTGAGCAATAGAAGTTCTACATTCATTACACCATAAAGCTGGACTTTCTTTATGATATGCTAAGTTTTTCTTATATAAATCTAAGAATGATTTTTGACTTATTTTAATAGATTCTTCACTAACTGTTTTATAAGAATGATTCCAATCACTACTTATACCAGATTTTGTAAATAATGTTTTAAATTCTTTTTCATATTTATCAGTTATATCATAGCAATATTTTCTAAACTCTTCTCTTGATATTTCATGAGCTCTTAAAGATAATTCTTTTTCAACTAATCTTTCACTAGGTAAACCATTATCATCAAAACCAAATGGATAAAAAACATTGAATCCTCTTAATCTTTTATATCTAGCTAACATATCTGCTTGATTATAAGAAAATATATGTCCTATATGTATCTTACCATTTACTGTTGGTGGTGGTGTATCTATTGAATAGACTGTTTTATTATCATCTCTTTTAAAAGCATATACTTTATTATCTTGCCAGTAATTACTCCATTTTTCTTCTTTTTCTTTAAAAGAATATTTTTTATCTAACATCTTTTCCTCCTATAAAAAAAGCACTCTTTATATATTAAAGAGTGCTTTACACGGTACCATCTTTTGTTTTTCTTAATTACTATAACGGTCTACTCCGTCTTACTCTACTTATTTTCAAGTAAGAAACTCCCAAGCTACATATTATAAACTAATTTTAAACTTGCACCAACCGTTTAATCTCTAAAAATTCTATTTATAATACCTCTTGATCAATGTCTATATAAGCTATAATAACAAATTTATTATATTCTTTCAATCTTAATTAAATCTGTATCTTTATTATTACTTCCACCAGTAATGATTACTAAATCATCATCTGATAAATTTAAAGCTTCTTTTGTTCTAACTTTACTTTCTTTTATTACTTCTTCAATAGTATCAAATCTATTTACTTTTATTGATGTTACTCCATATGCAAGTGCTAAAAATCTTGCTATTTTTTCATCTAAACAAGTTGCTACTATTGGTAAATTTGGTCTTAATGTACTTAAAAGAATAGCTGTTTTACCTGTAGTTGTTGGAACTATTATACACTTAGCATCTAATTCTTCAGTTGCTAAATTAGCAAGTCTTGCTATTGTTGATGCAATATGATCTTCTGTATAATATGGTAATATTTTTTTCATTAAATCAGGATTAGCTTCTGAAGTTTTACATAAAGTCTTCATATATCTTACTGTTTCAACTGGATATTGACCTATTGTAGTTTCTCCACTTAACATAACTGCATCTGCCATATCAAATACTGCATTACATACATCAGTAAGCTCTGCTCTTGTAGGTCTTGGTGAATCGATCATACTTCCCATCATTTCAGTTGCAACTATAGCAAGTTTATTCTTCATTTTAGCTTTCTTAACAAATTTCTTTTGAATTATAGGTACTTGTTCAACATCTACTTCTAATGCTAAGTCCCCTCTTGCTATCATTATTCCATCTACTTCATCTAATATTTCATCGATATTTACTAAAGCTGAATAACTTTCAATCTTAGCTATAATCTTAGGAACTTCATAACCTAATGATCTAACATATTCTTTTACTTCTAAAATGTTGTTTCTTGTTTGGACAAATGATAAAGCTAAGAATGTAGTATTATTTTCTAAAGCTTTTTTAATCATTATTCTATCTTTATCTTCTAAGAAATCTACATCATAGAAAAGTCCTGGTACATTAACTCCTCTTCTATCTTTAATTTTACAATCGTTTGCTATAAAACATTTAACTTCATCACTACTTACTTCTACTACTTTTAAAGTTAATAAACCATCATTTAAGTAAACTGTATCTCCTACTTTTAAGTTATCAATTAAACTCTTATTGTTAATAGTGAATTTAGTTTCATCTCCAACTATATTTTCTCTTACTATACTAACATAGTTACCTTTTCTTAAAGTTACTTCTCCGTTAATAAATGTACCTGTTCTAATTTTAGGACCAGCTATATCAAATAATATTGCTACATTTGTATTTAATTCTTTATTAGCATTAGCAACATTACTTACTACAGCAGCTATTTCTTCATCAGTTGCATGACTTCCATTAACTCTAGCAACATTCATACCTTCTTTTGCTAATTCTTTAAATACTTCATAATTATATGTAGATGGACCTATAGTACATATTAATTTTGTTTTGCTATCTTCTAACATTTTCTACCTCCGACTGTAAGATTATATCATAAAGACGAAAAAAAACCAATAAATTTTTGGTCTTTTTTATTATTTTTTGCTCACTTCTATTCCAAGTTCAACAAGTTGATTATCATAAACATTACTTGGAGAAGAACTCATTAAATCAATTGCTTTTAATGTCTTAGGAAATGCTACTACATCACGAATATTATCAGTATTTTGTAAAGTCATTAAAAGTCTTTCTATTCCTATACCAACTCCTGCATGAGGTGGTGCTCCATAATTAAATGCATCCATAAAGAAACCAAATTTTTCTTTAGCATCTGAAATAGTCATTCCAATAGCTTCAAATACTTTAGCTTGAAGTTCACTATCATGAATTCTAACTGATCCTGAAAGTAATTCATAACCATTTAACACTAAGTCATAAGCTCTAGAATAACAATTTTCTTTATCTGTTAAAAGTTTATCGACATCTTCTTTTTTAGGTGAAGTAAATGGATGATGTGCTGATACGTATCTGTTTTCTTCTTTATTAAATTCATACATTGGAAACTCTGTAACCCATAAGAATTTATAATCATCTTTATTAATTAAATCATGTTCATGTGCTAAATGTTTTCTTAAGAAACCTAAACTTGTTTTAACTTCTTCATATTTTCCACTAGTTATAAAGACAATATCATTATTTTCAAGATTTAAGAATTTTCTTAATTTTTCTTTATCTTCTTCTGTTATATATTTATCAAAAGAAGTCTTAACTATATTATCTTCTACTTTTATATTTAAAAGTCTATTATCTGTATATGTTTTAAAAATTTCAGTTAACTTATCAAAGTTTTTTCTAGAATATTTATCAGCATTATTTTTAAGTACTAAACAGTTAACTTCATCTTTTAATATTTCTATATTTACTACATTCTTTAAATCTATTATTTTCATATCGAATCTTAAATCAGGTTTATCAGATCCATAATTTTTTATAGCATCTACATATTTCATTCTAGGAAATTCTTTTAATTCAATGTTTTTTAATTTTTTAAATATTTCTTTCATTAAATTAGATACTACTTCATAAATATCTTCTTCTTCAGCAAAGCTCATTTCAAGATCTAGTTGAGTAAATTCAGGTTGTCTATCACTTCTTAAATCTTCATCTCTAAAACATCTTGCAAGTTGAAAATATTTTTCCATTCCACCTATCATTAGTAATTGTTTATATACTTGAGGTGACTGAGGAAGAGCAAAGAATGTTCCATGATTAAGTCTAGATGGTACTAAATAATCTCTTGCACCTTCTGGTGTTGCTTTAGAAAGTATTGGAGTTTCTACTTCGATAAAACCTAAAGAATCTAAATAATTTCTAATAATTAATTCTAATTTATGTCTAGTTATTAAGTTTTTTTGTAATTCTTCTCTTCTTAAATCTAAATATCTATATTTTAATCTCGTATCTTCATTTGATAATTCTTCATTTAATTCAAAAGGAAGAGTTAAAGATTTATTTAATATTTCTATTTCTTCTAAATCTATTTCTATATCTCCTGTTTGTAATTTAGGATTTTTACTTTCTCTTTCTTTTACTATACCTTTTACTTTAACAACATATTCTTTTTTTAAAGTTTTAACTATATCTAAACAAGGATTATTCTCTTTTATAGATACTTGAATTATTCCACTTCTATCTCTTAAGTCAATAAATGTTATAAAACCTTGATCTCTTACTTTATTAATCCATGCATATAGTGTTACTTCTTCACCTAAGTTTTTTATACTTAAGTCAGTATTCATGATTTTTTTCATCGTTTCTCCTTATTTTAAATATTCTAATATTTTATCTATTTCTACTTCTTCTTTTGTATTATTTAAATTATCTTTAATTTCTATCTTTTTTTCTTTTAGTTTTTCATCATTAATAAATATTAAATATCTACTATTTAAATTATCAGCTTTTTTAAATTGTGATTTTAAAGATTTATTTTCTGTATCAAAATCAGCTTTCTTATTATTACTTCTTAAATATCTAACTAGTTTTAATGCTTCTTTTCTTTCAGTTTCAGATATTGCTAAAACATATATTAAATCTTGTTTTTCATCTGGTAAATTAATTAAACTTAAGAATCTTTCCATACCTATAGCAAAACCAAATGCACAAGTATCATCTCCTCCTAATTCTTTAACTAATCTATTATATCTTCCACCACCACATATAGTAGAGTTATCTACTTCTATTTCAAATACTAATTCATCATAATAATCAAGTCCTCTTACTAAATTATCATCTATTTCATAATTAATATTTAATTCTTTTAGATATTCTTCTATTCTTTTAAAATATTCTTTTGATTGATCACTTAAATAATCTCTAATCTTAGGAGCATCTTTAAAGAAATCTTTTTCTCTATCTATCTTACAATCAAGTATTCTAAGAGGGTTAGTATTAAGTCTTCTTTGACAATCACTACATAGATTTTCTTTATAGTTATTAAAGTGTTCTACTAATATAGTTTTATATCTTGCTCTTGTTTCTTTATCTCCTAAAGAATTAATCTTTAATTTAATATTTTTTAAACCAAGTCTATTAAATACTTCTATTACAGAAGATATTACTTCCATATCTATTAATGGATTAGATTCTCCTAAAACTTCTATACCAAACTGAGTAAATTCTCTATATCTTCCCTTTTGAGGTCTTTCATATCTATACATTGGTTCTATATAATAAAACTTAACTGGTTTAACTAAGTTATTAGTCATTTTATTTTCTATATAACTTCTAACTACTCCTGCTGTACCTTCTGGTCTTAAAGTTAAACTTCTATCAGATTTATCTTTAAACTCATACATTTCTTTACTAACTATATCAGTTTCTTCTCCAACTCCTCTTCTAAAAAGTTCACTATTTTCAAATACTGGAGTTCTAATATAATTAATATTATATAACTGCATTACTTCTTTTATTACTTTTTCTGCTAAACTAAATTTTTTAGCATCTTCTCCATATAAATCATAACAACCTTTTGCTTTTGTAATCATTTTCTCTCCTTAACAAAAAAAGATAGCACCTTATAAGGGCGAAATGCCGCGGTACCACCTTACTTTTTTCTCTTATAATTATCGCTTATCACGCTTCTTATTTTTCTAGATGTCTTCGTAAATAATTTCATTAATGTTTTCACCAACCACATTATCTCTAAAAAGACTTTATTTACTACTATTTCTATAAGAAGATTTATTTTATTATATATTTTTTACTTGTAATTATCAAGTGTGTATTTCATAAGTTCTAGTCTTCTTGCTTCTTCTGGATTATCAAATTTAAATCTTTCAAATCCCCCATTATAACTAGCTACTTTTTCATAAAGATTCTTATATTCTATCTCTAAATACTTTTTATCACTCATCTTAAAGATACTAATCATATCTTTATCATTTTTTGTAAGAGATGCTTCTGTTGGATTTATTTTTTGAAAAATTTTATAATATGCTTCTTTATATTTTTGTGGATATTTTAGCTTTAATATACTAAGCTTTTTTAATACTTCTTCGTTAGATAAATTAGAACTATCATAATTAAGAGCTATATATAAAATTTTTCTTGCAAGTAATGCTTTTTCATTTTTCTTTTCTTCTAATTTTTCTTGTAATTCATTATAAAGACTTATATCTATTTGTTTTTCTTCCATAAATACCTACCTATATTATTATTTTACAATATATTAAGTATTTATATATTAACAAGAATCAATATTATAAATATTATGTAAATTACCATTCAGTATGATTAAAATAATAATTGTTTTTGATTTCATAAGCTAAGTTAGTTATTTCATCATGTCCTGGATATATAGTTATATCTTTTGGAAATGTCTTTATATATTCAATAGATTTTTTCATATCTTCTACATTTCCACCTAAATCACATCTTCCAATATCATCTTTAAACAAAAAATCTCCACTAAATAATACTTTTTCTTTTTCAAAATAAATACTTATAGAATCATCTGTGTGACCTTTAGTAATAAGTCTTTTAAATTTAAAATTCCCAATACTATTATCATCTTCTAAATTACTATAATCATATATATTATATTTATCTTTAAAATCAGGAAGTGCTCCTACATGATCAAAATGATGATGGGTAATTATTACTCCAACTATTTTCTTATTATCAGTATTTTTAATTATTTCTTCATAATTATCAGCTGGATCAATTATTAATACTTCATCATTATTTTCTAATATATAACAATTAGTCTGCATAATTCCTAATACTAATACTTTTATTTTCATAATATTCTCCTAATAAAAAAATGCTAATTTAATTATTTAGCATCTTTAGTGTTTTCTTCTTTTTTGATTACTTGTTTACCTTTATACATTCCACAATTTGGGCATGCTCTATGAGCTTTAATTGCTGTCTTACAATTTGGACATGTAAATACATTAACTGCTTCTAATGCATTATGAGATCTTCTCATTCTTTTTCTAGTTTTTGATACTTTTCTAAATGGTACAGCCATGATACACTTCCTTTCTTTAGTTTTAAAATAATATTTAAAATTTAATACACTAATATATTACACATTTCTACTCTTGATGTCAAACAATTTAATATTTGCTTAATTTTTTTTATCATATTAAAATATCTAAAAAGAGGTTTTATGAAAAAAGTAGGTTTAATAGTTGAATATAATCCATTACATAATGGACATTTAATACATATAGAAAATGCTAAAAAATTAGATAAAGATACTTTGTTAATAGCTATAGTAAGTGGAAACTACACACAAAGAGGAGAAATATCTATTTTATCAAAATGGGAAAAAGCTGCTCTTGCTCTAAATCACGGTATAGATATAGTTATAGAACTTCCTCTACCATTTTCTATAATGTCTTCTGATTACTTTAGTTACGCAGCTATTACTACACTAAACAAATTAAATGTTGATACTATAATTTTTGGTAGTGAAACTAAAAATATCAAAGATTTAGAATATATAGCAGATAAATTAATTAACGAAGATAATGAACTTTTTAAAAAGAATTTAAAACTAGGTTTTGATACAAAAAAAATAATAAACAAACTACTAAATAAAGAACACATTTTACCTAACGATACACTTGCGATATCATATATTAAAACTATTAAAGAAAATAATTTTAATATAGAATATATAACTTATAAAAGAGATAATGACTATTTAAAAAGTGCATCTAATATAAGAAATAATTTAAATAATGATAGTTTAAAAGATTTAGTACCTAGTGATACTAAAAATATTTTAAAATATAAAAAAGAAGTTAATTACTTCAATTATCTAAAATATAAAATACTAAGTGAAAAAGAGAGTATTAAAGATTATTTATTAGTAGATGAAGGTATAGAAAATAAAATACTAAAAGAAATTGATAAAGCAGATTCTTTAGATGATTTAATAGAAAAATTAATATCTAAAAGATATTCTAAAAACAAAATTAAAAGAACTTTATTATGTATATTACTATCTATAAAAAAAGAAGATAAAGTATTACCTAATTACATAAGAGTATTAGGTTTTAATAAAAAAGGTCAAAAATATTTAAAGACTTTAAAAGATGTAAATATTATTACTAATATTAAAAATAATAAAGATTTTGAACTTGAAATATCAACTGATAAACTATACTGTTTTTTTAATAATATAGATATTAATTCTTATTTAAATAAACCAATAATAAAAAGCAATGATTAAATCTTTCATTGCTTTTTATTATTTACATTTTATTATTTTTAAACCATTCTGCAAAATCATACTTAGCAGTACCCCAAAATTTTGCTTCATAATCTCTATCTTTTTCTCTTAACTCACTTAATGTTTCAGTTTCACCATCTGGAATATAAAATTTATCATGCCATCTTCCTAGATTACCTCTTGCAGTTTTAGCTACCAAACCAGATCCACCTCCAGTAAATACAATTGGTTCTTCACCTGGTTCACAATATGCAAAGCAATCTTCTAATCTTGCTTTTCTATTAGTTTCGTTTTGAAAAAGTTCTAAAAATTTATCAACTCCAATTTGTTTATCAAAATAAGCATTATATGGGCCAGGAAGACCTCCTAGTGCATCTATGTATAAACCAGAATCAGATTTAATACAAGGTCTACCTAATTTTTCACAAGCATATTTCACACTAAATTTAACTACTTCTTCACAACTTTTTGCTTGTATTTCAATAATCTCAAAATCAGGATTTTTAATTTCAATATCAAATCCATACATATCTTTAAAAATATGTTGTGCTTCCTCAAATTTCCCTTTATTTCCAGTTAAATATATTGGCTTTTTTATATTTTCCATTTTCTTATCCTTATTTCTATATTAATTATTTTTTATAAATTCAAAATTATTAAAAATACTACTCATATCTTCTTTATCAATATATGAAAACTTCATATATTCTTTAGTAACAGGATGAATAAACTCTAAACTATAACACATTAATGCTATTCCACCTTTTGCTTTATTGCCATATCTATAATCTCCATAAAGCGGATGATTACGAGAAGAAAATTGTAATCTTATTTGATGATGTCTTCCTGTTAATAAATTAATTTTAACTAAAGCATAATTTTGATACTTTTCCAAAACTTGATACTCTAGTTTAGAATATTTACCATTTTTATCTATTACACTATTAACATCTTTTTTTAAAATATAATCTATAAATGTATCACTTTCTTTTAAACCATTATCATATACTACTGCTAGATAAGTTTTATTTATTCTATTATTTTGTATATCTTTACTTAGTCTTTCTGCAGCTTTAGATGTCTTAGCAAGTAACATAATACCACCAACTACTCTATCTAACCTATGTAAAAGACCAAGATATACATTACCTGGTTTATTATACTTAAGTTTTAAATAACTTTTAACTTCTTCTACTAAAGAATCATCGTTAGTATAATCTTTTTGGCTTAACATATTTCTTGGTTTATACACTATAATTATATGATTATCTTCATAACATATTTTCATATTATTTATTTTTCTTCTTTAGTAAATCTCTGATTTCTTCTAAAGTTTTTAATTCATCAGATTTTACTGGTTTTTCTTCTTTCTTATCATCATCTTGTTTTTTCATAATTTTATTAATTACTTTAACCATTAAGAAAATACAAAATGCTACGATTAAGAAATCTACAATATTTTGAATAAAAATACCATATTTAACTGTTGATGAACCTATTTTAATTGTTAAATCAGTAAAATTAATTTTACCTAATACTATACCTAAAAGAGGCATTAAAATATCATTTACTAAAGATGTTACAATTTTACTAAAAGCTCCTCCAACTATAACCCCAACAGCTAAATCCATTACGTTTCCTCTCATAATAAACGTTTTAAATTCTTTAAACATATCTATTTCTCCTTTCTATTTATTATAACCATACTCCATAATAAATTCCAGCCATAGATAGAATAAAACCTATTACTAAGAATAATTTAACTATATCAGGTTCCATCCATCCTTTTTTTTCTAAATTATGATGAAGTGGTGTCATTAAAAATAATTTTCTTTTGAAAAAATAAACCCAAAAGTTTTGTAAAATAACACTTATTGTTTCTACAACAAATACTCCTGCAACTACAAGTAAAGTTATCTCTTTATGAGTAAGTATTGCTATCATTCCCATAACAGCTCCTATACTCAAACTTCCAACATCTCCCATAAATATTTTAGCAGGATATACATTAAATACTAAAAATCCTAGTATTGATCCAAATAATAACATAATAAAGAATGCTAACTCTATTTTACCTACTACCATAGAAATAAGTCCAAATGCTATAAAAGCTACGATAGATAGCGATGCTGCAAGACCATCAAGTCCATCTGTAAGATTTACAGCATTAGATGAACCAACTAAGATAAGTAAAATAAATGGACCATATAACCATCCTAAATCTATTTTTATTCCAAGTGTAGATATATGAAACAATGTAGATCCACCTGCTTGCAAATACAAGAAAAATAATATAAGACCAACAATAAATTGTAATGTAAATTTAGATATAGTTGTTAAACCTTCATTATCTTTTTTCTTTAGAGATAAATAATCATCTATTCCTCCTATTAAAGCATAAGAAATAAATGTAATTAAGATTATTATTAAATCACTAGTTAATTTAATCTTACCAATAGCTACTAAAGAAACAGTAATTAAAACTGTAGGTATTATAAATATTAATCCTCCCATAGTAGGTATACCTTGTTTTTTAGAATGTTCTTTTGATAAATAACTACTAATATTTTGACCCATTTTTTTATTTTTTAATATAGGTATTAAAATAAATGCTAAACCTATAGAGAATAAAAAACTAGCCATTATTAAAAGAACAGCTTTTGTTATTAATAAAATTCCCATATTTCCTCTTTTCTAATTTACTTTATAATTATATACTTCTTTTTGATTATAAAATTTTATAATATTTTTTGCAAAATCTAATACTTTAAATTCTGCTTCTTTACATATAGATAAATCTTCTTTACATTCGTACTTTAGTGTTTTTAAATTATAAGATCCTGCTACTTGTATTTCACCTTTTTCTTTATCTAAAGTATAAGTAAATTCAATATTATTATCAGTTGCATTAATAGATAAATTTTTAATAATATTCTTATCTACTCTTTCTATACTTAAAAATGAATATATCTTATTTTCTATATTAAAACTATAAGATTTATAACTATCTATTTTATTATTATAAAATTCATCTAATGATCCTTCAGTCTTTTGATAAAAGTTTTCTTCTTCAATATATGAATTTGTTTTTAAATAATTTATTAAATTTTCTTTATGATTAATAAAATATTCTTGTTTTATTAAGAAAAGTAAAACCATTACTAAAACTAATAAAATCATTATAAATATCTTTTTATTCTTCATATTATCTTCCCGTAACTTCTTTTGCTTTTTTAGCCATTGTCGTTCCAATTTTAGTAATATTATTAACCCAGTGATCTTTTCCATCAGTTAAATATTTTTGAGATATCCCTCTTAATCCTTTACCATTATAAAATTTACCACCAGGAGTTAAATAATTAGTTTTTAATTTAGAAGCTTGTTTATCTATAAATTCTTCTTTACTATTATATCCACTAAAACCACCTTCATGATTAGATACAGAACAAGGTCTACTACCTTTACCACGATAACCTCCTAAATTATTACAAAGTCTTGCAAGTTTTTCACTAGCCCATCCTGATTCATGAGCATCAATTGACATAATACCAATCGCATTTACTCCATAATCTTTTTCAGCTTTAATAAAAGCTGGAGCTAAAGGAATAAAATTTTTAACTCTAGGATCTCTTCCTTCCGCATATTTAGTTATAGTTAAAGTAAGTTCTGATACTGTTAAATTACTAGCTTTAGTTAAATCTTCCGGATCAAAAGTAGCTGCTTCAGTACAACTACCTGCACCACATAAATTAGGATCTACATTAGAAGAGTTATTTTGTTGATTTTTCTTTTCTGCTTCTTCTCTTATCTTAAGATTATTTTCTCTTTCTAAATTTTTTTTATCTCTTTCTTCTTCTATTTTTTTATTTTCTATTTCTTTTAAATTTTGTTCTTGTATTTTTAAAGATTCAACTTTTTCCATAGATGCATTATTATAACAACTTAAAAATGTATTATTAGAATTAGTTGTATTATCTAAAATACTAATTACTAAACTTATTATTGTAGGTACTACAAATAATAGCACTGCATAAAAAATTCTTTTACCTATTACACTTATCGTCTTTGTCATTAAATTACTATCATTAGTTATTAATGCTTTTATTAAATCAAAAACAATGAAAAATATTAAAAGTATAGGTAAAGCAATTTGAATAAGTTGCATTAAATATTTAATTAATACTATAACTGATAAAAAAGAATAACTTTCACAAATATTTTCCATAAAAACCTCTATAACTAGTATATCATTATTTTAAAGCTAAAGAAAAGATGATATTAAATCATCTTAACTTATTTTTAATTTCTTCTAATACTTTTGAAAAATCATCTTCTGATGTTTCTTTAACCATACGTTCTTTTTTTATTTCTCTAACTTTCATTCCAGCTCTTTTCATAGCATCTTTATATATATTTTGATTTTCTAATAACTTAACCACTTCAAGTACTTCTTTATCAGTTAGTTTAGTATCAGGAAGTGCATAATATCCACCTATTCCATACTTAAGAACTAATCTTCCAGTTTTAATTTTTTCTTGTTCTTTTATCTTAGCAAGTTCTTCTTGTTTAGTTTTTCTTTCTTCTTCAATCCTTCTCATTACTTCATTTGCAAGTTTTTCAGTTCTTTCAAATTGTTCTGGATTATCTTTAAAGAATTCATTAGAATAAATTGAATGTAAATAATAATCTTGAGGTATTTCATCAACTTTTTCTAAAAGTGGTAATTGTTTTTTATTTAAATCTCTACCATTTGTTTCTAATTCAGCATTATATTCTTTTCTTTGTTTATTTGTTTCTTCAACATATTCTTGAATATTATTTAGTAATTCTCTTGGAGCTTTACCATGTTTTAATAACACATAACTTAAGAATGCTTCATTAATTTTCTTTTCTTCTTTCTTTAATTCTTCTTCTGTAAGATTTCTTAAATCATCATTTATTATTCCAAAATTATAATCATATGTAATATCTGGATTATATTCTTTATATAATTTATCAACATTTACTTCTTTTACTTCTTCTTTTATTTCTTCTTGTTCTTCTTTTACTGGTTGTTGATATTTATAATTTCCAGCATTATGTAAAACATTATTTTCTTCATTTTCTTTGCTTGTTGCCTTTTTATATTTGCTAAAATCAAAAGGTTTATATTTATCTTCTAAATCTTCTTCTTCTAATTCTTCTTCTTTTTCTTCTTTAACATGAGCTTCTTTTTTCTTATATTTACTCCAATCAAAAGGTTCATATTTCATTTTTGTTCCTTCTAAATTCTTAGGTTCTTTTTCAAGAGGATTTATTTGTCCTTTAGTTTCTTGTTCTTTTTTTAATTTTAAAAGTCTTTCTTCTTCTTCTTTATAAATATCTTCTCTTGTTTTAATAAAGTTTATATGATATTTATCTGCTATTTCACCATATCTATTGAAAAGTTCTATTTCTTTATCACTTGGTTTTTTATAATTAGAATTCAAAACAAAATCTTTAACATAATCTTTAAAATTAATTTTTACATAATCTTCTATATTAAAATTAAGTGTTTGAGCTAAGTTTTCAATATTTGCTAATTTATCTTTAAAATCTTTTTCATTATATGTAGATATATTTTCAAAATATTTTTCTATAGCTTTCTTAATATCATCTTCTGTTTCTATTTTTTCTTCTTTTTCTTCTAATTTTTTACTAGCTAAAACTTCACTTAAAGATAAAGGTTTAACTTCTTCTTTTTCTTCTTTTGATTTTTGATATTGATTATTAAAAACAGAAATTTTTAAATCTTCAGCTTCTGGTATATTTAATCCAGACTTACCTTCTTCAATTACTTTCTTAAGAGCTTGATCACTAGCTAATTCAATTTTCTTTTTATATAAATTCAAGTGTTTCTTTTTACTAAAGAAATTTCTAAATGGAGCTATTGCATGTATTAATATAGAAGGAACTTTTAACTTTTTAGATTCTCTCTTAATAAAGTTTTCTTTTTCTTCTACCCATAAAATCTTAGCACCAATTTTAGCTAATTTTTCTTCTAATTCATAATATCTTGCATAATCAGCTTCTTCTGGATTCATTTCTATATCTGTTGCTATTTCTTCCATTTCTTCTTTAATAGCATTATATTTATGTAATCTATGATTAAATAAACCACCTTTTTTATTATATAAAAATTGTGCAAAAGTTGGTCCTGTCATTTTAATAGCAGCGCTACCTTTTTTTCTGAATTTTTTTTGACTATCAGCTTCAACTATTTTAACACTTGATAATTCTTCCATTGTTGATTGATCCATAATCTAGTCTCCTATATTTTATTTTTTTATTTAGATACTTGTTCTTCACTTTTTGAAATTTCTTTTAATATTTCTTTTAATTTATCCCATTCTTGATCTGTTTCTATTGCTCTTAATTCTACATCATCACTATTTTCATTTTCTTTATATAATTCTGATATATAAATAGTTACATTATTCTTATCATCTGTTTCATTTTTTGTATATATTATATATTTCTTATTAAATTCACTTAATTCTAATCTTAAAAGTTCTTCAGCTTCATCTATTGCACCATTTTCATCAACAATAGATATTATTTTCTTTTCTTCCATTTTAAAACCCTCTCATTCTATATAAAATAATACTATAAAGATATATTATTTGCAAGATTTTAATATAAAATACTTACAACCATAATTACAATATTTTTTTATATAATCATTTATTTTATTATAATCATTTATTTTATTAAATCTTTTATTACTTGGTAAATTAAAGCCTTTAAGTCTTAAATTATCACTAGCATAATCTCCTAAAATATAATCAAAACTAGAAAAATAATCCGTATATTTTTTTTCTAAATCTTCTAATTTAAATGCATCTCGATAATTTTCTTCTAGACTATAATTATATTCTTTATTTTCATATGTCACTTTAATATTTTTCATAATTTAATACCTATGTTTTTAAATACACCAGTATAATAAAGAACTCCTATTATTAATATAATTATCAATAATATTACAAATAAAATGATAAAATTATTCTTTTTAGTTATTTCTTCTTGATCTTCTTTTGCTAAAGAAATAAAGTCCCCTTTTGATAAATCCATACTTCTAGTATAAAAAGAATTAATTAATTTACCATCTTCTTCTGTTACTTTATCTTTATTACTATCTTCAACATCATGAGCAACAGTATTATTTTCTTCTTTTTCATCTATCATTAAATCAGAAAATAAATCTTTTTCTTCTCTTTCTTTTTCTTTTTCTTTCTCATAATTTTCATAATATTTTTTATTTAATTCTTCTAAATACGAAAATTGATTAGTAACTAAAGATTCATTTTCATTTTTAATACTTTCTTTTGCTTTTCTTATATAATTCTTTAAATTATAAGATTCTAAATTAATATTACTAGAAATTATAGTACTATCTATTTCTTCGTTTTTTTCAGTTCTTGAAAAATTTTCATCTTCTGTTCCAATACCAACTTCTAATTCTTTTAATAAATATTCATTTTTATTAACTCTAGAAAATTTATTATCACTAATTTCTTCATTATATCTATCAGATCTTCTCATAGCATCTCCTATTTATTATTCTAACACACTTTTATTTTTTTTTATATATTGATATACTATTAAAGCAAAAGGAGAAAAAATGAAAGCTAAAGTTAATGAAAATTGCATTGGATGCGGTTCATGTATAGCAATGTGTGAAGAAGTATTTGAATTTAATGATAATGGATTTGCAGAAGCAAAAGATAAAGAATTAACTGATGAAGAAAAAGAAATGGTTAATAACATTATTCTTATGTGCCCAGTTGAAGCAATATCTATAGAAGAAGAAAAAGAAGAAAAAGAAGAAAAAGAAGAAAAAGAAGAAAATAATTAAAAAGAAAAGTTCATATGAATTTTTCTTTTTTTCTAAATTAATTTATAAATAATAAATATTTTTATATCTATACATTTAATATTTACTACATATTATAAAAAACAACAAACTTTGTTATTTAGTTTGTTGTTTATTTTTCATTTGTTTCATCATTTGATTAATTTGTTTTTGATTAACTGGTCTTCCCATTTGAGCCATTAACATTTTAATCATATCTTCATTAATTGGTGGATTTTTTTCTAAATATTTTTCCATATATTTTTTAGATATAAAGAATCCTATTAAAGCTCCTACACCTATTCCTAAAAGAATTAATAATATATCTTTTAACATTTAACCTCCCTATACATCTAAGTCTATTCCATCAAAATATTCTTCTTCGTTATCTGTTTCTTTTGTTTTACTATCTTTAGTATCGCTATAATCATCTTTTTCATCACTTACTTCATATGATTTATAACTTGTCTTTTTCTTAGATAAGAATAAATATAAAACTATTACTATAACTATTAATATAAGTACTAAAATTATTAAAATAGAACTATTTGATTTTTTCTTTTCTATTCCTACTTGTACATCAATACTTGCAAGTTCTTTACCATTATAGATTATCTTAACATGTGATTTACCTGTTTTTAAACCTACTAAATATCCATTAGTATCAACCCATACTACAGAATTATCACTATTTTCATATTTTAAATTTCTCTTATCAAAACATGAATTATCTAATTTAACATCTAATGAAAATACTTCTCCTACTCTAATAAATTTACTTGGTTTTGTAATAGATACTTTATTTACTATACATTCTTCTTTTTCTTTTGGAGTTACTTTTACTTCTACAACTTTTTTATCATCATCTGTTGCAATTGTAACTTTAGCAACACCTTCTTTTATTCCAGATAAAATTCCATCTTTATCTACTGTAACTATATTAGTATCACTAGATGTAAAAGTTAATTTTTTATCTTTATATTCTTTTGCTAATTCATAATTTAAAGATTGATTATCTTCAACTGCTACTTCATATTTTTCTAAAACTTTAATAAAACTTCCATCTTTAGCTTTTATAGATGGTATTACAATATCTGATCTAGATGTGGAAAATTTTACCTTATCATAATCACTAGTAATTGTTGCTGATATTTTTTTATCTGTATCAAAAGTTTTAACAACTTTATACATAACTGTCACTAATTGTTCTTTTGAATGATCAACATTGTAACATGTTATAACATCTGAAGTTGAAAACTTACAAGCTGGATTTGGTTTATTTGGTAATCCAACAACATATTTTACTGATAAATATTCAGTTGGATATTCAAGTTTTATTTGAATATTTGCATTTTTATTAGATTTATATAAAAACACATAGTTTACTGTAATAAGTTCATTTACTACTGTAGGTCTTTTATTAACAACCATTTTTCCAACTATAGCTCCATCAGTTACAGTAAGAGCATTAGCACTAAATCCTATTAATAAAGTTGTTAAAATAATTAATTTTTTAAATATTTTCATATACTACCTCTCATTTAACATTTTTAATATTTCTTTTTCTATTGTATCATGAGTTAAATTAAAATACTCTAATATATCTTTAACTTTTCCACTTTTTCCAAAAGAATTGACAGAAAAGATATGTTTTTCATCCGTTATAGATGTCCATGACATAGAAGAAGAAAATTCAATAACAAATTTTTTCTTATCAGTTAATATTTCTTTTTGATATTCTTCACTTTGTTCCTTAAAAATATTTAAAGCTGGCATAGATACAAGTCTTAAGTTATATCCTTTAGAACTTAAATTATCAAATATCTCTACTGCTAAGTCTAATTCTTCTCCACAAGAGATAATTACAAAATCAACATCTTTAGTTTCTTTTAAAACATATCCACCTTTTTCTACTAAGTTTATTTGTGTTTCTTGTTTTAATTTAGTTTTATTTCTACTTGCTATTAAACAACTAGCTTTTCTTCTTTTAAACATAGCTTTATATGAACCTATTACTTCATTTATATCACTAGGTCTATAAACATCTAAATTAGGTATACTTCTTAAAGATACTAACTGTTCAACAGGTTGATGAGTCGGTCCATCTTCTCCAACTGTTATAGAATCATGAGTAAAAATATATATAACAAATTGATTCATAAGAGCTGATAATCTAATACTTGGTTTTAAATAATCAGAAAATGACAAGAAAGTCGAAGCAAAAGGAACTAATCCAGATAATGCTAAACCATTACTTATTGCTCCCATCGCATGTTCTCTTATTCCATAAGCAATATTTCTATTTTTATAATTATCTTTATTAAAATATCCACTATCTGTAATATAAGCTTTAGTTGATTCTTTTAAATCTGCACTTCCTCCTATTACAAAAGGATTTTCTTTAGCTATTAAATTAAGTACTTTATTATTTGCATTTCTTACTGCTTCATCTTCTCCATTAAGTCCTTCAAAGTTTAAATCATATCTTTTATTTAAATAATTATCCATTTCTAATTTCAAATTATCATCAAGCATTTCTACTTTTTTTAACCAATTTTCATAAACAAATTGATTTCTTTCATCTACTTCTTTTTGAAATTCTTCTATTGTTTCTTTAGATACTAAAAATTCTTGATTTCTTAATTCTAACTTTTCTTTTAGTTGTTCTATATCTTCTATAGAAAGTGGTGCACCATGTACTTTATGTGTTCCTTGTAATAAAGAATATTTTCCTATTACTGTTCTTATTTCAATAAGTACAGGTTTTTCACTTCTTTTAGCTTCTTTAATAGCATTTTCTATTTCTAAAATATTTTCACCATCTTTTACAAATATATAATTCCAATTCATAGATTTAACTTTTAATTCTATATTATCAATACTTGAATTATATAAACTACCATCAAGTGTAATTTCATTAGAATCATATAATACTATTAAATTATTAAGTTCTAAGTTACCTGCTATACTCATAGCTTCTTGTGCTACACCTTCTTCTAAGTCTCCATCTCCTACCATACAGTATGTCTTATACTTAATTACATCATCTGTGAAGTGATTACTAAGATATTTTTCTGCTATAGCAAAACCAACTGATGAAGCAAGACCTTGTCCAAGTGGACCAGTAGACATTTCTACTCCTAAAGTTCCTATTTCAGGATGTCCTGGAGTTTTAGAATTTAAACTACGAAATTCTTTCAAATCATCTAAATTTAAATAACCTAAATAAAAAAGTAGTGCATATAATAAACTAGATCCATGTCCTGCAGATAAGATAAATCTATCTCTTGATATCCAATTTGGATTTTCTCTACTTATTTTTAAAACTTTTGAAAATAAAGTATAAAGCATCGGTGCTGCACCAAGTGCTATACCAGGATGTCCACTATTTGCTTTATTTATCATATCGATACAAAGACCTCTAATATTATTAATTATCTTTTTATCTATTTCTTTCATTTTCTTCTCCCATCAAAATATTTATTGCTTCACTAACACCACTATCATTACTAGATGATACTATTTTAAAAACAACATTTTTTAATTCTTCACAAGCATTATCTACTGCAAACATTTTATTAACATAATAACTCATAGATATATCATTGTTACCATTTCCTATTGCATAACTTTTATCTTGATCAATTTTTAAATATTCTAATAACCTTCTTATAGCTAAACCTTTTGAATTACCTTTTAAATTAATGTCAAACAAATGATATTTTTTATATTTATTATAATAATCATGAGTAATTTGTACTTCTTTATGTAAAAAGACAAATTCTCTTATTTTATCTAAAGTCGATTTTTCAAACGGTTCATTTACCACATATGTAACTTCATATATATCATCATCTATCAAATGAGTTTTAGTTCTATATCTTGAATGAAGATAAACTACTATATCATTTTTTATAGCATAACTATATAAAATTTCTACTATATCACTTGATATATAATCGTTATGTATAAGTTTATCTTTTGCTTTATCATAAATTATAGCACCATTACATGCTATATAATAATTAGAAAAATCATAATGTTTTAAAAAATTTTCTATTCCTACAATTCCTCTTCCAGTAGCTAAAACAAAAATATTTTCATCATTTATCCATTTATTAATACTAGATAAATTTTTTTTAGATATACTTTTATTTTTACCTACTAAAGTATCATCTATATCACAAAAAAAGATTTTATTCATCTTTTACTCCTATTAGGATTATAATACAAAAAAAAGACTTTATCTATAAAAATCTTTTTTATTATTTTTAATTAAATAATTGTTATAACTAATTCTTTCTTCTTTTATTTTAGTATTTATTTCTTTTAATTCTTTTATTTCTTCTGTAAGTAAATCTATTTTTCTATTATAAAAAAGTATTTGTTTATAATCAGATGCTTCTATAGCAAAATATCTTAATTTTTCTATTTCCTTATTTCTTACACCAGATAATAAATCATATCTTATTTTAAATAATTTATCTAATTTTTCCAATTTTTAAAAATTATCATCATCAAAGTCGTTTAAAAACTCATCTTCATAATAATCGTTATCAACTTCTTTTTCTTTTGGTTTTACTTCAACATTCTTAACTTTTCTTGCAATAACTACTTCATCTTCATCTTTTATATTATCTTCTTTTAATACTAATTCATTATTTCTTATATATTTATATATTTTAATACCTACTAATACTGGATAAATAATAGTAATAATAAACATAATAACAAAGAATAAATAATTATTATTACCTAAAATATTTTTATAATTAGCTGTATCTTTAAATAATAAAATATGTGATAAAACAATCATTAAAAATGTTGTAATTAGTACTATATATTTTTTAAAACTATTATTTTTAACTAAGTAAGTTACATAACTATCAACGCTTACTTCAAATAAAGAATATATATTCACTGTAAAAATTATTAAATATAAAAGATAAAATATACTTCTTACGTTATTAGCTTTTTCTAAGTCATATTTTTCTTGTAATACACTATACAAAAAATCACTTTTTATAAATAAATATGCTAAAAATGTAATAGCTATAAATATTAATAATGATTTAGAAAGCTCTACTAAAGCTTTGTTATCACTTTCTTTTTTTTCTATATAATTTCCTATAATTAAATCTAATATAAATACTGCAATAAAAAAACATATGTAAAATATCATATTAAACCCCCAAACTTGCTATTTATTATACTTAATTTTTAAAAAAATGCAACTTTTTAAGCATTTTCTATCTTTTCTAAAATATATTTATTTTGTTTTTCATTATATTTAAATACTAATATAAAACTACTATCACTTTCTTTGTTATCAAAGTACTTTTTATAATAATATTTAATAATATTTTTATTTTTTTCTATATGATAAAGTTTATTAAGTAAAAACTTTTTATTATTTAAATAAATACAAGATAAACTATTATCTTTATATTCTAAAACTTTATTAGTATCAAAAGATATCTTCGTTAAAAAATAATCAATCTTTATCTTAACGGCATATTTTTCATAAAATTTTTCTTCTAAATAACTTTTATCTACTATTTTCTTATCGCAATCATATAAAGCATTATTTTTTAAATAAGTTTTAAAAAAACTACTAATATTTAATAATAATGTTTTATCTTTTTCACTCATATCTTTTAAATTTAACTCTTTAGCTGTAAAAAACTTAGATTCTTTATATTCATCTTCATATAAGAATTCCAAATGATAATCATTAACTAAATCAATTGCTTCTTTATTGTTAGTTAAGTTAGTTTCAGTAGTTAAATATAGATTATTTTGATTTACTTTTTTTACTATGTTAGTTTTTTGATTTAGATTTTTCTTTTTAAATATAAAACCATTTATATAAAGAAAAGCAAAAACAAAAAGAAAAATGAAAAAGCTTACAAAAACTATAAGAAATCTTATCTTCTTTAACTCTTTTTCCCTTTCTTCATCAGTTAAAACTTTTTTTTCTAAATTTTTTATATCATCAAAATTATTTTCCATTTTATCCTCTTATTTTTTAAAAACAAATATTTTTGAAAACAAATAATTTAATACTACAATTATAAATTGAACTAGTATCTTTGCAATCTTATCATTTATCTTTAAAACAGCTGTAAGTATTAACATTACTAACATTTCAATTAATAAAGACATTATTCTTGATGTAATAAACTTAACTGATTCTATTTTTTTTGAATTATTCGATTTAAAAACAAATATTCTATTAGCAAAATATGCAAATGTTACTGCTACTATCCAAGAAAACACGGTTGATATTTGAACATTTAAAGATGTATCTGATTTTAATATAGTTCTAATTAGAAAATAAGATAATATTGATATAACTGTAGTTATACCCCCTACTACTATATAATTTATTATTTCTTCATATTTTTTATATAAATTTAAAAGTTTTTTAATCATTAGTATTAATTCTCCTAATTATATATTGAGGTCTATTCTTAGTATCACTATCTATTAATTTTATATAACTCATAATTAAAGATAAAACAAAGATATTAATAGATGTCATAATTAATATTAAAAATATTACAATATCTAATTTATCTATACCTAAAAAAGTTTTTATTATTAAAAATATAATAGATATTAAAAATAATACAGATGCTATTAATTTAATAAGTGATAAAAATATATTAGTGAAATTTTTAAAACCTAGTAAAGCATATGAAAATAAGCTAAAGAAATTCCAAGATGTCTTCCCTTCTTTTCTTGTTTCTACTTCATAAGGCATATAATAAATATTAAATCCTACATAAGAAAATATTCCTTTAGAAAATCTATTATGTTCTTTAATAGAGATTATAGCATCAAGAACTTCTTTTCTAAACATCCTAAAGTCACTTACTCCATTTTTAAATTCAACTTCACTAAATGTATTAATAATCTTATAAAAACTTTTCTTAAATATAGATAATATTCCTTCTTTTCTTTTCTTTTGATAACAGGCTACTTCATCTATTTCTTTATTTTCATTTAAATATTCATACATTTTCAATAAATATTTAGGATTTTGTTGTAAATCAGCATCAATTATAGATATATAATTAGCATCTTTTCTAACATTTTCTAAACCTGCTAACATAGCACTTTCTTTACCAAAATTTCTTGAAAAATTAATACATTTAATTTTAATATCTTTATTTTTTAATAATTTTGATAATTCTTCTTCTGTTTTATCTTTTGATCCATCATTTACAAAGATTAATTCTAAATCTATATTTTTTAATTCTTCTTTAATCTTTTCATAAAATTTAGCTATATTTTTTTCTTCATTATAACAAGGTACAATTACAGATAATTTTTGTTTCATAACAACTCCATAATAAAAATATATCATTATTTTTATTAATTTTCTATATATTTAATCTCTACTCTTTTTTTAATACCACATAATATATCACAATTAATAGTATTAAGTTTTTTAGATATTTCATCTATTTTTATATTATCACCAAATAATTCTACAACATCTCCTACTTTAACATCAAGACCTGTTACATCTACCATCATATGATCCATACATATTCTTCCTAAAATATTACATTTTTTATTATTTATATATACATAAAAATCATTAGATAAAGCTCTTGGATATCCATCTGCATAACCTATAGAAACTACTGCTATCTTAGTTGGTTTATTAGTAGTATAAAGTCTAGAATATGATACTTTAGTATCTTTTTTAACTGTTTTTATAGAAATAACTCTACTATATAACTTAACAACCGGATAAAATTTCATATCACTTATATTTCTATAATCATCTCTTACTGTCATTCCATACATAATGATACCAGGTCTTACATAATCAAATTTTTCTTTATAATTTAAAATACCATGACTTGCAAATAAATGAGCATATAGATGATTTATATTTTTACTTTTTAATAATTCTAATAAGTTTTTAAAGTTTTTTATTTGCATATCACTATAACTAGTGTCAAAATCATCTGATGAAGATAAATGAGAATAAATTCCTGTAATATTTATATTAGAGAAATTAAAAGCTTTTAAAATTTCATCTATTTCTTTTTGTTCATCATTAT
Source organism: uncultured Eubacteriales bacterium (assembly GCA_963536495.1). GTDB lineage: Bacteria > Bacillota_I > Bacilli_A > RF39 > UBA660 > CAJPPJ01. The sequence goes on from CAUTAF010000003.1 coordinate 36,694, forward strand.
ACATAAAACCAAGTCTAGTCATACCAGTATCAATTTTTAAATGAGCATTGATTTTAAAATTCTCTTTTACTAAATAGTTATTAAGACTTTCTAATTCATCTAACGAATACACCGCTAAAGTAAAATTATTGTTTTTTAATAAATGATATTCTTCTTCAAAAACTTTAGACAGTATTAAAATTTCTTTATTTATATTATTTTTTCTAAGTTCTAAAGCTTCTTGTATACTACAAACTGCAAAAAAATCTATCATTTGTTTTTCTAATGTTTGAGCAATTTTAACAGCTCCCAAACTATATGCATCGCTTTTTATAACAGCAATTATATTTGTCTTAGTTAATCTTTTTATTTCTTCTACATTTTTTATTATGTTCTTTAAGTTTACTTCCAAGTAACTTCTCATTATTTTTTTCCTTCCATAGTAAATATAAATAAACTATAAAAGATATAAATGTTATTATTAAAGATTCTTTCTTTAAAGGAGAAGTGAATTTTAAAACAATACTATGTTCTCCTTTAGGAACTTTAAATCCAACAAAAGCTTTATTAACTTTTTCTACCTCTACTTCTTTTTTATCAATATATGCTTTAAATCCCTTATCATATGGAATACTAGTTATAAAATAACCATCTTCTTTAAGACTTACTTTAGAAGTAAATAAAGAATCTTTATATTCAACATTTAACTCTTTTTGTTTTAATATATTAAAATCTTTAATTTCATATATTTCATAATCTTTTATATAATATTTACCTTTTTTTATTTTTATATTTAAAACATCACTAGTAGTTAGATAGTCAAAAGTATAATTTTTATTATGATATTTCCAACTCTTACAAGTTAATTTATTTCTTATATTATTAATATCTATATAAGTATCTTTACTTTTACATGAAGGAGAATCATACATATTTATTCTTACAAATAATGTTTTAACTTTTCCTAAATTAATACTATATTTTTTATCTTTTTCTTCTAGATATTCACCTGTTTTAACTAAATTAATATCATTAATCTTTTCTGTTTTTAAATCAATTTCATTTTTAGCTTCTTTTACTACATCATAGTTCATTAAAGATAAAGGTTTTTGATAATATTTTAACTTATCATAATATTCTTCACTTATTAAATTATTACTAAAATAAAACATCGGTTTATATTCTTCATTTAAATAAATATTATAATTATCTATTTTTTTAATTAATTTTTTATTTATTAAAGTAGTTTTAGTAACTATATATTTATTTGATAATGAAGATAAATAATAATCAGATAATGTCGTAGTAGTTATTACCCTATTTCTATGTTTAATATTATTTAATAATTCTTCATAATAAAAATTACTATAATTTTTATTATTCAAAGAAGAATATATTGTAGATATCAAAACTTCACTATTATCAAATATTTGGTTTATAAATGCTTCATTTTTATAATCTATTGCAATTCTATATAAAGATTTATCATTTTCTTTAATATAATTAACTATATTTTTCAAACTTTGATAATCTTTATCAAAAGTCTTTTTATCAACTAATGGATCATTTAATGAAAAAATTAAACAAATACTAATTACAAGAAACATAATAGTATTTAAAATAAAATCTTTTTTAAATTTTTTATATAAAAAGAAAACTATAGATAATACTATTAAATCAATATATATATACATAGTTGAATTAATTATAGATATAGCAGTTATTAACATTATAAAAATAAGTTCTTTATTACTTATTAGATTTTTAGTTAATTTACTTAAAAAATTAGCAATAACTAATATAATAAGTGGTAAAAATGGTATTAATATTTTTGCATCAATATACATTAAAGCATTTAATATATAATTAAATACTGGAAATAACATTATTAAAAATAATATTATAGATAAAAATTTATATTTTAAATCTTTAGATATCAAACTATATATTATAGCTACGATAGAAATTAAAGTTAAACCTATTCCATATGGATTATATAAAAAATATAAAAGATTAATTTTAGGAATTAAAGTTTCTATAAAATTAATTGCTACACTAGTTTTTTCTCTTCCATTTAATATTACTGCTGCTGTTGGTAAAAGTACTATAGAACTTAAAAGTATTCCATGTATAAAATTTAGTGATAAGTTTAAAAGTTTAAAAAACAAATCTTTTATAACTATTTTTTCTTCTTTTTCTAAATATTTAAATATATAGTAAATTATTAAAACTAGATATGATGATATAGAGTAATAAAAACTAGATATCGCTATTAAAAATATTGATATAACAAGTAACGAACTTTCATTTTTATCATACTTTTTATCTATTCCAAAAAGACCTAGTATTAAAAACGGCATATAATTTATAAACATAATATGTCTATGTGAATGAAAAGAAAGCGACATAGAAAATATAAATAATATAGTTGTCATAAAAGAAATCTTTTCATCATATCTTTTTCTTAACCAAATATATGTAAGTATTGCAGATATTATAGGTATTAACATTCCAATTACCGATATAAAATCTACCATCTTTATAAATGGTAAAAAATATGAAATAAGGATATAAGGATTAAAAAGTCCATAATATGATAAATAATAAATATTTTGACCTGCTCCTATATTTAAAATAAAATCAGGAAAAAGATTAAAATTTTGATAGAACAAAGTTCTAATTGTATTAGGTATTGCTATATGTTGAGCTTCCCAATCAAGTAAAGATCCATAATAATTAGTAAATCTAGTTATTATTAATACAAAGATTAAAAAAGTTATAATAATTATAACTAGATTTAACTTATCTTTTTTGTTTAAACTCTTCATTATTCATCCAATCTTCATAAGGTATTAACTTTTCAAAAGCTATCATATGATAAAACATTTTTTTTATAAATCCTTGTGATTTATAAATAGATAATATTCTTTTCTTTTCTTCTAAATCTTCTTTTGGCATAGGATTATGATAATCTATAATAGATTTTCTCTTATACATATTAAAGTAATAAAGTTTATTATGATCTACTACTTCACTAACTATTTTACTAGTCATTTTATGATGCATATGTCCATATTCTCCATATGGATTATGTACTACTACCTTTTTCCAATTTTTTAATTTATATATTTTTTCTACATCTTCCTTTATTCTAGGATATTCTTTTTTCCAATTACTTCTCATATTCATAATCTTATCTGGATATCCAAGCATATAATATTTATCTTTAGTTTCTTTCATTACTTTTTTAAATTCTTTAACTCTTACCTTGTTACTACCACAAGTAATACATACTACTAGATAATTATTCTTAATAAGTTCTCTTCCACCCCAAAGCATTTCATCATCAGGATGTGCTACAAACATTAAATTATCAACACCATTTAAATTAAGTTTTTCATAACCATCTCTTTTTCTAAAAAACAAAAAATAAATACTAGCAAATGCCATTATAACAAATGATATTTTTAAAGTTATAATCAATATATTTTTTTTCAATTTCATCACCTAAATAAAATTATACTCCTAGTTATTAAATGAAACAAAATTATTGTTTCTAAGTTTCAAATATCTAGTAAATAAGATATATGAAACAGTAAATAAACAGAAAACATAAAATACAACAAATAAACTAATATCAGAATTTGTCATACTTAAGCTAATAAGTAAATTATATAATCCATGTAAAATAGTAGGTATTAAAAATGCTAAAAAGATATCAGTAATAGAATTTAAATATTTAGAATTAACTTGATTATCTTTAGCATATCCTAAAAAATAACCCATAATAACACCTAAAGCAAAGTGAATACCACAAGACATAACTGATCTTAAGACGATTTCTATCAGATCAAGTTTTAAATCATATATATAGATTATGTTTTCTACAAAAATAAATCCTAAAGCTAAAAAGGTAGAATAAACTATAGAATCGTATATTTCATCAAATTCCATAGCATTAAAACACATTAAAAAGAGTACTATAAACTTAATAAATTCTTCTTTAAATCCTATAAACAATAAATTTTTTAAAACTATATTATTTACTACTATAGGTTTAATAAATTCACTAACTGTATAAGAAAATATTGCACTAAATATCCCCCCTAGTAATAAAAGTATAATCATATATAAAGATTCTTTATGTTTATCTTTTTTATAAATAAAAAGTGTAAGTAATAGTACTGGTAAAAAACCTATTATTATTTTCATTTTATATCATCAATAAATTTCTTTAATTGTTTTGAATCTCTACCTAATACTATTTTTAATTTATTATCTATTTCTACTATACCTTTAGCTCCTAGCTTTTGTATTCCTTCTTTATTAACTATAGATATATCTTTTAAAGTAACTATAAATCTAGACATATTATAACTACTATCTATTATATTATCTTTACCACCAAGATATTCTAATAACTTATTCATATTTAAATTAAAATCTGCTTTATTTATTTTTAATACTGTAAACAATATAATTATTAGTATTAATATAACTATATAATATTCTGTTCTCATTTTTTCTCCTTACTCTTCTTTTTTGTTTCTTTTTTAACTTCTTTTACTTCTTCTTTTATCTCTAATTCTTCTTGTTTTTCTTCTTTTTCTTCATATTTATCTAAGAAATTATCTTCTGTAACTATTCCTTTTTTCTTTATTTTATATAAATTAATAAAATAAAGCACTACTAATACAAGCATAATAAATATTAAAGTTACTAAAGTATATAAAGTTAATTCTTGCATGTATTCTGAATAGTTTAAAAGTAAATTATTTAAATAACTTGCCCAAACATTACCTACAAAACTTATAAATTTTGGAATAAAAGTTATTAATAAATTAACTATAAAACAAATAAATAAAATTATCGCAATATTAGAAAATGTTTTAGAAGTAGATTTATTAATAATCATAAACATAATAAACATAAAAATAAGTATTACTATTATAGCTATTACTATTTCTTTTAATGCTATTTTTTCTATTTCTTTAAATATACCTACTTTATATCTTTTTACTTGATTTATAATTTTTTCTTCTACTAAAGTTTTTTCATAAAAATGTTTATCTAATTTTTCTAACTTTAATTTATCTTTTATATATTCTCTATCTATTAAAGCATCTTTGTTATTAATAACATCAATAATAAAGTCATCTATTTTTTTATCAATATTTATTACTTCTACTTCTCCAAGTTCTTTAAAAAATTCATAAACAAAATTTTTATTATTTTTAGCATACTCAATTTTTTCTACATTTTTTCTTATATTTTCACTACTATTAACTAATTTAAATATATATAAATTACTTAATAAAAGTAATGTAACTATAAAAATAAACGATAATATTTTATTTAAAATTTTCATATTTTTCTCCTACTTTCTATAATTTTATCAAATTCCTTTAAATCTTCTTTATTATAAGACCACATTAAAATTTCCATAAAGTTATCACTATCTTCAAATAAAAAGCATTTCATATAATAAGTTTTTTTATTTTTAGTAAATGTAAATGTATATGAATTATTATTTTCTTTTATCTCTAGATTTTCTTTATCTTTTTTATTATCTTCTAGTTTATAATTTTTATAAAAATTAAAATCATTTTTAAAATTATTTTTATTATCTATAAAAACAGTTATTATTTTAAAATTAGTTTTATCCATATAAACTATATCAGTTAAAGGATTAACTTTTTCTTTATCTATTTTTTCATATTTTTCATCAATTAATAACTCATAATTATTACTAGTTTTTATTCTTTTTAGATTGCTATTATTAAAATTAGTAAACAAATAAGAAATAGTAATAAACATAATTCCTAAGACTAAAAATAGATTTATTATTCTTTTCTTCATATACTAAAAGTATAACATAAAAATTAAAAAAGATAGAAAATTCTATCTTTTCATCTCTTATGCTAAATCGCTATTTACTTTTTCTATAACTGGATTATAAGTTGAATTATCAAACGCTAATATCCCCCAAAAGATTACTGGCAAAAAGAATAATCCTAAAGCAAACATTCCAGGTTTTCCAAAGTTTCTTGAAATATTTACTAACATTCTTATACATATATATATGTTAACGAATGGTATAAGTAAAAGTAATATATTCCATACTGGCATAGACGCTATTTCAAACATAACTACAACATTATATATAGGAATAAGCACTGCCCATCCAGGTTTACCAGCTTTAGTAAATACTTTCCATTTAAATATTATAGAAACAATAGCTATTAGAAAAGTGATCATAAAAATAAACATAAAGAATCCTAAAAATGCTGCTACAAAGGCTTCTAAAGCATCTACACTACTACTATCATAATAATAATCTGTCATTTTCTTCTCCTTCTATTTTAAGTATATATAATTAATAACTATTATACAATATTATTTTCTTCTAATATCTTTTTTTATTTCTAAAGCTTTATTAAACATATTTATTTGTTCATCATTTAAAGATAATAACATGATATCTTTATCTTCTTTTATTTGATTTATCGCCATATTAATTTGTAATAAAACACTATCTTCTATATCGATAATTTGATTTTTATTTATTATTTTTTTATTAAATAATAAATCTGCTATTTTAACTGTCTTATCATCACTATCATAAAGAATTGCAAAATTAGGATTCATTACAACTTTTGTAGTTTGAGGATTTAAATTATGTTTAATAGCTAACTTAGTAATAAATAAGTTAGATTCTTCTACTTTATAATTAGTATTTTTGGTAATATTTTCAAGTTCTTGATAAGTATTAAAACTCTTAAAATTACTATCGTTATATTCAATATATTCATCATTATAGATATATAAATTATCAAGATTATATTCTTTATCTACTGTTTTTTCATCTAATAAAACATATTGATTTTTAGAATCATCTAAATCTAATTTTCTATTTAATATAACTGGTTCATATTTAATAGGTTCTTTTATATTATATTCTTTTTCTAAAGTTAAATTTTCTTCTAAAACTTTATATATATCGTTATTTCCTCTACCTATCGTAATTTTCTTAAGTCTTAAAGCTTCATATTCTTCTTTAGTTATCTTTTTTTCTTCTAATAATTTTTGATAAGTTTCTTTATCGAGTTTTATTAATTCCTCTGCTGCTTTTTTATATACTTCAAATATTTCTTTATTTAAAGCTTCTTTAGTTTTATTAACTTCTCTATTAATTGCTTTATTTGGTACTTCGATGTTATCAAAACATAATGTGTCCCCATTTCTCCATACCCAACTTTCTGCAACTAAATGACCTACTTTATCTTTTACAACAAATATTCTTCCATCGTTATCTATCATACTATGTTCCATACAGGTTTCACCACGACCTGATAGTTTTTGACAACAATCACTAAATACACCTACTGTTAATGCAAATGGATCATCTAATCTTAATATTTCATAATCATAATCATCATGTGAATTTTCTACTCTAACTATACTACTTAAAGTTCTTTTTCTACCTAAATTATAAATTTGTTGTAATACTTCAAAATCTTTTTCTTTATAACCTGCTATTAAAGATGTTCTAGCTAAAGCTTCATTACCAACATTAATATCTTGATAACTTGCACTTGATATATAAGAAAGTGCATGATTTAATGTTAATTTTCTATTACTATTCATTATTTCTATTTCTCTAAAACTTTTAGCAACTTTATTTAACATTTCTAATTTTTCATTGTTATTATTTAAAATAATATTTAAATTTTTTAAAAAGAATTCTCTAAAACCAGGATTATTTTCATATAAGAAATCTTTAAATATTTTTTCTAATTTATTTGGGGTAATTATAGGTAATTCTTCATACTGTTCTAAAATATTTCTAAATACTTTAGATGTCTTAGTTGCATAATCAAAATTAATATTTAAAGAACAATTGTGATTTTCATCTTCTGTATAAAATCTTTCAAAGAGCTTATCTTCATCAAATTCTACTTTATCCTTTTTTAAAGATAAAATTAAATCTTTTTTATATTTAGTATTAATATCTTTTTTAAGTTCTTCTAATATAAAAGAATAATTACTTGATATAGTTTTAGGAATATATGTAAGTATAGAATATAACTGGTCATATCCTTTACTATCTTGATCAAAAACTCCAAATAAATAAGAAGCTTTTATTAAAGATATTATTTTATCTTCACTATTTGAATAAGTTTTAAGTCTCATTAAATTAGACCAATATTTACCTGATAATAAAAAACTATCTATATCATTTTCTGGAAATTTCATCATTACTGTTTTATTAGGTATAAAAGTTTCTCCAGTTTTCTTATACCATTTTTCTAATTTATCAATTCTTACTTTATCTATCATAGATATTACATCATCAGTACTTTTAAGAGCTAGTTTTATTCCATTTTCTATTCCAAATCTATTAAAATATTCTTTTATATCATTATGTATACTAGGATTTTTTAAAAGAGCCAGTTTAATTTGATTTTTTGTTAAATAACTTTTCCACTCATTATAATTTTCTTTTAATATTTTTAAATCTAAATATCTATTATTAGCATAAAAATATTCTTTTAATTCTTTTGGAGCATTTTCATCTATAAATAATTCTTTATGTTTATCTTTTAGAAAAATTTTACTATCTTCTTCATATATGAAGTCTCCAGATAAACATTTTTGAGAAATAACATTCATTATTTTTTCTTCTAAATTATTATAATCTTTAAACTTTTTAATATCTTCAATACTTATAGCTTCTAATAATTTACCATACTTTTCACCTAAAGTTAAAAATGCATCTTTTCCTAAACTTAGAATAAAATCATTATAATTATCATTTTTTTGAAAGAATAAGAATAATTTTTTATGTTTTAAATATTCTTTTAACTCTGGATATTTTTTTATGTAATCTAAACTTAACCTTCCATTATAACATAGATTTTTTAAATGTTCATTTTCTTCTTTTGTTATATTTAAAACATCTTTAAAATCGACGAATATTTCTGGATATTTATTTTTAAAATTAATATTTTTTTCTAGTGTTCCATAATTTATATTTTTATTAAATAAAGATGCTTTACCAGTTAAGATAAAATTATAAACACTTTGTTCTATCTTTTCATTTAATTTATCAAATTGATAAAAATCATCTAATGTTCTAACATTTAAACCATTCTTAATAAATGGTCCATAACTTGTCCATAATTTTAAAAAATTATAATTACCATAGGTATTAATATATTCTTTTACAAAATCAAAATTATAATCATTAAAAAGATAAATAATTGGTAAATCTAATACTTTAAATAAATCTTTATTCTTTAATTCTTCTATATATTCTTCTTTTTGATATAAAGTTATAGTATTTAAATTTCCTTCATTAAATAATGTTTTTAACTCTTTACTATTTTCATCATTTATAAAAATCAAAGGGTATTTATCATGTAATAAAGATGTTACACTAGTATAATCTAAGATATCTTTATAAGATTTTTCTTCTCTTGTTTTTTCTAAATAAGAAACAAAGTTTTTTTCAAAATCATCATAAGTTTTAAAAGATTTAGTAAAATCTATTATATCGTAATTTCTTAATACATAATCTTTAACTATATCAAATATTTTAAAATTACTTTTACTAAATATTTTAGTATCATTTTCTAATTTTTTTAAATATTCTACATTAAAATACTGAATAAATTTTTCTGTTTGAACATTTTTTAAAAAATCAAAATCCAGGTAATCTAATAAATCACTAGTATTAGTAATATCTGTTTTAAAATTAAAGTTTAAACATTCTGCCCACTTTGGAAATTTAAAATCATGATTATTAGTTAAATAATCTATTATAAATTTTTTTGCAGTTTTAATAGTTGATATTTCAAGATTACCTTCATTTTTAAAAAAATAATTAAAAATTATTAAATCTCTTCTTCTACTAAGTTCACTAAAAAAGTCTTGATATTTTAAAATAATTTTTTGATATTCTCCAGGTTTATAATTTTCTTTTACAGTTAATGGTATTTCAACTTCATTTAATAAAAAATTATCTATTGCTATATTTTTAAAAACATCCTGATACTTTATGAAATCTTCTACTGATAAACTTCTAGCAAAATAATCTTTTTTAACATCTTCTGGTATATCTTCATTTATTAAAAATAAATCTTTATTTTTAATAATATCTTTTTTAGAATATTTATTTATGTCAATCTTTTCATCATTAAATAATATTTCTTCTCTTATCTTATTATCAAATGATATATCTTTTAATTCTTCATAAGGAATATCACTTAAATCATAAGAAAACAAATCATCTTCTAAACCAGAATACATCACTAAATAATTATTTTTTAGATTAATATTACTTTCATGATCTATTTCTTTTTTTAAATTTAAAAGTTCTTTCTTTTTATTTTTAAATTCATCGATAGTTAACTTCATATAATTTATCTTTCTATAATAATATATATCATTTTTTAAGATATTTTTAAAGTCAAAAAAAATATAGAATTATTAATTCTATATTTTATTTATTATCTTTAGGTCTTATAACTTCTAATCCACCCATATATGGTTGTAATACTTTTGGTACTTTAACACTTCCATCTTCTTGATAATTTTGTTCAAGTATTGCAATAAGTGATCTAGGACTCGCTACTACTGTATTATTTAATGTTGCAACATATTCATTACCTTTTTCTGTCTTCATTCTTATACCAAGTCTTCTAGCTTGTGCATCTCCTAGTGTAGAACAACTTCCTACTTCAAAGTATTTTTGTTGTCTTGGACTCCATGCTTCTACATCACATGATTTAACTTTTAAATCTGCTAAATCACCACTACAACATTCTAAAGTTCTAACTGATAAATCCATACTTCTAAAGAATTCTACTGTATAACTCCACATTTTGTTATACCAAGTCATAGCATCTTCTGGTTTACAAATTACTATCATCTCTTGCTTTTCAAATTGATGAACTCTATAAAGTCCTCTTTCTTCTAAACCGTGAGATCCTACTTCTTTTCTAAAACATGGTGAGTATGAAGTCATAGCTATAGGTAATTTTGTTTCATCTATTATTTGTCCTTGAAATTTACCTATCATAGAATGTTCTGATGTACCTATTAAATATAAATCTTCATTTTCTATTTTATACATCATAGCTTCCATTTCAGGAAATGACATAACTCCTGTTACTACATCACTATGAATCATAAATGGTGGAATACAGTATGTAAATCCTTTATTAATCATAAAATCTCTTGCATATGCTATTGTAGCTTCGTGAAGTCTTGCTATATCACCTACTAAATAGTAAAATCCGTTCCCACTAGTTCTTCCAGCAGATTCTTTATCAAGACCTGCTAAGCTTTCACAAATATCTGCATGATATGGTATTTCATAATCTCTTGTAAATGCTTCTCCAAATCTTTCTACTTCAACATTTTGACTATCATCTTTTCCAATAGGTACAGTCTTATCCATAATTTGAGGAATAACTAACATATTATTTTTTAATACTTTACTTAGTTCTTCTTCCTCTTTTTCTATATTTACAAGTGTTTCATTAATTTCAGTAACTTTCTTTTTATTATTTTCTATCTCTTCTATTTTACCTTCTTTTACAAGTAAAGCTATTTGACTAGAAACATTATTTCTTTCTTGTCTTAAAATATCACCTTTTTGTTTTAAATCTCTTATTTTTACATCTAATTCTATTACTTCATCAACTAGAGGTAATTTTTCATCTTGAAATTTCTTCTTTATATTTTCTTTCACTAATTCTTTATTTTCTCTTATAAATTTTATATCTAACATAATTTTCTCCTTAATTTATACTATTTAATAAATCTTGTAATGATTTATCTTCTGTTTCTTCTTTTTCTTGTTTTTGATCAAACCAATCTGGTAAGATTTCTTCTTTTTTACTATTTATTACTTTTGTTTTATTTTTTGTAGGTGGTTTAAATTCTGTACAATGTTTCATTGCTGCTTCTGCTGTTTTAATACCAAGTCTTAACCACTGACTTGCTATTGTATCAACATAGTTTTTAGTGAATTTTTGATTATTAACTGTTAATACATAGGAAATAAGTACATTTATAACCTCTGGTTCCATCTTACTTTTAAAAAGTAAATCTTCTATTATCTTCATTTCTAACTTACTAGGACTACCGGACTTATATTTACTTTTTAAATATACAAATGGAGATGTATTTTGAAATGTTTTAATTAATTTTTCTTTCTTAGTTTCATTTTCATCACTAGTTTTCATTTTTATATATTTTAAAGTTGGAAGGGACGAATTTTCAAAGACATATAAATCTCTTGCTCTATTTAATAACACATCTAAATCTAATATATTTTTAGCATTAAGCGAATATAAAACTAATTCTCTTAATTCAGAATCTTTTAAATTATATAAAAATGCTATATTATTCAAATCTTCTTTTAAACTTTCCGATATATTAGGTAAGCCATCTAATACGAATTCAAAATCTATTACACTAGCCATTTTTATTTTAGCATATTCATAATTTATAACATCCATATTATTTAAAGTAAGTAGTGATGTTGTTTTAAATACTTGATCAAAACTTTTAGTAACTTCACTATATTCGCTTAAATCTATTTTTATATTTTTATATTCTTTTAAAATATCTTTATATAGTTTATTACCTAAATTATTATATAAAAGTGTATTTAATAACGGATTATTAAAAAAACTAAATGCATCTAGTGGTTTATATAAAACATAAATAAATTCACTATTTTTCTTATAAGTCTTAATTAAACCTATTCCTTCTAATTTTTCTTTATTTACCCTAAATAAATCCATATTAATACCAAGTATTCTAAGTATGGATTCATGATCTAATTCTTTACTAAGTAAAGTATCTGCTTTTACTTGATTAAATAAAGTCATATAAATAAGTATAGATAACGATCCTATAATTGGTTGATATAGGTCAGTTAATATTTTCTTATCATAGTCAGTAGAGTTAGATTTATTAATTATTGTAAATTTATCTTTGGGATTTAAAACATACATAACTTCACCTTTATGTATATTTAACCACATTTAAAGAATAAAAAAAAGATTATAAATAATATTTATAATCTTCTTATTTATAGAAAAGATCTTCTGCTGTATCTTTATTTGTAATATCTTGTTCTTCTATTTGATTTGATTGTTTTTGGATATTATTAGATAAATCTTCTATTTCCTTTATACTTGAAACTACTTTATCTTTTAAAACTCCTAATTTTTCTTTATAAGCATCTGCATCTTTTCCAGCCCAATCAAAAGAATCTCCATTTAAAAATAAATTTGATGCTTTAGTAAAATTTTCTTCTATTTTATCTGATAATCCTTTAATATTTTTTGCTATTGCTTCTGATTCTGCTTTATTATCTTTTAATACTGTATCTGAACTCATATTTTCACCTCTACTATTCTAAATAAATAATATATTATTTAAATTAATATTTCAAGTTTTTTTATTTTTTTAATACTTCGATGTATACTTCATAACCATTTATATCATAGTTATTTTCTTTATAATCAGTTAAATTTACTTCATCAGATAAAGTTTCTCTTTTTATAACATCTTGATAATTAGATATAGCTTTTTTAACTAATTCTTCATTTGTATTATAGTTTACTACTATTCTATCTACTACATTAAAGTCTTGAGTTTTTCTTATATTTTGAATCTTACTAATTATTTCTCTAGCTATTCCTTCTTCTTCTAATTCTTTAGTAATATTAGTATCTAATATTATATATGTATCATATATTCTTGCTGCATTATAATTTTCTTTTACATCTACTCTAACTTCTACTAAATCAGAATTAATAGTATAATCATCTCCTAAAACTGAGATAACTATTTCTTTTCCACTAGCTAAAGATTTAACGTCTTTTTCTTCTAAATTACTTAAGATATCACTAACTAACTTAATATTCTTACCAAATTTAGGTCCTAGTTCTTTAAAGTTAGGTTTAATACTAATATTCATATAATTACTCATATCAGATACGAACTCTATTTCTTTAATATTTAATTCTTCTTTAATTAAATCTATTAAGTCTCCTATTATTTCTTTATTAGAAATATCTAGTATTGCTCTTCTAAGAGGTTGTCTTATCTTAATCTTAGAATTTTCTCTAACTGTTCTTCCTAAAGTAATTAAATCTCTTACTAAGTCCATTTTTTCTTCTAGTTTTAAATCTATATATTTATCTTCACATACTGGATAACTATCTAGAAATACTGATTCTTTATTAGTTAAATTCATATATATTTCTTCTGCTAAGAAAGGAGAAAATGGTGCTATTAACTTAGATAATCCTAAAAGAATATTATAAGTTGTTTTATATACTACTTTTTTACTTAATTCATTTCCTTCTACTTTAGACCAAAAACGTTTTCTGTTTCTTCTAATATACCAATTAGATAAATCATCATTAACAAAATTAGTTATCTTCTTAACAACTTTTGTTAAATCAAATTCCTTCATAGAACTTTCTATATATTTTATTAAATTATTATATTTAGAAATAATCCATCTATCTATTTCTTCTAAATCTTCATCATTTATTTCATAACTACTTGGATTAATAGAATCGATATTTGCATACATACTAAAGAAATTATAAGTATTCTTGAGTGTTGAAAACATCTTAGTATTTATTTCTTTTACACCTTCTTCATCATATCTAAGTGGTGTCCATACAGGAGATGCTGATAAGAAGAACCAACGTATTGCATCTGCTCCAAATTCTTCTAATGCTCCAAATGGATTAACTGCATTTCCTCTTGATTTATGCATTTTACTTCCATCTTTTGCAAGAACTAAGTCATTAACTAAAACATTTTTATATGGTGCTTTTTTCTTTAAAAATACTGATATTAATAAAAGTGAATTAAACCATCCTCTAGTTTGATCTATTCCTTCACATATAAAATCTGCTGGAAAATGTTTTTCAAAGAAATCTTTATTTTCAAATGGATAATGACAACTAGCAAATGGCATAGCTCCACTATCGAACCAACAATCCATTACTTCTGGAATTCTAGTCATTTCTTTTCCACATTTTTCACATTTAATATGAATATTATCTACATATGGTCTATGTAAATCTATATCTTTTATCTCTTCAACTGCTTTTTCTTTTAATTCTTCTATAGAACCTATCATTTCTTGATGACCACAGCTACATTTCCATAGAGGTATTGGTGTTCCCCAATATCTACTTCTAGATATTGCCCAGTCGACCATATTTTCTAACCAATTACCAAATCTTTTTTCACCAACATAACTTGGAAACCAATTAACTGTCTTATTAGCTTTAATTACATCATCTTTATATGCTGTTGTTTTAATATATAAACTAGGAGATGCATAATACATAAGTGGTGTTGAACATCTCCAACAATGTGGATAATTATGTTCTATCTTTTGTTTTTTAAATAATTTATCGTTTTCTTTTAAATACTTAATTATATCTATTTCAAGTTGTGGATCTAATACAAATCTATCTTTCCAAAGACCTTCTTTATATTTACCTTCTGAATTAACTGGATTTATAAGTTCTAAATCATATCTTAAACATACATCGTAGTCATCTTGTCCAAAAGCAGGAGCCATATGTACTATACCTGTACCGTCTTCCATAGTAACATAAGTATCATTTGTAACAATAAATGCTTTTTTAGTCATCTTTATAGATGGTATTAATTGTTCATATTCTTTATATTCTAAATCTTTACCACTATATTTTTCTATTACTTTATATTCACTTCCTATTACTTTTTCTACTAATTTTTCAGCTAAGATAAATTTATATCCTTTAGATTCAACTTTTACATATGTTTCTTCTGGATTAACACAAAGAGCAACATTAGCTATTAAAGTCCATGGTGTTGTAGTCCATACAAGAAAATAACTATCTTCATCTTTTAATTTAAATGGAATATACACTGAATTAACTGAAACATTTTTATATCCTTGTGCTACTTCGTGAGATGCAAGACCAGTTCCACATCTTGGACAATATGGTAATATTTTAAATCCTTCGTATATTAAACCAGCTTTATAATATTCTTTTAATATCCACCATTCTGTTTCAATAAATGAATTATCATATGTAATATATGGGTTCTTAGTATCTATTAATTGACCCATTTTATGTGTAAAATCAACGAATGCTGCTTCGTTAGCTAATACACTATCTTTACATTTTTTATTAAATGCTTCTATTCCGTATTTTTCAATATCACCTTTTCCACTAAAACCTAGTGCTTTTTCTACTGCTACTTCTACTGGAAGACCATGAGTATCCCATCCTACTCTTCTATCTACTTTATATCCATTCATAGAGTAGTATTTACATACTGAATCTTTTAATAATTTTGCCATCATATGGTGAATTCCAGGCATACCATTAGCAGTTGCAGGTCCATCATAAAAAACAAAATTTTTATCTTTTCCTTGATTACTTTTATTTAATATATCGTGTTCATCCCAGTAGTTATATAGTTTTTCATTAACTACACTAACTTTTTCTTTATCAAGTTCTTTAAACATATTTCCTCCTCTAAACAAAAAAAGATGATACCTCATAAGGGCGAAATGCCGCGGTACCACCTTAATTTATTACTCATTCATGTTAACGGTTTCTAACCGGCTTTAAACTAAAGCACATCAAAAGTGATTTAAATTAAAGGTTTTATTGATTCTCACCAACCATCAACTCTCTTAAAAAACTAACTTTAATTTCGTCTTTCTCATCTGTTTTGATGATATTAATTTAGCATATTTAACTTACTTTTTCAACTGTTAATTATCTTTTGATAAAATCATTAAATAAGTATCTATATTAACTCCATTTTTTTGATAAGAATTACTAATTTTTTTATATTCTTTAAAGCCTATTTTTTTAGCAAATTCTTCTGATTTTTTATTTCCAGTATCATATCCTATAATTATATTAGAATATCCTTTATCAAATAAAAACTCTATTACTTTTCTAACAGATTCTGACATATATCCTTTTCTCCAATAATCAGGATGCATATTAAAAGATAGTTCAATAGAATTAAGACTTTTAATTTCTCTATCAGCTGTTATATTTCCAATTGGAGTTTTTTCATCTAAAAAGATATACCAATCAAACATTTTTTCTTTAGCTATATCTTCATAATATTTTTTAGAATCTTCTCCTATAAAATCAATTGGTTTTTTAACTTTCTCTATTACTTCTTCCCCTGCTATTCCCCTACACTTAAGCATGTCATATTCATATACTTTAATTGAGTCTTTAGACGTCCCCTTTTTTAATACTAGTCTTTTAGTATATAAAGTTTTTGTATCATATTTTTTCATGACAATTCATACTTTCTAATAAAGTTTAAATTATCATCTAATTCATATACTGTAAGAACTCCAGTTTTAATTTCTAAATTAAGTATATCTTCATCACTAATATTTTCGATGTATTTTGCTAAACTTCTAAGTGAATTACCATGAGCTGCTATAAGTATCACATCATTATTAACAAAAGAAGTTTTTATTACAGCTTCATAATAAGGAACTACCCTTTCTAAACATAACTTTAAACTTTCTCCAAGTGGTAGATTATCTATTCCTTTATATAATTCATCAAACTTAGGATTTCTTTTATCATCTTCACTTAGTAATGGTGGTAAAACTTCATAACTTCTTCTCCATAGTTTTACTTGTTCTTCTCCATATTTATTAGCAGTTTCTTCTTTATTTAATCCTTGTAAAGCTCCATAATGTCTTTCATTTAATCTATAATCTCTTATTACTGGTATTTTTAAATTATCATTATTTTCTAGAGTTAAAAATAATGTTTGATTAGCTCTTTTAAGTACAGATGTATATGCTATATCTATTTTTATATTATTTTTCTTTAATATTTTTCCAGCATTTATTGCTTCTTCTTCACCTTTTGGACTTAAAACTACATCTGTCCATCCAGTAAAACGATTTTCTTTATTCCAAACACTTTCCCCATGTCTTAACATTATTAATTTTTTCATTTTTTTAGATTCCTTGCTTTATTAATATTTTTTATATAAAATTTATCTATACGCACCTATAACTCAGTGGATCAGAGTGTTTGGCTTCGAACCAAAAAGTCGGGAGTTCGAATCTCTCTAGGTGCTCCATTTAGAATTTAAAGTAACATTTATGTTACTTTTTTATTTTTCACCTTTTATATAGTGATAATGACATACTGCTATATATTTATCATTTCCACCAATATCTACTTGTTTACCTTCTTTTACTTTTTTACCATTTTCATCTACTCTCATATTCATAATAGCTTTTTTATTACAGAATTTACAAACAGTTTCTATTTCATGTATTTCTTCTGCTAAACTCATAGCTGCTATTGTACCTTCAAATAAATTATTTAAAAAGTCAACTTTTAAACCATAAGCAATAATCGGTATATTATGTTCTATTACAAAAAATTCTTTTAGTTTTTCTAACCATTCTTTTTTAAAAAACTGAACTTCATCAATTAATACACATACTGGATTATCTTTTAAATCACAAACTTTTTTAATATCTTCCATACTTGATATTGCTATTGCTTCTTTTGAATCTCCAGTTCTAGAAGTAACTTTACCTACTCCATAACGGTCATCTACTTTAGATGTTAAAACCAAAACTTTATCACCTCTAGAATTATAATTATATAAAGTTCTAAGTAACTCTTGAGATTTACCCGCTCCCATAGCTCCATACTTAAATTTAAATTTAGCCATAACTCACCTCTATTTTTATTATATATGTTTTTTTAGCTTTTTTAAACAAAGAAAAAACCCTTCACATAGAAGAGTTCAATTTCTTAATTGGTGCCCAAGGCCGGACTTGAACCGGCACGAACGGTGAAGTTCCCAGGATTTTAAGTCCTGTGCGTCTACCAATTCCGCCACTCGGGCAATGGTGCCTTGTTGGAGGCTCGAACTCCAGACCCCTTGATTAAAAGTCAAGTGCTCTACCGACTGAGCTAACAAAGCAACTGGCTGCCTCGATTAGATTCGAACTAATGTATGGAAGAGTCAAAGTCTTCTGCCTTTACCGCTTGGCTACGAGGCAAAAATATGGTGGAGGGAGATGGATTCGAACCACCGAACCATAAGGAACTGATTTACAGTCAGCCGCGTTTAGCCACTTCGCTATCCCTCCATAAAAATGGTGCCGAAACCAGGACTTGAACCCGGAACCCACTGATTACAAATCAGTTGCTCTACCAATTGAGCCATTTCGGCACTAATAAATGGTGGGCGATTACGGACTCGAACCGCAGACCCCCTGCTTGTAAGGCAGGTGCTCTAACCAACTGAGCTAATCGCCCATTTATTAGTCAATCTACAAGTGATTAACAATTAAGATTATAATATGATTCTTTTTTTTTTACAATAGTTTTTTAACAATTTCTAAAAATAATTAAAAGGATAGTTTAAAACTACCCTTCTTTTTTAATTAATTTATCGATAACTCCACAATATTCATTACTTGTTCCATATGCAAAACAATCATAAACTTGTCTTTCTTCTTCTTTTACTTTTTCTATTTTTATAGCTTTTATAGCTATTGCATCTTCACCTTTTTGATTTTTTGCTTTAACAAATACTCCTTTAATATCATAATACCCTGAGTCTTCTACTCTCATAGTATTATCAGATTTTACTGTAAATCCAACTAAAGTAGCATCTGCTGCACAACAAGTAATATAATATTTACCTATTGCAAAATAACCAATAGGTATATAACTTGCTTCTCTTACGACAAATCCCCTAATATTAACTGTTTTACCATACCAATTTTTAGGATTATTATTTATTTCAAGAGAAGCTTCTACATAATTATAATCTTTTATAGTTAAATCTATATTATTAAGATCATAATTACCAATATTTTTATTATCATCTTCTACTTCATTAAAAGTCAAACTAGTACTTTTATTTTTAATTACTTTTGTATCTAAAGTAGCGTCCCCTATAAAGAATAATGCTAGTATAGGAATAAAAAGCACTAAATTAAAAATTTTAAATTTTATTTTTTCTTCTTTCTTTTCTTTATCTTCTGTTAGTAGTAAATAACTTGCTATAATTAAAAATATAAATACAGTTATTAAATTATAATTTATTATCTTTGGTGATAAAAATTTCTTAGTAAGATTTAAAAAATGTAATATGTAAAATAACATAGAATACATTATTAAAATAATTGAATAATTTGTCTTTTTCATATTTTCACCACACTTACTACAACAAATATTGTTATAAAAATTAAAAATATTAATGTAAATACAAATTTTTTCTTAAATCCTGACATTAAAACGATAGTATTTTTTATATCTATCATAGGTCCTAATAATAAATATGCAAGTATTGCTTTATCATTAAAACTTCCCATCATACTTTTTGCAACAAATGAATCAGATGTTGAACATAAAGACATTAAGTAAGCAAAAATCATAAGTGATATAGTTGAAATAAGCTGATTACTAAATAAACTTGCAGGTATTAAGTTTTGCATTAAACTTGCAATTAATGCCCCTACTATTAGATATTTTAAAACATCAAACATATCTTCTATAGTATGTTTTAATATCATTTTTAAATCATTTTCTTCATGATCTATGTGACAAGAACAACAATGATTGTGATGTTCATGGTGATGTTCATGATCATGATTTATTTCTTCTTCATCTTCTATCATAGGGTTTTTATCTTTATAAATAATCGCCATTATAATCGATACTATTAAAGATACAACTATTCCAAGTATAAATCTTAAATAGAAGAAATTTAAATTTTTACTAAATGCCGTATATGTTGCAAATAGTACTACTGGATTAATTATTGGAGAAGATAACATAAACGATAAAATAACATTTAATGGTACCTTCTTCTTTAATAATCTTCTTGCTATTGGTATAACAGCACAATCACATGCTGGTATAAAAAAACCTAATAAAACCCCCACAATCGCTGCTAAAAACTTATTTTTAGGTATAAGTTTAACAAATGTTTCCTCAGATACATATCTATCTATTACTGCAGATATAAGTGATCCAAGAAATAAAAAAGGTAAAGCTTCAAAAAAGATTGAAATAAAAATTATTATAATATTCTTAATCATTTTTTATTATTTTCTCCATTATCTTTTTTATTGGATTTTTTTCTTTTTCTTTTACTCTCAAATCTATTTTACCCTTTTTATCAAGACCTAGTACTTCTACATCTACTTTATCTCCTACACTAAATTTATCTTTAATGTTTTCAATTCTTTCTTTAGATAATTTAGAAATATGTACTAAACCTTCCATTCCTTCCCAAAATTCTACTATACATCCAAAGTCTTTTATTTCTTTAATTACAGCAGGATATACTTTACCAAATTCTAGTTCTTTAACTATATTATCTATCATAGCTTTAGTCTTATCTATTATTTTCTTATCTTTATGATAAATTATAACTTTTCCAAAGTCATCGATATCTATCTTAACTGCTTTAACATCGTTTACACTAATAACTCCACTAGCTTCTTGAATAATCTTAGTAATTGTTTCTCCACCTTTTCCGATAACTTCTTTTATTTTTTCAGGTTTAATATTAAAGGTTAACATCTTAGGTGCATATTCACTTAATTCTTTTCTTGGTTCACTAATAGCAGATTTCATAACTTTTAATATCTTGATTCTTGCTTTTTTAGCTTCGTTTAATGCCTCAGTTAAAATTTCTTTTGTAATTCCTTTAATCTTAATATCCATTTGTAAAGCACATATACCGTTTTTTGTACCCGCTACTTTAAAGTCCATATCTCCTAAGTGATCTTCCATACCTTGAATATCAGTTAAAACAGTATAATCATCTCCACTAGTAATAAGTCCCATAGCGATACCTGCTACCATATCTTTAATAGGTACTCCAGCTGCCATTAATGACATACAACCAGCACAAATTGATGCTTGTGAACTACTTCCATTAGATTCTAATATTTCACTAACAACTCTTATAGTATAAGGAAATTCTTCTTCACTAGGTATTACTTGAAGAAGTGCTTTTTCTCCAAGTGCACCATGACCTATTTCTCTTCTTCCAGGTGCTCCATATCTTCCAGTTTCACCTACTGAAAATTGAGGAAAGTTATAATGAAGAATAAATCTCTTACCTTCTTCTTCGCTAAGTCCATCTAATATTTGATATTCATTTAATGCTCCAAGTGTCGTAATAGATAAACTTTGAGTTTCTCCTCTTGTAAAAAGTGCTGAACCATGAGTTCTAGGTAAGAAATCTACACTAGCAGATAAATCTCTTATCTCATCCATCTTTCTTCCATCAGGTCTTTTCTTTTCTTTTACAACAATATTTCTAAATAATTCGTATTCTAAATTATTAAAAGTATTTTTATATTTTACTATAAGTTCATTTAATTCTTCTTCTGGAACATTCTTATTAGTTTCTTTTACATATTCAACTAATTTTTCTTCTATAGAAGATATAGCATCATATTTTTCTTGTTTTTCTTTAATTCTTAATGCTTTATCTAACTCATCTTTTACTTCATCTACTTTTTTAACTATATCTTCAGTAATGATAAGTTTTTCATATTCCATCTTCTCTACTGCTAGTTCTTTAATTATTTTTTCTTCAAATTTAATTAATTCTTTTATAGCTTCATGACCAAACATAAGTGCTTCGATCATTTCATCTTCTTGTAATTCTTTAGCACTAGATTCAACCATATTTATAGCTTCTTTAGTACCAGCTACTGTTAAATATAATACTGATTTATTTTGTTCTTCAATAGTTGGATTAATTATTAATTTATTATCTACTTTTCCTACTACTACAGATGCAATTGGTCCATTAAATGGTATCTTAGATAAACTAACTGCAAGAGAAGATCCAAATGTTGCTGCAAGACGAGGATCACAATCTTGTTCAACTGATAATACTGTATTTACAATTTGGACACTATTTCTAAAATCTTCTGGAAAAAGTGGTCTCATAGGTCTATCTATCATTCTTGCTGCAAGTGTTGCTTCATCAGTTGGTCTTCCTTCTCTTTTAATAAATCCACCTGGTATTTTACCTACTGAATAAAGTTTTTCTTGATAAAGTACTTGTAGTGGAAAAAAATCAGATAATAAATCCACTTTTTTAGCTACTACAGCACAACTTAAAACAACAGTATCACCATATCTAATTAATACTGAACTATCAGCTTGTTTTGCTACTTCTCCTATTTCTACTTTTAAAGTTTTACCATAAAACTTTGTTTCATAAACTTTTTTCATTTTCTCTCCTTTTAATAAAAAAGACACTCAAAAAGTAAGTGTCTATTTTCTTAATCCTAAATCTTTTATAACTTTTCTATATCTATTAACATCTTTAGAAGCTAAATATTTAAGTAAGCTTTTTCTTTGTCCTACTTTCTTTAATAAACCTCTTTGTGAATGATAATCATGAATATTATTTTTCATGTGTTCAGTTAAACGGTTAATTTCTTCAGTTAATATTGCTATTTGGACTTCAGCTGAACCTGTATCTTTCTTAGATGTTTGAAATTTTTCCACTATTTCTTTCTTTTCTTCTTTTAATAAAGCCATTTTTCTTTCCTACCTTTCTTTTCACTTTTAACCAAGTTTTAGTCGGAAAAACTCTAAAACCTCGTTAAAGAACATTATTAATATATAACATTTTTAAATTTTTTTCAAGATATTAAATCATTCTATCAAATATAGATAAATCTTCTTCTATTTTTTCTATATAGTCCTCACCTAGTTTTAATATTAAATCATTTATTTTTTTCTTAAAATCTTCATCTAAAAACATAATTATATATCTTGTAAATATTTCATCTAATGATATAACATTTAAACTTTTTAAATAATTATAATTATCTACTACAGTTTCTTTATTATCTATTAAATCTTTTTTTATAGAACTTCCATAAGTATCAACTATATCATCTATCATTATTTTTTATAAACTTCCATAATCTTTGGAATTATTTGTTTCTTTCTAGATACTACATCTTTTAATGAATATCCTTGTTCTAATTCTTCTATCTTAAATGCTTTTTCAAGTACTTCTTTAAAACTATCTGTATAGTATAGATAAGATGTACTAGTTAATATATCTGTTACAAAAAGAGTTGTTGCATAAAAATCTCCTGCTTTTTTAACACTTTCTAAAGCATCTTTTAAGAACGGTTGTTTTTCTTTAATTGCATCCATTCCTGTAACAAACACTTGACCTACTCCAATTAAATGATCATCCATTGTAAATCTCTTGAAGTCTTGTGTAACTATATCTTCTGGATCTTTATCACTTAAATCACTTCCTTCTTTAAACATTTCTAAAGCATATTCTTCATAATTAATATCCAAAGCTTTTGCTAATTCATGAACTACTTTTTCATCTATTTTTGTAGTTGTAGGACTCTTTAAACAAAGTGTATCAGATAATATAGCAGATAACATAATACCTTTAATATCATCTGGTATATTTATATGTTGTTCTTTATACATTGAATATAATATTGTACATGTAGAACCAAGAGTCATACATCTTAAATTAATTGGTTTATCAGTAGATAAATTACCCATCTTATGATGATCTATTATTTCAATAATATCAGCTTCATCAAGTCCTTCTACACTTTGATTTTTTTCATTATGATCAACTAATAATACTTTTACTTTATTAATATCAAAAGTTTCATTATATCTTAATAAACCTAAACATTTATCATCTTTATCTACTACCGGTAAGTTAGTATAATTATATTTTTTTTCTAATTCTTCTATTCTTTCACTAAAATCATTTTCATATAAACATACTACATCATTTCCCTTATATGCTTTTAATGAATTAGATAATTTTAAAAGTTCTATTACTTCAAATATAGATAAATCTGTCTTAATAACATTGATTTCATTTTGAATAGCTAAGTTTAAATGTTCTTCTTTCATATAATTACCATTTGTAAGAATTATCATTTTAACTTTACTGTTAACAGCTTGTTCTATAATACTATGTCTATCTCCAGTTACTACTATATCATCTTGTGTTAAGACTTCTTTTTCTTTAAATGTAGTAGATCTATAACTAGTAAGAAAAATATTACCAACTATTAAATTATCTACTTTGTTTACAATTTTTCCATTAATTGCTTTTAAAATATTCTCCATTGTCGTATCAAGTGATGTTGATAAATTAACAAGTAATTTAGCAATATCTTTTAATGTTATAACTGATTTTACTTTCAATTCATAATCTACTACTGGAACACCACTAGTTGAATGTTCTGTTATAAAATCATAAGCATCTTTTATAGAATTATCTTCGTGTATATAAAAATCTTTTCTATATCCTATATTTTTAACTTTTAACTTAACATCATTTAAAAATTCTGGTGTATCTATATTAAATCTATTTAATATAAAACTTGTTTCTTTTGAAATTTTACCAAGTATTCTAGGTACAAATTCATATTCTTTATATTTTTGATTCATTAAATATGCAGCTGATATAGAAGCAGCTACTGAATCAGTATCTGGTTTTTGATGTCCAAATACATAAACTTTTTCTTTTTCCATATTAAAACTCCCACTTTCCTATATTATGTTTTTTTACTTTATAAGCTTGTTTAGCTAATCTTGCTAAAGGTAAATCATTATTAGAATCAGAATAAAATTCTATAATTTCATAATTTTTTAATACCTTATTTAATCTATTAACTTTTTCTTCTTTATTGCAATTAGCGCCTTCTATTATAGCACTTTTTTTATTCATTGGTGTTGCAATTAACTCACATTTTAACTCTTTTGCGATATTTTTAAGTAAAAACTCAGGTGATGCTGAAATAATATAATTATTTTTATTATTTTTTAGGATTTCTAAAAACTCTTTCTTTATATTTTTTCTATGTTTTTTCCAAAAACTATCAACAAAACTATCTATATCATCTATATCTTGCAAAAATAAGAAAACTACCTCTTTAAATTCTTTAGTAGTTTTTAATTTTAATAGATATAATATAGCATTAAAAATAATTTTTAATATTTTTAAAATACTTATTTTAAAGTTTTTTAATGCATATAAGAAAAAATGAAATGAACTATCTCCATCGTATATAGTATCATCAAAATCATATACATTTATCTTCATTATTTTCCAAATCTCCTATCTCTTTTATCGTATTCATTTAATACTTTATCAAACTCTTTAGGTGTAAAAGCAGGAAAATAAGTATCTACAAACTTCATTTCCGAATAAGCTAAACTATATAACATAAAATTAGATATTCTTACTTCTCCACTAGTTCTAATCATTAAATCTATTGGTGGAAGATCTTTATATAAATATTTATAAAAACTTTTCTCATCTATTTCATCAAGTGATATTTTTCCTTCTTTATATAATGTTGCAATTTTCTTAGTAGCATCAACTATTTCTCTTTGACCACCATATGCTATACATAAATTAAGTGTATATTCTCCGTTACTATTTTTTTCTATTTCACTAAACTTTTCTCTTAAATCATCACTTAAATATTCTAAATGTCCCGAAAAAACAACCTTAATGTTTTTTTCACTTATCTTTTTTAATAATTTAACTGCTTCATTATAAAAAAGTTTCATTAAATAATTCACTTCTTCTTCACTTCTTTTAAAATTTTCTGTAGAAAAAGCAAAAAGACTTAAATATTTAATATCTTTTTTATAAAAAATATGTTTAACTAATTTTTTTAAATTTTTAGCACCTGCTAAATGTCCAAGAGATGCTATAAGTCCTTTTTCTTTAGCCCATCTTCTATTACCGTCCATAATTATTGCAACATGTTTCATTTACTATTCCTCTTTATTAATTAATATAAATATTAACATAATTATCAAATTTATTCTATAATATTAATAAGGAGAAAATATGAAAAAGAGAAAAATAGAAATTATAATTTTAATATTTTTTATTAGCTTTATCACTCTACTTATAAGTTATTTATTAGTACCTGAAATAAAATTAATTGGTCAAGATAAAGAAATTATAGAACTTAATAAAAAATATTATGATTTAGGAGCTAAAATAAAAGATAAATATATTAATTATACAAGTAATAATTTAGATATTTCTAAAGTTGGTAATTATAAAATCACCTATTCTACTAAATTTTTGTTTTTTACAATAAAAAAAGATAGAAATATAGAAGTAGTTAATAAAAAACTAGGAAGTATAGAAGTAAAATATAATCAAAAATTAACTTGTAAAGGTAAAGAATTTAAAGAAGAAAGTGTTTTATATAAAGATCCAAATGGTAAAGAAATAAAAAAAGATATTAAAAAAGTCATAAAAGATAATAAAGTTATTTATTATTTATATGATAATAATTATAGAGTTAACAAAGCTATAGATATAAATAAAGAAGATAAAACTCAACCTACTTTATCTTTAATTGGTAATAATAAAGTAAATGTTTTAATTGGTAATTCTTATCAAGAAGAAGGTGTAAACGTTAGTGATAACTGTGATGATTTAGGAAAAGATGATGTAAAAATATCTAGTAATCTAGATACTTCTAAAGAAGGTGAATATGTTATTAGTTATAGTGTAAAAGATAAATCTAATAACGAAACTACTATTAAAAGAACAGTTCTTGTAACTAAAGAAGAAATAAATCAAGAAAAATTAAAAAAAGGTGTTATATACTTAACTTTTGATGATGGACCAGATAGTATTCATACTCCTAAAGTTTTAGATATATTAAAAGAAGAAAATATAAAAGCAGCGTTCTTTATTACATGTAACGGACCAGATAATATGGTAAAAAGAACATTTGATGAAGGTCATGCACTTCATATGCATACATGTACACATAACTACGCTACTGTATATAGTAGTTTTGAAAACTATTTAAGTGATTTAAAGAAAGTTGAAGATAGAATTTATAGAATTACTAATCAAAAATCTAGAATAATTAGATTTCCTGGTGGAACATCAAACACTATATCAAGACATTATTCTAGAGGAATTATGTCAAGAATAGTTAAATATGTTAATAGTAATAATTATTTATATTGTGATTGGAACTTATCTTCCGGAGATGCTGGAGAAGCTAAAAACTCTAATCAAGTATATAATAATGTTACAAGAAACTTATCTAAAGAAAGACATAATGTCGTATTATTTCACGATATAAAACAAATGACAGTTGATGCTTTAAGAGCAATTATAAAATTTGCAAAAGAAAATAATTATACATTTGAAAGATTAGATGAAAATTCTCCTCTTGTTCATCACAGAGTAAATAATTAAATAAAACTTCGGTTAATCCGAAGTTTTTATATTATCTTTTATTAATTCTTTAACAATGGCATTATATGTTCTAATAAGAGGTCCTATACCAAGTTTTACACCTCCAAAATATCTAATTATAACTATTAAATAATTATTTAAATTATTCTTATCCATTAATGATAAAGTAGTATCTCCCCCTGCTCCTACTATCTCTTTATCATTATTTACCTTTACTTCTTTATTAACTTTATAAACATATATATAATGAGTAGCTTTTTTATATTCTAATTTTAATTTTTTTATTATTTCATCTGTTCTTTCTATATTGTTTAACGGATAGATAAAACCATAAAATCTTGATTTTTTAACTGTTAAACTATACATTCTCATCTCTTTTATTTCTTTTTCCATAGCTAAATTATAACACAGCTATGTTATAATTAAAATTGAGGTAAAATATGATAAAAATATTAAAATATATACAAAAAACTCTTATATTGATAGGTATATTATCAATATTCTCTACTATTGTTATACTAAATAAATTTACAATAATAAAACTTATAAATAAGTTTACATTTGGTAATAATACAGAAATTATAAATAATAAATATTCTAAAAATACTAAATATAATTATGTAAATAATACCACTAATTTAATTCCTAAAAATAAGGAAGAATTATTAAATATATATTATAGTTTTATAAATAGTGGTATGGAAAAAATAAACTTTACTTGTGATAACAGTTATGTAGATTGTTTAAAAGATTTAGATAAAATCTCTAGAGATCAACACACTTTATCAGCATTAAATTCATTTGTTCATCCATATAATAGTTTTAACGAATTAAAAACTTCATCTAATCTACTTGGTAATGTTACTTTAATATCTAAAAAAACTTATACTCAAAGTGAAATATATAGATTAAATGAAGAAATAAAGAAAATAGATGAAGAAGTTATTAAAGGAGAAAAAGATCCCAAAAAGATAATAACTTTACTTCATGATTATATAATAGATCACACTCATTATGATGAAAAAGAAAATACTAAATTTAAAGTAAACACTGCTTATGGTTCTTTAATACAAGGTAAAGCTTTATGTGGAGGTTATACTGATGCATTAGCACTTTTCTTAGATTATTATAAAATACCTAATTTTAAAGTTACATCTGAGGAACATACTTGGAATGCAGTAAAAATAAATGATAAGTGGTATCACGTTGACTTAACTTGGGATGATCCAGTAGTACCTATTCCAAGAATATTCAATAATTATTTATTTTTAACAACAGAAGAACTATTTAAAAAAGATGATAAACAACACAATTTTGATAAAGCTATTTATAGCGAAGTAAAATAAAAAGTATACTTAATTTTTAAAGTATACTTTTTTCTTTTTCTTAAATACTAGATAACTAATAAATATGATTAATAGTATTACTAAACTATATGTCTTTATTCCAGTATTTGGATTAGTTATTCTTTTCTCTTTATCTAATAAATCATCTATTCTTTTTATCATATTAAACATATCTTCTTTTAATATAAAATCTTTATCATATAAGTCTTTTGCTTCTTTTAATAATGTATTACATGCTTCACTCTTACATAACTTATCACTAATAGCTTTTTCTAATTCTTCTATTTTCTTTTTAAGTTCTTCTTTATCAGTTACAATCTTTTCTCTTAAATCTTTTATCTCTTTAGTAATTTTATCTACTTCTTCTTGAGTTGAAGTATTTCTATCTAAGTCTTTAGCTTCTTTTATCTTATCTATTAATTCTTTATATGAATTATCTACTTCTTTATTTATTTCTTTATCTAACTCTTCAAAGTTAGCTTTATCTCTTAGTTTATTTATTTCTTTTTTGATATCATTTATTTCTTTTTTAGTTTTTTCTATTAGTTTTAATAATTCAGTATCACTAGTAGTTGCAGAATAAGACCCTTTTATATTATCTTTTTCTGTTACTTTACCAGGTAAATAGTTATTCTTAAGATTATCAACATCTAGTTTATTTTTAGTATCAAACGGATTTACTTTAGTATCTTCTATTAGTTTTTCTAACTGTTTAACAAGATTATCTAACTCATCTTTTTTACTCATATCAGGTAATGAATCTTTATTATATGGATCACTTCCTCTTGCTATTTCAACTGCATTAGAAAATCCATCTCCATCTTTATCATCATCATCTTTATCTGGTATTCCGTCTTTATCAGTATCTCTTAAAAGTTTTATAGAAATATTTTTATTAAATGTATAAATATTACCTTTTTCTTTATAAGTTATATTAAATATATGTTCTTCTTCAGTACCTGTAAACAAATAATCTATTACTCCAGTTACACTATTTGAATTATAAGTTAATCCATTTGCTTTATTTAAATATTCATAACTTACTAAATTATCTCTTACTGTTTTTATAAAGTTAGTATTATCTACATTATCTTCTTTAGCATAACTTCTTGTTATATTTATATTAAGTGGTTTCTTCTCTATTACTTCTAATGTTTCTGGAGTTACTGTTACTGTTGGTAATATATCTTCTTTTTCATATACTTTAACTGGTATATCTATTTCTTTAAATGTATCATCACTAAATGTAATTCTTACCTTAATAGTTTTATCCCCTTTTTCAGTAAATGTATTTGATGATAATATTTCAAAGTTCTTAATATTAGCTGGTAAATTAGTTATCATTTCTTTTAATTTATTCACTGGTATTTTTTCATTTATTAAAGGTGTATAGTTTCCTTGATCAAATACGGGATTAAAGCTATCTTCTTCTCCTGCTTCTACCGTAACAAAATAAAACCAATAAAAATAATGCCAATTATTTGATATATTATGATAAGTTCCGGTAACATCATATCTAAAGCTTCCAGTTTCATTAAACACATAAGTTTCACCATCTCTTTTAACATTAGATTTATCATGTGATGGCCACATAACAAAACCTCTAAATTTATCTGTCAAATAAATTTCTTTGTCATTAAAATATAGTTTTGGTATTGTTACATATGAATTTTTTTTGACTGTTAGAGATATATATTCTTCCCCAATTATACGATTACTATTAAAATCTTCTTCAAAATAACTTGGAATTTTTATATTAGTTAAATAATTTGAATTTAATACAATAAGTTTTAAATTAGGAAATTTACTAAGATCTAATTTAGGAGTTTGCAAGGTGTTTCTACTTAAACGTAGTTCTTCTAATCTAATATTTTTTTCTATATTAATTTTTTTTATTTTTCTATCACAAATAATAACTTTGGTTAATTTTAAATTATTAGTAAAATCCCAATTTTCAAAATTTCTTTCTCCTATCATATTTTCACTAGAAATTTCAAATATTCTTAAATTTATATTATTTTTTAAATCTATAGCATTTTCTAATTTTGTATCTATTAAATTTAAATCAGTTAAATTTATCAAATTACTAATATCTATTGATCTTATGGGATTTTCAGATAATGATAAAGTTTGAATATTTATAGATGTACTTAAATCAATATTTGATATTTTATTTTTTGATAAAACAACTTTTTTTATTGATGCAGGTAAAGTTATATTCGATATTTTATTATCATTTAAATTTAATTCTTCTATTCCTTCATGTAACGTTATATTTTCAATATTATTTTCTTTTGCTTCTAATGTTTTCACACTAGCAGGTACAACAAGACTTGTAAGTTTATTATCATTTAAATAAACAGTTTCTACTCCTTCTGGTAATGTTATAGATGGAAGAAGGTTATCATTTAAATATAATGTTTTTACTTTAAGAGCACTTGGTATTGTTATATCAGTTATTTTATTGTTATATAACCAAATATATTCAAAAGTATTTGCTGGAAAAGTTATATTTTTAATTTCACCTTCATACATAGATACATAAGTTAAATTATTAAAATCTGATAAATCTATATTTTCTTGAGTAACTCCTTTTATCAAAATTCTTTTTAAATTTATTAAATATTCTATACCTTGTAAATTAGCAACATTTTCTTTTGCAGATAAAGATAATAAATCCTGTATTTTATCTAAATCTACTTTAGATAATTGTTCTTCTTCTTTTACTTTTAAATCATCTACTGTTATAGTTGGTGTGTGAGACAATAAACTACCAGCATCATATCCCTCAGTGCTATAATTATAGTAATAACTTGTAAAAATAATACCATCACACTTATTTCTCATGATACAAAGAAGAACTCCTCTTCTTAAGTTTTCATCTGGAAATGCTTGTTTATATGTTACATTATAATTTAATTCTTTTAATTTTTTATATTTTATTTTAGGTTTTTTAGTTAATACAAAAAAAGATGTTATTAACATTAATAACACTACAATAATAATTAATAACTTTTTCTTTTTCATAACGACCTCTATTATCTATATTATATATATATATATATATGCAAGATGCAAGAAAAAGATAAAGTTAATTTTTAACTTTATCTTATAGATTTTTTCTTTTTTGTATTGATTTAAAATTTTTATTAGTCATAGTAACAATATTATTTATTTTATTATCTTTTAGATAATCTAAATCATTATCTATTAAATAATTTATTCTTTCTTTTAATATATTTATATTTAATGTAAATACACCTTCATTACTTGGTAAAACACCTAATAAACCTTTTGAACTCATATAATCAAACACTTCTTTTATTCTATTTAAATTTTTAGTTACAATAGCAGGTGTTATATATTTTTCACCATAATTTTCTTTAATATAAGAATAATTTTCTTTTAATTCTTCTTCTTTTATTCTTAATAAATCATTATTTAATTTTAAAGAATATTTTTTTAAAAACTCTATTCTTGTTTTTAAATAATCTTCACTTTTACTGTACATTAGAGATGTTATTTCAATATTATTATCTTTTAATAATTTAGTTATATTTTTAACAACATCATTAGATTTTAAATACATAGTAGAATATATATCTATTTCTTCTTTCTTTGAAAACTCTATTAAATCTATAAGTTCTTCTGCTTTCTTTTCAAAAATAGTAGAATTTAATACTAAATTATTTTCTTTTGCTATAGTTAATATTTTCTTTATTTCTTCCTCTTTCTTAGACATAATTGATGAAGATAACGGTATATTTTCTTTTTCTGTTAAATTTATTATAGATTTTAAGACATCTATTTTCTTTTCAAAATAAGCATCTTTTATTGCAATATTTTTTTCTTTTAATAATTTAATTATTTCAATTACTTCATTATTATTTTTATTAAACATAGCAGGTAACAAAGAAATATTTTCTTCTTTTAAAACTTTAATTAAGTTTTCAAAATCTTTGGAACTTTTTCTTAAAAAATATTTTTTAAATTCAATATTTTCTTTTTTACATATATCTTTTATTTCTTTTATTTTTTCTACATTTGCATAGAAAATATCAGATGTTAAAAATATATTTTCTTTTTTTGATAATTCTATTAAATCTGATAAATGTTCTTTATTTAAATGAAAAATACTAGCTCTTATTTCAAAATTATTTATTTTTGCTTCATATAAAATTTCTTCTAATTCTTTTGAATTTTTTAAAAATACTGAACTAGGTATCTTTTTAAGATTATATTTATTACAAATATCTATTATTTTATTTATTTCATTAATATCTTTAGTAAAAACAGTAACATTATAGCTTATATTATTTTCTTTTAAAACATTAAAAATAGCTTTTAATTCATCTATATCTTTACTATACATAATATCACTAAATTCTAAGTTGTTTGTTTTAACATATTCTACTATCTTTTCAATATTTTCATTACTTGTATTAAGCATATAACTAGAAAATTTAATATTTAATTCTTTTGATAATTCTAACTTTTCTTTCAAATTATTAACACTATGTCTAAACATTTTAGAATTTACTTCTACATTATATTTTTCACATAATTTAAATATTTGATCATAATCTATAGAACTATTAGCATCCATAATAATACTAAGTAATAAATCATCATTAACATTATATTTTCTTAAGATATTTTCTTGATATTTTATATAATTAATATCTTTAGATAATACTGATAGTTTCTTATTAATAAGACTTTCTTCGTAATTATCTTTTAAATATCTTACTTTTTCTATTAATTCTTTATTATTTTCTATTAATATATGTATACAACTATTTAATTTTGATTTATTAAAGTTTTCTTTAATTAAATATTCATAATTATTTTTAACATTATTAAAATTACCAAGTAATATACTAGGACATTTTTCAATTGTTTTTATAGATACTTTATTTTGAATTAAAAAATTAAGTATCTTATCTACTTCATCTAATTCTAAACACTCTATTTGATCTTCTTTTAATGAATATAAAAAATTAATATTTATTCCATATTTTATTATTAACTTTTCTAAATCTTGCATATTTGCCCCTTTAAACAAGCTTATTATAATAAAAAAAACAGGAAAATTAAAGTGTTTTCCTATTTTTATGATTTTACTTTATAACATATCTTAGTTACTTTATAACTTGTATTATCTTTTGGATCAGTTTGATCTCTTTCTTCATCTGTATCACTTACTTGATCATTATCATCATCTTCATCGATACTATCCGGTATAGAATCAGAATCTGTATCTCTTAATATAGTAATAGTTTGAACAATTTTTATTTGTCCTTCACTATCAATTTCTAAAATATCAACAACTTTTCTTTCTTCGTTCCCTGTCCAACTAGGATTAAGAAATTTAATATTTGTATTATACTTATCAGTTAATATATCATTTAAATTACCTGTAACTTCAGTTATATTATATGTTTTTTCACTTAGTTTATAAGTTAAACATTCATAAGTTTCAGGATTACAACCGTTTTCTGGTAATTCGTTTTTCTTAATAAATATCTTGTTATTATTATAACTAATATATTCTTCATTTGTTGGAATAAAACTATATAAATCTATTTCTTTTTCTTTTTTCTCATATATTGCTAATGGCATTTCAAATTCACTTGTACTTTCATCAGAAAATTTAAATTTAACTTTAAATTTTTTAAAACCTTTAGTTGAAACTATATTAGCTACTTCAGTTAAAGATAATTCTCTATTTGATTCATCAAATATTTTATAAGTAATTCCAGTTTTTAAATTAACTATATTATTACTATATATTTCATTTGGATCTACATCAGTATATTTTATATCTGTATTAAATACTGGTTTAAAATCATCCGCCATTATTCTTTCAATTTCTACTGGTATTTTAACTTCTTTTACTTGTCCATTTCTAAGTACTACATTAACTTTTGCTTCTTGAAGTCCTAATTGAGTAGAATTTGTTCTTATTACTATATCTATTCTTTTTATATTATTTGGTAAGTTAGTAATTGAAGCTTTATATTGTTCATCTGTTATTGTTTGTTTTCTTTTAATAGTTATTTTTGTTACTAGAGGATTATAATTATCTTTTGTTACTTCCTCTACATTTACTGGTACTATAACATTTTTTATAGAATCATCACTAAATGTTACTTTTGTTGTTATATTTTTTATACCAGGTGTTGATGTATCTAATTGAGTTATATCTACTTCAAATTTTTTTATACTTGTCGGTAAATTAGTTATAGCATTTTTATAATCCATCTGGGTAAATGTAGCTTCATATCCTTCTTTTGTATTTAATGTATTAACTACAGGATTAAATAAAGTTGCTTCACTAGGTATTACAGTTATTGTTACATCTCCACCATTTCCTTTTTCTCTAGTTATTCCTTCAGTGTCATTACGATAAAAGACATTAAAATTAACTTTAGATTCACCATTTTTTTTCATTCTATATGTTTGAAAACCTGTCTTTTCAAATATAGCATTATTTTCTACTAACTCTCCATAATTATAATTACCATTTTCACTTCCGTATTTTATAGGTAAAGTAAATTCTTTTCCTTCTTTTACTTTTATTTCTATATGTTGTGGAACATTTAAACATTCATTAGCTGTTATAACAGTAGTTAATTTATTTTCACTATAATTAAGTTTTTCACACTCTATCGTTTTATTTGGTAATACTAATTCTTCTAATTTATTATTACTTACATTTATTTTTTCTAATCTTGTTTTTGTACTTAAATTTAAAGAAGCTAACTTATTATTTGAAAGATTTATTAGGTTAAGATTATTTATATTATCTAAGTCAATCTCAGTTAATTTATTATTAGATAAATTAAGTTCTTGCATATAAAGATTATCACCTAATTTTATAGATTCAACTTTAGAATTAACTATAGTTACATATTCTAAACGATGTAGAGTTTTTAAATCAAGATTTGGTTGATTAGTAAACGGATTATTTTTTATCGTCAATGCTACAAGAGTTGGTATATTTTGAATATTTAATTCTTTAAATTCAGTATTGTTTTCTAAAATTAAAGATAGTAGCTTACTTGGAAAAGTTCCTGAAGTATTAACTATTCCAGAATGAGATACTTTTGAATTAACCATACTAAAAGTTTTTAAATTTTTATTTTTAGTATCATTAAAAATAACTGTTGTTAAATTTTCTCCACCTACATATAATTCTTCTAATGCTTCCATATCTTTTACATCAACAGAAGATACTTTAGAATATTCCATATTTAAATGTTTTGCTTTTTTATTATATGAAAAATTAAATGGAACAGTTCCTTTGTTATAACTTAAATCTATATATTCTAGATTAGGAAAATTTGAAAATGAAATATTTGTAAAATTATTATTAGATCCATCAAAATATTTTAAATTAGTATTTCTTCTACTTATAAATTCAACAAGATTATTATCATTTAAATCAACTGTTTTAAGTGATGTATTATTACCTATATCAATATTTTTATAATCACAATAATTTATTGTTAAATTTTGTAACCAATTATGATTTCTTAAATCTAATTTAGAATTAATATTTTGTCTTGTAGTTGGAGTTTTAATAATAAATTCTAGATTAGTTAATCTAACAGTACTATGTAAATTAATTTGACATGGAGAACTTGTAGGGTCATATCCATATAATTTTAAGTGAATTAATCTATTAGTTGTACTTGTAACATCAATTCTAGAAGTTTCAACAGCATTAGAATAAAGTAATTTTAACCATGGTAGATATTCAATACCAGTAAAATTTTTTATTTTTTTACCATTTTCTTCATCTTTAATATATAACATCACAATATTATTTAATGAATGTTTATTTAAAGGATCTTTTTCTTTAGATTTTATTGCATCAGTTATTTTAGAATCTGTTATTACATCAGGTCCATTATCATTATCTTCTCTTATATCTCTATCTATATATTGATTTTTTAAACTACGACAGTTGTTTGTAACTACACAATATAAAATAGAATGTCTTAATTTTTCATCAGGAAATGCTTGTTTATAACTAACATTATAATTTAGTGCCTTTATTTTATCTAAAGATATTTCATTACTAGTTTGTTTTTGTAACAAAAGAAAAATTGAAATCATAAAAAATAAAATAATAAATTTTTCAAAAATTTTCGTTTTATTTTTTTTATACATCTTCAATTCTCCTCCTAATTATCATATATAAGCATATCATATAAAAGACTAAAAAAGAAGATTAATAAATCTTCTTTATATATATATATCTTTTGTCTTTTGCGTGTTTTTAAGTTTTTTGTTTTTATATTTAGATACTTCTATAGTTTTACTATTTTTTAAACTTTTAGGAACATCTATAACTCTTTGATTAGTTGAACCTCTAAAAAGACATTCCATACTCTTTTTAGCCATAATAAATGGTCCATCTATTAAAACATCTATATATTTTAAAAATTCCATAATTTCCGGTTTAGATAAAGAAAGTTTTAATAGTTCTTCATAAAGATATCCAGTATAACACCAAATACTTTTTCCTTTACTTTTTAATTCTTTTGCTATCATACTACAAGCTTTTGCTTGTAAAAAAGGATCTCCTCCAGAAAATGTTATACCATCATTTGAGTCTTTTAAAGCTTCAATTACTTCTTTTACATCAAATTCTTTTCCACCACTACAAGGTATAGTTTCAGGATTATGACATCCAGGACAATGTCTTGGACATCCTTGAGTCCAAATAACCGTTCTAAGTCCTTCTCCATCAACTATACTATCTCTCATGATAGATGATGCTAATTTGATTTTCATTTTATAGATAAATATCTTTTATTCCTGAATGTTTAACTCTATCTTTTTCTTCACTTCTTTTTCCGTCATTAAATCTATCTACAGTACCTACTAAATAACCAGTAATTCTTCTAATTCTTTCGAATTTAACTTTTTCTCCTACCATTTTTTCGTTTTTCATAATTAACTCCTCCTTATTAATGAACAACAATCTAAATTTTGTAATCTTTCGAAACTTATTGCTTCTTCATCTTTTCTTCCACATCTTGGACATGTATCATTTATTACTCCTACATATCCACAAACTGGATCTCTATCAACTGGATGGTTTATTGCTCCATAACCAATTTCATATTCTTTCATAAGTCTTACTACTTTTTCAAAAGCATCTACATTGGCACTAGTATCACCATCTAATTCTATGTATGAAATATGTCCCCCATTAGTTAAAGCATGATATGGTGCTTCAACTTCTATCTTATGTTTAATACTTGTATTGTAATAAACTGGTACATGGAATGAATTAGTATAATAATCTCTATCAGTAATTCCTTTTAATTTTCCATATATTGCTCTATCTATCTTAGTAAATCTTCCAGAAAGTCCTTCTGCTGGTGTTGCTATTAAACTGAAATTTAAAGTATAACTATTGGCATATTCATCAATTTGTTTTCTCATAAAACTAATTATTTCACGACCTAATTTTTCAGCTTCTTCACTTTCACCGTGATGTTTACCAATTAATGCTTTTAAACATTCTGCAAGTCCAATAAATCCAATTGATAATGTACCGTGTTTAAGTACTCTTCTAACTTTATCTGTTGGTTTTAATTTTTCTGAATCTAACCAAATACCTTGTCCCATTAAGAATGGAAAATTATATACTCTTTTTTCACATTGATATTGAAATCTTTCTAGTAATTGATCTTTTACATCTTCAAGTAATTCTTTTAATTCTTGATAGAATCCTTTTAAATCAGTTTCTCCATTTACTATTCCATGTTTAATACCAAGTCTTACTAAGTTAATTGAAGTAAATGATAAATTACCTCTTCCTGGTGTAATTGCTTTACTAGGATCTGCCACATTAGCCATAACTCTAGTTCTACATCCCATATAACCTACTTCAGTTTTGTAATCACCTTCTTTATAGTATTCTTTATTAAATTTAGAATCTATAAATGAGAAGTTTGGAAATAATCTTTTTGATGATACTTCACAAGATAATCTAAATAAATCATAGTTAGGATCTTCTTTATTGAAGTTAACACCTTCTTTTACTTTAAATATAGATATTGGAAATATTGGTGTTTCTCCTCTTCCAAGTCCACTATCTAAAGCATATAAGTAGTTTTTAATAACCATTCTACCTTCAGCACTAGTATCAGTTCCAAAATTAATTGATGAAAACGGTACTTGTGCTCCTGCTCTAGAGTGCATTGTATTTAGATTATGAATAAATCCTTCCATAGCTTGATATGTAATTCTATTTGTTTTCATATAAGCTTTTTCTATCGCCACAGTAAATAATCTATCTAATACTTCATTTTCTTTTATAAATTTTTCAAATATTGTTTTATCTATTGTAATAGTTGTTATTTTATCTATTTCTTTAACAATAGTATTCATATTTAAATAATTTGAAAATCCCATTAAATCTATAAATTCACTAATTGTTTGTTTTAATTGTTTTTTAAATGTCATTAAGACACCAGGGGATAAATAATAATCAAATGCTGGTATTGCTTGTCCTCCATGTTGATCATTTTGATTAGCTTGTATTACGATAGCTGCTAGTGCTGCATAACTCATAATATCTTTTGGTGGTCTAATGTGTCCATGACCTGTTGAAAAACCTGTTTTAAATAGTTTTTCTAAATCTAATTGATTACATGTTGTAGTACCCATTGCATAGAAATCTAAATCATGTATGTGAATGTAACCTTCATCATGTAATTCTGAATATTTTTTCTTCATTAAATATGCTTTTGAAAATTCTTTTGATATTGTCGAACCATATTGAAGCATAGTCCCCATTGCAGTATCACCATTTACATTAGCATTTTCTCTTTTTGAATTATCTTCAAAAGAACTCTTTAAACCTAAAGATTCTATAGTTTTTAAAAACTTATGTTTTTTCTTATCATCAAAGAAAAATTCTCTTGATTCTCTTCTTTTTTCTCTATAATTTGAAAAAGATTCATAAACTTCATTATAGTTATAATGTTTTAAAGAACTTTCAATTAAATCTTGAATTTCTTCAATTTTTAATTTTTCCGGTTTTTGTTCTTCTATATTTTTTATAACTCTGTCTAGTACTTTTTGTGTATCTTTAGTATCGTATTTTCTATTATCTTCATCATCAACACTATCAAACCCCTTTTGTATTGCTAAAGCTATTTTCGTCTCATCAAAAGAAACTTTTTTACCATTTCTTTTAATTACAATAATATCTTTTAAATTGCTTTCTTCTTTCATATAACCTCTCCTTTCTATTTTCATTTTCGTATTTTTAATTATCATAGTCAATATGAAAAAAGAGAGTTTTTTTTAAGTTTTTTCTAAAAGCTTGATTTAACAACAAAAAATCAAAAAATTAATTTTTTAAAATTTTGTAAATTTACAAAATTGACATTTTTAGATTTTTGTACTTTAAATATTTTTTATTATTTCTTTATTTTATAAGCTTTTATTAGATTTTAATATTAAAAACTTTTATAAAAAAATAAAAAAATCAAAAAAATGATTTTTTGATTTTTCTGATTTTTACTTTTTTTATAAAATCAAATTTAAGAGTTTTTAACTATATTCATGTATTTTCTTATATTTACATGCCACTCTTTATTTTCAGCATACTTAGGATTAATTGCTTCAGGAGTAGTTAAACCATAATCTATATAGTTTCTCTTTAAGTTTATAAAGAAACCTTCTATTCCTTCATCCAAAGTGCTAAACCCTTGATAAGAACCCATACAACCTGGATTCCCTTTTTGACCACCTATATTATTACATCTTTTAACTAAAGTACTACAACTCCATTTACATCCAGTTTCGTGTAATGATATCGCAACTGCCATATATGGATCTATATTATATTGAACTGAGTATTTTGCAAAAACTAAACCTTTACCTGTTAAATTAGAATTAAGTGATTTTTCAATCTTCGCTCCTAATTCTTCAATAGTCATATTTTCATATACTATTTTTCTGTTAACTTTAGTCTTAGCAACACTCATAAATTCA
Organism: uncultured Eubacteriales bacterium; assembly: GCA_963536495.1. Lineage (GTDB taxonomy): Bacteria > Bacillota_I > Bacilli_A > RF39 > UBA660 > CAJPPJ01. The sequence continues at coordinate 78,399 of CAUTAF010000003.1, forward strand.
TTTATATCTTTAATACTCTTGTTATTATTTGTAAATAAAGATGCCAAACTTATCAAGGATATTGCAAATAATTCTTTCAAATATCCTCCTATTAACAGGCAATATAATTATAACATATTTTAAAAAAAATTAAAAATTTGCAATAAAAAAAGACATTTTTAATGTCTTATAATTCTAAAAGTTCTATATCTTCTTTTTTAGCTTCTACTCTTGGTTCTACTACTGGAATAACTTCTTCTTTTACTTCTTTAAATGTATGAATATTAGGAATAACTTCTTCTTTTACTTCAGGAGTTACTGGTTGTTCTTTTTGTATAGCAATATCTCTTAAACTAAAGCTTTGAGTATTAGATAAATGAGGTTTTTCTATTTCAGGTTTAAAATCATCTGGTAATAGTTTTTCTCCTCCAAAAGCTTCTTTTCTTTCATTTATTTCAATTTTAAAATCATCTGGTAATAATTTTTCTCCTCCAAATGAATCATTTTTAATAGTTATTTCTTCATTTTGTGATAGAGTTACCGGTGTTTCAACTGAAGGAATAACTTCAGGAATAGTCATATTTTCTTTTACTTCAAATGAATTATTAACTTCTAGTGGTTTTACTTCTTCCACTATAGGCATAGATGGTTCTAATTTTATTTCTTCAACAGGTAAAACATTTAAATTTGAAGAAACTGGATTAACTTCTTCTTTGATTTCTGTAACGATATTTTCTTTTACTTCAGGTTTTATTTCAACTACTGGTTCATTAACTATAGGAAGAGAAATATTTTCCTTTACTTCAAAAGAATTGTTAAGTTCAACTGGTTTTACTTCTTCTACTACTTGAGAAGTTTGTACTACTGGATTAACTTCTTCTTTTATTTCTTCTACTATAGGTTTATTAACAGAAACTACAGTTTTATTTACAGGTGCTATATCTTCTACTTTATTAAGTAATTCTTCACCTTCTTTAGGATCTAAATCTAATTCAAAATCATCTTTTTTCTTTGTTAATGTTGGTATTAAGATAATTGCTATTATTAAACAAAAACATCCTAAAATAAGTAATATACCTGGTAAAGATTTAAACCAAGATAAATCAAAACTCATAAAATCCATTATTTTCATACTATTATTTCCTATTCTTACTTTACTATATATAATAGTATCAAAAATTAAATTATTATGCAATATCTCTATTATTTATTTCTTTTATCTTTTTATTTACAAAATTATTTAACTCTTTATTTAACTTAGTAAAACCTTCTTTACTTTCTTCTATTTCTACATATTTTTTATTTTCTTTATATTTTATTGTTAATTTTAAATGTTTAGTTTCATTATCTACTTCTAAGACTTTTAAAAAGATATAATCTCCTACTTTAGCATAAGAATTTATATCTGTAACATACTTATTAGACATCTCAGATATATGAAGTAACCCTGTATATTCATTATCGAATTTTAAAAATATTCCATATTCTGTTATACCTGTAACTAAACCTTTTACTACTTGTTTTTCTTTATACATAGCCTAATTATAACACTATATCTTTAAAAATAATATTATTTAATGTATAATATTTCATATGAAAAAAGAAGATAAGAATATTTTAGAACTAATTAATGAATGTTTAGATATCGTTAAACCTTATATACAAAATGATGGTGGTGATATCGAAGTAATAAAATTTGAAGATGGTATTGTTTACATAAAATTACTAGGTGCATGTGCTGGTTGTATTATGAAAGATTATACTATTAAAGATGGTATAGAAAGTTTTTTAATGGAACATATAAATGAAGTAAAAGGAGTTATTGAAATATAAAAAACAGGTTTAAAACCTGTTTTCTTATTTATTAACTGATTCAATAAATTTAACTAATTCTGTTTTTTCTACATATCCTGGTATACTTCCAAGTAATTTACCATTCTTAAATGCAAATGTAAATGGAGTTCCTCTTAATCCTTCATTAAATGTTTTATCTAATGCTATTAATTTTTCTGCTGCTTCTTGAGTTAATTCATCAGCATTAAAATAATAGAAATCAACTTTCTTTTCTTTAGCTACTTCTTTTACAACTGGTGCATATTTAACACAATATTGACATCCACTTCTTCCATAATATACGAAAGTTACTTTATCATCATTAAATTTACTTACTATTTCTTCTGCTGTAATCTTTTTAAATCCAGCTATTAATGAATTATATTTACTAGCTAATTTCTTTTGTTCTTCGATTGCTTTTATTTGTGGTCCTAAATATGAATGTAATAAATCTAATTTAGGTTTATCAATTAATACTATAACTAATAATATAATAGTAATAATTAGTGATACTAATGATATATATACTGAATATTCTTTTAATTTACATTGTTTTAATTTATCAATTATCATAGTAAATATAGTTTCATTGTTTTTACTTATTTTTTTAACTTCTTTTACTTCTTCTTTTTTTGTTTCTACAACCTTTTCTATCTTCTTAGGTTCTTTATTTACTTTTTTATTTTCTTTTTTTATTTCTTTTGCCATTTTTTACTCACTTTCTTTTGTAATAATATCTATTTCCTTTAAATATTTTTCTTGTTCTTTTAATATGAAATTTAATTTTTCTTTATATATTTCTATATTTTGAATAATAGTTAATCTTTTTAATTCAATATTTTTTAATTCTTGGTAAGCATTATTTAATATTAATTCTTTTTCTTCACTTGCTCTTTGAATAAGTAAATCTCTTTCTTTCAAAGCATTTTCTCTAATAGTATGAGAAATTTCTGTAGCTTTTATTAAAGATTCTCCAAGTTCTTTTTCTTTATTTTTATATCCATTAAGTTCATTAGTTAAAACTTTTAATTTTTTTTCATAATCATTACACTTTTCAACTAATTTTTCTATATTAACTATAACATTATCAATAAAATCATTAACTTCTTTTTTATTGTATCCATTTGCTTCATAAGAAAAATTATTCATCTTTTCACCCTATAAATTAAATAATTAAAAATCTAATTCATTTTCTTCTTTTTTATTCTTAATTTCTGTTTCGTGAGATATTTCTCCTTCTACACCAATATTTTTAGGTGTACATAAAAATATTCCACTACCTAATTTTTGAATTATTCCTCCAAGAGCATATAAAGTTCCATTTAAAAAGTCTACTATTCTTTTACCTTGATCTGGTGTAACTCTTTTTAAATTAACTATAACTCCATTTCTCTTTTTTAAATAATCTGCGATTTGTTTTGCTTCCGAAAATGCACGAGGTTCTAAAATAATCATTTTATCTGTTACTTCAGATTGTCCTCTATCATCACTTACATATTCGTCCATCCCATCATTTTCATCTTTATTAGAAAATATAGTTTTCAAATTAAACGCCATAATTTATTAAACTCCTTTATCTTATACATTAAAATAATATCAAATTTTTTTATCTTTGTCATCAATTTTAATTACTATACCAAATTTTCACTATATCACTATTATTTGATAGAGGTTCTGGACTTGCAAGTGGAAACTTAATATTTATAGATAATGGAAATGCACTTCCAAATGCTAAACATGTTCCAGCTGGTAAGTTTTTAACTTGATTTATTCCTTCTTGACTTATATTTGGTACCATATTAGCAACATATTCTAAGTCTTTAGGATGTTGAATTTTTAATATTATAAAGTTAGCACATTGTGATACTGATGTATCTGTAAGTTCACTTGGTCTTTGAGTAATAAGCCCTAAAATAGTACCATATTTTCTTCCTTCTTTAGTAATTCTATCAAATATATTATATCCAAGTAATTTTAAATCATTATCTTCTTGAACATATCTATGTGCTTCTTCAATAACTATATGTATAGGATTTGCTCCTCTTATAGGACTTTTTACTAAAACATTAAATACCATTCTAGCTATTATCTTAGCTATTACTTTACCAAGTCTATCATCTACATAGTTAATATTGACATCTAAAACTTGAGCTAAACGATTTTCTTTATTTAAAAATAAATATGAAATATATTCTTCTTTAGTCATCTTTTCATTTATAGAAAAATATTTACCGTATTCTGAATTAGCTAAAGAATTAAGTCTTACACTAAGTACATTAGCATAATCAAATATTTTTTCACTCTTTAATATACCTTCTGATATAAGAGCAAAATCAAGTGCACTCTTTAAATCAACTAGATTATATACTACACTTCCATCTGGATCTGGTATTTTAAAATTATTATCTATAAAACTATTTAAAAAGCTAACAACTAATTCTATATCAGCCATTTTACCCATAGAATCCACTTGAAGACACTGTTTAAATGTTCTTACATATCCAGGTTGATGTATTTCACTATTTAAATTTAAATCTTTTGTAAAATATGTAGATAAAACCGCAACTAGTTGATCTCTAATAATTGTAGATTCTTTACCACTTCTAACTATATCTATTAAAGCTCTTGCTATAATATCATTTTTAAGTTTAATTATCTCTTCATTTTCACTTTTAAAAATAGGTGCTAATTTTAAAGCTTTTTCAATTATAGGAAGTTGTTCTGCTCTATCAGCATTTAACAAAAGAGCTATATCATCTATATCTAGTAACCATACTGGTATTTGTAAAAGTTCATTATTTGTATCTTTAATATCAGTAGTAATTACTTTTGTAGATAATTTTGAATTAATAGTATTAATATGTGAAAAAGCTTTTATATATTCTCCATACGCATCAAATATAATAAATCTTGATTTAACCGGTGGATTTTCACTATTATCAAATACACTTTGAAGTATTTTAGCAAAAGTACAACTTTTACCACTTCCACTATTTCCAAATATTGCAAAATGATTAGAAAAGAAACTATTTGTATCAACATTAATTTTATAATTTTTATAAACCGTAGATAAACCAAAGAAAGTCTTATCTGGTGTTTTTTCTTGCTTACCTAAAATTAATTCTAATTCAGGCATAGTAATAATTCTAACCTTTGATTTAAAAGATGGTCTATCGTTTATTCCTGAGACAAATTTATTATTAACTATTTCTCCAACAATATTTATATGACATTCTTTTTTATCTAAAAAAACTATTTCTCCAACTATCAATTTATCGTTATCTTCAAATATTACATGAACACCTATAAAATTATTTTGACTTGTAATATCAATAGCTAAGTTAACTCTTACTCTACTTCCTAGTACCTCAATTATATTCCCTATCATATTTACTCCCTTTTATATTTCTTCTTTTGGTATTAAAACTTCTCTTGGTTTAGAACCGTTACTTGGTCCTATAACACCTCTTTCTTCTAAAGTATCTATTGTTCTTGCCGCTTTATTATATCCTACTCTAAAATGTCTTTGAATTAAAGATGCACTTATCTTTCCAGCATTTATTGCAAAGTCTAATACATCATTATAAAATGCTTCTTCATCATCACTTGTATCTTCTTCTTTTGAAGATTCTATTTTTACTTCATTTTTAGTATCAGGTGTTTCTAAATCCATAAATAAATTATCTACATGAGTTTCTATTTGTTGTGCTACTGCATAATCAACTACTTTTGCTATTTCTTCATCTGATACAAAAGCTCCTTGAATTCTTTCAGGATTATTATCATCTATTGGTTTAAAAAGCATATCCCCTTTACCAAGTAACTTTTCTGCTCCAGTTTGATCAAGTATTGTTCTAGAGTCAATACCTGAAGATACTGCAAAAGATATACGAGATGGAATATTTGATTTAACTACCCCTGTAATAATATCGGTAGATGGTCTTTGAGTTGCTACTATTAAGTGAATTCCAGCAGCTCTAGCCATTTGTGTAATTCTCATGATAGATGCTTGAACTTCTTTACTAGCTACCATCATAAGGTCTGCAAGCTCATCAATTATACAAACAATATATGGCATTTTTTCAATTCCTAAAGAATTATATCCTTCTATATTTTTAACTTTACTTCTTTCAAAAGTAGAAAATCTTCTTTCCATTTCTTCTACTAATTTTTGAAGAGCTACACTAGCTTGTCTAGGATCTGTTACAACTGGTCTCATTAAATGAGGAATCCCATTATATATACCAAGTTCCACTTTTTTAGGATCTATTAACATAAGTTTTACTTCATCTGGTTTTGCACGCATTAAAATTGAAATAATAATTCCATTAATACAAACTGATTTACCACTACCAGTAGATCCTGCTACAAGTAAATGGGGAGTTTTATTAATTTCACAAAACTTAGCAAGTCCCATAACGTTTTTACCAAGTGCTACTAAAAGTTTATTATCCTTTTTATTAAGTGGTTCTTTTTCTAATATTTCTCTTAAACCAACCATATCAGTTTCATCGTTAGCAACTTCTATACCAACAGTCTTTTTACCAGGTATTGGAGCTTCGATTTTTACATCTTTTACTCCTAAACTTAAACTAAGTTCTTTATCTAAAGCTAAGATTTTTGATAACTTAGTACCAGATCTAATCGTTAATTCATATTGAGTAAATGAAGGTCCAATATGAGCATCTACAACTTGAGCTTCAACTTGATATTCTGAAAGTGTTTGAACTAAAATAGAACTAACTTTTTGAACCATTTTATTTCTATCTTTAAGTTTATTTTTTATTGGTTTTAATATATCTAAAGTTGGTAACACATATTCTTTATCAAGAGATTTTTGATTGTTTTCCAAAGTAAAATCTTCTTCTATAACTTGTTTTAATTCCATAGTTTTTTGTAAATCTTCCAAAATAACTTTAGATTCATTTTTAGTTTTATATTGTTCTAATTCTTTTAAATCAACTATATATTGATCATCTTTTTTAACATCATCTTGATCATCTTCTTTTAAAAACAAATTAGATATAGAAGATATAAACGGTTTATTATTTTCTTCTTCTTTATTTTCTTCTTTAGCTTTATCCTTTTCTTCTTTTTTTGTAAATAAATCACTTTCTTTTACTTTATAATAATTATTTTTGAAAAAATCTAAAATTGAAAAACCTGTTATTACACAAACACCAAAAACTATTAAAAGATAAGAGAATATTTTAGCTCCATTTAGTGAAAATAACATACCAAATAAATAAGAAAAAGCTCCTCCTATTAAACCACCGGTTTTAATAACATAAACTTTATTACTAAACATTAATGTAATTGAATTATTTATTACTTCTAAATGATTTTTCATAAACACTTCAAATGTTTCTTTATTATAAAAATTCAAACTTGCAAGAGTAAGTAATGCTATTACAATCAAATAAACACCTATCATTTTTTTATTAAAAATAATTTTGGCTTTTGGCAATTCATTTTTTATAAGCATATATCCTGAAAAAACTAATAAAGCTATTAAAAACACTATGTAATATATCCCAAATAAATATATTGCACCAGCTTTAGATATTGCTGCAAAGCTTCCTTCTTTAAAAATAATTCCACATATTGCAAATAAAGTTAATATAGCTCCAGTTATTCTAATTTTATTTTCAGTAATTATGTTTTTTTGTGCTCTTCTTCCCATATCTTCACCTATAATAAATTATAACAAAAAATAATAGTTAATTAAAGAATAGTTTATATTTTGTTAAACAAAAAACTCAATTCTATTTTGAATTGAGTTTCTCTTTATTTAAATATAATTTGACTTATAACAAAACCTACTAAATAAAATAAACTAAAGCTTAAAATACTTCCTAGGATAATTAACAATATATTTTTAAATTTTGCAGACATTTTTAAAACCTCTTCTAATTGCTGTCCCTAAAGATTTACCTATTTCAAATGTTAATTTACCTAGAGTTATAAAAGCATTTATTAAAGTTATAGTTATAGCTCCACCTTTTATATTTATTGCATCTTCTTTTCTTACTTCTTTCATTTTCTGCATACTAGTGGCCTTGAGTAGCCGTCAATAATTCCTGCTATTAGACCAAAAAGACCAAAAGCTATTAAACCGATAACTATTCCAATACCACTACCTCCTTTCACTTCTTTTTCTTCTTCTTCTCTTAATTCTTTCATCTTTTACCTCTTAAATAATTAAAAATATAATCTAGCAATGTAATTTCATCTAATTTTATAGTAACTTTATAAGTATTTTGTGATATATATTTAAGATTAGTTTTTATATTTATATTTATCAATACTTGATTATTTAAAATAGTTTTATCTATGTTAATAATTTCATAATTATATTTATTATCTTTATAAATAAATTCTTTTTTATCTATTATTTTTTCTAAATCTTCTTCTCTTATAACTGAATAAAAACTGTTTTCTTTTGCTAAAATATTTAAATAATGATAATTAGTTATTTTAAACTTAAAATTTATAATCACTAAGGAAAAAACAAAAATTATAATTAATATTATTTTTTTATACATTATTTACCTCATTCAAATTATAAACTTTATTAAAAAGTTTTTTATTCGCCAATCTATGAGTAATAACTATAAAAGTTGAATTTGTAAAATTAGCAAATACATCTTCTAATATTTCTTTTTCTTTATCTATATCTACATTAGATAAAGTTTCATCAAATATATAAATAGATGATTTTTTTATTAAAGCTCTCGCTAAAAATATTCTTGATTTTTCTCCTCCACTAAGTCCAAATCCATCTTCTTCTAAATTCATATCATACTTAAATTTATGCTTATTTATTATTTCATCTATTTTACACATTTTACATATATTTAAAAATTCATCATAAGTAACATTCTCTTCTAAAACTATATTATTATATAAAGAATCTTTATATATAGTTTCATTTTGAGAAACATAAGTAATATTTTCTCTAATATTAATTAAATTATATGAAGAAAGCGTTTTTTTATTAATTAATATTTCTCCCTTATCTACTTTAAAATAATTCATAAGTATTCTTGCTATTGTACTTTTACCACTACCAGTCTCTCCACTTATTAAAACTTTAGAATTTTCTTTTATTTTTAAAGAAAAATCTTTTAATATATCTTGATATCCATTATAAGAATAACTTATATTTTTAAATTCTATATCTCCTTTCAATATATTTTTTTGATATTTTTCATCTATTATAAATTTTTCTTCTTTTATATTAAAAAGTTCATTAACTCTTTTTAAACTTAAATTTGTATTTTTTATATCAATATTTAAATCAATAATATTTTTTACTGGTTCAATAAAATAACTAAGTAAACTAATATATGTAATAAACATAGCTAAATCAAACTTATTTGAAACAATAAGTTTACTAGCAATATAATATAAAAAAACGAAATAGATATCATGAAGAAAATTTTTTATAAACATTATTTTATTTATAAAACAATTGTTTTTTTTATTTATAGAATAAAACTTTTCATATATTGAATTAAATTTATTAGAAACATAATCTTCAATATTTAAATTTTTAATACTATCCATTGTTCTTAAATTAGAATGTAAAAAACTATTAACTTCACTTTCTTTTATCTTTTCTTCTTCTATATAATAATTATAAATTGGACTAGTTATAAGAATTATAAATAGATAGATTAATACTAAAAATAAAGATAAAACTGTAAGTAAAAAGTTTATTTTAAATAAAACTATCAATATAGAAAATGCTAATAAACCATCTATTATTATTGATAAAAAAATCTTTGTTAAATTGTTTTTAACATTAATTAAATCGTTTATTCTATTTACTACATCTGCACTAGATTTATTTTTATAGTATAAAAAGGGAAGATAAACTAAATGATTAAATAATTTAGTAATTAATATTTTATCTAATTTAAAATTAAAATGATTTATCATATTAATTCTTATATATTGAAAAATATTTTTAAATATATTAATAAAATTAAAAACAATAAAGAAAAATATTAAATTATTTATACTATTATAAGAATAAACATTATCTATTAAAAATTTAAAACTATAAGAAGATAATATATTTAAAAATATAAAAAATATAGAAAACATTATAATATATATAAATAATGTTTTATTATTTATAAAACTTTCAACAATAATGTTATTAATTTCTTTACTAGTATTTATTTTAGCTAATTTTTTATTAACATCAAAAAATATAAAATTTCCACTAGATATTTCAAAAAAATCTCCATATGTTATAACTCTTTTACCAAGTGCGGGATCTGCTATAGTAACTAAAGCATGCTTTTTATCTAATTTATAAATTACTATAAAATGTTCATATGATTTATCGGGTATAACATGAGCTATAACTGGTAAATCTTCTTCTTTTATATCTTCTAAATTACCATTTAATACTTTTGCATTTAATCCTAACTTTAAAGCTGCTTCTTTAATTAAAAAAGCATTTGTTCCAAACTGATCAGTATGAGTTAATTGTTTTAAATGAAAAAGTGGATAATCACCTCCATAATACTTAATAATCATTTTCAAACAACATGCTCCACAATCAGTTAAATCTTCTTGCCTAACTACTTCAAAATTATTAATCATTTCTCTTCCCTCATCTAGTTATTCAAAAAAATTTAATTTTTTTCGAAAAAAAAAGAAGATTTTTAAATCTTCTTAATATTTTTTATTATTGAGCATTCCAACAACTAGTAAATGTACCTAGACCTGTATCAGATCCACTGTTTTGTACATTAGTTGATACCATGTTCATTACTAATTGAACTATAACTACTACTAAGAATACTGCTATTGCAAATACTATACGTTTTCCTACTGTAGATATCGCTTTTGTCATAGCTTTGTCATCTTGTGTAGTAACTGCTTTTGCTAAATCTAATGTAGCAAAAATAATTAATAATATAGGAACTACTATTTGAATTAACCCTAAAGCTAATTTAACTATTTTAATTAAAGTTACTAATTCTGGTGTACATCCATCTAAAAACATAATCTTCTCTCCTCTTTCAATAAACTGATTTTATATTATAACATTACAGTGTATTTGTCAATTAAACTCACTATATTTCCTAGTTTACAAAATATTTTACTATTTATTCATCTTCAAAATTATCTAAATCAAATAATGAATTTTGATATTTTAAACCAACTTGCTTATATCCTAAATCTGTAACAACTCTTCCTCTTGGAGTTCTTTTTAAAAATCCTTTTTGTAATAAATAAGGTTCATAAACATCTTCAATTGTTGAAGGTTCTTCTCCTATTACACTTGCAATAGATTCTATACCTACTGGTCCACCATTAAATTTTTTAATTATTGCAGCAAGTAATTGATGGTCAGTCTCATCAAGTCCTACTTTATCAACTTTAAGTCGATCAAGTGCATTCTTAGTAACTTCTATATCTATATAATCATTATCTTCTACTATTGCAAAATCACTTACTCTTTTAAAAAGTCTATTAGCAATTCTAGGTGTTCCTCTACTTCTTTTAGCAAGTTCATATGCTGCTTCTTCATCTATATCTATTTTTAATACTTTAGAAGTTCTCTTAACTATCTCAAAAAGTTCTTCATCAGTATAATATTTTAATTTAGCAATAATACCAAATCTATCTCTTAAAGGTGCTGTTAAATCTCCAGCTCTTGTAGTTGCACCTACTAAAGTAAATGGAGGAAGTGAAATTCTAACTGTTTTACTACTCCCCTCACCTCCTACTAGTATATCTAAAGTAAAATCTTCCATAGCTGGATAAAGTATTTCTTCCACAAAAGAAGGAAGTCGATGTATTTCATCAATAAATAAAACATCTCCTGGTTCAAGTGAAGATAATACTGCTGCAAGATCTCCAGTCTTTTCTATAGAAGGACCTGTTATAGTTTTAATATTTGTTCCCATTTCATTAGCTATAATATGAGCAAGTGTTGTTTTACCAAGCCCAGGAGGACCATAAAGCAATACATGATCTAAAGATTCATCTCTTATCTTAGCTGCTTTTATAAATACATCTATATTATTTTTAACATCAGCTTGACCAATATAATCTTTTATTCTTAAAGGACGTAAGCTTTCTTCATATTCTTCTTTTATATTTTCATCTCTTACTATACTATCCATTCTTCACCTACTTAAGTAAAAGTTTTAATCCTTCTTTTACTTTTTCTTCTAATGTTAAATCTCCACTTATCTTAGGTAAAATAGTTTTAATTTCTTTATCTTTATAACCAAGACTTTTAAGTGTTTCATAAAGTTCTTCATTACTATTAAATTCTTCACTAACTCCTAAATCAACATTTTTAAATTTACCTTTTAAATCTAGTATTATTTGTTTAGCTACTTTTTCACCAATCTTAGGAAATTTTTTTAAATATAAAATATTTTCTCTTTCAATAGCATCTACTATTCCATTAATTGATCCAGTTGCAAGTATAGGAAGTGCAGTTTTAGGACCAACTCCTTTAACCGAGATAAGTTTTAAAAACATTTGTTTTTCTACTTTATCTTTAAAACCAAATAAACTGTGTTCATCTTCTTTTATATTTAAATAAATATATACTTTATATTCTTTATCTATTTCAAAATAATATGGATTAGATGTATATACTTCATATCCTATATTATTATTTTCTATAATTATTTTATCTGCCATTACGTCAGTTATTTTACCTTTTATATATTCATACATTTTTAATCACCATTTTGATTATAACATGTATGTTTATATTTTTCTTTGAGAATTTTTATAAATTACTTAAAAACAATTGACAAAAATCATTTTTTCTTTTATCATTTAAATTGTCTTATGGGGCATTAGCTCAGCTGGGAGAGCGCCACGCTTGCACCGTGGAGGTCAGCGGTTCGATCCCGCTATGCTCCACCATATAAGAATTAAAACTCTTAGAAATAAGAGTTTTTTTATTTTTAAAATTTAAAAAGAAGAAAAAAAGACGAATTTTAGTATAAAAAAATAAATGAATTATTATATTATGTAATAAAGAAGAGATTTTGATTTAATTGCTAATTTAATCTATCTCTTTTTTATTTTTTTAAAACTTTATTAATAAATTCATTTTTAGATTTAGTATAATTTTTTCTATCATCTTTATATTTTTTAGCTAAATCTATTTTTAAATTTTCATATTTTTTTAATATATCAAGATTATTAATTAATATATTTCTAAATTTAATCATATTAATATAACGATTACTATTGATATCTAATACATGAATTAAACAAAATGTTTCTTTTTCATTTTCTTTTACGAGTAATATTTCTTCTTTTTCTAAGTTTTCAGTAATAGTATATCTTTTATTTAATAAAGAATAATATTTTTTAAAACTATTTAAATCATCTACTCCAATTGCTATATCTACTACTGGTTTAGAAAGTAAATTTTTAACTGATGTAGATCCAACATGTTCTATTTTAAATCTATTTTCTTTAAATACACTTTCAAGATATGCTTTTTCTTCTTTAAATATCTTTTTATATAATTCATAATTATTTTCTAAACTTACAGTATTATTAATTAATCCCATAATTCACCTCCTGATAGATATTCTTAAACTTTATAAATCAATAGATTAAAAAGATTAATTTTTAACAAATAATATTATATGATAATTATCTATAAAGATTAACCATATATTTATATTTTAAGCTGATTTTTTAAAATTAAACAAGATCAAAAGGAGATGTTTTTGGATTAATAGCAATTATATAAAAAGTATTTTTCAAGAATACATAAATTAATAATTAGAAACTTTAGTACAATAAAAAAACTTGATTGAAAAATCAAGTTTTATATTAATGTCGAATGTTCGACGTTTCTTTCTAATGGCAGGGAATAAGTGAATCGAACACTTGACGATGGTTTTGGAGACCATAGTTTTACCATTAAACTAATTCCCTATAAAAAATCCTTATTTATAAAAATAAGGTTTTTATTTTAAATTGGCGGAGACAGAGAGATTTGAACTCTCGCATCAGTTTCCCAATCTACACCCTTAGCAGGGGCGCCTCTTCAGCCTCTTGAGTATGTCTCCAATATATGGTGGTTCCTTAGGGGCTCGAACCCTAGACCCACTGATTAAGAGTCAGTTGCTCTACCAACTGAGCTAAGGAACCACAATACTTCTAAAGTATACAAAATTTTTCTTTATTTTTCAATACTTTATTAATATTTTATTCTTCAATCAAATAATCTTTTGATTTATGAGGTTCTTCTCTTAATAAATCAAAATAATTATTTTGTCTTAATACTTCATAAACACATATTGCTACTGAATTAGATAAATTAAGTGCTCTAACATTTATTGACATAGGTATTCTCATACATCTATCTAAATGATCTTTTAATATCTCTTTGGGTATACCTGTTGATTCTTTACCAAATATTAAATAGATATTTTTATATTCTTTATAATTAAAAGAATCATGAGGTTTCTTACCATATCTTGTAAAATAGAAAAAATCCCCATCTTTATTTTTTTCTAAAAAATCATCATAATTTTCATAAACAAAGTATTCTAATTTATCTATATAGTTAACTCCTGATCTTTTAATACTAGCTTCATCTAATTTAAATCCTAAAGGTTTTATTAAATGAAGTCTAGCATTTGTAGCAACACAAGTTCTCATTATATTACCAGTATTTCCAGGTATTTCAGGTTCAAATAATACTACATTAATCATTTAAGTTCTTATCCTTTAAAAATTCTTCTACTTTTTTAATATTAACTGTTTTTTTATTAGAACTATATAATGTTTCTTTTGCTTTATTATCGACAATATAAACAAATGCTGGTGAGTTATTTTTTAAATCTATGTTTAAAAGTTCATTAATTTTAGAATAATCTTCTTTACTCATATCTTTTAAATTAAAATATAGTAGTTTATGTGATAATTTTTTATTTTTAATATAATTTAAAACTTTTCTTTCAAGTTCTCTATCATCTTCATTTTTAGAATTAGAAAAATATAACACTTTTTTATTCAAATTAAATTCATAATTTAAATTTATTAATTCATCAACAGATTTTAATTCATCCATTTTACCCCTTATAACTGAAGTTTCAAAACGATTATTCTTATATGAATTATAAATTTTTACAAATAACAAACATCCTCCTATAAAAAACAAATATACAATTACTAAATAAATATAATTTTTTATGCTCACCTTTTTCATTAAATCCTCCTATATATATTCTAACATGATAAAGAAAAAGAAGGAATAAATTAAAGATTCTTTCCTTCTCTTTTTCTTTCGTTAGCATTTAATATTTTCTTTCTAAATCTAATACTTTCAGGTGTTACTTCTACAAGTTCGTCTTTATTTATATAATCAAGTGCATATTCTAAAGATATTGCTCTTGGTTTCTTTAATACTACTGTAGCATCACTTCCTGCAGCACGCATATTAGTTAATTGTTTAGCTTTAGTAACATTAACCACTAAATCTTTGTCACCTTTATTTTCACCCACTATTTGTCCTTCATAAACCATTACACCTGGTTCAACAAACATTTCTCCTCTATCTTCAAGTCCTCCTAATGCATAACTAGTAGTCTTTCCACTTTCCATACTAACTAATACACCATTAGTTCTTTCTCCTAAATCTAGAGTTGAAGCTATATTATATTCTTTAAATGAATGAGCCATTATTCCATAACCTTTAGTATATGTAGGAAAATTATGAACAAATCCAATTAAACCACGAGATGCTATAGTATATTTTAAAGTAGTAATATTTTTATCATTAGTTTCCATAAAGTCTAAATTAGCACCTCTATTACCTAATTTTTCAATTATAGTACCAGCATATTCATTAGGTGTTTCTATTTCTAATATTTCATATGGTTCTAATTTCTTACCATTTTCTTCTTTATAAATTACTTCTGGTTTAGATACTTGTATTTCAAAACCTTCTCTTCTCATGTTTTCAATTAAAATACCTAAGTGAAGTTCTCCTCTACCTGAAACTATAAAGTTTTCACTATCTAAATCTCTTACCTTTAAAGAAACATCTCTTTGACTTTCTTTATCAAGTCTTTCTTTTATTTTTCTAGCAGTTAATATTTTACCTTCTTTACCTGCCATTGGTGAAGTATTAACTCCAAAAGTCATTTGCATAGTAGCATCATCTACTCTAAGAAGTGGTAATTTTTCTACCTTTCCAACTTCTCCTATTGTTTCTCCAACATAAATATCTGGAAGTCCTGATATACCAATTACATCTCCTGCTTCTGCTTCTTCTATTTCAATTCTATTTAAAAATTCATATCCATATAATTTTTGAATTCTAAATTGTTTTTTACTTCCATCAATTCTTTCTACTTCAACAGTTTGACCTAATTTAATAACTCCATTTTTTACAATACCAATACCTATTCTTCCAGTATAATCACTATAATCTAGTAAAGCTGGTTGAAATTGTAAATTAGCTTCTATACTTCCTTTAGGTTCTGGTATTTCTTCTATAATAGTATCAAGTAAGTTATGGAAACCTTTTTCTTGTTTTGTTAAATCATCACTTAAACTACTTGTTCCATTAATTGCAGATGTATAAATAATTTTAAAGTCAAGTTGATCTTCATTAGCATCTAAATCCATGAATAATTCATAAACTTCATCTACTACTTCTTTAATTCTTGCACTTTCTTTATCTACTTTATTAATAACAACTATAGGTTTAGCTCCTCTTTCTAAAGCTTTTTTTAACACAAATCTAGTTTGTGGCATAGTACCTTCATAAGAATCTACAACAAGTATTACACCATCTACCATATTCATAATTCTTTCTACTTCTCCACCAAAATCAGCATGTCCTGGAGTATCTAGAATATTAATTTTATATCCTTTATATTCAATAGATGTTGGTTTAGCAAGGATAGTAATACCTCTTTCTTTTTCGATACTATTATTATCCATACTAATTGTTGATAAATCTAAATGTTTATCTTTAATACTTTCTTTTAATATTTCATTTACTATAGTTGTTTTCCCATGATCAACGTGGGCTATAATTGCTACATTTCTTTTTTTCATAATTCGTCCCTCAAAAAAACATTATGATTATATCACAAATTGACATTTTATAAAAGTATTTCTTTATATAGAAAAAAATTAAGACTTAATCTTAATTCTCTTTCTTATTTTTCTTATAATTTTCTAAAACCTTTTTTAATTGTTCTTTTCTTTCTTTGTTTCTTTCTACTAGCTTTCTATAACCTTCATAGTCATACTCACATATCAAAGTATTATCTTCAATTGAAAAGTTATAATCCGGACCAAATCTTACATATTTAGAACCTTCTAAAAATAATAATTCAATATCAGTATATTTAAACTCTTCTCTTTTATCTATTGCTAATTCTACTATTCTTTTATCTTCTTCATTTAAATTACTAATATCTAAAGTAAAAGTCTCTTTTCCATCATACTTTATTATTGGTAATTTATAGCTAATCACTTTTTTAGTTTTAGAATTTTCAACATCTATAGTAACATGTTTAGGTATTTCAACTTCTTTATAGTTACTAACAATACCTCTTATATTACCATTCCATTTAGGTCTTTCTTCAAAATCCATAATTAATATCCTTAAATTATTTTCTTCCTCTTTTTATCTTATACATATCAAATATTTTAGATACTGATTTATCTTTTGCAATAGAAGATATAATTGAAGCTAACATTTCAGCAATAGATATTACTTTTATTTTTTTATATTTATTTAATATCTCTTCAGATAAAGGAATAGTATTAGATATAATCATTTCTTTTATAGGACTATCTTCTATTTTATCAAGAGCATTATTACTAAAAACTCCATGAGTTACACAAGTATATATTTCTTTTGCACCATGTTCTTTAAGTAAATTTACACCCGCTACTAAAGATCCTCCTGTATCACATATATCATCTACTACTATACAAGTTTTATCTTTAACATCTCCTATAACATTACTTACTTCTACTACATTAGCTCTTGGTCTTCTTTTATCTATAATTGCAATTGGAGCTTCTAATCTTTCTGCTAATCTTCTAGCTCTTACTGTTCCTCCATGATCTGGAGATACTACTACTATATTATCTTCTTTGTTAAATTTATTTTCAAAATATTTTGCAATTAATGGTATAAAAGTTAAATCATCAGTTGCTATATCAAAAAATCCTTGAATTTGTTGTGCATGTAAATCAACTGTAACAATTCTATCAATTCCTGCTATCATTAACATATCTGCCACTAGTTTTGCTGTTATTGGTTGTCTTGCCGCTGCTTTTCTATCTTGTCTTGCATAACCATAATACGGAACAATAACTGCTATTTCTTTAGCACTAGCTCTTTTTACTGCATCTACACATACTAAAAGTTCCATTAATCTATCATTTACTGGTTTACAAGTAGATTGAATAATAAATACTTTTTTACCCCTTACAGATTCTTTTGGAGTTACTAAAACTTCTCCATCTAGAAAATGTTCTATTTTTATTTCCCCTTCTTTTATCTTTAAATAAGAACATATTTCTTTAACTAATTCTTTATTAGATGTTAAAGAAAAAACAACTACATCTTTCATATCTCTCCTAATTTAATAAAAAACAAAGAAAATTATTCTTTGTAAGTTTTACTATATAAATAATAATCTTTGTTTGAATCTTGTTTAAATTTATATTCGAATTTAAATGTTTTCTTAGTAAATGTATTTGGATCTCCAACTGTATTATCTTCGTTTAATGTTAAAGTTGCATTTAATATTATTTCTCCATTTATTTTTTCTGCACTATCTACTTTTAAATCATATATAGGTGTTGCACATCCAATTCCTGCTGGAACACTAATATGTTCATATCTAATATATAACTTAGCATTATCGTCATAATACCATCCTAATTCACTAGTATCACCATCACATGATGGAGAACATGCACAAAAAGAAAGTGGTAATAAAGTATTTAATTTATAATCGCTACCAAATAAATTTTTAGCTACTTCTTCAACATATTCTTTAGTAAAAGAAACAGTTTCTTTTATTCCAAGATCTTTGATAATTTCATCACAATCATGAACTAGTTTATAAGTAGATTTTTTACCTGGTAATTTTGCTACTTTATACTTAGCATTAAATTCAGAACAAGTATTTTTAACAGCTTTTTTAGGATCTAAACTTGCTGTGATTAATCTTAATTGTTCTTGTTTGTTTTTTGTTGTATCAAGATTAAATTCTCTTGTTGCATGTTGTCCAACATTATTTTCAAATGCTAATTTACTTTCTAGTTTTTTAACTAAATCAGAATTAACATCTAACTTTTCATTTTTATTTTCGTTTTTCTTTTCTTCTTTATTAGCTGTGTTATCTGTTTTACTATTTAATTTATTATTTTTTTCTGTTAAAAAACTCCAAACTAGAAATATAGTACAAGCTAAAACTACTAGTGAAACAATAATTACTACGATTGTTTTAAGATTTTTTTTCATAAAGCCTCCTTTAAGATTATTGTAGTCCTAAAACAGATAAATTTCAATATAACTAAACTTCTTGTACAACAGTTATTACTAAAGGTCTAAGTTCTGTTTCTTTATAATAATATTTACCTAGAGTTTCTCTTATTTCATTCTTTACAGCATTATAGTCAACTTGCTTTTTAGTTTCTTTTTCTTTGATGTTATTATTAATAGCTTTTAAAGTTATCTCTTTTGTATAATCTATTAAATCTTTATTATCTTTAACAAATATAAATCCTCTAGTAACTATTTCTACATCACTTAACACTTTTTTAGTAATTCTATCAAGTGTAACTGTAATTAATACTATTCCATTATTACTTAATGATTCTCTATCTTTTAATACAAGTTCACCTACATCATCAGAAAAATGACCATCTATTAAAATTTCATCTACTTTTATTTTTTCTTTAGTTTTTTGTAGTTTTCCATCTTTAATTTCTACTACATCACCATTTTCTTTTAAAATAATATTTTTTGATGGTATTCCTTCTACTAAAGCTATATCTGCATTTGCAACTTGATCTTTATATTCTCCTCTAATAGGCATATAAAATTTAGGATTCATTAAATTTATTAACATTCTAATATCTTCTTTTGATGAATGAAACAATAAATGATTTTTATCCATAGATATAACTTCATCTGCTTGTTTTGCTATTTCATCCATTATTACAGCTTTCTTTCTTTCAAGACCTACTGTATCTGGTTCTGAAATAAAGACATAATCATCACTATTAAGTTTTAAAAATTTATCAAATCCTTTTACTATTCTATCTAAATTAGTAAATGCTTGTTCATTATCATCACTTACTAAAACTACAATATTCTTATCGTTTAAGTTATTTAAACTACCTATTTCAACATTAATTTCTAAATATTTAAGCTCTATAAGTTTATTTATTCTTCTTTGAAGTTTAGATCCCATAATAATTAATTTCTTATGGTTTTGTTCTACTGCTTCAATTATTTCTTGTAATCTATAGATATGATCTATATTTATCGTTGTAATAATTCTATTATGTGTCTTGCTAAACACTTCGTTTATATAATCATATGAATTGTTTCTTGGTGCTGTATAACCAGAATTTTTAGCATAATAAGATTCATTAAGTAAACAAAGTACACCTTTTTTACCAACATATGCTAGTTTTCCTAAATCAGTTTTATATTTACCTTTCTTAGACATATCAAATACTAAATCACCACTATATACGATAGCTCCATCTTCTGTATAAAGTACATACATAAAACTATCTGGTATAGAGTGAGTTACAGATATTGGAAATATAGACGTTTTCTTAAACTCTACATTTTTATGTGCTACTAATTTATTTAATGAATATTTTTTATAATTCATATCATTAAGTTGAAGTTCTTCTTTTAAAATTTCTATTGTTAAATTAGAACCATATATTTTTATTTTTGGTAATTCTTTTAATATATCAACAACTGCTCCCATATGTGTCTTATGTGCATGAGATATAAAAATACCATTTATTTTCTTTTCATTTTCTTTTAAATAATTAAAATCGGGTAATATATAATCTACCCCATATGCATTTTCAACATTAAACTTCATACCAGCATCAAATATGTATATTTCTTCATCTACTTTAACAACATACATATTTTTACCTACTTCGTTTAATCCTCCTAATGCAAAAATATTTATTTTACTCATTTTTTCTCCTTTTCTTATTTTTATAATGCAAGTTTTTCTAAAGCTTCTTTAGCAGCATTTTGTTCTGCTATTTTTTTACTAGCTCCTGTTCCACTTCCATATTTTATTCCACTTATTACTACTTCAAAAGTAAAACTCTTATTATGTGCTGGTCCACTTTCATCAACAAGTTTATATTCAACTGTTCTTTTTTCTGTTTGAACTAATTCTTGTAATTTAGATTTATAATCTTCTAAAAAGTTACTTTGCTTATCTATATAAGGTTTTATTATAGTTATTATTATTTTTTTTACTGTTTCAAATCCTAAATCTAAATATATTGCTCCCATTAATGCTTCGAATATATCCGCTAAAATTGTAGGTTTTAAAAGTCCCCCTGCTTTTAATTCACCATTTCCAAGTTTTATATATTCTGGCAAATTAAATTCTAAAGCATATGTAGATAAAGCTTTTTCACAAACATAATTAGCTCTAGTCTTAGTCATTTCTCCTTCAACTAAATGATAATTATTATATAAGTAATCACTTACTACTAACTCTAAAACAGCGTCTCCTAAAAACTCTAATCTTTCATAATCTTCTTTACTATTTTTTTCATTAGTATATGAAGAATGTAAAAAAGCTACATCATAAAGATTAGAATTAACTACATTAATCCCTAGTTTTTTAAATAAATTATCCATTTTCACCTCAAAGTAATAAAACAAAAAGATTATACCATAAATTTAAAAAAATATAAAATTATTGTGTTATAATTTATTGTAGGTGATGATATGAAAAAAAAATTTAATTATATAAAATTATGTTTAATAATAGTTTTTACAATGTTTATGACATCTTGTGTAAAGGTTAAAATAAATGAGTTTGAAAACTCTAATATACTTACTACATCTTATCCTTTAATGTTTATTACAGATACATTATATGGAGATCATGCTAAAGTTAAATCTATTTATCCTAATGAAACTAATCCTAATAATTTAACTTTTAATTCTAAACAATTAGATAACTTTGCTACTAATAATTTATATATTTATTTAGGTCAAGATAAAGAACAAAGTAAAATAGCTTTAGAAGTAAAAAATAAAAATCCAAATATTTTATTAATAGATGCAGGAGTTGGAATTAACACAAGTACTAGACAAGAACTATTATTAAATCCATCTAATATACTTATGATTGCAAAAAATATACAAAATGGATTAGAAGAATATATAAATAATACTTATATATCTAAAAACATCGAAAAGAATTTAAATGAATTAAATGTGAAAATATCTGAAATAGATGCAGAACTAAGATTAACTTATACTAATTCTAAATATAAAACGTTAGTAGTAACATCTAATTCATTAAAATTTTTAGAAAAATATGGTTTTGAAATAGTATCGCTAGATAAGTTAACAAGAACAAACGATGATATAAATTATGTTAAAACTTTAGTTAAAAATGAACTTGTAAGTTATATATACAGTTTAGAAAATATAGAAGATGATGATGTTATAACTAATTTAATAAGAACTACTGGTGCTAAAAAACTTACACTTAGAACTTTAGATACTATTACAGATGAAGAAGAAAAAGTTAATAAAAATTATTATCAAATAATGAATGAAAATATAGATTTAATAAAAAAAGAAACTTATAAATAAAAATATCATAAAAATAATTTATGATATTTTTTTTATGAAATCTTTAGTTTTTAAATATATTCCAGTATATTCATCATAATACATATCTAAAAACTTATCTATTTCTATTTTTACAGAATCACTTACATTTATTGTTTTAAGATTATCAAAATCTACTAAACTATATAATTTCAATATTTTTAAAGCTTTCTCACTATATTTATATTCATTTTCTAAACAGTTTTTACAGATATAACAAGCATTATCTACACTTATTGTAACCACTTCATTTTTACCACATATTCCACATTTATATTCTAAATTAGGTTCTACACCTAAAAATTTTAAACATTTAAGTTCTAATATATTAGCAATAACTAAAGGATCAAACCCATCGTTTATTTTAGTTAATCCTTTTATTAATAAATTAAATAAAACTTCTTCTTTAGAATCTTTTTTAATTTGATAAATTAAATCTATTATAAAAGATGCATAAGTAATCTTTTTTATATCCGTAATAATATTTTTAAAGTTATTTATTATCTCCCCATCTATTAATGTACATAAAGAATCTTCTTTATAATAAATATTAAACTTAGCATAAGTTAATCTTTGAGATATCATTCTTAAACTAGACTTTATTTTTAAACTTCCCTTTGCTATGACACTTAAAATATTATCTTTAGTAAGTATAGTTAAAATCTCTGAATTTTCTTTAAATTTCATCGATTTTATAATTAAACCTTCTACTTCAATTATCTTCATTTAAAATCCTAAATCTTTAAGTTTAATATCACTATTTTTCCAATCTTTAAAAGTCTTAACTTTAAGTTCCAAATATACTTTTTTACCTAATAAAT
The DNA here is from genome assembly GCA_963536495.1 of uncultured Eubacteriales bacterium. Taxonomy (GTDB): domain Bacteria; phylum Bacillota_I; class Bacilli_A; order RF39; family UBA660; genus CAJPPJ01. The sequence continues at coordinate 101,931 of CAUTAF010000003.1, forward strand.
CTTCTATTTTTTTCCTTGCATAAGTCCCAATTTTTTTTAACATTTGACCTTTTTGCCCTATGATAATTCCTTTAATATTATCTCTAGATACCGCAACAGTTACAAATATATCATAACCATTTTTAGTTTGTTCTATTTCTTCTGTATGACAAGTAATTTCATGAGGAATTTCTTGATATGTTAAATTAAGTATCTCTTCTCTTACAAGTTCTGCTACTTGAAATTCTAAAGTATTAAATGTTACTTCTTCTTCACTATAAATTTTTTCTTCTACTTCAGGTAAATATTTTTTTATCGTCTTAATTACTTCATCGACATTATCTCCTCTTTGTGCAGAAAGAGGTATTATTTCATCAAAATCATAATATTTTTGATATTCTAATATCTTATTTAATATTTTATCTCTAGATAATCCATCTATCTTATTAATTATTAAAAATACTTTCTTATCTAAATCTTTAAATGTATCTACTATTTTCTTATCGTTATCTGTAAAACCTTTTTTAATATCTACTAAGAATAAAATAACTTCTGAAGATGCTATTCCTTCTCTTATGTTTCTATTCATTTTAGCACCAAGTCTATCAAAACTTTTATTAAGACCAGGTGTATCAAAGAATAAAATTTGTGATTCATCATCGTTATATATTCCAATAATATTATTTCTTGTAGTACCTACTTTATCACTTACTATAGCTAAATGAGTTTTCATAATAGCATTAAGTAGTGTAGATTTTCCTGCATTTGGTCTTCCAGTAATAGATACCATACCTACTTTATACATTATACTTCTCCTTTCTTTAAGTTATAATTTTTATCATAAAAATAAACATTAACTTTATAATTTATTACTTCTTTTATAAAATCTATTCTTAAATATTTATAAATATCAAAATCTTTATCAGTTAAAAAATAAATATTTTTTACTTTAGTTTTACTATTTATTAAATAATTTGCTATTGCTCCTTGTTCTGAAGATATCATATCTCTAAGACATGCATTTTGAATAGTTACACCTTTATAGATATTACTATCTTCATCTTCTATAATACATGCTATTTTATATGAATAAGATATAGCGTTTTCTAATATGTTTTTTAATTCATCAAGCATCGATACCACCATAATTACTTTCTTTAAATGGATGTACACAAAGATCTTTAACTAAATACTTTTCTTCATTTTTATTTTTATCAAAACATCTTACAACTACATTTTCATCTACTAAATCAGAAATATATTGACGACATAAAAAACATGGTGTTGCAACTATATCACTGTTATTAATAACTATTATTTCCTCTATATCTTCTTTTTTATAACCGTTTGCAAAATAATTAGATAAAGCAGCACCTTCAGCACATATTCCATCTTTCATAGAATGATTTTCTACATTTACTCCGTAAGCTATACCATTTTTACCTTTAATAATACTTGCTACATTAAAGTGTGATATCGGTGTATAACTTTTAGTTAATAATTCTTCTATATTCATATAAAAAACCTCATTATTTTAGGTATAAATATTATTAGACCTGCTATTAAAGCAAGAATACTAGAAACAAGTACTGCTCCTGCTCCTATATCTTTAGCATGCATTGCTAAAATATTATCTTCTTTAGTAATCATATCTACAATTACTTCTACACAAGTATTTAACATTTCAGTTATTATTACTAAAAATGATACTAAGATAACAAAAATAAATTCAGTATTATTTAATTTTAATAAAAAAGATAATATAAGAACTAATAAAAATGAAAATACATGAAATTTATAATGCTTTTCCATTTTAAAACAATATTTAATACCATTTAGTGCAAATGTTAAACTTTTTAAAAAATTTACATTCTTTTTATTTCTATCTTTTAATATCATATTTATCTAATAACTCCCTTTGTAAGCTAAACATAATCTTTTCATCTTCTTCGTTCATATGATCATATCCAAGTAAATGAAGTAAACCATGTGTTGCTAAAAAATATAATTCTCTTTTCTTACTATGTCCATATTTTTCTGCTTGTTCTATTACTTTGTCATAAGATATATAAATATCTCCTAAAACTCTAAAAGGTGTTTTAAAATCAACATCTTCTAAAGCAAAAGATATAACATCTGTAACATTATCGATATTTCTATATTCTTTATTTATTTTTTTTATTTCTTCATTATCAATTATTATGATATTTACTAAAGCATCTTCTACTTTTAAATCTTTCATAACTGATAAAAAATATTTTTTAAAATCATTTAATTCTAAATCAAATGAACTATTATTAAAAATTTCTATTTTAACCACCATCCTACTAAAGCTATTAATGTTACAATTATAACAAAAGTTAATATATCTACTATTATATGATTTTTTTTAATATTAAATGCTTTAGATATTAAAAATAATAATTTATATATTAGAAATCCTATTATAGCACCTAATACATTTAAAATAATATCATCTATATCAAAAGCTCTTCCTATTAAAAACTGAACTAATTCAATACAAAAACTAGCAAGTATTGCTACAATTACTCCAACACTAATTCTTTTTTCTTTAGTATAATAAAAACAAAAAAAGCCATAAGGAATAAACAATACTATGTTTCCTAAAGTATTTTTTATAAAACCTAAAGAACCTATGCTATATCTCGTCATTTCTTTAAATGGAACTAAATTTATTCCACCTACATATACATTTATATCATTAGTAGTAACGATTTGAAATAACTGTAAAATATATATTAAAAATAATAAATTAATAATTTCACGATAAAAATAAATTTTTTCATCTTTATTTTTTATTATAAAAACAATTCTGATAATTACTATTAAAATAACCGCTACTAATGTAGAAGCCCAAGTTAAATTAATTAAAGATTTAGCTGTAGTTCTTAAATCAAACATAAAATTCCTTCTTATTTAATAAAATTATAACACAAAACATTAGTAAGTTATATCGTGAATATTCCTTAACAATAAAGTTTTAAAAAAAGAAAAAAGAATTACTTTTACAGATTTTGGGAGTATAATCATCTTAATATGGAGAATAGATGAAAAAGAAAAAGAATAAATTTTATTTTTTTATAATAATTATCTCAACACTTGGAATTATTTTATTATCTTATAAACTTAATTTTTTTAAAAATAATAATAAAGATTTAAGATTGAAAGAAAATACATATAACAAAGAAAAGAAAAAGATTAAAGAAGAACCTAAAGAAAAAACTGAAGATAAAAAGAAACTAGATATTTTAAATAATATAGATAAAAAGATATCATTTTTTAAAAAAGAAAATTTAGATAGATATATAAATTATAAAGAAAAAAATCCTAATTTATCTGATGAAGATATAATAATAAAAGTAAATATTGGTTTAGATAATCCTTTTTATACTAACACCAAAGAAGCACCTGATAAACACAAAATAACTGTCTTAGCTAATAAATACAACTTTTTAGGAAGTGATTATATACCCAAAAATTTAACTCAACTTAATTATAAATGTTCTTCTAGAAAACAATTTCTTGTAAGTGATGCTAAAGAAGCTTTTGAAAAATTATGTTTTGATGCAATAAATAACGGATATAATATAGTAGCAATTTCTTCTTATAGAAGTTATAACAATCAACAAATACTATATAATAATTATGTTAAAAAAGATGGAGTTAAATATGCAGATAGATATTCTTCAAGACCAGGTTTTTCAGATCATCAAACTGGACTTGTAGTTGATGTTGCTAAAAAGAATCATGTATTTACTGGTTTTGAAAATACCAAAGAATATAAATGGATGAAAGATAATGCTCATAAATATGGTTTTATATTAAGATATCCTAAAAATAAAGAAAATATTACAGGTTATATGTTTGAAGCATGGCATTATCGTTATGTTGGAATTGATATAGCAAAATATATATATGAAAACAATATTACTTATGAAGAATATTTTGTTAAATTTTTAGATAATAAATAAAAAAAACAAATAATTACTTATTTGTTTTTTTAGTCTCTATTTTTATTTCTTTTTCTAGCGTTTTTAATACCTGCTTTTTTAGCTTCTCTTCTTAATTCACCAGGTTTTGAGTAAGATTCTCTTTTTTTGCATTCTGATGGAATTCCATCACGAGCTACTTTTTGTTTGAACTTACGAAGCGCCTTTTCTAAATCACCTTTTACAGTTACTCTTGTCATTTTGATCCCACCATTTCTTTTTGTACTAAATAATATATTACATAAAATATTTACTTTTTGCAATATTTTTTATTTACAAAGTTCATTTGGATCAATATCTTTAGGTAAATCATTAGAATTACATTTACTACTATAAGAATCATTATCACAATATAAACAAATTTTATAAATATATTTATTATCTTTCTTTTCTATTAAAACATAACTTTTTTTATCGTTATCACCTTTAATATCACAGTTTTTATGTCTATAAGATAATACTTTATCTATCATTTTTTCTTTTGCTAATTCATTTATACAGATAACTTTTTTATCATTTTCTTTAGGTCTTTTACTCCTATTTGAATTGATATAATTTATTGATGCAGTTTCTATTTCTTTTTCTAAATTTTTATAATATGTAAGTCTAAAATTAGCAAGTATTGCTCCTATTGCTGGTACTGCTATTAATAGTAACATAGATAAAATTATAACAACTGCTATCATTTCTACTAGTGTAAATGCTTTATTTTTCATAACTAATAATTTTCCTTGTAGATTTCAAAATATCCTTGTGGATGATCACATACTGGACATTTTTCTGGAGCTTCATTACCTACATGAATATGTCCACAATTTCTACAAATCCATATTTTCTTTTCACTTCTTTTAAATATTGTTTGGTCCTTAATGTTTTTTAAGAATTCTCTATATCTTTCTTCATGATGTTTTTCTATTTCAGCTACTCCTCTAAATTGTTTAGCTATTTCATCAAATCCTTCTTCTTCTGCTGTCTTAGCAAATTCATCATACATACTAGTCCATTCGTAGTGTTCACCATTTATACAGTCATCTAGATTTTCTTCTGTTGATGGTACACTTCCACCATGTAAATGTTTAAACCAAATTTTAGCATGTTCTTTTTCGTTATTAGCTGTTTCTTCAAATATTGATGAAAGTTCTACATAACCATCTTTCTTAGCACGAGATGCATAATATAAATATTTAGTAAATGCACCACTTTCCCCTTGATATGCCTTTTTTAAATTTTCTTCTGTTTTTGTTCCTTTTAAATTCATAATTTCCTCCTCTATTAATTATACTCCTCTTTTCTTATTAATGTATATACTAGTTACAAAAAGTATTAATGAAAAACTTATAATTATCAAAAATGATAATATAATTTGTTTAAAATCATATGAATTACCATACCAAAATTTATAATAATTATCTGATAAGTGATAGGTTGGAATACATCTACCAATAATCCTCATTACTTCTGGAAGTTTTTTTGTTGTAACTCCCATCATACCACTAGAAAACATAATAAAAAAATATAAAATCATCGTAATTCCATAAGTTATTCCAAATTTTTTAAATATTAATGCTATGGAATTAGATATAATTAATAATACCACAGATAATAAATAAAAGATAAAAATACTTACTAAAATTACATTTAAACTAGGTATTTTTATACCAATTAATATTCCAGTTACTGTATATAAAACTAAAGATATCATAAGAAATATAAAATATATAACACATTTTGAAAATAATAATTGTAATTTATTAAACCCAAATAACTCTAATCTTAAAGGGACATCTTTTTCAAGTTCATTAGCATATATTGCAGAATGACCAATAAACATAACTGAAAGTGGTATTATCGAAGACATGCTTATAAATAAAGTTGTCTTTACAACTTCCCTATAGTTTTCTGGAATATCTGATAAAGTACCACTTATAATAGAAAACAAAAATATTGGAAATACTATACCAAAAAATATTATTAAAAAATTCCCTAAAACAGTATTTTTAAACTCATATGATAACAACTGTCTTAATGTTTTATTTTTCATTACTTTCCTCCATTTTTGCAAGTGTAACAACTAATTCTATATCATTTTTAGTTCTTGTATAATCTATATCTTTCTCAATTAATTTATCCACTATTTTTCTTTCTTCTTTTTTATCTTCTATTAAAATTGCAAGTTTTTCTTTACTAATTTCTACTGTTTTTTCTTTTTCAAATAATTTTTTATTAAATTCACTATTATTTATAATAAAAACAACATTACCACAATATTTTTTAAATAAATCTTTCTTGTTACCAAAATCTACAACTTTTCCATTATCTAATATTAATAATTTATCTACTAAATTTTCTAATTCTTCATAATAATGTGAGACTAATATTAACGTAGTATCTTTATATTTGTACCATTCTTTTAACTTTTTCATAAGCTTTTCTCTAGTTTCAAAATCAAGACCAGATGTAACTTCATCAAAAATTGTAAGAGATGAATTAGATGCCATTACAAGTATTAAAGTAAGTCTTTGTTTTTGTCCGCCAGATAATTTTTTATATATTTTATTTAAGCAATCAGAAAAATCAAAAAATTCAATTAATTCTTTTACAACCTGATTTTTTTCTATTTTACCATTAATAATTAGTTCTATAATATCTTTAACTGTAACAGTTTCAGCATAATTATTAAATTGCATATGAACTGCTATATCTTTTGTATCAATATCTTTTTTTATTTCACCACTATAATCAACTAATTCTAACAATGCTTTTATAAAAGTTGATTTACCAGCTCCATTTGATCCTATAACACCAACTTTTTCACCTTTTTTAATATCTAAACTTTTAATATATAAAGCTATATTTTTACCATACTTTACTTCTAAATTATTAATTTTTATCATTTTTTCTCCTACATTATTTTATCTTTACTTTTTTTAAATTTTCTTTATCAAGAGAATTGTATAAACTTTCTTCTACTAACAAAAATTTTATATTTTTTTCTTCATCTTCTACATCTAAATAAGCAACTTTTTTCTTTTAATAATTTCTATATATTTATTAATAAATTGTTGTTCATTCGTGATACTCTCCCCAGATTTTATATTTTTATAATACTCTATATTTTATTAAAAATCTATATTGAATAATATTTTAATGTTATAATTAAAACATAAAATATTGGAGGTTATTTATGGAAGAACAAAAAGACACTTCGCTAGAAAATATGTGGACTTGGACTTTTTTTAGAGAAGTTGAAGTACCAGAAGATGCTAGTGAATTATTATTAAAAGATGAAAGAGCTATAGCAGCATTTGCTACATTTAGAGATATTGCACTTTTTACTAACAAAAGATTAATTATTAAAGATATACAAGGTTTAACTGGAAAGAAGATAGAAATTTATTCTCTACCTTACTCTTCTATTCTAGCTTGGTCTTCTGAAAATGCTGGAATGTTAGATATTAATTCAGAAATAGAAATATGGACACTTGCAGGTAAAGTAAAAATAAACTTAAAAAGAGACATAAATATAAGAAAATTTGATAAATTAATAGCAGCATGTTTATTGAGGGATAAATAATGCCTAGTTGGGAAACTCATTTAGAAGTAGCAAAAAGAGTTGCTAAAAAAATAAAACTTAGCGATGAAGAAAAAGAAGATTTCTTACTTGCAAATCTTCTTCCTGATATAAATTGTCGTTACTCTATAAAAGATATCTCAACTTTTGTAGAACATAAATATACACATTATAATAATTTTTTAGATTTTTATATTAAAAAGAAAAAGTATATGGAAAATATTACCGTTTTAGGTTATTTATCACATCTTATAACAGATTATGTATGGAATAGTAATTTTTATGGTAAAAAAGTTAAAGATTTTAATTTAACAGATCTTAATATGGAAGAATTAAAAAATTTAAAATATAATGATTTTGCTTATTTTAACAACTTACATTCAGATAATAATATAAATATTAAAAACTTAAATAAATTTATTAATAAAATAAATATACTAGATAGAATACAGTTAAATAAAGATGATTTAGAAAAAACATTAAATTACATCAATAATAACGAATATGAAATAAAAGATATAACATTGAAATTTTATACTCCAGAAGAACTTGAAGATTTATGTAACGAAACAGTTAATAAAATTATAGATTTTAAAGAAAAAATTATTGATCAAAATAAAAACACATTTTAATTAAAATGTGTTTTTTGTTATTTAATAATAAAATTCTTCTAAGATATTCATATCATCTCTTATTTCGTTTATTAAATTATTATTATATTTTTTATTTAATTCATTATATTTTTTTACAAAATCTTCATATTCAAAAACAAATATATCTAAATAATCTTCTAATAATTGTTCAATATAATCACAGTTTTCTGAAATTAAAAACGAAACAATTTTTTTAGCATTATCTCTATCAAGATTATTTATAACACTTTTTTCATATTTTGTAATATCTATATCTATCATTTTAAAACCACCTTTTTATTTTTATTATAACTGTTTTTTTAATAAATATAAATTATTTTGTTTTTTGTTTTACTTTTGATTTTTCTAATTCATTTTCTAAAAATGTTGAATAAATAAATGTTTTAAATCCAGCTTTATCCATCACTCCATTAAATTCTAAAGATTCACTAGATTTTTCTTGATTTTCTAAAAGTTTAGAATAAACCATTTGTTTATATCCTAAATTTTCAAGTGCTGTTTTAAATTCTGGTTTTAAAGCTAATTCTTCTAATTTTTCCATATTGCTTTTTATAGCTTCTGAATAAACTATTTCTTTATATCCTAATACTTCTAATGCATCTTTAAATTTTTTTGAAGATAATGATTTTTTTTCATTAAAATAAACAACTGATTTATAACCAAGTTTTGCTAATTCTTCTTTAAATCCTGGAAGTGCTAAAAACTTATTTGCTATTTCTAAATCTATTTCTGGATTATAAGTTAATAGATTTTTTACTAAAGTTTTTATTTCTTTCTTTTCCATAATATTCTCCTTTCTCCTAATAATGGTTGCCTAATAAGATATAATAAATAAATTTTTTTGTCAACAAAAATATGTTTTTTTATAGAATATTTATGATTTTTATCCCAAAATATCTCTAAAACATAAAATCTAATTAATTTTTTTTTAAAAAAATAAGCACATATTATCACTACATGCTTACTTATTTTTTCTTAAAATTTCCTTTTTCAATTAATTCTACATCTATATTATATTTTTTCTTTAATAAACCTTTTTCAGAACTTAAAATTGGATTTAAAGAATATTTATTTGTTTTATTATTATATGTAACTAAGTCGATGTTATTTGCTAATAAATAATCAATTAAGTTTTTTAAAAACTCTGTTTTAAATCTTAAACATTTATTAGTTACATACTGATCTATTCCATATTCTTTTAATAATTCTATTCCGTTTACTATATTTTTAATTGATATTGAAAATATTGAGGGATTTAGTAATTGTAAATATTTATCTTCTTTAAAATATTCTAAATTAAGTTTTTTATTTATATCTTTATAACTATTTTTCCATATATTTGATGTTAATAAAGATGAATATTTTTCATTATCCCATTCTGGCATAGTTAATATTTTCTTTATTTCTTCATAATTACTATGCCATATATTTGATGTTAATAATTTTTCAAACTTAGGATTATCCCACTCTTTCATAGACAATATTTTTTTTACATTTTCATAATTACTTTGCCATATACCTGAGGTTAATAAAACTTTAAATTTTTCATTATCCCACTCTGGCATCAAAAGTATTTTTTTTATATTTTCATAGTTACTAGTCCATATATTAGCAGTTAGTAAATTTTTATATTTTTCATCTTCCCACTCCGGCATACTTAAAATTTTTTTAATTTCTTCATAGTTACTAGTCCATATACCTGAGGTTAATAAATTTTTATATTTTTCATCTTCCCATTCTTTCATAGAAAAAATTTTATTCATTTCTTCATAATTAATCTTCCATACAGCAGGAGTTAATAAGTTTTGGTATTTTTCTTCATTCCATTCTTTTCTAGAAAGTATTTTTTTTATTTCTTCATAACTACTATTCCATATCGTTGGTGTTAATAATTTTTCAAACCGAGCTTCTTCAAATTCTTTCATAGATAATATTTTCTTTATTTCTTCATAATTACTATTCCATATACTTGGTGTTAATAATTTTTGAAATTTAGGATTATCCCACTCTTTCATTTCTAAAACTTTTTTTACATTTTCTGAATTTGTTTGCCATATATTTGGAGTTAGTAAAAATTTAAATTTATCTTCTTTTAAATTAGATATATTTAAAATTTTTTTTATATCTTCATAATTACTCTCCCATATTGTAGGTGTTAATAAAGTAGAATATTTTTTATCATCCCACTCTTTCATAGATAAAACTTTTTTAATATTTTCTGAATTTGTTTTCCATATATTTACAGTTAATAAATGTTTAAATCTATCTTCTTTTAATTCAGGAAGTTCTAATATTTTTTTTACATCTTGATAGTTACTATTCCAAATAATACCTGTTAATAAATCTTTATATTTTTCATCATTCCACTCTGGCATACTTAATACTTTTTTTATATTTTCAACACTAGTTTTCCATATTGTAGAAGTTAGAAGTTTTTGATATTTCTTATCTGTTAATTCTGGAAGTAAAAGAATATTTTTCACCTCATCAAAAGATCTATTAATCATTTGTTTTGTTATTATATCTAATTTGTTCATAGATTTTAATAAATCAAATATTTTTTGATATTCACTATTATTCATATGCTTATCTCTTTTCTATTATTTATTTCTTTTAAAATTTCCTTTTTCTATCAAATTTACATCTATATTATATCTTTTCTTTAACTGACATTTTGCAGTGTTTAAAATTGGATTTAAACTATAATTAGCTATTTTTTCATTATATGTAACTAAACCAATGTTATTTTCTGTTAAATAATCAAGTAAGTTTTTTAAAAATTTTGTTTTAAATCTTAAACAGTTATTAGTAACATACTGATCTATTCCATATTCTTTTAATAATTCTATTCCGTTTATTATATTTTTTGTTGTTAACGAAAATATAGTAGGTTTTAATAACTGTAAATATTTATCTTCTTTAAAATATTCTAAATTAAGTTTTTTCTTTATATCATTATAATTACTACTCCAAATTGTTGGAGTTAATAAATTTTTAAACTTATCATCTTTCCATTCTGGCATCGAAAGTATTTTTTCTATTTCTTTAGGAGTATTATACCAAATACTCGATGTTAATAAATAATCATATTTATCATCTTTCCATTCTTTCATACTTAGAATTTTCTTTATATTTTCATAATTACTATTCCATATGTTTGGTGTTAATAAATATTTGAATTTTTCATCATTCCACTCTGGCATAGTTAATATTTTCTTTATTTCTTCATAATTGCTATTCCATATATTTGCTGTTAATAATTTTTTAAAATGATGTTCTTCCCATTCTCTCATAGAAAGTATTTTAGATATTTCTTCGTAATTACTATTCCAAATAGTTGATGTTAATAAATTTTTATACTTATCGTCTTTCCATTCTTTCATGGATAATATTTTTTTAATATTTTCTGAATTTATTTTCCATATATTTGGTGTTAACAAATTCTTAAACTTATCATCATCCCACTCTTTCATTTCTAATTTTATTTTTATATCTTCATAATTAGTATTCCAAATTGTTGGAGTTAATAAATGTTTAAATCTATCTTCATTCCATTCTGGAAGTAAAAGAATATTTTTCATCTCATCAAAAGATCTTTCAATTATAAAATTATTTACTAAATCCAACCTATTCATAGATGTTAATAATTCTAATATTTTTTGATATTCACTATTGTTCATATATTTAACTCTTTCTATTATCTGTTTTTCTTAAAACTTTCTTTTTCAATTATATCTACATCTATATTATATCTTTTCTTTAAAATACCTTTTTCAGAACTTAAAATTGGATTTAAAGAATATTTACCTGTTTTATGATTATATGTCACTAAGTCAATATTATTGTCTATTAAATAATCAAGTAAGTTTTTTAAAAATTTTGTTTTAAATCTCAAACATTTATTAGTAATATACTGATCTATTCCATATTCTTTTAGTAATTCAATTCCGTTTATTATATTTTTACTTGAAATCGAAAATATAGAGGGATTTAATAAATGTAAATATTTATCATCCTTAAAACAATCTAAATTAAATTTTGAACTTATTGTTTCAGGCTTATTACTCCATATATTTGATGTTAATAAATGTTTAAATTTTGGATTATTCCACTCTTTCATTTCTAATATTTGTTTTATATCACTTGATGTACTTTGCCATATACTTGCAGTTAATAAATGTTTAAACTTATCGTCCTCCCACTCTTTCATAGATAAAATTTTCTTTATTTCTTCATAGTTATTTAACCAGATTGTTGGTGATAACAATTTTTTGAATTTTGGATTATCCCATTCTTTCATTGATAAAATCATTTTTATTTTATCAGCATTGTTTTTCCATATACTAGAAGTAAATAATTTTTCAAACTTATCATCTTGCCATTCTGGCATATAAAGTATCTTTTTTATTTCTTCGTAACTATTATTCCATATATTAGTAGTTAATAAATGTTGATATTTTTCATCATCCCACTCTTTCATAGAAAGTATTTTCTTTATTTCTTCATAATTACTATTCCAAATAGTTGATGTTAATAATCCTTTGAATTTTGGATTATTCCACTCTGGCATATCTAATATTTGTTTTATATTTTTAGAATTTGTTTGCCATATATTTGCAGTTAGTAAAGATTTATATTTATCTTCTTTAAAATATGGTATTTTTAAGATAGTTTCTATTTCTTCATAATTATTGTTCCAGATTGTTGATGTTAATAATGCTTTAAATTTATCATCTTCCCATTCTTTTAAAGATAATATTTTTTTTATATCTTCATAACTAATCTTCCATATATTTGATGTTAATAAATGTTTAAATTTAGGATTATTCCACTCTTTCATCGAAAGAATATTAACTACCTCATTAAAAGATCTAGTAGTTAGTTGTTTAGTAACTAAATCTAATCTATTTATAGATTTTAATAATTCCATTATTTTTTGATATTCAATATTATTCATATATTTATCTTTTCCTATTATTTGTTTTTCTTAAAATTTCCTTTTTCAATTAATTTTACATCTATATTATATTTTTTCTTTAAATATGCTTTTTCAGAACTTAAAATTGGATTCAAACCATAATTTCCATTATTATTATATGTAACTAAATCAATGTTATTTGCTACTAAATAATCAATTAAGTTTTTTAAAAACTCTGTTTTAAATCTTAAACATTTATTAGTTACATACTTATCTATTCCATATTCTTTTAATAATTCAATTCCGTTTATTATATTTTTAGTTGATATAGAAAATATAGAAGGTTTTAATAATTGTAAATATTTATCCTCTTTAAAATATTCTAAATTAAGTTTTTTCTTTATATCTTCATAACTACTTTTAAAAATATTAGATGTAAATAAATGTTGATATTTTTCATCTTCCCACTCTGGCATAGATAATATTTGTTTAATATTCTTAAAGTTACTATTCCAAATAGTTGGAGTTAATAAATGAATATATTTATTATTTTTCCATTCTGGCATTGATAATATTTCTTTGATATTTCCATAATTATTTTTCCAAATGCAGGATGATAATAGTGGTTTAAATTTTTCTTCTTTAAATTCTGGCATAGACAATATTTTTTTTATATCTTCATAACTACTTTGCCATATATTTGACATTAATAAAGGTCGGTATTGTGCTTCATTCCATTCTAGCATTGAAAGTATTTTCTTTATTTCATCATAATTACTACACCATATAGTAGCCGTTAATAAAGATTGGTATTTTTTATCATCCCATTCTTTCATAGATAAAATTTGTTTTATATCTTCATAATTACTCTTCCATATAGCAGGAGACAATAATTTTTTATATTTTTCATTATTCCATTCTTTCATCTCTAATGTTTTTTTTACATTTTCATAATTACTATTCCAAATACCTGGGGTTAATAAAGTCTTAAATTTATCATCTTCCCACTCTTTCATCTCTAATATTTGTTTTATGTTTAAAGCCTTTGTTTGCCATATAGTCGGTGTTAATAAACTTTTAAATTTATCTTCATCCCATTCTTTCATAGAAAGTATTTTTTTTATTTCTTCATAATTACTATTCCATATGTTTGATGTTAATAAATGTTTAAATTTATCTTTTTTAAATTCAGATAAACTTAATATATTTTTTATATCTTCATAATTACTATTCCAAACATTCGATGTAAATAATTTTTGAAATTTAGGATTCTCCCATTCTGGCATATATAAAATTTTTTTTATTTCTTCGTAATTGCTACACCATATAGTTGATGTTAATAAATTTTTATACTTTTCACTTTCCCATTCTGGCATTAAAAGTATTTTCTTTATTTCTTCATAATTACTATTCCATATATTTAATGTCAATAATTTTTTAAATCTATCTTCTTTCCACTCTGGCATTAAAAGTATTTTCTTTATTTCCTCAAAAGATCTATTACTTATTTGTTTGGTAACTAAATCTAATCTATTCATTGATTTTAATAATTCTAATATTTGTTGATATTCATTATTATTCATATTTTTCTCCTTTATAATTTAATGTTTAATAAGTAAAATACTACTACCACTTGCATAAGTATAATTAATTTTATACCTAAAGTAAAATAATCTTTTTTAGTTTTATGGTGTAACAAATATATTCCTAGTAATCCTCCAATTGATCCACCTATAAAAGAAAGTAATAAAAGTGTTACTATTTTAATTCTTGATTTTTTATTATCTACAGAATTTCTTTTATCTATTAAAAACAATATAAATGTTATAAAGTTAATTCCTATAAAATAAATTAATAATATTTTATTTTTAATAAACGGTTCCAATAAAGCAAATGTTATATTTTTTTTCATATAACCTTTAAATATTAAAAATATGATAACTTCTATAATAAATACAGATATTGTAAATACTCTAGTCATCATATTTTCTTTAGTTGATTTTCTATCAAATAACACTATAGCAAATAAAATACCAATTGATCCTCCAACAAGTGATAACAATCTTAAAAATTTATTGATAAAGCTTGAATATAGCTTTATATTAATTAAATAAATAATAAAAGCTATTAAGTTAATAACTATAATATATTTTTCAAATATATGCATATTAATACTACCTTTTTTTCATAGAAACTAATGTTTCTACATGAGGAGTTCTACTAAACATATCAAACGGTGTTATTTCTACTACTTTGTATCTATCTTTTAATAATTCTAAATCTCTTTTTAAAGTAATTGGATTACAAGATATATAAATTAACTTATCACTATTTAAATAATTTATTATTTTTTTATCCAATCCCTTTCTTGGAGGATCTACTATTATAGTATTAAAATCTTTATATTTATCTAAATAATTTATAACATCCATATTATATGATTTAACATTATCTATATTATTCATCTTTATATTATCAATACTATCTAAATATGAACTTTTATTTATCTCTACTCCTACTACTTCTTTTACTTTATCACTTATACATATACTTATAGTAGATATACCAGAATATAAATCTAATACTTTATCTTCTTTATTTAAATATTCTTTAATTTTTAAATATAATTTTTCACATATTTCTTTATTAACTTGATAAAAAGACTTAGTTCTTATCTTAAATTTATAATTTAAAAGTGTATCGATTAAATAATCATCATTATCTTTATCATCATAAATTTTTATTACATCTTTACCATTAGTTCTAATCATTAATTTATTAAATTGTTCATTTTTTATTAAATTATATTCTTCTTTAATTCTCTTATTTACAAATAATAAATCAGAAACATTTAATATTTCATGAGAATTTTCTTTTAAAATACCAATATTTTCTTTATCTTTAAATATAGTTATCTTATTTCTATAATCTAAATTATCTACATATACTATATTTTTAATATTATTAGTATATTTAGAAAATAATTCTTTTATTAAGTTTTCTTTATATTCTAACTCTTTTTCTCTTTTATAATTCATAAAAGGAAATCCTGAATATAAAAATGGACTTTCTATATCTATTCTATCTTCTGATTTAGTTATTATGTTCTTAGATTCTGCTTCTATATAATTTTTAGTTTCTTTTATTATTTCTATTTCAACTTGTTCTTTTGGATAAGCATTTTTAACAAAACATATTTTATCATTAAAATATGCTATTCCTCTTCCCAAATTATCTAATTTTTCTATTTCTACTATCTTCTTCATTTCACTTTTATATTATCACAATTAATAATATTATTAAATATTTTAAAAATAATGTATAATTAACAAGAAGGTGATAAAATTATGAAAAAAGTTATTCAAATTATGTCCTGGATTTTTATCATAGTAATGCTTGGATCAATTATTCTAGGACTAGTAAGTTCATTTATACACTAAAACTAGAGTTTATAATAAACTCTAGTTTTTTAATGTAGATATAACATAAGTATCTGAAAATTTTTCATAAAATATTAAATCTTTTTTTATTATTATATAAATATAATATATAAAAAATATAAACATATAAAAGAAATTAGCAAAGAAGAAGAATACATGAACAAAGTGATTAGTATTTTCTACTACATAGAAAATTTCACTTATTCTAGGTATTATAAATAATACAAAACTCATCATTACTACTCTTTTAATCATTTTTAAAATTGTTAATTTATTATCACTTGTTATTTTTAAATGAACTATTTTCATAGCAAGTGTAGAATTTTTAAAAACTAAAGGAACTATTATAAAATAAATACTTAAAAATAAAATAAATATATATGAATTAAACTTAATTTTAAAAATTATAGATATTATTATATATATAGAATGTACAAATATATAATCCATAACAAACGCTAATAATCTTCTTAACAAACTAACATACTTAGATTTTTCTATAGCTTTTTCTTTTAATTCTTCTATACTTGGAATAAACTGCAAAATAAATGGTGCTATTAAATAACCAAAAACTCCACCAAATGTATTTAATAACAAATCATCTACATCAAATAATCTATATGGATGTGGATATATAAAATAAAGACCAGATAATTGAGTCAGTTCATAAAATAACGACATTAAAAAAGATATTATAACTATATTAAAAAGTCTTTTATCTTTTTTATAAAATCTTATATAAATACCAAGAGGTACTGTTAAAAATATATTAAATAATGGTTGTAATACTACATTTTGTTTTAATGCTGGTAAATAAGTTTTTATATCATTAACTTTTAAAACTGTATATTTAAAAAAATCTTTTACAAAATTAAATAGTTCTAATTGAACATATGGTCCTTTTATCTTTTCAAAAGTAGCTTGATTTGGTAAAGGAAGTATTACTAAATAATATGCTGATATTAAGTAAAATATAAAAGAGAAAAATATTAATGTTTTAATAATCTCTATAGATCCATATTTAAAATATTGATATATCATATATGGAATAGATAAAACAAATGCTATGAACATAAATGTTACAAGTGCTAAAAATATTGGAAGTGTATAATTCATTTTTTCTCCTATCTAGATACTATTATATATCCTTGTATATAACTTTTTTCTTTTTTTATTGTCTTTATAGTTTCTACCATTTCTTTTAATTCTTTATAACTATAAAGACCTTTACTTTGTTCCTTATCACCAACTTGAATTATTTTTAATTTTCCTTTTTCTAAACCATTAATAACAAAATAATGATTAAGAATATGTAAAATCACTATTTTTTCTTCTTTTAAAGCATTATAAATATCTTTTTCTGCTTGTTCGTGATTAAAGTTACCTATTTTATAATACATATCATTAACTACTGTTTTAAGTCCTTTTGAATTTAAATACTTAATTAAAACATTCATATTAGTTCCCATATTAGTACAACCATTCATATCACAAATATCCTTAGTAACTCTAATTGGTTCATAATTATTATCGTTCAACATAGTACATAAGACTATAGCAGCAGAAGTAGGTGCACATCCATAATTTTTTATATTTGCACCTTTTATATCACCATATTTATATTTTTGATAATCTTCTTGAAAATAAACACAAGTATTTTTTTTATTTTGTAAATCTATATTTTGTTTACAATCTAAAATTTCTTTATCAATAAGTATCTTCATTAAAATTAATAATAGAAATATTAACATTAACAAAAAAGTTCTTTTAATTACAAAGTTTAAATTTTTTTCTTCTTTTTTATAATAATTATTAATACTAACCATTATTATTAAAATAGATATAATTAAAATTATTATATTTATTATATTATTTAATAAATCTAAATTTTGACACATAATATATTCCTTATATTAAATAATTAAAAAAGAGTTTTTTATTGTTGTGAACTATTTGGGATTCACTTCATATACTAAACTCTTATTTATTTTTCAGTATGTTCTTTAACTATGTATATTAAATCATCAGATTTAATTAATTGATATATAACTTTTGTAGGATATCCTAAATCTTTTTTATATTTAATATCTACTTCTACTTCATAACCATTTAAATCTTTTAATTTATTAGTTTGAACTTCTTTTTTAGATATTTTACTACTAACATCTACTATTTCAGGTTTTTCTTCATAAAATTTATATAAATCTGAATTACTTGCTTTATTCTTATAACTTTCATGTAAGCTAGGATGAATGAATTCTAATCCAAAATCTTCTAAACTATAAAATTTAATAGTATGAAGTTCTGCTACTAATCTAGCATATTTTTCTTTATCAGGATTTTTAACTATTAAAACATTTTTTAATTCATCATACTTCTTTTTATATAAAGAACTAGATACATTACTAAGTTTATATGGATAATCTTTTATTCCATCTACTTCTTTTTTCACTACATTTTTAGCTGTTATTTTTTTATATGATTTATATCCAAAAAATATAACTAAAGAACTTAGAATAACAATTAAAACAATAGTTGTATATTTAACAATATGTTTTATTTTCATTTTCCTACCTTCAATTCATCATTAGTTTTTAAACCTACTTTCTTAAGTAAGTTATATACTAGTATATCATTAGAAACATTTAATTTTTGATCAGTTTCTTTTGTACGTTTAGTTATATATTCTTTAGGTTCTAATTCTTTTGCTATTACTTCTTTTTTCTCAATATCATATGCTTCATCTGCTTGAGAATTATAATATATTTTATTTGTTACATAATTTCCATTAGGAAATATAACAGTATTATCATTATTTGTATTAAATATGTCACTTCCTAAAGCATATTTATTATAAAAACCAAACATATTACCTAAAGTTGGTAAAATATCATATGCTCCCATTACATTAGTAATAGTTTTATTTATTTTTTGATTATCATTTTTAGACCAGAAGAAAAATGGTACTGATCTATTAAGTTCATGTTCATAATAACCATATTTTTTATAATTTGGATCACTTTCATCTAAAGTTTTATCGTTCTTATAATCATAATTATAAAATCTCTTATATTCACTTGATGAAAGCCTTGCATCATGATCTCCATAAAACATAATTACTGAATTATCTAATAAACCATTTGTTTCTAAATGTTCCATAAGTTCACCAAGTGCTTCATCAGCATAATGAACTGATTGTAAATATCTTCCTAGAACTGTTCCTTCAAGATATGGATAAGCTTTAGTTTCACCGTTTTCTGTTACATACATCTTTAAATCTAACGGATCTTTAGAGTAACTTGATATATCAGGAAAAGGTGTATGATTAGTAAGCATAATTAATGTTGCATAGAAATTTTGATGTTTATCATTTTCCTTTTTAAGTATTGGTGTTAACTGTCTAAAGAATGATTTATCAGATAAACCTAAACCTATGGTTTCATCTATCTTAAATGCTTTTTGATCATAAAACTTATCATAACCTAAACTCTTATACATAGAGTTTCTATTCCAAAAATCTCCCTTATTAGCATGAAAAGACATATTGTAATATCCTAGTGATTTAAATAATTTAGGTATAGTTACATATTCTCTATCAAAATATGAAACAAACGCTACCCCTACTTTCGCAGGCATTAAAGATGTATTTATTGTAAATTCACTATCTGAAGATGTACCTACACTAACTTGAGAATAATAATTTGAAAAATACATTCCCTCTTTTACTAATCTATTTAAATTAGGTGTTACTTCTTTACCATTTATTTTTAAATTTATTACAAATTTTTGAATAGATTCACCATGAATTGATATTACGTTTTTTCCTTTAAATATATTTGTATATTCATTTGTATAACTTTGAACATCAGGCCTTTTAGCATAATAATCATTAAAGTTTCTCTTAGCTTTGTCATAACCAAATATAGCTATAAGCTTAGGTTCAACACTTTGAAATACATCGTTTACATGATATACATATAAACCAAATTTTTCTACAAGATAAATTCTATTCCACTGTTTAACTAATCTTGAATAATCTACTGGTTTTAAATTAAGTGCAAATAATACTGTACATATAACTGTAAGATTATTAACTTTTAAAAAACTCTTAAAGTTTTTATTATTACTAAATTTATACTTAGTTTTTAAAATATAAGCTATTAATATAGTTGGTAAAACTAAATAGATAAAATCTCTAAGTTTTACTACTGTAATTAACGAATCTTTTACTTCTCCTAAATATTTAGTAGTTACTAATTGAGAAATAGATGTATAAGATGAAAAATAATTATAATACGATGAATTAATAATACATAAAAGTGTTAAAAATACAGTTATTGATATTAAATATAATTTTTTAGAAAATTCTTTTTTAAATAAATAAACAAAAGATAATACTAAAGTAACTAATGCCACTGAAGATAATATAGGTACTATTGAAAATAAATTATCAAGTTTTCCAAATGTAATACCTCTTAAAAACATATCATTTACTACGTTAACAATTATAAATAAGAAAAAGATTTTGTTATCTAAAACAAAACTTTTAATTTTATTTATGAAACTTTTAATTTTCTTTTTCATTTTTTTTATCTTTCCTCATCATTATAGATGCTTCGTTTATTGCATCTTCTATACTTTTAACTTCACTATTAATTACACTATATCCAATTGCTGCTCCAAATGAATGTGGTAATTTTTTAAGTTCTCTTTTTAATTTTTTTGAATATATTTCTATTTGTCTTTCATTATATTCTAATAAATAAATTAAGAATTCATTACCATCTATTCTAATAATTTCACTATTTTCAAGCTGAGTATTAATTAAAATAGATGCAGCTTTTCTAATTTCTTTATCTCCTTCTAAATGACCATATTTATCGTTAATATATTTAATATTATTTAAATCTATTACGATTACAGCTTTAGGAAATATTTCTAATTCATTCCAAGAACTTATATTAAAACTTAAATAATTTCTATTTTTTAAAGAAGTTAAATAATCCATATATTTATGTCTTTCTTCTTTTAATAGTTGTTTTTTAAGTTTTCTTTTATTTTTTAAATATCTAAATAAAAATACAATTATAAATGGTGAAAATATAATTAAAATAAGAATTATATACATTTCACTAAATGTTCTATTTTTAAATAAATCTAATTTTAAAAGT
>CAUTAF010000004.1:0-109942 GCA_963536495.1 uncultured Eubacteriales bacterium
AGGCATACAATCTTGATTTTAACTTCAAAAATGGTGAAATAAACTTTGCTAATGAAAGTGAAAAAGGAAAGAAAAAAGTAAATAAAAAGATTAGTTTTGAACAAAATACTACTAAAATTAATCTTGAAATAGAAAAAAACAATATCATTCCATTAGATGTTAAAAAGAAAACTAAAAAGAAAAATATGTCAATAGTTAAGAATAATAGTGAGTATCTAAATACACTAAAAGAAATTGAAATGAGTATTTAAAAACTATTTTAAAAATTATTTTAAAAAAATCGCACGATTTTTCGCACGATTTTCTTTTAAAAAAGTTATTTAAAATCAACAAGAAACAGAAATTAAATAAAATTTTCGCACGATTATTCGCACGAAATAAAAAAATAATCCTAAACATTTTTCAAATTTGTTTAGGACTATTTTTTTTAAATACATATATATACATAACAAGAGGTGATGAGAAACTAAATTTTTATTCTTTCATAGCCTTGTTTTTCATATTCTTTATCAATTAATTTTTCAATTCTTTTTTCTATTTGTCTTTTTCTTCTTTGTAAAATTTTTTTTCTTTACAAAAGCTATTGTATCATTCACTACATCTATCACAATAAAAGCCAGTAAAAATGCACCACTTATCAATATTAAATATGCTAAATATGTCCACATCATTTTAAAAAACCCCCTTAAATTTAAAAAGTTTAATAATTAATTCTTTTGGTGTTTATATTATACCATATAAAGAATATAAAGTCAATACTATATTATACCATTTAGAATTAAAAATAACTTGATTTTTTAACTTAAATATGATAGTATATAGATGTAAATTTACCAAGTGATTTTTTACTAAAGTATGATAAAATAGTGCTTTGAGTGAATATTGGAAAAATTGTAAAATGCTTGGGAAAAGTTGTTAAAGGACATTGGAAATATTAATAAAATAAGTGGATAGAGTTTATGAAAGTAACGGAAAATTGTTTATTAAAGTTTAACAAAATTTGTTTTTAAATTTCATTCATTAGAAAAGTGTTTAAAATCAATGTATAAATTAAAGTTTAACAGAATTTGTTTTTAAATGAAGTTTTATATAAAGTATATTCTGTTCTGTTTGATTAAAGTTTAACAAAATTTGTTTTTAAATCCTTATGTTGTGGTATTAATAAACTTAACTATACTATATTAAAAAATAACAGAATTTGTTTTTAAATTTGCATATTATAAAGCAAGTCAAAAAAAATTGATATTAAAGAATAACAGTATATGTTTTTAAATTTATAAAATGCTTTTAATTTTCCAATATAATATTAAAGAATAACTATATTTGTTTTTAAATCAGTATAGATTTACTAATTTATCCCCTATACTTTTTTAATTAAAGAATAACAAGATATGTTTTTAAAAACGAGAGAGAGATTTTCTTTTGTTAAAAATTAACAGGATATGTCCAAGCAAAAAAGAGGCTAGTTCAATTAACCTCTTTTTTTTTGTAAATTATAAATTAAAAATTACAAATAAATTTCTATAAGTAAATCATTATAAATATTTTCATCTAGTTCACTATGAAATTTACAAATTTCTTTGAATACTAAATTCCAATCTAATCCACCTAAACCACAACCAATTTTTGGCATTGCCACCGACTTTATATCTCTTTTTTCAATAGCAATTTTTAATTTCTTTAACCCATCTATGATAAAACCTATCCTAGAGTTATCTTTCCAATGTATTTTAGTAGGAAAATTAATTATTTTCTTATTGTTTTCAGATGTTATAAGAAGTTTACCTACTGTCAAATCACCTGATTGACAGTATTTTTTATATTTTTTAAAATTTTCAGGGTATTTTTCCTTAAATTGTAGTGCTAAACCTTTTCCCATAACTCCTACTGTATTTACAGGATTAACCAAGTAAATACAGTTTGAATTAAATATATCTCCATTCTCAATTAATTTTAACATTTTAATACCCCCAATAACTTGTCTTTTTTTTATATTGTACCATAATATATATAGTATGTCAATATTAATATTAAACCATTTAGATGTAAAAATTACTTGAAATTTTAAATAAAATATGATAGTATATAGATGTAAATTTTACCAAGTGATTTTTTAAAAAGATATGATAAAATGCTGTTTTGGGTGAATATTAAAGATTTTATGAAATGCTTGGGAAATTTTGCTAAAGAACATTGGAAATGTTAAAAAAATAAGTGGATAGAGTTTAAGGGAGTAATGAAAAATCGTTATTAAAGTTTAACAGGATATGTTTTTAAATTTCTGCCATTATTACATAATTAGCTAAAACTCCTGAATTAAAGTTTAACAGGATATGTTTTTAAATAGCTGTTAAATCCAAAAAAGAAGATATTGAAAACTTATATTAAAGTTTAACAGGATATGTTTTTAAATCAATTTGAATTAAATATATCTCCATTCTCAATTAAATTAAAGTTTAACAGGATATGTTTTTAAATCTCATAGTGATATTTAACTTGTCTGTCCGTACTGCAATATTAAAGAGTAACAAGATTTGTTTTTAAATCTGTAAATATGTGGCTTTCTAAAGAAATAATCTTAATTAAAGAGTAACAGGATATGTTTTTAAATGTGAAGTGGTAAACAAGGAAAAAACAGCTTGTAAGGAATTAAAGAGTAACAGGATATGTTTTTAAATGGTGGTAATATATACCCAGTAGCTGAAAATTGACTTAAATTAAAGAATAACAAAATATGTTTTTAAATATGTTTTCTTTTAAAAAAACTACTGTAACTCCTTTTATTAAAAAGTAACAAGATTTGTTTTTAAATTTTTCAACTATCGTTTTATTTACCAGTTCTTTATATTAAAAAGTAACAGAATTTGTTTTTAAATAGTGAAGTACAAACTATCTTATCTCCTGCTTGACATATTAAATTTTAACAGAATTTGTTTTTAAATGGAAAATATTTTTATAAAGACTATGCTAATTATGAATTAAAAGATAACAAAATTTGTTTTTAAATTTTTGTTAGTAGTTAAGTCAGCGTCAAAATCGTAAAATTAAAGGATAACAATATATGTTTTTAAATATTTATGAAATGGGGATATGTAAGAGTATCGACAGATTAAAGAATAACAAGATATGTTTTTAAATATTATTGTTAAATTATTCTTTTCAAAATTTCCACCATTATTAAAGTTTAACAGGATATGTTTTTAAAAAGTTGAAAAAATAGATATTGATTTAAAGATTAATAAGATGTGTAAAAATAAAAAGGTTAGTTGTTTAGACTAACCTTTTTTTTATGTTAAATAAATATAAAATTATATTACAGAAAACTTAATCATATAACTTTTTATTATGGCTCTTACATATTGCTCTAAAGCTAACAAAACTTCATTTCTTTCCTCTGATAACTTTTTTAAAGTTTCAGCAACATAAGGGTGTACACCATTTTCTATATATTCTATGTTTTCTTGTTTTTGGTAAATCTTTTTTAGTTTTTTTCTAAGTTCTATATCTTCTTTTTCATTTCTTAAAGACATTTTAGAAGAAAAATGTTTAAAAAAACCTTTTTGTTCAAAACAATTTTCTGAATTATATTCTAAAGTATTGCTTTTATTTATCAAACCAGCCAAATAAAGATATTTCTTTTTAGCATTTTCTCCACCTAAGTGAGAAAGAATATCAGCTAAGATAATTTCTTCTTTGTAAAACTTACCTATTCTTTTATTCCAACTAGCATTATAAATCAAACTCAATGCAATCGCTGAAATTAATTTTTTAGCATTTTCTTTCCAAAAACTATCATAGTATTTAGAATTGTTTTTATCTTTTAAATTAGAATAAGTTTCAACTAATTCATCAACAAAAGCAATTAAATCATTATCACTTTCTCCACCATTACAAACAACTTTCAAACCTGAATTTTTAACTAATAAATTTTCTAAATTTTTCATCATAAAATTCTCCTTTCATTAATTTTTTGTATTTATATTATACCATAAATAAATATGTTTTTCAATATTTTTTATCTTTTTAGATATTTTTCAAAAACAAAAAAGAGAATAAAGGAGCATATTCTCTTTTTTTACTCATTTGATTAATTGTGAAAAGCTATTATTACATATTTTTTAATATATACAAAATTCTAAAAGGTTTTTATACAAGTGTATTATACCATAGATTTTTAAAAATGGCAAATATTTTTTTGTATTTTTTTATAATTTATTTAATTTTTCTTTAAGTTCTTTTAAACAATTATCGCATAAAATTATTTTTTCAGTACAATTATGATTATCTCTTTCAACAACTAAAATGCTTAATTCATTTTCTTCTTTTTTACAACCACAACTTGAACAACTGTTACTTAAAAAAAGATAATCTTTTTGTTTCTTTTCTTCACTGTTTTTACCAATTAGTTTTATCATAACTTTCAACCTACCTTTTAAAAAATATATCCATTGTTTTCAAAATATCTCTTATTATGATATTCTTTTATCCAATCAGGATTAACTTCAATTTTTCCTATATCATTTATATCAAAATTTTCTTGGCTATAAAATGGAATATAAGACATTGTAAGTCCACCTAAAGCTATTTCATTAAAATTAGAATAATTTTCTATAACTTCATCTATAATTTCTTTTAAATCGTTATCTAATGAATTGTAATCGTATTTTTTGTATTCGTCTAAATTATATCTTTTTAAATTTTTAGAAAAATCAGGAACAGTTGCACCAAAAAAACCACAAACAATTTTTTCTTGAAAAGCAGGTTTATTATATTTTGTCAAAGAATAGGCTTGTATAAGATAAAGCATTTTATCTATTTGAAATATTACTAACTTTTCATTTTTGTAAAGCATATATGAAATAATTTTATCTAAATTTTCAGTTTTCATTTTTTCTCCTATCTTTCCTTTTCATTCATTAACATATTACGCTTTGCTAAAATATGATTAACTTTTTTATTTTTAACAATTTTCTCTTGTAATTCTATTGGCAACAATTCAAACAAAATTTTTTTATCATCATTTTTTACTGCAAATAAACTTTTAGAATTATTGTTTAAAAAATATTCAGCCGAACAAGTGTAAGCACTACATATCTTAGGTTTACTTGCATTATGGTAAATAGAACATTTCCCATTTATAAGGAATGGACAAGTCCACCACAAACTTTCGTTATCATTATAATATTTTTCTAAATGTATTGGTTTTAAAATTCTTTTTAATTTTCTAAAATTCATAATGTTAGTTCCTACTGTAAGAGAACAACATTCGTAGCAACTTTCAGGACATTTTCCGTCTACCAGCAAGTTTTTTCCTAAATGTTCTTGTATCATATTAAATAATCCATTCATATATATTCACTTCCTTTGTTTTGTGTGTATATTATATCATAATATATATATTATGTCAATAATTTTTAGATATATATTAAACCATTTAGATGTAAAAATAACTTGATTTTTTGAGTTGAATATGATAGTATATAGTTATGAAATTTACCAAGTGATTATTTATTAAAGTATGATAAAATGATAATTTTAATATTAAAGAATAACAAGATATGTTTTTAAACTATTTTACAAGACTATACGCTTGTATGAAATAAAGCATTAAAGAATAACAAGATATGTTTTTAAATTTTAAAAGATATTTTTTAACACGATATTTTTTTTAAATTAAAGTTTAACAAAATTTGTTTTTAAATCTCAATAAAAAAATTGAATATAGTTTCTATTAAAGTTTAACAGGATATGTTTAAGTTTAAAAAAATAAAACAGTAATATAAAATAAAAAAGAGTAGTTTTTTCTACTCTTTTTTTTAAGAAAATAGACTTGTAAGTCCACTTTATTAATACTCTTTTTCTAATTTTTTATTTTTCTTCTTCTTCAGGTATAATCAACATTTCATCTTTTACTTTTTCCCAAAAATTATTAAAATCTGTTTTATTTAAAACTTTTCTTGCCTCAATTTCATCTTTAAAATAGTTTCCTACTTTATAATCACTATCATTTTCTTCTGAATTATTTTCAGTAACTTCAACAATTCTATTGCTAACAATCATAAAATAATTTTCTCCAACTTTCGCTCTCCACCTTATAGGTTTACCAAAATTCTTGTTTACTATATCTACAAGTTCCTTTAATTTGTATTCATATTCAGTTTCAAAAACATAAGGTTTTTCATCATTATTATTACTTAATGATAAATGAGATTTATAGCAACTACTGTTATCATAACTGCTGAATTCTAAAACACAACTATATTTATCTTCGTAAGAACTTGAAAGATAATGTATTATTCCAGTAATTTTACTTTTTAATGCTTGTCTTTCCAATCCTAAAATGCTTTTATCTTTTTTTGTAACCCAAAAAGCACTATATTTATCATTAATTTTTTTTATTTCTATTTCTAAAACATTTTCTTTTTCCATAAAGTTTCATCTCCCTTTTCTCTATTCTTTCACTTCATTTATATGTATATTATAACATAATATATATATTATGTCAATATAATTCAAATAAATATTATACCATTTAGAATTAAAAATTACTTGAATTTTTTCTTTGAATATGATAATATATAGATGTAAATTTTACCAAGCAAATATTTATTGAAGTGCAATAAAATGATATTTTGAATGAATATTGAAAAATTTATAAAACACTTGGGAAAAATTATTAAAGAACATTGGGAATATTAAGAAAAGTAAGGGAATAGTATTTTAGAAGTGATGAAAAATCGTTATTAAAGAGTAACAAGATTTGTTTTTAAATTTGTTATTATATTTTTCTTCTAGGAACTCTCTTGCAATTAAAGAGTAACAAGATTTGTTTTTAAATCTATTGGCAGTAGTGATTTTTTTATTTTTATTAAAGAATAACAGGATATGTTTTTAAATAATGGACTTGTAGATGAAACAATGGAAAGCTATAAAAATTAAAGAATAACAATATATGTTTTTAAATTTGATTTCTGCATAATCTTTATAGATGTACTTGCATTAAAGAATAACAATATATGTTTTTAAATATATCTTCCCAAGCATTAGTTACATAGTAGATATATATTAAAGAATAACAGGATATGTTTTTAAAAAAATAAAGAGGCTATACGCCAATGCAAGAATTAAAGAATAACAGGATATATCAAAAAAACATAAAACAGTAATACAAAATAAAAAAAGAGTAGTTTTTCTACTCTTTTATTTTTTTAAATAATCAACCTTTTCATTACCTTAGAAACATTTCACTTCTTTCTGTTATTCTCATTTTTCCTCTCTTCCATTAGTCCTAAATACTCTTTTACAGAATTTCCTTGTTCTTCCCACTGTTTAGATAACTCACCATTAGGGTTTGTTACCACTTCAACTATTTCATCTTCGTGTTCCACCATAAACTGATTTATAAGACTTAATATTAATTTATTCATTTTCCAATCTCTCCTGCCTTTACTCTTTCCCAAAATTCTTGCCATTTTTTTTATTTTTCATTTTTTTTATGGTAAATTTTGTATTTTTCCTCTAACAATAGCTAAAATATAAGTAAAATTTTCATTTATAATATCATTGTGGAGAATATTTGTTTCAAAAATATTTTCTTTTTTATAGATTTTTTTATATAAGTCAAAAAGTTCATTATTTGGTGAGTTTAAGAAATTTTTTAAGAATAATAATTTTTCTGAAGTCTTTATATGATTTTTCTTTAACTCATATAATAGTTTTAAAAAAACTTCTTCACTTATTTCACTATCTTTCACATAATTGATAAGTTCATCATTTTTTAATAATTGTAATAATTTTTCTTCTGTTAAAAACAGTTCAATTTCTTCTTTTAATAATTTGTTATTTGAAAGGTTTCTTAAAAAAATATTAGAATTATTAAAATTAGTAAAACCTAATTTACTCAAATCATATTCTGAGAAAACAGTAAAAAATTTTAAAAAATCTTCAGTATTACTTATTTCAAAAATTGACTGTTTTATTTCCCATTTTCCTTTTTCAAAAATAAGTTTTGAAAAAGATAATTTGTAATTATTTTTCATTTTTTTATTCCTTTCGTTTATTTTGGCTAAAAATAGACTTGCAAGTCCATTTTAACAACTTATTTTTCAACTTATTATATTTTTTCTTTTAATTCATTCAAAACTTTATCAAAATTATCAATATAATAACTAGCATTTGCTAATTCTTGAAAATTAATTTTTTCAAATCCTTTGTAATTCATTAAATTCCAATCTTCTGATTTTTTTAATGTTTTAGGGATTTTTGAAAAAATAAAAAACATTTCTCTTTCATTATCAAAATTATAATATAAAGTAAAACTCTTATCTTTATAAATTACCTTTATTATTTTTTTAAAATCAAACTCCAATTTAATGCTTTTTATAATTTTATTTTTGAAAATTTCAAGACATAATTCTATTTCAAGATTTCCCATTTTTTTATTCCTTTCACTTATTTTTTATAATATCCACGCCACCAATATTCAAAATCACTATTCGGTTTATCACTATCGGCTTTATCTGTTATCTTTTCACCTTTATCATCAACAATATCAAATAAATCAGTGTAAAATGTGGCTTTTTTGCCACAATTTTCACATATAAAATGATAATTATTTTTTACTTGCTTTGGATTATTAGCCAAAGAACCACAATATTTGCATTTGTACATATATTTTCACTTCCTATTTATTATCTAATTCTTTAATCCATTTGATATAAAACTCATTAATTTTTTTAAAATCAATAGCTTTATCTCTAAGTTCTTCGGCTACTTTTCTGTATTCATTAATTAAATCATCAATTAATTCATAATGGAAATCATATTCTTTTTCTGTCATTGTCAAATAAGAAGTTTTATCTGTTTCATCAGGTATAAAATTCTTTTTTGTTTCTAGTGCTTTTATTAAAAATTCTCTATATGTCAAATCACTATCTATAACTTTTAATTCTTTGAATTTCTTAGATTGAACTATTAAATATGCTAAATCTGTTGTTTCAGGATATTTATTTTCTCTAACAATGTATTCAGAAACTAATAAATGTCTGAAAACTGATAATAATTTCTTTGTGTTCATTTTTGTTTTATCGTTTTCAATAGTCATTTTTTTGAAATCAGTTAAAGCATTTCCTGTATAGTGAAACAAACATCTCTTAACAGAAAAATATTCAATAGACAACTCTTTAATTTGTTTTGCAATCTTTTCATATTTACTTTCTTTTAAATAGTTTATAGGACTGTTTATCCACTCTAAAATACTAGGATTAG
This sequence comes from uncultured Eubacteriales bacterium, assembly GCA_963536495.1. Taxonomy (GTDB): domain Bacteria; phylum Bacillota_I; class Bacilli_A; order RF39; family UBA660; genus CAJPPJ01. Next base: position 9,268 of record CAUTAF010000004.1, read on the forward strand.
ATTTACTCAATAATTTCATAAATTTATCAAGTGAAAATCCTTTGTATTCTATGTTATTTACTTCATCTATAACTTCTATTGTATCTTTTTCTCTTCCAAGTCTAAGATAACTTTCTATTGTTTCTACATAAAGAAATCTTAAATCTATATCGCTGTTAGGACTTGCACAACCATAGGCATTACTACCATTATCAACAGCCATAATGATTTTTACATTGTGTTTATCTTCTATTTCTTTTAATCTTTTAGTTATCAATTCTTGATTTTTCATTTTTTAAACTCCTTTTTTTAAAACATCTTTATTTTTGTTTTCTAATATTGTCAAACATTGTGTTTATTGAAGAAATTGTAAAAATTACAGGAACAACCAAAACTAAAACTATCAATAATATTACTAAAACATTGTTCAACATAACATTTCTCCTTTTCTTTATCTGATTTTTATATTTATATTATACCATATAAATACTTGTTTGTCAATCAAAAAGGACTTTGTTGTCCTTTGAAATTTATTCCTAATAAATTTATAAAAAAAAAGATGTTTACAACTAAGTAAGTTCTAAACATCAATTTTTAATTTTTTAAAATTCTATTCCAAAATCTTCTTTTTCCTTAAATTTATCTTCAACTTCAACTTCTTTAAAACTTTCTTTAGTAAGATTGTATTTTTTATCAAAATCTCTTTCGTAACAATTTTCATATTTGTTTGCATTGAAGTTTTTTAATGTATCGTTTAACTTTTCATCACTGATATTTATATTGTAATTTTGTAAATCTTTTTCTATTAATTTCAAAAGTTTATCATTTGGATTTAATTTAACTTCTATATCTGTTCTATTAGTTTTTTCAACTTCTTTTTCTTTAAAATTACTTTTATTTTTGAAAAAATCAGGTTCTTCTTCGTTTAACATTAAAGCAATTCTATCTTTTATGAATTTATTTTCTAATTTGATAGTTCCTGTTTCTTCACTTGAATATTTGCTATTTAGAATGAAAAAATTGTTTCTTTGTTTTTCATTTGTTGAAACAACTTTATCTACAAATTCATTTACTTCTTCCATAGAATTTGATTTCTTTGCTTTTAAATATTCTTTTATATTTTTTTTATATTCTTCTTCGTTAAAATTACTTTCATTTGCAAACTCTTTAATTCTTTCTTTTCCATTTATAGTTACAAGTGTTAGTTCATCTTTAAAACTTTCATCTTGTTTTTTCACTCTGTCCTCTAAATAATTATCTATATTTTTATTGTTTAAAATTCTGTTTTCAAATAGATAATCCCCTTTTTCTTTAACAAAATCCTTTATATTAGTGTCAGTATCTAACTCAAAGAAAATATTTGCTTTTATATCTCCTAAAGTATCTTCAAAAGTTTCTTGTTCTTTCATAAAATTAAGTTTTGAGTAATCTAGTTGATTTTCTTTTTCAAGATATTCCATTTTTTGATAAAATTTAGGAGTTTCAGAAAAAATAACCTTTTCTTTTTCACTGCTATATTGCAATCCTGTATTTTTTTCTCTTCCACTATTATAAGTTTCAACATAATCTTCCATTGTTAGTATTCTATTTATTTCAGCTATATTTTTATCAGTTTCAACTCCTGAAAGTTCAAATTTTTCATTACCTTTGTCTACAACAATATGAGTTTCAACTTCATATCCTTTACTGATATAACTGAATTTAAAATCTTCTTCAATGCTTAAATCATAATCTCTTTCTAAATATTCATCATCATATTTTTCTTTAATTTTATTTTCAAGAGATTTATTTCCTTTTATACTTTCTTTTACTTCATCTAATAGCTGTTTTTTTAATTCTTTATAATCGTTTGATATAAATTCTTTATTTTCTGTTACAACTTTAAATTCGGTATCATTATCGCTTTTAACAATAGTAAAACAAAAATCTTTATCAACATCTTTTATTAAATCTAAAGTTTTATTAAATTCCTTTTCGCTTTCATATTGCTTTGAAAGTTTTTCTCTATTTAATTCAAAAGAAGTAGAATATATATCGTTTTCGTTTTCTTCTAAAAAATCTAAAAATGTATCTATATTTTTTTCAAGTTTTTTTTGATTTGGCTTAAAATCATTTTCTTCTTCAAAAACTTTTTCATATTTTAATTTAGATAATTTATCAGAAATTTCTTCATCAACAGCATTATAATTTTGAATAACCATAGCTTTATTAGTTCTTCTTACTAAATCTTCCATTCTGTCAAAAGTCTTAATGAAATTACTATAAGAACTTTCAGAAAACATCTTATCCGTACTTAAACTATTATCTTCTTCAACTGTTTTTATTAAAAATTTTTCTTTTAAGCTATCTATTCTTTTATCTTTCTTAGTTGTATTTTTTTCTAATTTTTCCATTTTTTCCACCATTACCTTTTTTATTTTTTTTAAAAAATCACTCACTACTTTATAAAATAATGAGTGATTTCTATGTAAACTTTTAATATTGTCTTTTAAATTTTACTAAGTATTCAGGATTTTTTATGATTTCTTTTGCTTGATTAGTTTCAGTTTTCATACTCTTAGAATTAGCATTTGCAACAATTTGTTCCATATCTTTTAATTGTATTTCTAATTCCATATCAGCTAAAATCATTCTTTCAATTTCTTCAGTTCTCTTAGAATTGATAATATTCTTAGATATAAGTCCAATTTCTTCTCTTGTTTGAGAAGTAATAAGTGCCATTGCTTGATATAATCTCTTTAAATTCATAGCATTTCTTTCTTGACTTTCTTCAGTGCCATCATTATCATTTAAGTGTTTCTTTACATACTCAACAGCGTCTATCATTGTCTTAAATCTTGCACCCTGATTTCCTAAGTTTCTGTTTAATTGTTCTATAACCATTAGTCTTCTTTTTAATAAGATGTCTAATCTTTTCTTAGCCTCTACCATTTTATTTGTATCACTACCAAAAGCCTTAGAAAGTAATTCATTTTTCTTTTTTCTTTGTTCTCTTGTTAGTTTCTTAAATTTTTCAGGATTGTTCCTAGCCTCATTTTCAAACATTTCAGCTTTGAAGTTTGCATAATAGCTATCAAAGGCTTGTTCAAAAACTAAATCGTTATAATATGCGTTTTGCCAATCTCTAAAAGCATTATGTTCATTCTTAACAGCATTAGCTATTTTTTCTATTTCGGCTCTTTCTTTATATAACTTCTTTCTTTTGTCTTGATTTTCATTTATATAATCGTGATTATCTTCTGCCATTAAATAACTATTTCCTGCATTTAATAAATCTTTTACATTTTCTGATTTAGCTTTATTTATTATATTACTTTCAGCTGTTCTACCTTGTTTTGTTTCATCTTTTTCAAATCCTGTCAAGTGAGTTGTACCCATTTCTGCCATTTGTGTATCGTAAGCCTCTTGTAAGACTTTTACACTATCTTCTGCCATTTTACTATACTTCTTTTCTGTTTCAAAGTAAGTATTTTGTAAAACTTTTGAAGTTAAAATTGGGTCTGATTTACCCTCACTATTAAAAGTACCTGTTGAATTTCCATAGTATTCTATCCATATTTTTCTAGGTGCTTTATATACAAGTGCTGAATATCCACCTTTTGTTACAGTTGTATTAGATACAGTTGCACCTACTCCTAAAGACGCCTCTCCTGTTGATACAAGATTACTTGCTTTTATAACTTGAGCCATTTTTGTTGCCTCAAATTGTGTCTTTAGTTGAGTTTCAGCTTGTACTCTTGGAATTGCTTTCAAGATAGTTGCGTTTTTCTCATTTGCATTTTCATCATCTTCATTAAAAATAAATGGTGCATTTGAGAACGCTGTTTTTTGGACGCTATCTTTAGCAACTTTAGGTTTTTTATATCCGATAACATTTCCATCTGTACTATCTTTTGGTTTCCCTGTTAAAGCCTCTTTAAAGTTATCTACAAATATTTCTTTTGTTTCTCTATGGAATTTTTCATTTTCCTTATATTTTTTATCAGCTGGATTACTTTCGTCTTCTTGAAATCCTAATGGTGTATTTTCAAGGAAAACTTTATCGACATTATATCTTTCAAAAGGTCTTGTCATATCAGGTGTTGATTTCCCAATAGGTACTCCTGTTGTTACAACTTTCTTTCCAACAGGTGTTGCTTGATACGATAAATTTTTAACATAATCATTTCTTGCTATAATTTCATCTGCTAATAAGTATCCTAATTCATAAGAAGTTGAATTGATAGCGTTTCTTATTTTTCTTTCTGCTATCATATCCCATTCATTAATAAATCCCTCTACCATTTCAGCTTTTTGAATACCTTTTTCAATACCACTATTTTTAGCATATTTATTTAATGTCTTCAATATGTCTTTAGACTTAACATAAACATTTCCTATCTTAACAAGCAAGTTTCCATTATCATCTCTTAACATATCATTTATATCATAACCTGCACCTACAAGAGCGTCTATATCTTGTTTAAATTGTCCTATCTTGTCTGTTCCTGTTAAGATAAATTTATTTACTTTTGCGTCTGCCTCTTTTACTTTATCTACTGCTTGATTTATTTTTTCTTCAAGTTTATTAACTCCAAGTTTATCATAAATCTTATTTATTAATTTATTTTCAAAATCATCTGCTTTTCCTACTGCTTTTTCGACTATATGAGTTACATTTTTCTCAACTTCTGATACAGCCTTTTTTGCAATTTTTACAAGTGGGGGTACTATAACTTTACTTGTTATATGAACTACAAATACATTCGTTCCTACTCCACCAAAGTTCATACTACCTTTCCATTTATTAGCATAGTCTTGCATAGCTTTTAATCTATCATTTACTGCTCCATCTAATTTTCCAATTTTTCTCCATTTTCTCCAACTGAAATTCCTTTCAAATACAGCTTTACTTTTTTCAGTTGCACCTCTTACTCTATCTAGTTGTTCTCTTACAGGCGACATAGCATTATTATATTTATCAGCAATACCATTTATATCACCTAAATTAAAATTACCTATATTTATATTAGTAAAATCTCCTACACCTTGATATTTACTAGGATTACTTGGATTATCATAACTTGGTTTACTTGATTTAGCTTGTAAAGGAATAGCCAAAAGAATAGACAATACTAACAATTTTAATTTAAAATTTTTTGTAAAATTTTTTGTTTTCAATTTTACCACTCCTTTTATTTTCCTAAAATATATGTTTCAAAAGCCACTTTACTATTATGTTTAATCAAATCTTGTTTAGAATTGTTAGGGTTATTAATATCTCCCTTTTTCATATTTTCTAATTCTTTTTTAGTAGGCATACCTAAACTTAAAAAACTTTGTGATACAGCATTTTCTTGAAATGCTCTACTTTTAAATTTTTCAGTTGCTAGTTTTTGTTCTCTTATCTTTTCATAACTGTTATTTCTTTTAAATCCTTGTAAAGTTGTTAAAGCATAGTTAAATAATTGGTTATTTTGTCTTAGTAAACTATCTAATATCTCCATATTATCAGCTATACTTTTCTTATCTCCCTTTTGGATAAGAGCATATATCTTATCAAAAGATATATTACTTAAATCTTTATATGATAACTTTGAATAATCTATTGTTTGCCCTTTTCCTAACTTTTTCATTTCATTTATATCACCAATACTATTTTGGTCTTGTAATTTTTGAGTAAATTCAGCCATATTTGCAAGAAAAGATAGTCTTTCTTGATTTATTTCTTGGAATTTACCTCTTTCTGTATTAAGTTCTCCTATACTTCCATACACTTCTTCCATTTTAGAAGTTGTTAAAATAGCTTTTCCTAAATCTTCTTGATACTTAGCCATTTGTTTGAAAATTTCTTGGTTTTCTTTATCTTGATAAAATGCGTCCATACTTTCAGCATTTTTATATTTTTCTTCCAATAATTTCATATTTTCTTGTGCTATTTGTACCTTTGCTATTTGTACATAAGTAATGTTTTCCATAGTTTCCAAAATAGCTTGTTGTGTTTTAGCTGTTCTTGGTTTCTTATATCCATCAAATATATCTTCAAGTGCTTTAACGAAAGCCTTATCATCTCCAGCTACTCCACTTAATTTAGCAATTTTAACAGTAGGTTTCTTATCTTTTGCCCACATATTATAGATTATTCTTCCACCACCTAATTTACTTCCATTTCTCCTGTATTCATCTTTATAAGTATTAGGATTTAAAACTTTATTACCCTCAATAGTCATAACACCTCTATAATCATCATTTCTAAGTTCTGTTCTTTTATGTCCACCTCTAGTCTTTCTATCAGCTACATCTATCATAATGTATCTAACATTATCTTGAGTGTAAACATTTCTATTTTCAGGATTATAGATATTGTTTGCATATTTATTTTTCTTACCTTGTACTTCTTCCTTAGTCTTTGTATAAACTCTATTATTTAAGTCAGAATAATCAACTTTAGGTGCTGTTTTCCCTTTAGTTTCATATTTCTTTTCTTGTTCTTGTTCTTGTTGCTTTTCTATCGCCTTATCAACTAAATCTTTAGATTGAAATTTATCATACATCTTATCAGCTTGTTCTTTAACTTCTTTTGTATAAGAAGATAAAGAACTTACAGATAAAATAGTGAAAAGCACAAACATAATTTTCTTAAAATTCATAGCCTTTCCACACTCCTCTTTTTATTTCCAATTTTCTTTATAAGTTTGCTTAATATTTACATTTACATTTTGATTTCCTACTAATAAATCTCTAAGTTCTTGTTCACTTATTCTAGTAGGAGAACCACTTCTAGCAAGTCTTTCGTTGATTTCATCAACTTTCTTTCTTATATTTGCATTAGCTTTATCAATTCTTTCTCCAATAACTTTATTGTATTGTTGATTTACTTTATCATTGATAGCTGTTGTTACTTTATCAATTCTACCATTGATTTCACTAAGTGCCATTTCTTCTGCTCTATTTACATATCTATCTGCAACTCCTGTCGGATTATTAGCAATTTCTCTAATTTGTCTTGTTGCATTAGCAATTCTTTTTACAGTTTCATTATTATTTATACTTTCTCTAATCTTTTGTTCTAAAACACTCTTACCTAATTGTTTTGCTCTTTCAATTTTACTTTCTAAATATTGTCTTAATTTTTCAGAAGTAATATTATTTGTAACACCACTTAATAAATCTTTTTGTAATGCTGATAATCCATAACTATCTATTAGTTTTTGTCCTAATAAATCATTACTTACATTATCATAATATCCTAAATCAGATAATTTATCTTCTACAATAGCTTGAACAGTTCTTCTTTCAGCAATTATACCTTGTGCCATATTATCTGCATATTCTTTTTGGTCATCTGTCAATTTTTTTTCAGCATTACTCATTCTTTTTAATCTTAATTTTTCTGTTGTATACTCTGCCTCTGCCTTATCTTTTAATTCTCTTATTTCAGCATTTCTTTGCATTTCCATTGCATACATTTTTTGTACTTGTTCTCTCATATTAATTTCTACAAATACACTACTCATTGAATTAAGTCCTCTATGTACTCCACCCATAGTTTCTGCTAAAAGTTGTAAGGCTTTTATATGGTTATTAGCATTAGCTACTCTTTCACTAAATACCTTAGCCTCATAGTTTGAGGCGTCTGCCTCTATATCTTTTTCTATTTGTGAAAATTGTTTCATCATTCTTTGTAAAACTTTATTTTCTTCAGCTAATTGGTCTTTTACCAATTCAGCTGGTGCTAAGTTAGGAGAATATGCTCCAAATCTTTGTTTTACAGATTTCTCTAACTTATCAAAACTTGCAAGAGAATTACTTACATCTCCCTGAATTTTTTTAAGTTCATCTTTTCTTTGCTTTAAATCTGACATATAGTCTTTATAGAAAGCACCATCATTTGAAGATGTTTGAGCCATATTGTTTTTCCATTCAGCTGTTTGTAATTGCAATCCTTTCATTGCATATTCAAGTGTTTCTATTTGTTTATCCAAAATTTGTAATTGAGTTTCTTCTGTTGCCATATTTTCAGGAAATTTAACTCTAATTTCAGACTTAACTTCCATTTCGTTCATATCTCTTTCTCTGTTCTTTGGATTTAATCTTTCTGTATACCAATCTAGTACATTGAAAGCCTCTACAACTCTTGTTGTTGTTCCTAAACTATAATCTTTATCTGATAATGAGTTATACAATGCGTCTTTTACTTTAGCATTTATAACTTCTCTTCCTAAATTGTTATAACTTCCACCTTTGTTATTATTGGCAATTCCTTTAAATCTTTGTGTGTTTACACTGTCTATATATTTTCTAGCATAAGCATTATTTACAACTGAAAATAATAGCATTGTTATCAAAATTTTAGTTTTTAAATTTTTTATTTTCATTATTCATCACTCCTTTTTATCTTCCACTCTTAGACATATCTTCTAATACTTTCTTATATTTTTCGTATTTTTCTATATCTTTTTCATAACCTTTTCTTCCATTTATTTTACTTATTACTTTCATATTATCAAGTCTTCCTACTATTCTCTCTCTTTTTGCTTTTAATATCATTAATCTAACAATATTATCAGCTTGTATTTCTTCTAAGATTAATTTTGATAATATAGCTGAATTTTCATAGAATTTCCCTAAATCTCCTGTAAAATTTTTTACCTGACTTCTTAGGTTGTTTTTCATTTCATCTTTCTTTTCTTCAGCTTTCTTTTGACTTTTTTCATCTCTATTTCTGACATATCTGTAATACTCTTCACTATCTTTCTTTAAAGTCTTACCCATTTTATCCAAAGTTCTTGTCATATCTATTAACATATTTTTATTTTCAGTAATAACTTCTTGTTGATGTCCACCATTTCCAAACATATCATCACCTTGTAAAAGGTCTTCCATTTGTTGTTGATAGTTTCCTATAAGTCTATAATTACTTACATAATTTTTATTGAATACAGCAAGGTCTGTACTAGCTGTTTTTAAGTTATCTAAAGCTGTTTCAATTTCTCCCTCTTCAGTTGACTTCATTGCTGATTGTAACTTCATATTTACTTTATCTAGCATTAAATTATAATACTTAATTTCTGCGTCTTTTTGCACTATTCTATTTGCAACGATTTCTAGTTCACGAGCCTCCGTTGCAAATCCACCCATTTTTTCAGCATAGTTGATGTTTCCTTTAAAATCTCCACCAAAATTTAACTGTTCGGCGTTTACAAGATTAAATATAAAAATAAAACTCATAAAAATCATTGATTTTTTAATTGATTTATTGATTAATTTTTTCATATTTTCCCCCTTTATCTTTTTGATTATATTATATAACAATAATAATTTTTTTACATAATTATCTACAATTTTCATATTACATTTTTCATACAAATTACATTTCAAAATCTTTTAAAAGCACTTTATCTAAATTTTCAGATGTATAGTTATTCAATTTGTTATTAGATTTTTCGTTGTTTTCTTCTTTAGATTTTTCATTATATCTATTTTTTTGATTTTCTTCAACTTTTATATTATCTTCCACAAATTCCTTAACATCTTTTGTGTTTCCGTTTAAAAGTTGATTAGCAAAATTATAAACAGCATTTTCTATCCTTTGTTTACCAATAGCCTTTGTAATAATTTTATAAAATCCAATACTTAAATTTTCATTTTTAATTTCATTATCAATATGATTTAAGACTATCTTGCTAACCTCTTTAGACTTATCTTTAATAAATTCGTTTTTTTCTTCTATACTTATGTTAGGATTATCTTTTATTTCTTCTCTAATGTTTTCTAATTCTTTAAAAGTGCTATTCAAAAAATTTGTTTTATCTCCTGCTATAAGCAAAGAATTTATATGTTGAGTATTTTTTATTCCTATTTCTTTATAGGCTTTTTCTAATTCAAATTCAGTTTTATAAAATTTATTTATAAAGTCTTTAACTTCTAATGCACCTTTTACTCCTTTATCTAAAATGGATTTCATAATATCTTTATAATTATCCTGTCCAAATTTGATAAAATCTTCTGCATTGAATACCAAAACCTCTCCTGATTTAGTATCTGTACCCAATATTTTAAAGTTTATATTATCTCTAAGATTAGTGTTCTTAAAATCTAGTTCTTCGTATTTCTTAAAACCTGATACACTAAATTTTATATCACCGAATTTCATATCATTTTTAGCACATAGTTCTTGTGTTTTTAATATTTCAATCTTTATTTTATTTATTTCACTTTTTTCTTCATTTGTTAAATCACTTTCTAAAGAAAAACCATTTTTTTCTCTTTTTCTTTTTAGTCTATCTATATCGGTACTTGATACTTCTTTCATTCCAAACTTATTTCTAAGTTCATTATATCTTTTATACCATTGTTCTTTATTTTTAATCTTACTTCCATATTTAGCAATAGCTTTTTGCTGTAATTCTTTTCTCTTTTCTCTATCTTCATTTATGAAAGTAACTTTATTAGTTTCCTTTTCTTGAACCTTTTCCTGTACCTTTTCTTCTACTTGTACTTTATCTTTATCTTTTTCTTGAATTTTTATATTTTCAATTTTTATATTTTCTATCTCTTTCGATTTCTTAGGTACATTTATTTTTACATTTATATTATCTTCAATTTCAATGCTATCATCAATACAATACTCTCTTTTTATATCTTCAAGCCTTGTTGCAAAATTAATAGCATATTTTTCTTTTACATTTTGATATAGTTCTTTAGTATACATTTCATCTTTTTTAGGAATATATTTTTGTTCTGTTTTATCAAAATAGATGTTGTTAGTGTATATTTTTTCAAAAGTATCAAATGTTTCAACAGTATTTTTTTCTGTATTTTTTACAAAAAATTTCAAATGTTTATTTCTTTCGTCCTTTATATTGTCTTCATTAGGTATAGAAGTGATTTCATATTTTCCTATTCTAACACCTAATAAATCTTTATTATTTTCCAAATTATCTTTATTTATAGAACTTTTATTAGTTATAAGATTTAAAAGTTTATCAACTTCTGTATATCTCTTTTTAAATTCAAGACTATTTCTTAATTGTTCGTCTTCTTCTATTTCTTTTCTTTTACTATTACCAAAAAAATCCAATATTCCCATCAATCTACCCCTATCAATCGTAATCCATTTTTTAAGAAACAGGTATTATTATTCGATAACACCTGTTCCTTTTTATTTTTTTACTTTTTTACTCTAGCTTAATTCCTCTAAGTTTACATTTTCAATAAAGTCTATTGCTGTTTCTAACTCAAATTTATTAATTCTATTAAGTTGTGCTAAATTTTTCAACCAATTTATATTAAGTTCTTTTAATGAATTAGCGTCTGCATAAACTTCATCAATAAGGTTTTGCATTTCTTTACTTGCAACTCCAACATAAGCAAGGTCTACATTTGTTAATTGTAATGAGAATACACAAGAACCTTGATGATTTTTCATAAAATATTCTCTCTTAGGTATTGCATTTTTTATAGCATTTATTTCAGTTTCATTAAATCCAAATGCTTGATAAATATTTTGCCAATCTTTTGTATGTACATCTCTATTAGGTAACGCAATCTTAGTGAAACATTGGTCTAAAATACTATCTCTTATATCAGAATTTAATATATGATTTCCACTTTGTGTCGCAAAAATATAATGACAATTTTTCTTTCTTGAAGTTAGTAATTGTCTTTTTAAAATAGGTGTAAAGTATTTGTTACTGAAAAAGGCGTGAGCCTCATCTGTTATTACATAGGTAGGTTTACCCTCTGTCAATCTTTGAGTTTCTATATAAAACATCAAATACATACTTAATGGATTTATTATCTTTGGTATATCCATAATTTTACCCATTTCAAATACAACCACTTGTGCTTTTCCAATTTCTTCATTATTTCCGTCAAAATACATTCCGTAAGCACCATCTTTTGTATAAATTCTTAGTGCCTCTTTTATAGCTGGGTTTTGAATAAAAGCAACAAGTCCTGATATTGTTCTATCTTCAACAGGTTTTGAAGATAATAGTTTTAATGCTTTCCAAATTTCTTCGTTTGCCTCTGGTTTTAATAAATCTTCATTTTCTTGTGCTATTAAACATTTTATAAAATTATCTGCCCAACTCATTTCCATATCACTATCTAATCTCTTTAAAGGTTGAAATCTTATATTATCCTTTTCTCCCCCTATATCATAGAAAACACCATTGTTAGCCTTACATAAGGCTCTACTTGAACTGTCAACATCAAAATAGAATACTTGTGTATCTTTATATTTTAATGAATAGTTCGCAATAGTGTTAAGTAATACCGATTTACCACTACCGATACTTCCTAAAATAATTGTGTTACCAACATCTCCATCAAAAATATCAAAGAAAAACATTTCTCCTGTTCTATTCAATGTTTTGATTAAAGCCTCATCTTTTCTTTGATTTATATAAGGAGTTCCATTCCAACTGCTACTTGTAGAAATAAAATAAGGAAAAGCTGTTGTATGGATAGGCATTTTTCTAACATTTGCCTTTATGTTACTAGGTACTGCTCCTATATATGCGTCTAAACTATTATATTTATCATCAGTAGCTTTTATATCAGAACTAATAAATTCTCTTAAAACTATTTGTAAATTATCATCTAATCTTTTTAAATCCTTATCTTGTAAGATAAGTGTTTGTGTCATTATTCCAAATCCTACTTCATCATTTCTTAAATCTTGTAAAAGTAGTCTTGCCTCTTCTGATAAACTTTCTTCGTGTTCATCAGCTTTAGTGTTTTGTGCTGTTTCTTTACTAGACGCCATTACCAAATATTGAAACATACTATGTTTTCTAAAATTATGGAATTGCATACTCTTATTTACCATTTCTATTGCCTCTTCTTTAGTAAGTGGAACAAATCTACTCACAAATCTTAACTCAAATGGTAAACTAAATATTCTTCTAAAAGTATTAGATGTTATTTCATTAGGTAAAAAGTTTTGAGATATTATCTTTGTATAATAATCTCCCACTTTAAAATGGTCTTCATCTGTCAAATCACTGTAAGGAATATATTCATCTATGAAAAATCCTTCAGGTGGACACATTCTATTTTCTTTTGATACTATTTGTTGTGGGTTTACTGAATATGATAGGTAATTTATCAAGTCAGTTCCACTTAAAACCTCATAATGAGGTACTGCCTCATTTAAAAGTCCTAAAAATAAATTGAAATTTTCTTCAAAATTTCTCATTTCTTTTTGATAAAGTGCAAATGATTTTTTTATTTCTTCTTTTTCATTTTCACTTGATAATTTCTTTTTCTTCGTTTTTTCTTTTTTACCTGAATTTTCAGATAAAATAAAATCTTGTAAGGCTTTCATATTTTCGTTATTAATAATATAAGAAAATGTTATATAAATTTCGTTATGGAAGTATTCCATATTCTCAAATTTAAGTTGCCTCATATATTCGCATAATCTAGTTGTTAAAGGTGCATAAGGTCTTTCTTTTAAATCAGGACATTTACCTTTCATTCTTATCAAATCGTGATGAATATAACAATTTTCAGGTAAGTTTTTAAACAACATATTAAATTTTGTGTATAAATAGTGTGCTGAATTGTCATCTAAGTAATCTTTATCAGCATTTCTTATCTTTACACATCTTGCAAAGCCTGGATACTTTAATGTCATTGTTCTATCATCTAGTAACATTTCAAAAGGTAACTGAAAACTTATACTATCAGTGATTTTTGTTAAAGGTTTATTTACAGCATTTACAATTTTCCTGATGTCTTTTCTTTCTTTTTTTCTCTTTTTTTCTTCCAACATTAATCTTTCTTCTTCTGTTTTTGGCTTTCTTTTAAACAAATTAAAAATTCCCATTCTTTTTTCCCTCACTTTATTTAATTTTTTTTAATATATCTTAAATATATAGTTAAGATATATTTTATAAATATCTCTACCTAATTATAACATTTTTTTAAAAAAAAACAAAATTTTATGGTATAATATAAAAAAATAACTTGACATTGACAAAAGCTAGTGAAATCTAACTTCTTGTCAATTCACTTTATAAAAATATTTGTAAAAAAGGAGAGAAAAAATGGATTTTTTAAAAATTTTATTTACAGGAACTATTTTTATAGTTTTTTTAGGTTTAATCGTTTCAATAAGATATATAAAAATCAAAATAGATGAAACAATTAAAAATGGTAATTTTAATAACACCATAGAAGAATATTCTTTACTTTCATCTTTTAAACTGAAAAGTTATAGAGATGAAATGGTGCTTTTAACATTTGGAGTTATTTCTTATATATTTTCAAACTTTTACTATGAATTATACTTAGTTAATATCGTACTTCTTTTAACTTTCTTATATTCATCATTAGTTATAATACAAAGTTTATTCTTTCGTAGATTATATGAACAACCTTACTTTGAAGAAGAAAAATTATATGAAACATCTAATGATAGTGTCTTTAATAAAGGTTTAGAAGATAAATTAAAAAAAGTTAAATTATTAGGTAAAGAAAATTCAATGACTAAAAAGGTTTTAATTCTTGAATTTATGAAAACAAAAATCGAAGATAATGTTTTAAGAAAAATGATACTTTTTATTTATTTCTATTTTGTCAGCATTTCACAAATATTATTACTCATTTTTGGAATTATTTATTGGGTTTTAAAAATCAAAGGCAAAATATAAAACAAAATAAAAATATTTATTAGCTTTAAATAATCTTATATATGATAAAAGAGGTATATGTATACCTCTTTTATTTTATTCATTTAGGTAGGTAATCTCATTACATAGAAATCAATTAGAAAGGAAATTCATCATCTGTAATTTCCATTCCACCAACTTCATCAAATTCATCAAAAGTCGGTTCTTCTTTAGTTTTTTCTTCAACTTTAGCTTTTTCTTCTTTAGCCTCTTTTTCAGATTTTTCTTGATTTACTTTAGCGTCTTCTACTGAATTTTTTTCAGTATTTTCAGGCTTTTTTTCGTGTTCTGCCTTATCTTTTGCTAAAAATTCTTCTTTTTTACCTGATTTTACAGCACTTATATAATCAAGTTGTCTTTGTGCAAATTCTTTTGTACTAGCACTTGATTTAGGGTTATTTAATTTTTCTTCAACAGCTTTTGTTACACTTTGATATTGAGCAACTCTATCAGGTAAATCTCTAACAACAGCTAGACTTGTTTTTACCATTTCACCAGCAAATGCTGAATTTAATTCTTGTCCATCTTTTAAAAGACTTGGGTTGATACTAGCAACTTTTGCTGTTGATGTTACTTCCATAGCATTACTTTCATTGATTTTAGGGAATAATGCACTTACATTATCTTTTAATTTTGTAATATCTTCTTTAGCTTGTTTAGTTAAATTTTCATCAACTTCTCTATCTTCTCCATAAACTTTATATCTATCTTCAAATCCTTTACTTAAAACTAAACTTACACTTTCTATTGGTGAATAAGATAATTCTTCTTGTTTACCTTGTCTTTTAGCTATAAGTTCTTGTGTTTGGACTGTTTTTAAATCATTTACTTCATTTAAAACAGCAACTTTTATATTATCTGTTATATCACGAAGATGTGGTTGTTCTACCATTATGCTTTCTTTTTGAGAACCTTTACTAGAATATTTTCCACCTAGTCCTTTCTTTTCTTCTTTTTCTTCTCCGTCTTTAACTTCTTTATCTACCATTTTAAAAACAATTTGGTTTTTAACTTCTCCCTTATCATTTAAAACAGCAACTTTTTGTTTTAATGTTTCATTGTTTTCTATGAAACTTGCAACATTTGTTTCAGCAAGAGTATTTAAAACATCTTTTCCGTAAATATTTCCTGCGTCTGTTCCTTTTGTAAAGGCATAAGTTGACGGTCTTAAAGCCATTTTATCTAAGTTATCTATTTCTAATAATTTTTCTATTTTTTCTCCCTCTTCAAAAGTTTTCTTAACTCTTGAAGAAAAATCTTTTATATCTTCTTTAGGAACTTCTTTAAAACTCTTGTATTCTTTTCCTGTTTTTTCATTTAATTCTTCTAATATTTCATTTTTTTCTTTTGTGATATTTTCGATTTCTCTTTTTGCAAAGTTATCAATAACATCATTAAATTTTTCTTGAGTATCAGCTTTTCCTAATTCTTCTTTAAATTTTGCTACCATAGGTACATATAAATCTGTTATAACTTCTTTATCAGCTATTCCACTTTGATAAAGTGCTATTTTATTACCCTCTTTATCTTTTTTAGCACTTGAATTTTCTTTTACAGCTTTTTCTCCAGCACTATTTAAGAAATCTCCTAGTGTGAAATCTCTCATTTGTAGTGTTCCCTCTAATATTTTACTTCTTTCTTCTTCTGTCATTTTTTTGATTTCTTTTTTTTCAGCCATTTTTAATTACCTCACTTTTTATTTTTAATTTTTTATTAAACATTTAAACATATTTTTTTTACAAAATTTTACAAATTCTTAAAAGTTGTATTCTCTACCTTTATCATTTTTTTCTTTGATTTCTTCATAATCAATTTTTTCGTTATTGGTAGATTTTTCAACTTTATCATTTTTTTCTTCATTTAATCTATCTTCATATTTTAAATCAAGATTTTTCTTTTCTCTTGAAATATCTTCTATAATTACTTCTATATCTTTCTTTTCAAGATAATCTTTACCATTATTCAGTTTTTCCAAAATATTATCACTAATCAAATCTTTAAAACATTCTGTCAAAAGGAATTTTCCATACTTATCTTGTTCTTCTACATATTTTTCTTCTGAAAATGTTTCTCTTGACAAATATTCTCCTGAATTGTTAGATAAATCTCTTATGTTTAATAAGAATTTAACTTTATCTTTATCAGAGAAATACTCATCAAAATGTTCACTTCTTTTTCCTTTTTCAGTAATATCCTTAGCGACTTCAAAAGGTACATTATTTTCAAAAAGATTTATGCCATTTAGTTTTTCATTGTATGGTACTGATATTATTTCTGTTACATTTGGAAAATAAGATTTTGATTGCAATAAGTCTAAGTTATCTTCAACTAATTCTTTTCTTTTGTCTTGTGATAGATTATTTGCATAATCATCTACTAAGCTATTTATACTATTAGATAACTTTGAGCCAAAGTCTTCATCAAATTCTACCCTTTCATCTGTTTCTGAAATATTTCTCATAACATTTGACATTATGTCTAACTTGGCAGTTTCCAATTCTTTTTGTGATAAGATTTTAGAATTTCTTTCTTTCATCTTAACCACCCTCAATTTTATATTTTTTAAAACGAACTTTTCCGTTCATTTTATTCATTATAACACTTAATAAAAAACTGTCAAAATATTTTAAGAATTTCTTAAAATTATTTTACAAATTTCTTAAAATTTGTTATAATATATTAAAATAAAACACTGAAAAAGGGGGGTAGATTTTTTTGAAAAACATAAAACTATACTTATCTAATATTAGATTAAGTAATGAAGAAACACAAAAAGAAATGGCTATGAAATTAGGTTTATCTGATACAGCATTATCTTTTATAGAAAATGAAGTAAAGCCTGTTGACGCCTTATTTCTTGAAAAATTGTTTAAGGTATACAAAGATTTAAAAAGCATAGAAAAACAAAGAATAATAGGTTATTATCTTCATAAAAAGGAAGAACAATACAATTCAGAGAAACAAAGAATAACACAAGAGTTAAATAAGATAGATGAACTTATTAAATTCGCTAATGTAAACAACAAAAATAGTAAGTTTGAAATAATTTTAAAAGAATTGATTAAAATGGAAAAAAATAGTGAAAAGAAAAAATAAAGGAATTTGAAAAAATAATTGAAAAAATATAAGAATGTAAATCGGAGGAAATAATGGATAAGAATTTAGAAAACGAAAGCACTTTAAACTTAGAAAAATCTTTTCTAGGGGGAGTTTTCTGTATAACAAGTAAAAAGGATTTTAGTCAATTATTACATATAATTAGTCCAAAGCATTTTTCGACTACTATGAATAAAGATATATTCAGTGCTATGGAAAAGAAATATGAAGAAGATAAAATAAAGAAAGTAAGTGAGTTTGATTTTGAACTTCCTAAAGATACTCCTAAAGATACGAAAAATAATAATGATAATAACGAAAATAAAGATAACAGTTCACTAGACAATTCATTAGACAGTTCACTAGATGAATTTCCTAAAGTTGACAATCCTGATTTACTAATATTTGATTATGATAATTTAGTAGATACTATCCTTAAATCAAATAAGAAAACAGATGAATTTGAACTAAGAGTTTATTTAGATGAAATGTTAAGCAATAATTTCTTTTCTTACGATTTAGAAGATAAAGCTAAACTTATTGTAGAAAAAGCTAAGTTAAGAGAAATAGAAAGTTTTGGTAAGAAGATTAGTAAACTTACAAAAGAAGTTTCTTTAACAAGTGAAGAAGTGATTGAAGAAATAGAAAAAGGTATAGATGAATTAAATCATAAGAAAATGCCTAATACAATAGTCAGTGTTAAGGATATGGCAATAAAACAGATAAATTTAGCTGATAAAATGAATGGTAATATCAGTAATGCTGGTTATAAAGTGGGATTTAGTGTAATTGATGATAAATTAAATGGACTTTCAAAATCTGATTTAATAATCATAGCTGGAAGACCCTCAATGGGTAAAACAGCATTTGCTTTAAATGTACTTTTAAAGTTTTGTGAAAGAAATGCTAAGTTAAATGCTTTATTCTTCTCATTAGAAATGCCACCTGACCAATTATATTTTAGACTTGTAGCAATGGAAAGTGATGTACCTATTTCAAAACTAAAATATGATAATGTATATAATGATGATGAAATTACACAAAAATATGCTGAGGGGTTATCAAGAGTTGCGACTAAGAATATAAATATAGCCGATACTTCATCTTTGACTTTGTTTGAACTTAAACAAATTGCTAAAGCACAAAGAGATAGTCAAGGTTTAGATTTGATTGTTATAGACTATTTACAACTTTTAACAGGAGAAAATAAAAGAGGACAAAATAAACAGCAAGAAGTATCTGAAATATCAAGAGGCTTAAAGCAACTTGCAAGAGAATTAAATATTCCTATAATAGCATTATCACAACTTTCAAGAGGTGTAGAAAGTAGAAGTGATAAACGCCCTATGCTTTCAGATTTAAGAGAAAGCGGTGCAATAGAGCAAGACGCTGATATAGTTATGTTTCTATATAGAGATGAATATTATAATCCTAATTCAAGCGATTTAGGACTTGCTGAAATAATAGTTGCTAAAAATAGAAATGGAAGTGTTGGAACAGTTAAAATGCAATTTGAAAAAGAATGTACTAAATTTACTAACTATACTGATTTTAGTAATATGAATTAAATTTATTGAGGATATGTTAAAGAAAATTTTAGCATATCCTTACATATAAGTTAAAAAAATAAAAAAAATCTTACATAACTAGGAGATGATTTTTATGGTTATTTTATCTATTTTACTATATGTTTTGGGGTTTTCGTTTGTAGTTTTTGTGTTAGATTTATTTTTAAAATTACTAACAGATAGAAAAAAATAAAAAAATAAAAGGGGAGATATGTTTTGAATTATCAAAATAGGACAAGTTTTTTGGAAGTTAGTGTTGAAAATATGAGTAAATGGAAGAATGATTTAGTTACAATGTTTATGATTACCTTAACTCTTGAGAAAGGCAAGTGTATTCTTAGTGGAGAAAAAATAGGATATGATAACCGATTATACTCACAAGGTATGGTAGACAGGGAGTTTTTAGAAAAGAAGATAACTAATTTATTCAAAAAAGATAAGAAAATTTCATTAAATTTCTTAGATAAGGAAAGAAATGAATTTGCATTTGAAGTTAAGGCAGGAGATTATTTTACAAAAACTTTAGGCAAAGAAAAGTCAGTACAATTTTGGCAAAGAGAAGATTTTTTTAGAGAACATATAATATCTAACAATAAATGTTATTTGAGAAAGGAAATATAGATGATAGAAGAAAAGGTACAAATAAATGAAAATAATATAGGATATGCACTAGATATGTTATCAATTCCAATAAATCATTGTTTTAAAGCAAAGAAAATTGATATTAAAGTAAATGATGAAGTAATGAAAAACAATGATACAGAAAGAATAATGAACTTATTTAAAAGAGATAAGTATTTATCTATAAAAGTAGATGATAAGGTTGCAATAGTGTTCTTTAAGAATAATTTTATAATAAAAAAAGGAGAAAATGAGAACAACTACAAGATTTTCATAAAAAACGAAGATTTTGTGAGTGATTATATAAATTAAAAAAAGACAGGTTATCCTGTCTTTTTACTTACATAGTTACAATAATTTTAATTTTCTTTGTGTTAATTCTTTTTTTAAAAACTAATATAGTTATTCTTTAATGATTTCTATTGCCACAAATAATGTCGTTTAAAAACTTACATAGTTATTCTTAAATCGAAATTTTATTATATTATAAGCTGATAAATTTAATTTAAAAACTTATATAGTTACTTTTTAATACAAATCGGATACCATTTAACTTTATTACTTCTTAATTTA
The DNA here is from genome assembly GCA_963536495.1 of uncultured Eubacteriales bacterium. Lineage (GTDB taxonomy): Bacteria > Bacillota_I > Bacilli_A > RF39 > UBA660 > CAJPPJ01. Next base: position 29,768 of record CAUTAF010000004.1, read on the forward strand.
AAAACTAATATAGTTACTCTTTAATACTACAAGATTTTCATAAAAAAAGATGAAGATTTTGGAAGATTTAAAAACTTACATAGTTACACTTTAATTGATAGATATTCACTATTTGTTAAATGCCTACCTTGTATTTTCTTAATCAAATCAATTAGCTTGAATTTTATTGTCTAACCATTTTAGAAAAAGCATTAAAGAAAAAGCATTAAAACCTATCTGTCTATGATAACATCATAATTCAGTTCATTTTCTTTAATTGAGGTAGACAATTTTTATTTTTTAAATTCTTCTTCAAAATCTTTTAATCCTTTTTTTCTTCTTTCTTTAATGAAAATTCTTCTCTCTTTAATTAATTCTTCAAATTCTTTTAAATCTATTTCTTCAGCATACTTTCTCAAAAAAACTTTGGCTGATTGTTTATATACTTGTGCATTAGTTTTTTTTCTGTTTCTTTCTCTATATTCTTTATTTCTTTCTGTTTGCATTTTGATTTGTTCTTCTGTTAGAGGTTTTCTAACTCTCTTTTTTTTAACAACTTCCACATTTCTCACTTCCTTATTCTATTATTTATTCTTAATTATATTATACCATAATATATATAGTATGTCAATATTTTACAAAAATATATTATACCATTTAGAATTAAAAATAACTTGATTTTTTGGCTTGAATATGATAGTATATAGATATAAATTTACCAAGTGAATATTTAGAAAATTATAATGAAATGGTATTTTGAACGAATATTGTAAAATTCGTAAAACACTTGGAAAAAATCGTTAAAGAACATTGGGAATATTAAAAAATTAAGAGGGTAGTGTTTTAGCAAGTAGCGAAAAATTGTTATTAAAGTTTAACAGAATTTGTTTTTAAATATCTTCTTGTCTATCTTTTCTAAACTACCTTTTAAAATTAAAGTTTAACAGAATTTGTTTTTAAATAGTATATCCATAGCAGTTTCAATATCTTTATTATCTATTAAAGTTTAACAGAATTTGTTTTTAAATTATAAATCACTTGATTTGGTGCAATAAGTCGCTATTATTAAAGTTTAACAGGATTTGTTTTTAAATGTATATTCAACAACTTTTATATTAAAACCTTGTGAATTAAAGTTTAACAGGATTTGTTTTTAAAAATAAATAAAACCACTTATTAAAAAATAAAATTAAACACTAACAGAATTTGTTTTTAAAAAGCCATAATAAAAATTTTATTGATTAAAAATTAACAAAATATGTTTCTAACTAAAAAGAACTAATATTATTTAATATCAGTTCTTTTTTTATTTGCATTATATACTTTCTTTAATAAGAAGATTTAGTTTGTCATTTACAAAAAATATTTCATTAAAGTTATTACTCAAATTAACAGCACTTGAAATTTGTAAAAATTCTTTCTTTTGAGTAGGTTTAATAAGATTTTTCTTTTTATCTACATCTATTATTTCTTTGATTTTATATCTGAAAAAACTTTTTATTATTTCCTTAGTTGTCCTATCATTATCAATTATAACACAATCCATAATGATTGTTGCTATTTCTTCTTTATAACTACTAAACAATTCATTATTTTCAGTAAAGTTTCTGTATTCCTTTACTAAATCATCTGTTTCTGAGTTGTTTTTTATAAAGTTCACTGTCTTATTAAACAAATCACTCCTTGAAATCAAAGATACTTCATCTTCAAACAAAGAAATATAATAAGGATTATTGAGTAATACTTTTATTACTTTTAACTCTATTTCATTTATGCTTTTTTTATCTATTGAGTGTTCTTCTAATGTTTCAAAATTAAACTTAGAATTATTATTTGTTATCAAAGTTTTTCTTAAAACTTCAATGCTCACTTTCACTTTTTCAGACAATTTTTGGAGATAAAGTTCTTTTTCTACTTCTTCTGTTAAAACAGAAAAGAAGTCTATGAAACTCTTTATAAAGTTATCTTTTGCAATGATATTGTTTTCAATATCATATTCTTTTATATGAGTATTATAAATAAAGTCAAAAGCCTCTATTGAAGACTTAACTTTTTCTAAAAACTTCTCTCTTCCTAGAGTTCTTAAAAAATCATCAGGGTCTTTTGTTTCAATGTATTCAATAACTTTTATATTAAAGCCTTGTGATTTTAATAAAAGTATTGCCTTTTCTGTTGCTAATACTCCTGCATTATCATTGTCAAAACATAATAAAACATTATTTGAATACTTTTTTAATAGTTTAGCTTGTTCTAATGTTAAAGCTGTTCCTAATGGAGCAACACAAGTATCAAAATTATAATTTCTTGCTGTTAAAACATCTATATAACCCTCCATAAGAATAGAGTAATTCTTATTTTTTATATTATAACCTTGTTCTATACCGAATAGGTTATAACTTTTCTTAAATATAGGTGTATCAGGTGAATTTATGTATTTAGGTACTGTTGCGTCTTTTTCTAAAGTTCTTCCACCAAAGGCTATTATATGATTACTAGCTGAAAATATTGGAAATATAATTCTATTTCTAAAAGTGTCATAGAATTTTCCTTTTTCATTTTGTTTAATAAGTCCTAAAACCAACAAATCTTCATCTGTATAACCTTTATTATGAAGATAATCATATAGTTCGCTCCACTTTTGACTAGCATAACCTATTTTATGCTTTTTTATCGTATCGGTATCATAACCTCTTTTAGATAAGTATTCTAATGGTTCTCTATGTTCAAAAATATTATCTGTAAAATACTTATGTGCGTCTTTCATAATAATATAATATTTATCATTTTCTTCAAAAGTATTCTCTTCTAAGTTTATACCTAAATCTATATCATATTTTTTAGAAAGTTCTATTATAGATTGTTCAAATCCTATATTTTTACTTTTCATATAGTAGCTTATAGCGTCGCCACCTGTACCACAAACAAAACATTTACATATTTGTTTTTGTGGACTTACAAAAAAAGACGGATTAGTGTCATTGTGAAAAGGACATAAACCTTTATAATTCTTACCAGCTTTCTTTAAATCAATATCTTCTTCTATTACTTTAACTATATCAATATTACTTAATAGCTTTTCAACAACTTCATCAGCAATTTGGCTCATAATATAAAAAACCCCTTTCAAAATTTCGTAACTTTATTCAATCAATCAATGAGTATTAACAAGTATCTTTTTGATTTCACAACCAATTATTCTTTATAAGTAGCTAATATTCGTGAGATTTGTGGTTGTGATAATCCCATAAACATAGAAATATCAACTTGAGTATAACCTCTTTTATAGAACGCAACTATTTGCCTATCTCTATCTTGAAGAGTTGCAAAAACAGGTAATTCTATAAATGTTGTTTCAATAGTTCCATTTTGGCTAATTGTTTTAATAAAAGTTTTTCCGTCATTAGTCCTTAAAATTCCTACCATTTCATTGTTTTGTTTTTTGTCAAACTTAAATTCAACAATAGTGCTTGGGTCTATATAAGGCTTAGTTTTAACAAAATTTTGTTGTAATAATGCTAGTGCATTACTATCTAAAACATTATTCATAAATTTTTTCCCCCTTACCATAACATATAACAATCATAATATGTATTGTATATGTAATGTATATTCATTTGATATTTTCAATTATAACATAGTTATTTATCAAAATCAAATTTTATTTAGTAAAAACAAAGACTTAGCCTTAAACTAAGCCTTTGCTATATTTACTTTATTTTTAAAACTCTTTTTCTTTATCAGATTTTTCTTTGTCAGTTTTTTCGACTTCTTTCATATTTTCTTTATCATTAGGTATTTTTATTTCATTTTTACCTAATTCAAATCCAAAGATATGTTTTGTTGTAGAAAAACTTTCGACAAAATCATCTCTTGTCGGTGCTTTGGAAAAACTTTCAGTATTTTTTAGATAATCTTCAGTAAATTTTTTATAAAATTTATCTATTATCTTTTGATTAGCACTATCATTAAAATCTTTCTTTTCTTCATCATATAACTTAAATTTTTCGTTTTCATTTAAGTTATTGTTTGCTGTAAGGATAAGTCCTGTATTTTTTTCTATTTCTCTTTGTATGTCCATTGTTTCGCTCTTTAAATCAGAAGTGAACATTCTCCTTGTAATTCCTAATGCTCTTACATTAGTATGAAAATCTTTATCTTTTGCGTCCATTTTTTCAAAATCAATATCAGGAGATACACTTGGTGCTTTTTCTTTGTATTCCTTAAAATCAGTTTCAAATTTATCTTTTATTTTAGTTTTTCCAAATTCTAATAATTCATTTATCCCTTTTTTATAATCTTCTTCACTTCCATTAGCTAATTCTTCAACTTTTCCGTCAGAATTTAATTTAAGTTCAAAATAATCACTACTTCTTTCAACTAAAGCTACTTTTTCATCATCATTAAGTGCTAAAACTCTACTTTCGTAAAGACTATCTATTCTATTTTTTACATTAGGAATTAAATTATCTGTTTTCATATTTTCCACATAATTACCATTTTCTCTACTTCTATTATCAAAATCAGCAAGTGAACGATAAATTATATCATTCTCTATTTCTTCAAGTGTTTCTGTTTTTACATTTTCTTCTAATTGTTTGTATAATACCTTGTTTTCTTCTTTTAAATAGTCAATATTTGCATAACTTTCACCTATTTTTCTACATTCTAATAGTTCTGAATAATCATCACTCACTAAGTTAAGTGAAATATCGTTTAAAACTTTCTTCTGAAGAATATAATCATTTTTTGCACCTGAAATCTTTAACTCATATTTTTCATAATTATTTTTGTCAGAAGTAAGGCTGAAATCTCTACTTGTATTAGTTTCTAAATCTTTCAAATCGACTTCTTTTAGTTCTTTTAATGTTTCTTTACTTATTTTATCTTCTAAAAAATCCACAACTTTATCTTTAAATTCTTCTAAATCTCTTGCAACTATTTTTTCTTCTTTAGCTGTTTTCTTATTTGTAAATGATACTGAATAGTATTCTTCGTCATTTTTCTTGATGATTTTATAACTATTTTCTGTTCCTTTATATTCTTTAAAAGCATTTTCAAATTTACTTAAAGCATTTTGAAAGTTTTGAGCCTTATCTTCCATTTCTTTTGTAAAAGTAATAGGTGTTGCTTTTTCAAAAGCATTTTTTATTGTTTCTCTTATTCCATCATCTTTTTCACTATGTCTTTTTGCTAAAGAATAATAAGCTATATTTTTACTAACTTCATCTAAATCTTCTTTGTTGATTTTATAAATATTTACTTCTGTTTTTGTTAAGTCTATATCTTTCAAAGTGTTATTTTTGTTTTTTTCTCCACTCATCATAGATAAGAAAGTATCAATTTTTTCACTTGAATAAAAATCAGATTTATCTGTATTTTTGTCTTTTAATTCGACATAAAAACTTTTGCTTAAAGTATCTCTTATGTTCTGATACATTAAAGTATCTGTATCAACCTTTTTTTTGTTTACATCAAAATTAAAAACTTCTATTTTATCCAAAAACATTTTTTTCTTTTCTTCAAATTTAGTTTCTTTTGCCATTTTTTCTCCTTTTTAATCCTTTTATTTTATTTTTTTGTTTTTTTTACTCAAAATATTGCAATTTGAAAAATGTTATGATAAAATACATTATCTATATTTTTTCGATATTTCAAGTAAGAATTTACAAAAATTAGATACTCTTAAAAATTAAATATTCTCAGTTTTCTAATTTTTAAATTGTTTCTACCAAATTAAACCAAACCATTTAAAAGGACTTAATCAAAAAAGTTAAGTCCTTTTTGTTTTAACCTTTTTTACTTAAAAATCATACTCTCTATCAGTTCTTTCATCTCTTTGATATGTTCTTTCTTTTTGATTTTCTTTTCTTTGTTCTTCTTTATAAGAATTTTCTCTTAAATCAGAAACTTTATCGAAATTTACTTTTTCTAGTTTTGCTAAATCAGAAACTTTGACTTCTTTAATATGACTTCCTCTTTCGCTAATATAATCATTGATTTTATCAACAAATTGAGATTTTTCTTCATCACTCATATTTTTAACATTTTTAGCGTCTTCAACAGTAAAGTTTTCTTCTATCATAACAAGAGTAGCTGTATTTTTAACTATACTATCAAAATCTAATGATTTGGCTATATCTTGTCTTATATCACCTTTCATTTCGTATGACATTTCATTAATAACACTTTCTATTGAAACATCATAACCATATCTTTTATGTTTCTCTTTTCGTCTTTCAAGAGTTTCTAAAACATCATTTAAAGAACCCTCTTCAAGAGTTTTTAATACAGCCTCTGCATTAGTTTTATACTCATTTTCATCTTCACTGTAAATTTCATCTACTTTTCCGTAAACATTCAAAGAAAGCCCTAATCTACCAGCATTTTTTTCTAAAAATTTTGCTTTATCTTCAAGATTATCTATTTCTTTCTTGAAAGTATCTTTATGTTCATCTTCAATTATCTTTAAAATATTTGAACTTTGATTTTTCATTTTATTTTCTTCTAAAGTAAGTCCTACTTTTGCAAGTGTTTTACGCATAACTGCTCTATCAAAATCATCTATATCTTTAACTCTAACATCTTGATACTCAAAAGAAACTTTTTCAATTAAACTATTATTTTCTTTTTCTAAACTTTCTTTGTCAATAAATTCTATTTCTTTTTTTCCGTCAAATGTTTTTCCAATTATTTCTAATGACTTCTCATTAGTAAGGACAGCTAAAACTTTATTACGATTGTCTTTATCTGCATTTAATTGATAAAGATTTTTTTCGCCATCTTCTGAAACTTTACTTATATTTAAAGTTAAATTTTTCTCATTTTCATCATTTGTTTTAATTAATTCAAATGCTGAATTTAATTTAGTGTCAAATTTAAAATTTGATACAGTCAATACCATTCTATTCTTCTTAGTTCTTTCAAAATAATCTTTTATTCTATCAAATTGTTCATCATCAGAGTATACATTTTTTAAAAGACTTTCAACATTTTTATTTAATTTATTTGATAATTCCTCTCCAAACTCTCTACCTGTTTTAGAAGTTATTGTTATTTCTTGTTCAGGTAAATCATCTGTTTTATATTTTAAATGAAAAGTCTTATTTAAACTTCCCTCTGTATGTTTTATAGAAAGTTCATATTCTGTTTTACCAAAAGGATTTAAAGAGTTTAATGCCTTATCAATCCTTTTGAAGAAATTCGTTTCATAATCTTGTACTTTATCAAGAGCCATACCTACTTCTAATTTATTTGTATTAACTTCAGATAAAAGATTGATAGCTTTCTTTTCTTTTTTACTTGTTTTTAAATTATCATCTTGTATGATTTCTGTTAATTCTTTAGCTAAAAACTTTCTATCATTTTCATCAATACTTTCTATTTTAAATCTATTTTCAGTAAAATATCTCATTTTTTCATCATTTTCATCAGGTGAAAAACTTTGATTAACTATTTTATTAAGTTCTTTTTCATTAACAAGAAATTCTCTACCTTTTAATTCCCATTCTTTATCTTCAGGTGTTTTTTTCTCAACTTTATTTAAAACATATTCATTGATAAAACCATTTATTCCAAGAGCAAGGTCTTTAAACAATGATTTATTTTCAACAGCACCTTTTTGTAATGCGTTACCTACTTTATTTAACACCACATCAAATACAGCTTTTCCTTTACTTAACATATCCTTATTTTCACTAAAGAAAATCTCTTTTTTTATTTCATCTATTTTTTCATTAGTTTTTTCATCTAATTTTTTTAGCTGAACTTCTTTTTCGTCAACACTCTTTGGTGCTACTTCAACATAAGATAAATCTTTTAATAAAAAACCAACATATTCTTCAGTTGTAGGTATTTTACTTATTCCATATTCTTTTGCTCTAATTTCTCTCATTTCTTTATTTTTATCGTAATATTCTCCTAAATCAATAATTGTTCTTGCCAAATTATTGTTCATACATCATCACCCCTTTAAAGTTCCATTTCTTTTTCTTTATTTTTGCTTTTTTCTTTAATTTCTTCTTTTTCTTTTTCTTTAGTTATTTCAATTCTATTATCTGAAAACTTTTCATAAGCTGAAGTATCAACAAATCTTCTTAGTTCTTTATAAAAAGTTTTTTCATCAAATGAAACAGTTTCACTTAAATCTTTACTATCTTCTAAAGCCTTACTTACATATTTGTCTTCATCATAATATCTTTCTCTTATATCTTTTTCATCAATAGATAAAGATATTTGATTTTGCATTATTTTTTCTTGATAATCATAAAAATGATTATGATTATATTTATAAGATAAATCCAAAATTGCTTGGGTATCAGCGTTTTTTATATCTTCTTCATCTCTTACATAATTTTCAATAATTTTTTCTTTATCTGACAAAAACTTTTCTTTCTTTTTTTCTAATTCATCAAAAAAATCACTTTTAAGATTTTCTTTATATCCTTTTATAAAATCTTCAATATTTCCTTTATATTCATCTTCGTTATCACTATTTAATTCCAATATTCTGTTATCTTCAGTAAGGGTTAAGTTAAATTCATCAGCATTTTTTATCAAAAATTCTTCTTTATCTTTAAGATTATCTACTCTAAGTTGAAATTTTTCGTCTATGCTTTTTTCTAAAAGTTCATTCATATCAGATAGAGTTATTTCATCTCTGTAAGAAGAAAGAGTATTGTAATTTTCAACTGCTACCCTATTAAAAATTCCACTTTTTATATCTTTTAAATTTTCAGTTTTAACCTTGTCATCTAACAATACTGCGATATTTTTATTTTGTTCTTTAATGAAATCATCATCATAAGTTTTTTCTATGTCATTTTCATAGTAGGCAATACTTTCAAATGCTTTAGCTGTATTTTTATCAACTAGAGCAAAAGCTAATTTATCAAAATTATTGTCTTCTATCATAACTTCTGAATAACTTTTTCCTGCAAATTCTTCTTTTTCTATTTTAAGTGAGTATATTTCTTTTGATGTTTCATCAAAAAAATCTTCTTCTGTTTTTTTTCTAAAAGAAAATTTAAAGTTATTTTCAGTTTCTATTGTAAGTTCTTTTATTTTTTCTCCTTTTAATTCTTCAAGCGATTGGATTTTTTCTTTATTATTTTTTTCGTTTTCTTTAACAAATTCTATAAGTTTATCTCTTAATTCAAGAAAACTATCACTTTTAAAAGATTTCATATTTTTATGGTTGTCGTTCCTTATGAAATTTAATGAAAATTCTGTTTCTTCATCTTTTTGAGTGATATTCCCTGTAAAATGGGTTTCATATTCATAACCTTTATCATTTTTTAAACGAACTAATTCAGCAATTTCTTTTACATTGTTTATACTTGCACAAAAATCTCTTGTTTTTTCTTTTAATTCATCATTTAATTCAATAGGTTTTGCTTTATCATAATATTCTCCAATTTTATCAACAATTAGAGAATTTTTAAAATCTTTCATTCTATTATCTTCTTTTATTCTTTGAAAGATATTCATATCTTTTTTATCTTTTTTTTCATTTTCTATGTTTTCTTTATTATCTTCTAAAATTTTATTAATGTCTTTAGATAAATTTTCAACTTCTTCTTTATCTAAAACTAATAGTGTTACTTCACTTTTACTAAATTTTTCGTAATCATTTTTGTCAATTTTTGAATTAAAACTTCCTACTTTTATATCGAAAAGTTTAGAAAGACTTCCTGAATAATCTTGATATGTTTCTTCTCCGTCTTCATCTTTTATTTTGGCGATACAGGTTTCTCTTAAAGTTGCACCTATCTCTCCTAAATTGAAATAAGTGTCCTTATGATAAGGAAATTCTGTTTCTTTTGCATAGACGCAATTATTAGCTAAATCTTCTAAAACTTTTTCTTTATCTACATTATAAATTCTCATATTTATCACTCCAGTTTTAAAATTTCAAATCTAAGTCTTCTGTTTTTTCTACTTCTTTTTCTTCTACTTCTTTTTCTTCTTTTTGTATTTCTCTTTTAGTTATTTCAATTCTATCTTCAGGAAATTCAAATTTTTCATAATTATCTTCTTTAAGTTTATTTTCCCTCATAAAATCAAAAAAGCTATCATAATCAAATGAAATTGTTTTACTTAAATCTTCGCTGTTATTACAAGCCTCAAGTAGAAAACTAGCCTCATCATAATATCTTTCATCTACATCTTCTTGTTCAATGGCTAAGATTATTTGATTTCCCATTAATCTTTCTTGATAATCATAAAACTTGTTATAGTCATATTCATTAAAAAATTCTGAAAAACCTATTGCAAAACAATTTTTTAAATTTTCTTCGTTACTTTCATAATCTTTAATATGTTTTTGTTTAACTGATAAAACTTCAAGTTGTTTTTCTTCTAATTTATCAAAAAATTCACCTTTAAGACTTTCTTTATATCCTTTAATAAAGTCTTTTATATTTTCTTGGTATTCATCTTCATTATCACTATTTAACTCTGATATTCTATTATTTTCAGTAAGAGTTAGGTTAAATTCATTTGCATTTTTTATTAAAAATTCTTCTTTATCTTTAAGATTATTTATTCTAACTTGAAAAGCACTATCAAAAGTTTCAGATAAAGAGTTTTTCATTTCAGCTAAATTAAAATTATCTTCTAAATCATAATTAATGATTTTTTCAAGTTTTTCATAGGCTACTTTCCCAAAAATTCCGTCTTCTGTTTCTTTTAATTTTTCGTTTTTTACAAATTCATCTAATTTTTCAACAATCCTTTGATTTTCTTCTTTTAAATATTCATCTTTATAAGTAGTTTTTATATTGTTTCCAAATTCATTTATACTTTCAAATGCTTTAAAAGTATTCTTATCCACTAAAGTAAAGGCTAATTTATCAAAACCTTTATAGAAAGTATCTTCAAATTCAATTTTTTTACACTCATTTTCATCTTCAATCTTTAAAGTATATAACTTTGGCATTATACTTTTAGATAAATTCGTTGTTCTTTCAAAATCAAACTTAAAATTATTTTCAATTTCTATATCAGGTTCTTTTATTTTTTTATTTTTAAAATCTTCAAAACTACTCATAAGATATTGATTATTTGATTTATCTTCTTCAATAAGATTTACAACTTTATCTTTTAGTCCAAGAAGACTATCACTTTTAATATTTTTTTCATCACTAAGACTAGAGAATTTTATACTAAATTCTTTCTCTCCATCTTTTTGAACAATAGTTCCTTTAAAAACAGTAGATACATCTTCACCCTTATTATCTTTAAAATGATATAATTCAGCAATAGCAAATACATTGTCTATACTTTTGCTAAATTCCTTAGTTTTATCTTTTAATTCATTATTTAATTCAATAGGCTTTGCTTTATCGTAATATTCTTCAATTTTATCTATAATCAGAGATTTTTTTAAATCTTGAATTTTATTATTTTCTTTTTCTACTTCTCTTTTTGTGTTTTCGATTACATCTTTATTATTTTCTAAGATTGAATTGATTTCTTCAGCTAATTTTTTTCTATCATCTTTTTCTAAAACAAGTAAGCTAACATCAGCTTTACTATATTTTTCATATTCTTCATTAAAATTAGGATTATCAGCCATTTTCATTTCAAAAATTTTAGAAAGATTTTTATTATCACTTTGATATGTTTCTTTTCCATTTTCATCTATGATTTTAGCAATACAACTTTCTTTCATTTTTAATTCTAATTCAGTTAAATTAGAATAAGTGCTAGGATTTTCTTTTTCTTGTGCCTGAACAAAATTATCAGCTAATTTGTTCAACATTTTCTTTTTGCTAGTATTATTTACTTCCATATTTTCTTCTCCTTTTACTATTTACTCTATAATTTCTTTTATAATTTATTCTATAATTCTTTTCCAAAGTCTTTAGTATTTTCTTTTTCTACTTCTTTTGCTTTGTTTTTCTTTTCTTTAGGTATTTTTATTTCACTTTCTTTAACAAATTTATCAAAATGATGTGGTCTAAATCCATAAAGATTATTTTCTAAAACGAAATCAATTTTTATATCTTTAGAATTTTCACTCATTGAATTATAATAATTATTAATTTTTTCATTAAGTTCTTTCTTTTGTTCTGTTTCACTTAATTTTTCTAATTCTTCTTTCTTTAAAGACATTTTATCTTCCAAAAGCATAATAGGGATAGCATTTCTTAAAAACTCTTTTTCTAAACTGATAGTTAAATTTCTATCAGGTAGATATTCTTGTTTTAAGTTTTCTACTTCTCTATTTAGTTTAAATTTAACATATTTATCATCTTCATTTTTTCCGACAAAATCAAACTTTTCGTTCATTTCTTCTTTTATATTTTGCTTTACTGCATTTAGAAATTGATTTATATTATCCTTATATTCTTCTTCATTATCAGTAGATAATTCTTTAATTTTTCCATTTTCATCTAAAGTTAGATTAAATTCTTCGTGTCTTTTTTCTAAAAATTCTTCTTTATCTTTAAGATTGCCTATTCTATTTTCAAAAAAATCATCTATATTCTTTATAAAGGCTTGTGGATAAGTTAAGGTTTTATCCACTCCATTTGTGTTTTCATATTGTCTTCTACCTACTTCTTCTAAAGAACTTATTATAATATCAGCTTTTACTTCTTTAAAACTTTCTTTTTCTTTATTTTCATCTACTTGTTTCATTATTTCTTTATTAACTTCTTTTAAATAATCAACTTTTTTCAAATTAGATGAACGAATATCAAAAAATGTTTTATCACTTATATCAGAAAAATTCTTATCAGTTATATTGAATAACATTCCTTTTAATTCTCTTTCTTTAAAACCAATAGTTAAGATAGTTTCTTTTTTATCTTCAATAACTAACAAATATGAATAACCATCTTTCTTCTTATTTTTATCTGTAAATTCAAGTCTAAAATCCTTATCTGTTTCAATTTTTAAATCTTTAAAATCAGTATTCTTTAATTCTTCTAACTTTTCTTGTTTTGAAATTAAATCTTTTCCTTTTATGATACCAAGTTTTTCTTCTCTTTCTAAATCTTTTTCTACAAAATCAACTACTTTTTCTTTAAGTTCAGCAAGAGTTTTTCCTCTTAAATCAATTTCTTCCTTAGTTGCCTTATTCTTTATATTGATACCAAAATACTGTTCACTATCTTTTTGAATAATATTGCTCTCATAAGTTATTTTATTAGAACTAGGTTTATCCATAATAGTGTTCTCAATGTTAGTTTCTATTAAATCAATAGCCTTAAAATAATTGTTTGCTTTATCTCTTTTTTCATCATCAATAACTATTGTTTCATCTAAAACATTTTTTTCTTCTAAATGTTCTATTAATTTATTAATAATTTCATCTTTACTTTTACCTTTGTTCTCATTGTAAATATTAGTTAGTTCTTTAGAAGTTTCGTCATTTTTTCTAACATCAGTTATATATAATTTCAAATCACTATTCTTTTCATCATCTGTATAATTTTTAATAGTAAAATTACCTGTTCTTGATGAAATTTCTTCTCTTAAATCTTCTTTTTCAAAAACTTTAAAATCAACTTTACCTGTTGTTTTATTTGTTACCTCTCCAATAGAAAATCTATCTAAACTCCATTGATTAACACTTTCATAAACACTTGAATTGTGGTCTTTGTAACTTTCATTCAATACGCCATAGACAGATTTTGCCATAACTTTATTTACTTTCTCTTTTGCTTTTTCTAAATTTTCTACTTCTATCATTTTTCACTCCTTTTAAATTCTAATCAAAAACTACTTCTACATAACCATTTCCTAATTCTTTAAATTCTCCTTGTTTTTCTTTTAAATTTTCATTTAATTTTTCTTTAGATTTTTCATTATCTTTAATTTCTAAATTTATATTTACTAATTCTTTGTAATCATTTGGTCTAAAGCTATTACAAACCTCTAAAAACGATTTCTTATCAATTTTCCCACTCATAGTATCACTCATATCATTATAATGTGAAATAACGCTGTCATATAAATTCTCTTTTGATTTATCATCTATGGTTCTAAAATAATCTAATTGCTCTTTTGATAGTGGCATTTTTTCTTCGTCCACTGTTATTGCTATTAAATTTTTAATATTATATTCTTGGAGATTAAAGAAATCACTACTTGCTCTAAAGTTTTTATTTTCTTCTAAGTGATTTAAACTTTCAACTAAAATGTATTGTTCTTTTGGTTTATCATCATCATAAACATAGTCAGCGTCTATTTCAATTTGTTTCATTTTTTCAACTTCTTCTAAGAAATTATTAAAAGAATTTCCTTTATAGAATTGTAATATATCATTTATAAATTCTTGTTTTTCTTCTCTGTTTTCAGGAATATCATCAGTTGTTAGTTTTAATTCTTCTAAACTATTCATAACAAGATTTTCTTTATCTTTTATGATATTAATTCTATTATCAAAACTTACATCAAAATATTCTTTAGCAATATTAGAAAAATTTTCAAAACTCAATTCTCTATCATCACTAAATAAACAAGCTATTGTATTTGAATTAATATCTTTAGTAGCGTCCTTTAGTGAAGTTTCTTCTATGATTTTGTCTAATTTTCCCATATAATATTCAGCCTTTTTCTTTGTAAAATCAATTTTTTCATATTCATCTTCAACTGATGAATTTTTTATAAAAAGTCCTCTACCTAAGAAATCAGAAAAATCTTCATTTTTTATTATTTGAGCAAGTTCCTTATTCCCTAATAAATTTCTAAAATTTGTTTTAACTATTAATTTATCTTCTTTTTCAATTTTTAAACTTGCATTTACTCCAAAATTGTCTTCATATTCAAATTGAACATTAGCTTTAGTTTTAATTTCTAAATCTTTTATATCTATTCTTTTTAAACTTTCTAATCTTTTTTCTCTAATTTCACCAAAATCTTCACGATAATTTTCTTCATAAAATTCTTTAGTATCTTCAATATTCTTTTCTAATGTTTTTACTAATTTTTCTTTTAAATCAGGTAAATTATCACTTGAAATTTCTAATTTTTTATTACCATTTGAAATCTCTACTAAATATTTTTCCTTTTCATCTTGTTTTAGAAAATTTATATCAATTCCTATATTTTCTTCTACTTTTTCCTTATCAAAATTAAACATTTTTAAATTTTCAGTGATATTTGAAATAGCAAAATTAAATTTTAAACTTTCATCTTCTCTATCAATTTCAATGGGAGTATATTTCCCATATTCTTTTTTCAATAAATCAGTTATAAGTCCTATTTGTTTATTCTTATAATTTTCTTCATCTTCTTCGTCTAATTCATAGTCAAAATAATCTATACCATTCTTAGAATTGTATTCTTTTTCATCTTTTTCTAATGTTCCATAAATTTGACTTGCAATTTCTCTTGTTTTATTTTGTGGAATAACAAGAATTTTTAATTTATCTCTTTCTATTTCAAAATATTCATTTAAAGCATAAGAAACTCTCCCAGCTGTTAAACTCAAATGATTATCTTCATCTTTTTTTGAAACAATACCTAAATATTTTAATTTTTCCACAATTTTTTCTTCTGACGGAAGTAAACTTTTGGATTTATCATTAAAACTTTTTACACAATTATCAGCTATTTCTTTTATCAAATCATCAAATAATTCGTTCACTTAAAAACACCTCTTTTACCTGATTTTACTTCATATTATATTATATCTTATTTTCTAATATTTTTTAATTATTTTAAGAAATCCTTAAAATTATTTTATAAAAAATTTAAAATAAAAAAGAGGCTCAAATATTAAATTTAAACCTCTTTCGGAATTATTGTGTTATTTAAAAGAATTAGAAGAAATTTATTTCTTTTTCATTTTCTCTTTCATTTTCTTTTTCATCTACTTCTTTTTCTTTTCTATTAATTTTTTCTATATTTTCATTTCTTAAATCTTTTTCATCTACTTCTTTTTCTTTTGGTGCTTTTTCTGTAATAAGTTCTTTTTCTGATTTATAGAAACTTAATTCTTCCTTAGTTTTAGTATTTTCTTGGAAATCATATATTCCTTTAAAATCTAATAAGTTTTTATTGTCTATGAAGTCAAATTTTTCGATATTATCACTTCTTTTTTCAATGTATTCATTAACTTTTTCAAGTGTTCTTTCTTGAATATGTAAATCTTCAATTTTTTCAGAATTAAGAACTTTATTTATTTCATCTATATTTAGTTTTTCTTCATCTCCTAAGACAATAGCTGTTGTAAATGCTTTAATTTTAATTAAATCGTCATTATAGTCTTTACTTCCTAAATATTCATTTCTTAAATCTTTCAAAGTTTCTAAATTCAAGTCTTTATTTGATTTCGTTTTATCTAAATTCTCTAATTCTTTTTGTCCTTTACTCATTTCAAAATCATCTAAAAATTCAAGAAAATTATTTTCTTTATATGAATTTATAGCTTGATTTATCATTTCGTCATATTCTTCTTTATCTCCAGTATCAAATTCTTGAATTTTACCATTATCTCCAAGTGTCAAATCAAACTTTTTAGCATTTTTTTCTATTAAAGAATTTTTATCTTCAATTTTTTCTAATTGATTTTGAAATTCTTTTTCATAATTTTCTTTTAATTCTTTTAAAATACTTTCTGATTTACCACTATTTATATCATCAATACTACTTTTAATGGTATTGGCAATAACTTTATTAGTTATTTTATCTAGTGAAATATCACTTTCTTTAAATATTTTAACATCAACTTTTTCAATTAATTTTTCATTTTCTTCTTTTAATTTATCTAAAGAAACAAGTGAGTATTCTTTATTATTTTGAAGTTCTAATTCATTTTCATATTTAACATCTGTTGTAATTCTTAAAGTATCAGCAAACTTTTCGTCCATAGCATACATTAATAATTTATTAAGACTAAAATCTTTATCAGCAAGACAATATCTATTTTCTCCATTATCTTCAACTTTTATAGAGAAACGATAATCTTTTGATTGTTCGTCAAAATTACGACTACAATAATTCAACTCAAAATTACTTTCACTTTTAAATGAATTTGTAATTTCATCTATAACAGGATAAATATTTCTATCTTTTTCATTCTTTGACATTTTCTTTAAATAATTTTCTTTATCTATATCTGTATCAAATTTTTCTGCTCTTTCTTTTATAGCCTCATCTAACTTTTCCTGTAATTCGTATGTCGTAAGTTTACCCATACTACATTCTTTTTCTATTCCATTAAGAGTAAAGGTAACATTAGTTCTAACTTCTTCACCTTTCTTTTCAAAAGTAACTTTATAGTCTATTTCATCTCCGTCAATAGAAATACTTCTAATAGCTTTTCCAATTTTAAAAATATCCTTTTTCAATTCTTCAGTTTTATCAAATTTCTTATCATCTATTGAAATCTCATCATAAAGGTCTTTTTGACTTAATATTTCTTTTGCTATTTCTTTCTTTATTGAATAAGTATAAAAATCTTCTTCTTTAGTTTTTTCCTTAATAGAATTTGAAATAGTTTTGGCTAAATCATCTATTTTATCTTTCTTAAAATTTAATATATTTACTTCACCTAATTCATCATTATAGTAGTTATCCTTAGATAATTCAAAATCTTCAAATACATCATCTATATTTTCTTTAAATTCTTTCTTTGAAATAGGTTTTTCTTCTACTTGAACTTCATTATCTCTTTTAAAATAATGTTTTAAAGTACCTGCTAAATCACTTGTACCCTCTGATGATAATATGTCTATGGTTCTATGTATTTTTAATAAAGCATTAACCCCTTTTTGAAAACTAAACTTAAAACCACCAAGCAATTTTTGAAAAGCATTACCCTCTTCTAAAGTTTTATCAAATTCTTCTCTTTGTAATTTTGCTTTTTCTTTTTCTCTTGCTTTATAGACTTCAACATCTCTTATTCCTTTATCTACTTTTTCTACATAAGATAAATTCCCTAAAAGAGATTTGACAAATTCTTCAGTTTTTTCATCTTCTACACCTTTTTTTTGATTACTTAATTCGTGTTTAATTCCTAAATCTACTATCATTTCAATGAAATTTCCACTTATTTCGGCTCTTGGCATTATTATCACCCCTATTTGAATTATATGTTATAATCTATATTATAACCTAATTATTTCTAAAGATTAATCATTTTAAAAAAATCTTAAAATAATTTTATAAAAAACATAAAAAAGGTTGATTTTACTCAACCTTTCTTATATTTACAAATAATTTTTTTAGAATTATTTTTTTAAAAATCTATTTCTTTATCAGTAGTTTTTTCTTTCTCTTTATTTTTAGAAATTTCTTTTTTGTTATTTTTTTCAGTCGGCAATTCAATATCAAAACTTTTATCAAAGTCATAATATTTAGTTGAAAAATTTTCACAATTTTCTTTGAATTGGTAAGAGTTATCAATATCTTTTGTATGTTCACTCATAGAATTAAAGTAATCATTTATTCTTCCTTTTAATTTTTCTTTTTTACCATTTGAAATTCCATCTAAATTATTTATTTTACTTTTTGAAAGTTTCATATCATCTTCTGAAAAAAGTATAGGAAAAGCATTTTTGTAAAATTGATTTTGTAAAGTTAAAGTTTCAGGTTTCAACTTTTTATATTCATCTAAACTATAATTAGGTTTTTCATAATTTTCAATTAGTTCTTCTTTTAAATTTTCTTTTATAGCTTTTAAAAAGTTATCTATATTTTCTTTGTACTTTTCACTATCTTCATCATATAGTTCTGCTATTTTACCATTTTCATTTAGAGTAAGTCCTAATTCATCAGCGTTTTTTTCTACAAAACTTTCTTTATTTTTTAAACTTCCTATTCTATTGTGAAAAGAATTATCTATACTTTCAGACATTATTTCAGGAAATTTTCTTTCATTACCAATTTTTTTTCTTTGTGATATTGTTTCAGATACAGACATTAATACTATATCGGCTTTTGCTATATTAAAACTTTCTTTTTCTATATTTTCATTGATTTGTTTCATAATATTTTTATTTTCTTCTTTTAAATAATCAATTTTTTCAAAATGATTTTGAAGTGCATTATTTGCTGTTATAGTAAAAAAATCAGAAAAATTTTCATCAACTAAAGACATTAAAAATTTTTTATATCCTGCATATTTATACATACTTTCGTATTTATTTTTTTCATCAGCAATAACTAATCTATAATCGTATTTGTTAGTATCTTTATTTTTATCTGTAAACTCAAATGCAAAATCTTTATCTGTTTTTATATCTGTCTTATTGAAATCTACTTTTTCTTCTAATCTTTCTAAATCATCTTTTCTTTTTTTATAAACATCATATTTCATATTTTTGAAATAGTAATCTTTTTTATTTTCAATATCTTCTTCGATAAAATCAACTACTTTTTCTTTAAATTCATTTAAAGATTTTGCCAATAAAGTTTTTTCTTCTTTTCCTGTTTCTTTATTTATTATAGTTAGTCCAATTCCTTTTTCTCCATTTAATTGTACTATCTTACCACTATACATAGTTCCGTTTTCTTTTCCATATTCTTGTAAATTTTTTTCTATTAAAGCTATATTATCTTCAAAATCATCAGCTTTTTTTATGATATTGTTATTTACTTCAACAGTTTTTTTAAAAAAATTGTTTTCATCTAAAATATCATTTATTTGTTTAGCCAATGTTTCTACATCTTTGTCTTTATTTTCCTTATAAAAATCAAATATTTTATCAGCTGTTTTATTTTTAGTATTTTCATCTGTACTAAACACTTTAAATTCTGTACTTTGATAAAGATTAAAAGAATATCTATGTTGCACTCTTTCATTTAATTCCTCTTTTATTTGATAACCTCTCAGAAATTTTAAATCTTTTTCTTTTGTATCTGTATTAGTTGTTTCAGTTAAAAATCCTGCTCCAAGTTCTCTTTTTACTATTTCCATTGTTGTAAATGAAGAATAATTATTTTTTAATTCTTTTGCAATGTTTTTAGATATTGTATTTTTTAATTCTTTTAATTTATCTTCCATAATTTCTCTCCTTTTTAAAACTCAATTTCTTTATCAGTATTTACTTTTTCTTTTTCAGGAACTTCTTTCTTTATTTTAGGTTCTTTAATTTCAGTTTTTGTAAACTTATCAAATTCAGATTTAGAAAAACTTTCGTAGTTTCTCTTAGTATTAAACTCATCATAAATATTCTCACTATTTTTACTTAAAGAATTAAAATAGCTATTAACATTTCTATCTATCAAGAATTTCTTTTCATCACTAATAACTAAAAGATTATCTAATTCTTTTGAACTTAAATCTACCTTTTTTTCTGAAAGAATTATAGGAATAGCATTTTTTAAAAATTTATTTTGTAAAGTCAATGTTTCAGGCATTTTATCGTAATATTCATCTTTAATTTCTTCAATAGCGTCCTTTTTCCTTTCTAAAATATATCCTGACATTTCTTTAGTGTGATTTACTTCCTTGACTTTGTCATTCTTATGAAAATCATCTTGTAACATATCTGTCATCTCAAATTTTTCAATTATTTCTTCTTTTATATTTTGTTTTACTGCATTTAGAAATTGATTTATATTATCCTTATATTCGTCTTCATTACCACTATATAGTTCCACTATTTTACCATTTTCATTTAGAGTAAGTCCTAGTTCATCAGCGTTTTTTTCAACAAAACTTTCCTTATCTTTTAAGTTTCCTATTCTGTTATTGAAATAAGTTTCTATGCTCTCACCAATATGATGACTATAACTTACTTCATTTTTCGTTTGCTTTTTCCCTACTTCAAAAACTGACATCATTACTATATCAGCTTTCGCCTCACTAAAAGTTTCTTTTTCTATATTTTCATTGATTTTTTCCATAATGTTTTTGTTTTCTTCTTTTAAAAAATCTATTTTTTTCTTTTCTTCTGATACAAAAATATTATTATCAACAATATTTTCTGAAAAATCTTTATTAGTTAAAATGTAAGACATTTTTCTTATTGCCTCTAAACTGTAAACATCACCTTTTTTGAAATTTCTATCATTTTCTATCGTTAAGTGATGTGTACAATCTCCTACTTCTTTATTACTAAATTCAAATTTGAAATTTTTATCTAATTCTGTTTCTAAATTGCTAAAATCTATATTTTTTAATTTTTTCAAATCTTTTTTTCTGATAAGTAAAAGCAAATTAGGGTCTTTATTAGTATCTTTAAAATATTTTTCCTCTTTTTCATTTATGTTTTTATCTAAAAAATCAACAATCTTATCTTTAAAATCATCTAAAGAATTTGAATTTATTTCTTTTTTATCCTTAGTTTTATTATTTTGAAAACTTAAATTATAATATTGTTTTCCATCTTTTTGAGTAATACTTACATTATAAGTTGTATTCAAATCAATATTGATATTTTTTGTTAAATTAGCAAGAGCATTAAAAAACTTATCAGCTTTTTCTAATTTCTTTTCATTTATTTCAAAACTATCCTTATAAAAATCATTTTTTTCTAAATAATTGAAGATTTCTTTTTCAATATTTTCTTCATTCTTAGTCTTTTTAAGAATATTTAATATTTCTTTTTTAATTGTATCTTTATCTTCAGCTTTTAATGAATGAACTTTTATATCTGTATTTTTTTCTTCTTCAGTTATATCTCTAGTACCAATTCCACTAGGAACATACCCTTTAAGTCTTATATTTACTTTGTCTTTTACTTTATAATTTTCTAAAATTTCAACTTTCTTTTCCTTTGTTTCTCTATTTTCTTTTTCTACAATAGAAAATAAGTCTAAAGTGAAATCATCATCTAAACTACTATAAACAGAACGCTTGAATTGAGAAAAACTCTTACCAAAATTCTTTGCAAATTTTTCTGCTATTTTTTGATTAACTTCTTTTTTGGCATTAGTCAAATCATTAGTTAAATTACTTTTTTCATTTGTAAAATCACTACCTTTTTCATTAAATTTTTTTTCGTTCATATCAAATGATAACTTACCATTTTTATCTATTTCATAAGGTGAAACAAATTCAATTTGTTTTCCGTCTTCTTGATTTACAGTTTTATCCATAACATCTTCTAATTTATCATATAATTCATCAAATAGATTTTCGTCAATCTTATTAGAACTAATAAATTTAAAAAAATCATCAGCTAATAAAGGATTTACTTCAAAAAATTCAATTAGTTTTTCTTTTTCTTCTTTTTTATCTTCTCTATCAGTTTTATAATCAAGATTATAAACACTTGTAACAAAAGTATCATAAAATTCATTTGAAACATCTTTCATTAACTTATCTCTGAATTGATAGTAGTCATCTTCTCTTCCAAATTCATTATCAACATCATCAATTCTGAAGTCTTTTACATCTTTAAAATGTTCAACATTTTCTTCTACTTTTTTTAAAAGCATAGGTAAAAGTTTCTTTCTACCTAAACTTTCAAAATAATCTTGTTTACATTCATTAATTGTGTTCTCTTCACTATAAGCAAATGCTCTTTCAAATAAAGGCTCAACATCATTTTTAAAATCTATTATTTCATTTGATGAATTTTTCACAAATTTTACCATATCTTTATATGATAACTTTTCAAGTTCTTCATCTCTAGTTTTAAAGACATCTTTATTCTCTAAAATAAATTCTTTTAATTCGTTTTTGTTGTAATTTGTTTCAGCTAAAACTTGCTCTACAAAAATATCTTTAGCCAATTTTTCTCCTAATACATAAAAATCATTTTCTTTTTCATTATAATCATTATATTTTTTTTCTTTAGTTTCTGTTGCTCCAACTACGAAAGCACTATTTATAGCTGTTTTCTTTATTTTTTCTAACATTTTTTGTTCCATTTCCTACTCCTTTCTATTTTTTTAAAATAACATTAAAGAGGTTGTAAAAACCTCTTTAACTTTGTTATTTTCTTTTATTAAATCTTAAAAATTGTTTCTAAAAAATCATCTCTAAAAATCTATTTCTAAAAGTCTATTTCTAAAAGTCTATTTCTCTATCTTTTTTAACTTCTTTAACTTCTTTTTCTTTTTCTTCAATATATTCTTTTTTAGATTTAATAGGTTTTTCTTTAACTTCTTTTACTTCGTTTCTAGTTAAAGCATATTTTTCTATTTCATCATATTGTTCTTTTAACTCTTCATCATAATCTTTTTCTGAAAAATCAATATTTTTATAAGTTTCTTCTTCAAAAACTTTATCAACTATTTTATCAAATTGTTCTTTTGGATATATGCTTTCAGCTAAGTTAGAATTTTCTAAATTGTATTTATAACTTTTGAATAATTCTTTTTTTATACTTTCTTCTTCTTTTCCTGTTTCAAAAGAAATTGCTGTAATAAATTTAGCATTAACTATATCAGTAACAAGTTGATTTTGTAAATCTATTGTATCAGTTTTTTCTTGTAAATAGTTATTGTATAAATTTTTATTTATAACTTCTTCACTCATAAAACTTTTATCTTTCAACATATCTTTTGTTTCATAATAATCACTATGTATTCTGTTTAAAATCATTTCTTTATTTACTTCTAAGACTTCTTTAGCTGTTTCACTTTTTTCTTTATCATCTAACATCATTTCATTATAATAATTTAATGGAATTTTAAAAGTTTCGGCATTATTTATTAAAAAACTATTTCTTATATCTTCTGAGTTTTCATATACTTCTGTTCTAAGAGAATATACATTGTCAAGATTAGAAGAAACAAAATCTAAAATAGTTTTATCTTCTTTTTCACTCTTTTCAAAATCTTTTAAAGCATTTGCTACTGTATGAAATCTAATATCATCATTCATTTCATTAAGAGTTTCTTTTTTGAAATTTTCAATTATTTCTTTTTCTTTATCTTTTATTTTAGAAAAAGAAATTGCTATTTCTTTTTCATTTACGACATTTCCAATTCCTTTTTCAAACATTACAGAAAAGTCTTTATCAACTACTGAGAGCATTAAATTAAGACTTGGATTTTCTTTCGATTGTGAAACCTTATAAGATTTTTCATTATTTTTATGCTTTATATTATATATTCCATTCCCATCTTCACTTTTAAATTCAAACTTTAATTTTTCAGCTTTTTTCATATCAATATCAAATAAAATTTCAGGATTAAAATTTTCTTCAAATTTTTTAATTTTATCTAATCTTTCTTGATTAGTTCCTAATTGATTATGTTTTTTAAATTCGTGTAACAAATCATCAACAAATTCTCTTTTAAAAACATCATCTGCATAAGCAAATTTAGACTTACTATTTTCATTTTTTACAACAATTTCAGGAAAACGAGTTCCAAACTCATTATCATAAAAAAATGTTATTTTATTATTTTTATTTGATTTTCCATAATCAAAAGAAAAATCTTGCAAAATATCATCTATCGAATTTATAGCATTTTTAAACTTTTCAGCTTTTTCTATTTTTTTATCATCTATTACTATCTCACTTTGATTTTCTTTGATTTTTGTTGCAATACTATCAATTTTTTCGTCCAAACTTTTTTTGTCATCAGATTTATTTAATTCATTTAAGAAGAAATCAGCTAATTCGCTTTTTTTGTCATCAGGAATAACACTAATTTTTAAATCACTATCTAAAACTTTTTGATATTTTTCTCTATCACTTTTATCAATATCATTTAAAGAAATTGTATTAGTTTTTAAATCAACTATAAAATTCATTTCATTTTTAGATACTGTTTGAAATTCAGTTTCATTATTTTTCTTATCATTTAATTGAACAAGGTATAAATTATCAATTTCTTCCATAATTAAATCTTTTCTAGTATAATTTTCCTTATTTGCCAAATTATTAAAACCTCTTGCTAAATTATCAGCAAATTCGTCTTTTGCTTTAGTTTCTTTTATTTTATTTTGGTTTTCTTTTTCAATATTTTTCTCAAAATTTTCTTTTTCCAATAAATTATTGAAGTCTTTAAATTCTATTTTATTGTCTTTTACAAAAGTATTATTACTTACAGTTTCGCTAATTTTATCCATTAATATATCTAAAATTTCGTCTTCGTTTTCTTCTAAAAAAGTTAAATACTCATCTTTAAAACTATCTCTTTTTATATTTATATCGTTTTTAGGTAACTTAGTTTCTATTTTTTTATTTAATAATTCTTCTCTAAGTTCATCAAAATCATCTAAAGTAATCTCACTTTTCCCATTTGAAACATTTTTCTTTTCATCTATTATTTTTTCTAAATTTTCATTTATCAAAGGAACAAAATCTTTAGTTGCTACATCTATAAAAAAGTCTGTTTTAATTTCTTCCATTTTATCTTTTAAATGTGGAGCAAAAGCAATATTTATTTGGTTATCCATTATCTCAAAACCAATATACTCTTCAGTTTTATTTTTAAAATCTTTCTTTAAATCTAATTTTGAAAGTTTATTAACAAAAAAACCTTTTACTTCATCATTAGATAAATCTTCGTTTTTTAATTCAAAAATATCTTCTTCATCAATATTAAAATCTGTTGCATTTTCAATTAAAAAATCTTTTAATTTATTTGAGTTATAGTCAACTTCTTTTAAAATATCATCTTTTAACAAATAAAATGTATTGTCAGCACCATTTAATCTAATTGTTTTAACTACATCTAACAATTCTTCCCTTTTGGGTTCAAAAGGAAAAGGTTCTAAATTATTCATTTCTAACATAATGCTTTTTTCTATCGCTCTTTTTTTCATTTTCTCAAAGTTTCCCATTTTTTCCTCCTATTTGATTTTAATTTGTTTTAATTTTTAAATTTTATTTCTTAATCTATATTATACAGTAAATTCAAATAAGAAATAACTTTTTTAAGAAAATATTAAAATAATTTTAAAAAAATTATAAAAAAGATTTCCCATATAAAAACTATTAATACAGAAAATCTTTAAAAAATTACAAACTATTATTTATTTCTTCTTCTTTTTTCTTGAAATCATCTATTAGCATTTTAACAAAATTATTTAATTTAGCAAATTTCCCTTTAAAAACTTTCTTTAATAATGGCACAATCTCTTCATATCTTTCAAACCCTTTATTATAAGCATTTGAAATTTCTAAACTCAACATTTTTGCTAATTCTTTATCAGTTTCATCATCTTCAATGCAATATTGCCAATGAAAAATTACATCATCAGTTTTCGTTTGCTTTATATCAACACATATTATAGTTCTTTTAACTGTTTCTTTTTTACTTACATAATTAAACTCATATAGAGTTATATCTGAAAAAACTTTGTAATTGGCTATCTTGTTACAAAACTCTTTTGATTTTTTAAAATCATTATTGATATAAGTTTTAAAAACATCATTTAAAGCTGTAAGGAAAGTCATAAATATTTCATTTTTATATTTTCTTTTAGTTATATTATCCATAAGCAATCCCCTTTAATTTTAGTAAAAAGAGCATAAAAATACCCTTGTAAAAAATTTTTTTAGATTATTTTCTTTATAGAACATATCTACAAAAAACTCATAAGCAAAATTTGAACCATCATTTTTATAAGCAATTTTCATATTATTTTCTTTATAATCTATATTTTCTTTTTGATTTTGTTTTAATATCTCCATAACTTTATTAAATTCATTCTCATTCACAACAATGTCATAACAAAATGAACTAAAATCTTTTTGCAATTTTATTAGTTGTGTTATTTTAATTACTTTTTCTCTTGGAGAATAAATTACCTCAACTGTTTCATCTTTATTTTTAATTTTCTTAACTATGATAACTAAATTTTTAAGAAATTCTTTTAATTTAGTTTTATCTGTATTATAAAGATAGAGTAATTTTTCAAATAATTCTTTCTTATCCATTTTTTTCTCCTTTATAATATTTTAGTTATAATATCTAATAGATATTTTTAATCTATAATCAGAATTAAATTCTCTATTACTTCCCATCTTTCTATAATCGCCACCAGTAGCAACAACTAAAGTAGATTTTATTCTTTTCTTTAAGACATTTCTTAATTCTTCTAGTTTATCATTAGGAACATAACCTACCATTCCTATACCAAACTTTTCAATCCATACAGCTGTTACTTTTTCGCCAATTTCATTTTGAGTATCAATATACTTAACCTTTTCTTCAAATTGGATACCTTGAGGAATTTTTTGAACTGTCGGTTTATATTTAGATTGTTTTAAAGCCTCTTTTCTAAAATAATCTATAAAATCTTCCCTTGTAACCAATCCTTTATAAAGAACAGGAATATATCTTTTTTTAATTTTATCATTTATATAATCTCTAATTCTTGATTGAACTTGTGGTGTATCAGTTCCTGTAACTTCCATTAAAAATTCTCTTGTATCTTTAAATTCACTTTCATCAACTTGTGGCATAACTCTTGTGTCTTTTTTATGTACTAAATAACATACACCATATATGATAAGTGCAAAGAATAACAAAATACTTCCTATTATTTTATGTAAAGAATATCCTATGAACACTATTACAGCAAGTGTTATCCCTATTTTTTTTAAGTTTTCTTTTTTAGCAAGTCTTCTCATTATCATCACCTTTTTCAATGTTTTTTCTTTTGATTTTTTACTTTTTATTTATGGTTTTTTCATAAATTTCTTTATCTGTTTTTTCTTCAGTAGGTTCTTCAGTTTTCTTTAAATAAATTAATCCTATTACTATTCCTAGTATGATAAAACTTATTATCACGCATATCACTATTATAATTATTGTTATTATATTCAAGCTAATCTTCCCCTTTTATATTTCACTAACATTTTGATTTTATATTTTTCAACAAATTCGTTTACAACTATCGAATAAAAAATTTTATATTTACCACCTGATACAGTAGCAATAATTTCTTTAATTTCATTATTATCTATTATATCAGCTAATTCTTTATTACTTTTTTTAGAAACATATCCTACTGTTCCTATACCATTTATTTTAACTTTTATAGCTTTGTTATCATATATATTTTCTTTTTCTTTTATAAATTCTATATCAGTGTTATAAGCTAATCTTATATTATATGTAGGTGTTTCGTAAATTTTTTTATTTAATAATTTTTCTTTTTTTATTTGTACATCAGTTAAACCTGAGTATAATTTATTTGCAAATCTATAAACAGAATAATAATAAATGTTATCTTGAATATCTTCTAAAAAACTACCAGTTATATTAAAGTTAAATCCAATCAAATCATCTTCAACAATTTTATTTTTAACTTTTGGTTTTATTTTTTGTATTTCTAACAATTCATTTTTTCCTTTTGAATTTTCTATTTCTTTTTGTATTTCTTCTTCAGTAATAACAACAACATCTTTTTTTAGTGCATTTCTATTTTCTTTTAATTTTTTTAAATTCTCTTTTGTTTTTTCTTTGTCCAAACATTCAATTATTTCTTCTTCTTCAGTTTTTTCTTTTATTTCTTCTTTAATATCTTTATTTTCTATTTTCACACGATTATTGATTTTTTTATTTTGTTCAATTCTTTGTTTAATTCTTTCTTCAGTTTTCGGTTCAATTTTCGGTTTTAATTTTTTTTCATTTTTTTTAACTTCAGTTATTTCATTTTCGTTTTTTTCTTCAACTTTTTTTATAATATTAGTATCAACATCTTTTTGTGTTTTTTCTATTGTTTCTTTACTTCTAAAAAAAGCATTGTTTATTTCAGTTTTAAAACCTCTATTATAGGTATAGTAATTATTGGTTGAAATTTTATTTGTTTCTTTAGAATTTGTTTTCTCTTTCTCTTTTTCTTCAAGATGAAAAAGAAATTCTAAAAATGTTAGTAACATTGCCAATGCAAGTGCAACAACTGAAAATAAAATTAAAAATTCCATACTAACACTCCTTATTTCTAAAAAAATCTTTCTATGCCTATGCTTTCGCCTTTGAAAGAATTTTGGATTAAATCAATTAATTCTTTTCTTTCTTCATCAGTTATAATTATATTAGTTCC
Source organism: uncultured Eubacteriales bacterium (assembly GCA_963536495.1). GTDB lineage: Bacteria > Bacillota_I > Bacilli_A > RF39 > UBA660 > CAJPPJ01. The sequence continues at coordinate 58,608 of CAUTAF010000004.1, forward strand.
ATTTATATGTTCGTCTACCCTAGCTTTAATTTCCATAAATTTTTCAATATGAGGTAGTAAATAGTCTTCATAAATTGAATAAACTTTTTTTATTGCTAAGGCTCTATCTAAAGTTTTATTTAATTCTTCAATTCTTTGTTCAGAACAATTAATCATCTTTTCGATAAAATTAATTCTTCCTAGATTATCTTTCTTATAACCTTTTTTGTTAGTTTCTTTTTCTAAATTTTGTTTTTCTTCTTTTAAAGTATTTTCTTCTTTTTCTAAAAGTGTTTCGATTTTTTGTGGATTAATATTGTATAAGTTTCTTTTATCTTCTTTCATAAAATCATAAACTTTAATTTCTATGTTAGAAAAACTTTCAAATTTCTTTCCCCAAAAATTTAAAGGTTTATTTAACTTAACATATTCTTGAGTAGTAAACAATTTATATTTAGATTTTAAATGGTCTTTTATTCTTTTAACGAAGTAATCATAAGACATATCAAAGTTAAAATGTTGATTTTTTTCATCTGTAAATGTTCTCATATTTTCCCAATTACTTTTTATAAAATCTTCAATTTCATTTAGGTAAGAACATTCAAATAAAATTGTGGCTAAATTAAATTTATCATCTAATTTTTTCAAAATAAAACTCATAGTTTTATCAATGTCTTCTTGTTTTTTATTTTGCTCTTTTTTATATCTATAATCTTCATTATTAAAATAACCCATTTTATTCTCCTCATTAATTTTCTTAATCTTTATATCTATATTATACCACAAAAACACAAAAAAGTAAAGCGAAACTTAGCTGTAAACAACAGTATAGTAGAAAAACTGTTTGAAAATTTTTTGTAAAAAATTTTTTTAAACAAAATATAAATATTTTTTAAAAAAGTTAAAAAAGATTTTAATAAATTCTTAAAAAAATTTGTTTAAATATATAGTGTATAGTACAATTAGAAAAAAGTGTCTTTTTAAAAAAGTAAATTTTTATATTTTTTCATTGAAAAAATTAGGGAAAATAATATATTTTTTTCAAAATTCTTCCAAAAATAATCTTAAATTTTTACAACTTGAAATTATTAAAAATAAATAAAAAAAATTTAAAAATTAAAACTTTAAATTTTAATCATTTACAAAATTAATAGTAACTATATATAAAACATATTTGTTCTTTATTTTAAAAAATGATATTATATGAATGGGGTATTTTAGTCATTATTATTATGAATTAAAGAATAACTATATTAGTTTTTAAAATTAAGAATTTTTTCTAGTTCTTTAAAATTAAAATGTAACTATGTAAGTTTTTAAAAATTAATTTACTTTTAGTAATTAGGCAATCTTTTTATTAAAGATTAACTATGTAAGTTTTTAAATAAGGCATATAGAGGCGAACAAGATTGCTTGATTACTTTTGAAGTTTTTAAAAAATTGAAAGATGAAGTAATTAAACAGTTTGGAAGTGTTGAAAAATTTTTAAAAACAAGAAGAAACAGATAAAGAAACTTATTGTTTTAGAAATTTATTGTTTTAAAAAGTTGAGGAATGATTTATATGAAAATAAAATTAGAAAAAAAATTCATAACAACTTTAAGTGATATGAAAATATTTACAGAATTTTACAATGAAATATTTATACCAAGTTTTAATTCAGAGATTGAATATGAAAGCCTAGACTATTATCGCTATTTAATTTCTAAAGGACATTTCAGTGGTAATAATAAATATGATAACTCTTACATTGTACTTTATTTATATAATGGAAATTTAATTGGAGGACTTTTATATCATAAGTTTACTTACTATACAGCTATATCAAGACTTGTTATTAAAGAAGAATTTAGAAATCAAGGTATAGGAACTTCAATTTTAAAAGATTTTTTTGAAGAATATCATAAAACACCTACTTTTTTATTAATAGGTAAAGACTATGAACAAGCATATAAATTCTTTAAAAAAAATAAATTTCAAATGATAGATTTTAATTATAAACAACCTGATTACAGTGATAAAAAAGTGAATGAATTAGTAATTTGTATAAAAGATGAAAATAAATCTATCATCAATAAAACTTTTTTGAAAAACTTCATTTATGACTATGTACAAACAGGAGTAGGAATTGATTACCCTAAAAAAAGTCAAATAGTTATGTCAATGTGGAAAGAAATTGATAAAAAAATCTATATAAAAATTTTAGATGATTTTGATGATACTTATTTGAAATAAGAAAAATAACAAGAAAAATAACAAGATATGTTTTTAAAAAAATATGAGAATAAAAAATTGCGATTAATCACTAACAATATATGTTTTTAAACACAACAAAAATAACAGTAAGAAAATTAAATAATAACAAGTTTTGTTAAAAGATAAGTTGTAGACAAAATGTCGACAACTAAAAAAAAGAGTAGTTTTTACTACTCTTTTATATTTGCCAAGAATATTTTATTGATAGTCAAAAAATACAGGGAATATTGAATTAGGTATATCTAATTCTTCTAATTTTGAACTCATTTGTTCAATGAAATTATTAATGAAAGCTAAATTTTTATTAGCTTTTATAAATTCTTCCATATATTTATAATAATCTTTTTGAGTTTCATTTTCTATTTGTTCTTTTAATTCTTTATATTTTTTGGAATGGATACTTGAATATTTATATAATTCAAAGTTATTGTCTATAAGTAGAGATGAAGATGAAGATTTACTCTTCTTTTCTTTTTCACTTGTAGATACTTCAAATTCTATTGTATCAAATTCCTTAGTGTAATTAAATGAAAGATTTCTCATACAAAGAGAAAATCTAAAAAATTCTAAAAGTTTTGTAGGAATTAAAAATAAATCAACAGATTTAAAATAATTAGTAATAGTTCCATTTTCTTCTACTGACTTAAAGCTGATATAATTATTAAATGGACTTAATGGATTATTTACAATCTCTAATAACTTATCTCTAAATTCTATTTGTTTATCAACTATTACATTTCTTTTTATATCTTCAAAATGTTCAGATATTTTTATATTAAGTTCATCTAAACTTGCGTCTGAAATTAATCCTATTTTTTTAAAAAGGATTTTTGAAAGTTCTACTAAATTTAAAATTCTTCTAAGTTTTAATTCATCAGTGAACACAATATCATATTCAAAATTATATTCGTTATACATTCCTAATAAGTGTAATCCTAACTCACCTTTACTTGAATTTCTCAAGATATTGGCAAAAACAAGTGTCTGTAAATAAATGTAATAACATATATCATAGATATTTTCAAAGTAAAAATTTTCTTCTATTGTATCAAAAACTACAACTTCTTTTTCTTTGATATTTTTTATTTCTTCATTAGTTTCTTTATTTATTTCAATTTCTTCAGTTCTTATAATTTCTTTTCTTCCAATTAATTGTTTTTTCTTTAAGTTTAACTTAAATAAAGATACTTCACTTAGATGTTGTAAGGCTTTATCTATGATTTCTTTCTCTACTTCATCTATTTGGAAATTCTTTTTTAATACTTTCTTAAATTCAAATAGAAATTCTTTTTCAGATATATTAGGTATAGTTTTTAAGAAATTATTTATTTCTTTCACTATATTAAATTGATTTTCAGTAGAAGAAATATTGGTTTTATTAAAAATAGAATAGTCAAAATCTAAGAATGGATTGATGACATATTTATAATCTGTAACAACATTTTTTATTTCTTCTTCTTTTTTTAATTTATGTATTATATCTTCTTTTATTATATCTGTACTTTTAATATGATTTCTTAAATTAGATAATTTTTTCAAAACAACTGAATAATAATCTTTTTCTTTGTTTATATAATCCACTTCCCTATTATGAGGACATTTAGTATAGGTATCTATTGTAAATACCATAAAAAATCTATAAATAAATTTAGCTATATTACTATTTTTTCTTGAATATTCTTCAAGAGTTTTAGGACTTTCCTTTTCTTTATTAAAAAAATCGTCATCAAATAAATCAAAGAAAATATCTTGAAGTTTAATAACATTAATAAAGAAATCTTTGAAATCTATTCTACTTGTTTTAAAGAAACTATTTCTATTTTTTTCGTTTTTTTCTAATTTTATTCTTTTGACGAAATCTATACTATCAATATTTTCATTCATTTCTTTAGTCTTATCATATTCTTCTGTAAAAGAAGATATTACATTCATAAGTTGTAAGAATATATCAAATTCTTTAGGCTTTAATATAATTTTCAATTTATTTACTTCTTCTTTTAAAGTAATTTCATTATTTTCTGTTTCACCTTGTATTTTCTTTTTTAACATATTAGTTGATATAAAAGTGAAATGAAGAAAAGCAATAATAAAATCAATGGTATTAAGTGGAAATAAAGAAATGTTTTTATAAAAGAATTTTTGTAATTCTTTGTATATGATATTAGTTTGATAAAACATCAAGTTATCTTTTGGTTCAAGGGTTTGTTTATCTATTATATCTTTAATAAATAGAAGTTCAACATTAGAATTGAATACAAATTTATTTCTTAAATTTTTGTTTATTTCTAAATAGACAAAATGCTTATGTGAAAAATTACCTTTTTCATCTAAGATAACTCTTTCAGTAACACCTAAATTATACATTTTATTGGTAAAATTAATATTAATTTCTTCTTCAAAAAATTTATACACTTCTTCTTGAGTAGCATTTTTAAGAATTTTTGTAATTCTTTCCATATAATCTTCTTCTTCACTTTTCTTTACTTCTAGGAAGAAATTTTTCATATTATCTTTAAAGTCATTTGCAATTCTAAGTCTATTTTCATTGATTTCTAATTTTACATCTTCGTTAGTGTTATCAATAACAATAGAATTATTTATTAAAGCCATTAAATTCTTCTTGTTTAAAATTTTCTTTAATCTATCTAATTCTCTTCTACTAGGATTAGTAACAGTATCTAGTTTATCAAATTCTCCAAATAATAAAATATCTTCTAAATCATAAAGATTTATGATAACATTATATTTATTGAATTTCACTTTCTCATCATCTTCAGAATTATCTTCAGTATTGTTTAAGTTTTTATTTTCTTTTCTTTCTTTATCTTCAAGTATACTTAAAATTAGTTTTTCATTTTCTTTTATTTGTTCTTCTGTATCAGCTTGTATTATTTTCTCCAATAAATCTTTTTCAAGCTGTAAGATAGTTCCATTCGTTATCTTTAAAGTTGCTACATTTCTTTTTGTATTTTCTTCACTCAAAGTAACAACAAAAGGCATAAGCTGATTTATATATTTTTTATACTTAACATCTTTAATATCATTACTTGAAAGTCTGCTATCTTTAGCAAGAATTATTTTTAATCCTCTTTCTTTTAAAACTATGTTATAGTTTTCTAAAAATTCTTTATCTATAACAAGTTGTCTTAATATCCATTCGTTATTAAGTTTATCTGTTTTAGAAAATTCGTATAAATAATCTTGTTTAAATCTTTGAAAGTTTTTATACCATTGTAAATTAGCGAAATAATTTTGTGCATTAGCATTTTTTATCATACCATTGTAAACTTCTATAAGTCTATGGCATTTACTTGCATTAGACATTAAATTTTCAAATTCTATTAAATTTTCAATTTCTCTTTCTTTAAGTTTTTGTATTCTTGAATACCAATTAAATTCCATAGCATTTAGTTTTTTTTCCATTTCTCTTTTTTTAATGAAAGATTTAAAAATGCTTTCAGATATTTCTTTTATTTCTATATCTTTAAGAGTGTTCATATTCTTTTCTCCTTATAATTCACTTTCGTAAGCTATTTTTCCATTTTCATATTCATAGATAATATGAGAATACCACCCTGCATTAGCTGTATTGTTTACAAAACCAATAGCAATAAGTTTATTAAAAAAATCTGTTTTTTTAGCTTTACCATAAATTTTACAAATATAACTCAAAGAATGGTAACTTTCTTCTTCAATTATATTAGAAACGATTTTGCTAACATAAACATTATTTTCATCAAAATCTACTAATTTTCTATAACCGACTGTTATCTCTTCACAACAAATTTGTTCGTCATCAACTGCAAGACAATAATTAATAAATCCTTTCTCATCTTTAACTTTTTGAATTATATTAATAGCTATTCTTCTATTTTCTACTGATTTTGCTATATTATCTTGATTAATTTCACACATTTTTTTTACTATTATTGTTCTTTTTTTATTTTTCATTGTTATCTTCCTTTATATAACAAAAAGATTGAGGTGCTTTTTTAATTCCAAAATCTTTTAAATCTTTTGGTATATCATATTTTATAACATCTTTAATTTTTATTGCATAAGCATATTCAGAATTTTTAAAATAATCATAAAAAGACTTTTTATCTATTCCTAAAACATCTTCACCTAAGTTCCAAATATTATTAGGACTATCTTTAATGATTTTATCAATTTTAAATTCTCCTACAACCTTTTTATCCTTTCCACTTGAATAGATTATAATTGTATCAACCTTTTCATTTAAAGACTTTTTTCTAAGTTCATATAGCTTTATTTTAGCCAAAATTTTATTGGCATATTCAGTTCTTATAGACATCAATATTTTCATAATATATCCTTTCAAATTATATATTTATATTATACCATATTTACACAAAAAATTTAATTCCTATAAGTCCAATCAAAATACAAGATAAACATATTATAGCAATAATTTCATTGATAACTTTCTTTTTAAAAAATAATCTATAAAGTGAATTGAAAAATAACCCCACTATTCCAAATCCAGCAAATCCTAAAAATATCATTCTATTAAGCATAAATTCTCCTTTATATAAATTTCATTATTTTATATTATACCACAAAAAATATATATTTTCAAGCATTTAAGACATTATTGTCCTTATATAAAGAATGGACTTTAAAGTCTATTTTACTTATTTGCTTTTAAAGTCTATTTTATTTATTTATTTTTGATTTTGCGTGGCGTGAAAAATCTGAATTATGTTTTATCGTATAAAACTAATGAACGATTTTTTATGCAATGGGGGTATAGGGGTACTCCCCTTATTTAAAATTCAGGTAAAGAAAAAAGGTACATTGCTGTACCTTAATTCAGGAGTTTTTAATAATGAATAACTAAAACCTATGCTACTTTTCTACAATCCAGTTTTATAGTGTTTTTTATAATGAAACCAAATAAATCAAAGTTATTGAAAATAAAATTTGAAATTAAGAATGAAAATAAATATAACTTCTTCTTTATTTTGTTTCTTATGGCTATATTATACCATATAGATTTTATTTTGTCAAGCGTTTTAGACAAAATTGTCAAAAATATTTTTAGAAATTATTTTATATTTTTATTTTACATTTTATTAAAAATATGGTAAGATATAAAATATAAGTAAAAGATTTTGAAGATAGAAATAGTAGCTATCAGTTGTTTATTCTCCTTTTTAGTTAGTCGTAATTTGGGTTCATCATATATAATTTGGATTTAATAAAATTATCGCTGTATTTCACCATTCCTTTAGTTTTTTAGAATTAAAGAATAACAGGGTAGGAACTATCCGAAGAGTTTGGTAAATATATATGGCTAGTAAAAGCATATACTTCCCAAAAAGCTACCACTTATAGAAGTGGGAGTAGTTCACAATAATAGATGTTGTATTTATTTAATAATTTGTTATATTTTTTTGGAATAAATATACAGATGTAGGGGTACTGTCCTACCAAAATCTTTTACTTTTTAATTAATTCCTAACGAAATTTCTGATAATAACTGTAATTGTAAAAAGGAAGTCTTAAAAACTTCCTTTTTTCTTGTTTGTTATTTTTTCTTACCTAGTTCTTCCATAGCATAATAGAAAAGATAGTTTACAAGTCTTCCAATATTAATGTTATTATAAAGAGCAAAATTCTTAAACTTCTTAAAATATTCTTTATTTGCTTTTATACTTAAAACATCATTACATTCCATATCTCTAATAAAATCAGGTATATCAAATTCCACTTTTTCAAATTGATTTATATTATCAGTTTGAATTGTTTTAAACATTTCTTTCATCTCTTCCATAGTTTGCCTTAAATTTTCTAATTCTTCTTTTAACTTTTGATTTTCTTCACTAATTTTTTCTTCATTACTAATCTTTTCAACTTTGTTTTCAATAACTTTTTCTATATTCTTTTCAGTTGTTTTTCCCAAAACATTATCAGAATAAATATCATCAACTAAACAAAATTCTATTTCTTCATTTTCGTAAAGAGTGTTTAAATCTTCAATTATATTATTTTTATATGTTTCAAATTTTCTAGCAAGATTTTCAGGAAAACCACCATTATTATATTCCTTTTTACTAGCTTGGAATTTTAAACCTTTTTTCTTCATTAAAGATACAGCTACTTCGTAATCAACAACTTGCTTAGTATTTTTAACTAAAACTCTTTTGCTTTTTCCTACTAAGATAAATAATTTTTCTAATCTATCAGTATATTCCTTGTCTAAACCTTGTCTTATATTTCTAAAATGATATTTTCTAAGTCTTTCAACAAAGTTTTCTAATTTACTTTTTCCACTGCTGTTTTCTTCTAACATATCTACTTCATTATTTTCAACTTCAGTTTCAATTTTTGCTTTTTCTTCTTCTTTTACAATGTCTTTTTCTTCTTTCTCTTCATATTTTACAGTTTTTATAAATTCATCTTTATTTACATATTCTACAAAGTCAAATTCAATATCTTCTTCATCAAAAATTGCGTTTAAATCTTCTAGTAACATTAATTGAATTTTGTCTAAGTTATCATATATATAAGGCGAAATAGTTGATAGTTTTTTTAAACTAAATTCAAATTTATCAGTTTGCATTACAAGAGTTTTCTTACTTAACAATTCTTTGATTATAGGATATGTTAAAGGTTCTTTTGACTTTTTCTTCATAAATAAATGTGTCTTAGCAACTGCCATTAAGAACTTCTCTAAATTTTCTCTATATCTTGCAAATGTTCCTGTACTTAGTAAAGGTATTTTATATTTTTCTAACCTTTCAGATATTGTTTGTTTCTTCTTAGGCACTTCACTTTCTTCTATAACTTCTTTACCTTTACTTTCGTCAAGTTCAAATATAATGTTTTCTTCCTTGAAAATAGTGTTCAAGTCATTAACTATACGCTTTTTATAACTTTCTGAAGTTGCAAGATAACTGTTTGAAGAAAAAGATGAGTTTTGTTTAAATTTAATTCTACTCATTTGTAAAGTTAAATTTTTACACGCCATAAGTGAAACTACTGTTTCGTAATTTAATTCTTGTTCCTCTTTATTTTCATCTATAAATTTAATAGATTTAGATTTTTTGGCTAATAATAAAAGTCTTCCTAATCTATCTTCATATTCTTCAAACAAATCTGTTTTTACTTTGTTAAAAGTATAAAATCTAAGTATTTTAAGATAATTTTCAATTTTTACTTTATCAAATTCTTTAGGTTGTTCTTCTATTTGTTCATCAGAAAAATTTTTGTTGAAACAGAATTTAATATTGTCTTCTCTAAAAATAGCATTTAAGTCGTCTAAAATTCTCCATTTTATAGTCGGAATATTTTCTTTTACTATCTCTTGTAATTTTAATTTTCTAAAAGCACTTTCATCTCTTACCATTCTTACATTTTTCTTTTTTAACAATTTTTTAATTATTTCATAATTTAAAAAATTTCCATTTTCTAGTTGAAACTTATTGATTTTACTTGCAAGTATTAAAAATTTTTCCAATCTTTCTTCATATTCATACTTTAAATTTATTCTAAAAAAATCATATCCTCTTAATCTTTCTAATATTTCTATATTTTCCATTTTCTACCACTCCTTATAATTCTTTAAAAATCCTTAATTCTTCTTTTTGATACAGGACAAATTTTTTCTTTATTTATTTTGTCATTTTCTTCATAGCGAAGTAAAATAAATAATTTGTAAAATCTACCAACGGAATACCTAAACTAGCTACAAACATTTTAAACTTTCTATATTGTTCTCTATTCCCTCTGATACTTAAAACAGTTTCAGATTTCATATTTAAAATTTCATCAGGTATATCAATCTTAACTTTTTCTTTTTCTATATTATCAAGTGGTATATCATTTAAAATTTTGTTAATTTTTTCTTTATTTTCTCTTATGAATTTTATTTCTTCAAAAAATTCATTGATTTGATTTTTATTAAAAAGACTACTATTTTTATTAAAAACAAATTTTATATTTTCATCTTTAAATATAATATTCAAATCATCTAAAATTCTCCATTTTACACTATCAATATTAATCTTAGCATATTCTTCTAAATTATAGTTGTAAAAGGTTTTCTCATCTATTGTTATCTCAATATTCTTTTTCTTTAACATTTTCTTAATTGTTGTATAGTTTAGTTCATTACCATTTTCTAATTGAAATTTTTTAGTTCTACCAGCAAATATTATGAATTTTTCTAATCTGTCTTTAAATTCATTAGTATAATCAATTTCTTTTAAAAAATCATAACCTCTTAATCTTTCTAATATTTCTATAATTTCTATATTTTTCATAATTCCACCTTTCTTTTATCCTTTATAAGTTCTTAAATATTCTTAGTTCATCTTCTATTGAAACTTTTTTAGGTTTTGATACAGAACAAGTATCTTTATAAAAGTCTATATTGCCATCTTCTTCTACTTTATATAGGTATTCCATTTTCTTTTCAGTTACTTTCATATTCTCATTTTCTATTTTGAAATATGATTTATCTATCTTATCTAAATCAGATACTAATATTTGTTTAACTCCTACATCACTTAAATCTTTAAGTTCCAAATTAAGTTCTGAAAATCTATCTATAATAACAAGCAAGTTTTTACTAGGATTAATTTCTCTTTTTTTCTTTTTTGATTTATAACCTAAATTATAAAATTTTATATTCTTTTCCAAAAAATAAAAGAATATATTTATAATCGGTTTTAAATCATTAAAACTTTCTTTATCAATTACAAAATAATAAGTTTTTCTTAGTTTTGGTTGATTTAATTCCTTTTCAGATAAAGGCGTTCCTTTTCCCCCATCAGCTAAATATTCTAAATAGTCATTATAATAATCATAGTGTTTAAAAACTCCTAGACTTAACTCTTCTCTAGCATAAAAACTATCATCTCTAATTATATAATCTCCATTTTTTTTAGGAATTTGTTTTTCTAATTCTTTATCTTTAAATTCACAACAACCATTTAAAAAATATAGGTCTTTTAATAATTCAACTCTTAAATTGTTTAATTTTTTATTTTCTAATTTTGCTAATCTCAATAATTTTGATTGGTATTCAGTAATTTTTAGGTTGACTTCATTGTTTCCTAAAGAACTTCTTTCTTTATTAGCTAACAAATTATTCAAATCTTCATAATCTAAAAAATCAAGTTCACTTATTCTTAATAACTCACTAGCTATATCTTCCTTTAAATCTACTAAATAGTTGTACACATTTGCAAGAGATTTTTCCCATTTTTCAAATCTACTATTTTTTTTCTTTTCTAATCTACCTATGTAATAGAAATATGCAATAATAGAATTTAAGAAATCAAATTTTTCACCTTTTTCTTCATTCAAAAGAAATTTTGTAATATCTTTAATTTCTTCGATTGAAGATAAAAGATTAATTTCAACAAAAGGATTAAAGATAATATCATCATATCTTCTCCAATTAAAATCAATTTTTTTTATAAAACTTTTTTCTTCTAATGCTCTATGGTTCACTGTTTCTTCATAGGCTTTTCCGTCAATATCTAAGATAACAATATCATCTAAACTATTTTTTAAGATAGGAGCAAAGATGTTTTCAACCTTATCTATTCCTTTTTCAACAGCTATGGCTAAGGTATTTGTATTTTTGATAGCTTTATTTAAAAGAGTTTGTCTATCAGTTGTATATTCTATTTCTTCCTTAGTTCCTAAAAGTTTTCCCACTGTTGTTTGTAATATATCAGCAAGTTCATTTAAAGTAGCTAAAGGGATATTTACATCTCCTGTTTCATATTGACTTAAAGAAACATTACTTACCCCTAAATTACTTGCTAATTTCTTTTGCGTTAAACCTAACTCTATTCTTCTCTTCTTAATGTTCTCACCTAAAATTTTTTTGTCTAAATTCTCATTCACAATTATCACTTCCTTATTTAACATATTTACTTTTTCTGTATTATACCATTTAATAATATTTATTTCAACAAAAATTAAATAATATTTAATTATTTTGATTTTACTTAAAATTTTTAATTTATCTAATAAAAATATGACTTCATTGACATTATTTTTTCAAAAAATAGTATAAAATTTAAACAAATTTAAGTGATATTTAATTTTCTGAAAATAAAAATAAAAAAAAGTTATAAAACATTTTTTAGTTCTATAACTTTTTTAAGCAAATAATTTTATAGGAAACCCATAAAGTTATGGATAGATATATGGTTGTTTTTATTATAACATAGAAAGTGATTTGTTTCAAACAAAAAAGCTACAAAGATTTTATCTTCATAGCTTAATTGCTGTCTGTCTGCGTCTAATTTTTAGAAATCGGTCATAAAAATGAAATATCTAGTTTAGTTTTTAATCCGTCTTTAACATTTATATAATACCACAAAGAAAATAAAATGTCAACAAATTTTTAAGTTACATATATTTACTATATTCTTTAGATTATTCTATTATCTTCTTTTTTTATTCTTAATCCATCTATCTATTAGATGAAAATTTCATCAAAGAACTTGAAAATCTTCCTGTTCTTCTTTCTTCATCAAAATTGTTTTCAACTTTTTTTTCTTGTATTTTATCAAATAAATTTTTACTTATTGTAGTTGTAGCATAACATTTTTTACTATCATAATCATAAAATTTAACTAAGTAATCTCCTTTTTTTATGTCTATTGTAAAAAAACTAACATATCCTTGATTTTCAAAAACATCAATTAGTTTTTGAATTAATTCATCATATCCAACAAAAGTATATTTTTCATCATTTATTTTATAAGTGCTTTTCTTTTCTTTTAATAAATCAAAATACAATTTCTCTTTTAATTTTTCATCATTTTTTGCTCTTTCTTTTAAAATTTTCAATTTTTCTGAACTTTCAAAAAAATCTATCGTTTCTTTTAATTTTTCTTTTAATTTAATACAGTTTTCAATAAAAAATATAAAATTTTCTTTGTTATTTAATTCTAAGTAATCGTATTTTATTCCACCTTTTGCAAAAACTTTATTGTCTTGTATTTTGTAGAATTTTTGAAAATCATAATCATATACAGGAACATTATTATGTTCATAAAGATAAGTGTACTTATTATGATAATCTTTTGTGATTTTATCAAAAATATCTCTAATTGTATCACTTACAAAAATATCTTTTTCTTGAAAAAGCCAATGATATTTTTTTATTGTGTCTTTTTCTTTTGAAAAAGTATCTCTATAAACTAAATTAATATCTAAAAACTTATCTTTTTTGAATAACGAAACAACTTTTTCTTTTTCAAAAATCTTATTTTCATCAGTAATATCCATTTTTTCCCCATTAACAAGTAAATATATTATTTTCTCAGAATTAAAACACCAATCAATTTTTCTTTTAACAGGGTCTTTAAAATATCTTTCGTACACTTCATCAATAGTGTTTTCATCTAAAATTAAACTTTCTACTTCATAATCTTTTGTAACTCCTTTTTTAAAAACTTTTTTTAAAAAATTTCTCATAAAAAATTCCTCACTTTCAATAATATTGGATTTATTTTTTAAAACTCATATAAGTCCACTACTGCTTTTGTAAAATCATCTTCATCTAGGTTGCGTTGTCCTATCAGAATAGATTTTATTTCCTTATTTTCTCCTATATGTTCACTAAAATCATTGAAATACAAAGAATAAAATCCTAATATTTCTATTCTATCATCATCTTTATTTTTATCTATTACATAATAAAGATAAAAATCATCTGAAATAGGATAATTTCCTATTATTTCATCTTTATCTAATTTTGACTTATCTAAGAAATATCTACCACTATATAAGTCTTTAAGTGTATAAACTTTATTAAATTCTTCTTTCAAAATAATATCTACTATTTCTATAAATTCATTATATCTTGTTTCAAAAATTTCTTTAGGAAGTTTTAAAATTAATTCTTCTTCTTTCTTTTGAAATTTTTCTTTTACTATTTCTTTTAATTCATCATTTTTATCTTTTAAGCATTTTGAAACTTCGTCATATATTTCATCATAACCATTTATCAAAAAATTAATTAATGTTTCTAAGTTATTTAAAAATTGTTTTGAAACTACATCTCCCTTATAGTAATAATCCCATTGAAATAAATTTCTGTTGTCTATTCTGTTATTAATTCTAAAATCTATAAGGTATTTATCTTTATCAAGTTGTTTTAACTTACTTACAAACTCATATTGTCCTAAACCTGCGTAAAAATAGTTCCTTTCAAAAACTTTAATATTTCTAAAACAATTTGCAATACAGTATACCACATTTCCTATTACCTCTTTTCGTGCTTTTTCTAAAACTTCCATTTTTAAAAACTCCTTTAATCAAATTTTTTTAATTCTTTTTCAATTTCTTTGTATTCTTTATTTCTAAAAAAATATATTTTTTTGCTTAAAAAATCTATAAGAGTATTTAATTTTTCCATCATAAATATAAAAATTACTGTATAAGCCACTTGAAATAAAAAGAAAAAACTAAATTGAGAAATAGGACTATTATGTAAATCAAATATCCTCATAAAAAAATCATAAACATAAATAAATGTAACTGCAAAAAATAAGACACTTAGAAGATATAAAAACATAGCCACCCTATTTAATCCAATTTCATTTACAACTTCTATTCTCCATTGTTTTAGAATTAAATCACTTTCTTTCATATTTTTTCTCCTTTTTTTCTTATTTTATTTATTTTCTTTTAAATATCTTTCTAACCATTCTTTTAAAGTTTTTCCTTTTTTTAAAAAATCTTTGACATTTTCAAAATCTGATTTTTGAAATAAAATATAATCATATTCTTTATTTTTTTCTAATTCCTTTGTGATAATTGAATAAAAACCTATAATGTCTAATTTATCTAAACTATAAAACAAATAATAACAATCCTTTATATCTCCATTTGAAACTTTATCATTTTCTTTTAAGTCTTTGTCTTTATCAAAAAAAATATTTTTATCCAAATCTTCAAATTGATAGACTTTATTATATTCATTTTTTAAAATGATGTTTATAGCTTTTTTAAAATCTCTAAAAGTGAAAAGTCTTCCTTTAAAAAATTCTTTTAAATATTTTTTTAAGAGTTTGTCTTTAAAATCTAAAACTTCATTATAATTTCCTTTACCTTTTTTTAAATTAAAAAAAACATAATCTTTAAAATCTAGTTCACTTAACTTATCATCAAGTTTGTACATAATTTCTCTATTTTTATTTTCTTCTGAAAAATCATATATATAATACCAATCAAATAAATTGTTTTTATTATGTCTGTCATCAATTCTAAAATTAACAACTAAATCATCTTGATATTCAGATATTCTTGCAACAAAAGAATAATCACCTATTCTTCTGAAGTGATAATTAGGAAATGGCAATTTTTCTTTATAACGATTTATAATTTCACTTTGAAAAACTAAACTAATATCAAATAATGCTTTTTCATAGATTTCTAATCTTGTTTGTTCTATATTATCCATTTTATTTCCCTACCTTTTTCTTTCATTTTACAATTTATATTATACCATAAAAACATTTAAAAAACAATATAGAACCTACAAACAAAACTATTATAGATAGTGTTTTAAAATAAAAAAAAGAGAAAATTTTTTATTTTCTCTTTTTTTATTTTTTATCTATAAATTCCTGAATTTTCATATAATATTACAAATTCTTCAACTGCTTTTTTAAATTCTTCTTTATCACTTTTTATCTTTCTTTTAGTTTTTTCAAATCTATAATCATTGAATTGGATTTTTTTTATTTCAAAATATTTTGGATTATAATTCGTGAAAATTGATGAATTATAGTTCAAATTTTCTCTTAAATCTTCTTCAGAAAATGGTAAAGAATAAAATCCTATTACCTCAAATTCATCTGAATTTTTAGATTTTAAATAGTAAAGATAGTAATAATCTTCAAATTTTTCAAAAAGTGTTTTGTCATCTTCTTTTAAAATTGAATTATCAAAATAAAGTAAATCTTCAAGATTATATTTTTTATTAAATTCGTTGTTAGAAATAATATCAATTACTTTTTCTAATTTCACGATTTCTTTACTATCTTTTTTGAAAATTTCTTCTGTAAGTGCCTTTATTAACTTTTTCTTTTCTTCTTCAAACTTTATAAGTAGTCTTTCGTTATTTTTTCTTGTATATTCTTTAAATTCTTCTTCTAAGTAATCATCTTCATCAGCTATTCCATCACTATAACCATTTTCAAAAAAATGTATAGCATTAGATAACTTTTCTTTTAATTTTCTCAAATTATTATCGTTTGCATATAAATTTTTCCACTCAAACAAATTTTTATGATTGTTTGCTCTATCATTTATTTCAAAACTCACTAAAAAATTATCTTTGTTAAACTTATTTGATTTAGATATAAGTTCATAATTTCCTAAACCTGTATAGTTATAATTTCCCTCATAAATATCTAATCTTTTAATTATTTCACCAATAGTATCAATAATCTTTTCACAAATATATAACTTTTGTTCATTAAAATTCATATTTATCAATCCCTTTCTTTTATACTTAACATCTATATTATACCATAAAAATAACAAAAAGTCAATTTGAAACTAATGGTTGACAACTGGTATTTATAATGTTTCTATAATAAAAAAGAGAAAACATTTTTTTATTTTCTCTCATTTTATTTTCATATTTTTCTAATCAACTTCATCTAATTTATCTATTTCTTCTTGTTCTTTTACGATTTTATCGTTTTTTATAAAAATCGTACTTTTGTAAAAATTAAAACTTTTCATATCTTTATAAATATATTCCATTTTATTTTTAGATAACTTTAAAATATCTGTATTAGAAAAAATTCCATTATTTTTTCCATATATATTTTTTAAATCATTTCTATTAGCGAATATTATACAATTTATATTATATCCACCAATGAAACCTAAAGTTTTCTCTAATGTTATATGTTTTCCAATTCTTTCAAAATTATCCATTATAATAGTTAATTTATTGTATTTTTTTCTTTTATCTTCCAACTCACATTCCCAAAAATTTACTTCGGTTTTTTTAAGTATGATAAGATAATAAAATATTCTAATAAGAGGTGCTAATTTTTCTATTTTATCTTCATCAACTATGAAATAAATTGTTTTTGAAAAATCATTAAACATATCCTCACATATAGGTATTTTAACAGTATTTTGAATTGTGTTTTTTCTTATGGTTTCATTAGAAAAAATTTCTAAATCTTGTAAAAGTTCATTTTTTAAATCTATTAATTTTTCTTCACCTAAATTTATTAATTTTTTCTTTAATTCATAATATTCAGAAATTAATTCTTCGTTCATTTCTTCTGTTTTTATTTTGCTTGATGATAACTCTAAATCAGAAATTATACTTTTTTTTACTCCTAATTCATTAATAAAATCATAAATGATAGGAAAAGAAATTTTTAATTCTTTATTTTCATTGCTTTTAAAAAATAAATTTATTATAATACCTTTTAAGAACTTCGACTTATTAGAGTTGTTTTTGTTTAAATAAAGATTTACTATTGTTTCTATAAAGTTATTTGAATTTTCAAAATTCAAATAATGGAACGGATTAAAACTTTCACTAACATCATTGAATAAATCAATTTTTGATATTTTGTTTCTTAAAACAACTCTTCTAAATTTTTCAGTTTTTCTATATGCTTTTCCGTCAATATCCAACACAACAATATCATCTATATTATTTTTTAAAATAGGAACTATAATATTATTAAATTTATCTGCACCTTGTTCTGTATTAACTCTTATAGAAAATCTTGAGTTTTCATTCTTTTCTAGTAAGTCATAATTGCTCATTTTATAATCCTCCTTTTCTTCAAAACCTAACAAATAATTAGGTGTTATATTTAATATTTTTGATATTTCAACTATCTTTTGCAATGGGATATTAATATCTCCACTTTCATATTGAGAAAGTGTTGTGTTACTTATATTTAAGTTCTTTGCAAATTCAATTTGAGAAATTTTTAATTTCTTTCTGTTTTCGCTAATTTTTCTTCCTATTTCTTTCATCATTTTTTTCACTTCCTTTTTTTATAACATCTTATATAAAAAAGATTAAAAAGTCAATAAAAAAATTTCTTAAAAATAAAAATTTGGTATTACCAAAATATGTAAAATAAAAAAGTAATAAAAAAGTTATGAAGAATAATCCTCATAACTTAATATATAATTTATTTAAGTAAAAAACAATAATCTTCATTAAAATGGAAAATCATCATCTTCATTTTCTAAAATTTCTATCTTATCATAAATTTCAAATCCTGTTGTTTGTGTAGGATAATTATTGCTATTATCAAATTCTTCTATATTTTCTTTTAAAATTTTTTCAAATTCATCTTTAGAAATCAAAGTAAGTACAAATTCTTCATTTATTTTTTTATCGTCATAAACATTTTTGAAATAATATATAATTTCATATTCTAATTCATAGCCCAAATCAGCTAATTCTTTTTCATTTACTACTATATTTATTAAATTCTTTTTATCAAAAGAACAATTAACAAAATCTGTTATTACTTTCTTTTTTAATGTTTGAAAGGTAATTTTTTCATTTTCGTTCGTATTTTCATTCGCATTTTCATTCGTATTTTCACTTATATCAATTTTAATACTATCATTAATATAATCTTTATTCTTTTCAAATAATATTTCTAATCCTGTTTTTTTACTGTAAATACGATACTTTATCATAATTGATAAATTTTTTATTTTTTCACTACCATATTTCAAAAGAAATTTTTTGGGTACAAATTTTTGCCTATAACCTAATCTAACATATTCCATTTACTCACTCTTTTCTTCATCATAAATTTTATAATAATTTTCTAAGAAATTTTTAAGTCCTAATGCAAGTCCTAAATTTATTTTGTCGTTATTTCTATACCATTCTTCATTCTCACTATTGAAAATACTAAACATATTAGCACCATTAGTAGATGATAGCAATTTAATTTTCTTTATATCACTATCTTTCTTTATAGTAATAAAGTCTAAATCTTGAACTTTAAAATCTCCTGAAACAACTATATTATCTATATCTATAACACTATCTAGTTTATTATTCTTTGCTTTATTCTCTATTTCTTTTAAAAAATCAATATATTCTTTATCAACATCATCAATGCCTTTTTCTATTAAATAAGCCATTGTTTTTATAAGTAATACTTTTAAATTCTTTTCATTGAAATGGACATTTTTTTCTGAATAGAATATATATGAATTGACATTTCCATTTTTTAATTCTTTGTCATTATATATGTCTAAGTTCATATATGAGTACACTCCCTCTTCTTTCAACTTAGAAATACCTTTAATGATAAAATCAAATATCTCAGATATATGTCTACAATTTTCAAATTGTTTTGGACTTTTTTCATAAAACTTAACTTCCTTATCGGTAGTAACTACATCTGTATGAGTTTTATTTAAACCAAATATCCACATATCTTTATAATCTTTAAGTAAGTGTTCTAAACAATTATTATCATAATATCTATCGAAATCTTCACCTAATTTTAGTAAACCAACTGTTACTTTTTTATTTTTAGCAAAGTCTTTATCTTTAAAAAACAAAAATAAAGCCTCCATTTTATCCATAAATTCTTCTTTTTCTAAATATTCTTCTTTTATTACTTCATCTTTTTCATCAAATTCTCTAAGGACAATAAGATTTTTAATAAATTCTTTCATTCTATCCTTATCAAATCTATGTTTGTACACTTCTTTTTGATACTCTTCAAATTTCATTTTTAACACCTCTAATTTTTTTCTAATTTCAAATTTTTGTATTTATATTATACCATATAGATATAAAAAATAAAAGAGAAGATTATAAATCTTCTCCCTTACTGATAAAGTGTCCTCAAGCGTGGTAGCTCAAAAGAAATAACTATTTTTTAAAGTAACGAATACTATTTCTTCTAAAATTGCTCAGGTGTTTAACCCAAATATAGTATCTCAAACAATTATAGCCTTTTAAAATGGTTTTGTCAAATATTTTTGCCAATGTTTTATATGTTACAATAGTTAAGGCAATAAATTACATTTCTAATTTGACTTCTTTTTCTTTTTCTGTTTCCTCATCTTCATTAATTTCTTTTGAATTATTAGTTTTTTCTTTGTTTTCAGTCGTTTTTTCAATTTCTAACCTAAATTTTTCTTTAAAATGGTCTACATAATCAATAGGAAAATCATTTTTTTCTAAATATGAAAACAGTGTTTGCATATCTTTTGTATTTTGACTTTCTAAAAAACAATCCACAATTTCATAAAATTCTTCTTTACAAAGAGTGTTTAAATTATTATCAATTAACAACTTTTGAATTTTTAATCCCTCTTTAATAGAATTTATAAGTTCTTTTGTTACTTTTAAATCAAAATTTTTACTTTCTAAAACTCTATTTACAACTATTTCATTAACTTTATCTACTCCTATTTCTTCTAATAAGTTTATATCCAATGTTTCTGCTAATTTAGTTATTTCTTTTTCTAATTCTTTTTCTTTAAATATTTCTATGAAATTCTTTGCATTTTCTTTGATATTATTTTCAAAACCTTTTAACCAATCATCAGATAAATTATAATTTTTATCTTTTTCTAAACTAAAATCTTTTAATTTTTCTAAACTTTCTAAATGTCTTTCATTTACATATAATTTAATAACTTCTTCAAAACTTTGATTAAAGCGATTAGTTATTTTATTATTATATTCTTTTATATAATTTTTATCTTTGATTTCCTCTAATGTTAAATTATTTAAAAAACTTAAACCATTATCAAAAATTGGTGCTGGTTCTAATATTTTATTTGTGTTATTATCTATAAACATTCCAAAATTTCCTAAATGTCTATCAGTATTTCCTATAATTGCGTCAAAAACCATTAAATCTTCAAAATTTTCCATTCCATATATTTTTTTTATTTCTGGAATAATTTTTATATCTAAAGAATTAAATACAATTCCCTTATTTTTTAATACCATTTCTATTGGAATATAACCTTTATCTTCTGTTGTAAATAGTTCACAAGATGATACAATTTGATTATGAAATTCTCTAAGTTCATAACTTATAGGAAATAATTTTTTTTCAGATTTTATATTTTCAAAAAATATTTTAGCAACCTGTGATGAGTAAAATTCACTGTATGCTTCCTTACCTTGATTAGCAAATTCTGGAGTACTTCCTTTATATAGATAAATTTTTTCATTCTCTATATGCCAACATTTTTTTAACATACCATTAGTTGTCATTTCAGGTGATGTTGTAACTCCTGTTATTTTTTCTCCATATCCTGTAAAAGCAATATTTCCTATCACTTCGGAAAATTTATTTTTATATAAATTGTATTTTTCCCATTTATATTCATCTTTTTTATCACTTGGAATTATCCAATAACAATCATTTAAGGATAAACCAAAAGAAACATCTATATAATCCATTACATTTTTTTTGTTTTTTGCTATTTTTTCAAAAACTTTATCTATTAAATTCCTATTTTTAGGTGCTTTTCTTGTTTCTATCCATTTTTGAATACCACTTGAATTTACCTCTAAATTTAAAGGAAATAATTTTTGATTTTTTTCATTAATGTCCTTTAATAAAAAAATATTTACTTCACCATCAGGTTGCTTTTCAACTGAAAAATTAAAAGTTAAAAGTTCTTCATCTTTTAATTTTAAACAATATTCTTTTTCATATTTATCATCTATCATTTATTTTTCCTCCTTTTTAAATACTCTCTTTATTTCTTGATTTCTACTGATTTTTCCACCTCACTTTATCTTTTTTTAGACATTAATTCAATAACCTTATATCCCATATCAGTTATAATATATTTTCTTCTTTTATTTTCATAATTAGCAATAAAACCTTTTTCTCTTAAATCTTGTATTATACCATTAGTTTTAAGTTTAGAAAATTGTACCATATCAGCTATTTCTTGCTGGGATAAAACTATATAATATTTATCTTTAACTTGTATTTGATTATCGTATAAGAATTTTAAAACTTTGTAATTACCATTAGCAAAATATTCTAAAGTAAACATATTTAATCACTCCTTTTTTGTATTATATCATAATTTATTTTAAAAATCAACACTTTTAAAGTGTTAAAAAGCTAAAAAATATGTTTGTAAAAAAGAAAAAGTCATCAGCACTGTACCTAATAAATATTAAGTAAGTTGTATGACTTTTAGGTTTCGTTATTTGACTATTTAGTGATTATATTCTTTTTAAACAAATTGTTTACTACTGTCTTTAAAAGGAATGGGTCTTTTCTACCTACAATAAACAAAAACATTAATTGAATTACAAATCCTGCTATTACCCACCACTTCCAAAATAATAAATATAAAGACAGATACATAAAAGCACTTGTTACTATAAGTGATACAGGAATATTTCCTAAGTTCTTTGGCTCACTTATTGATTTATATATTTGTGCTTTTCCATCTATTATTGACGGTCTTTTAAATTCTGTTGCCATTTTTTACCCCCTTTTTAAATCATAACATAACTATTTTTTAATTTTTGCAAATCATTTATATTTTCTTTTAAAAATTTCCCTAACTTTTCTAAACTTTCCTTATGCCATATATTACTCTTAAAATCTATTACATCATTTATTTCTTCTTCCTTATTTACTAAATACAGTTTAACCAATTCATTCAATTTAGAACTCATAAGACTTGTTTTAACAAGTTCTAAATTAATTATGATATAATCTAAGCCTATATCTTTTAAAACTTCAAAATTGGCTTTCATAATGTCTATTTCACTATATTTTTTTAAAGAAGAATTACTTTCTATTACTTTTGAATACGATAAGCTATCATTTACATACTCAACATTGTCTATAAATTCTAATTTCATATATTTGTTAAAATCATTGATAAGGTGCGATAATTCTTTGTACTCACTATAAATTTCATAGTATTTCTTAGAATAATCATCTCCATAACTATAATGTCTTACTAAAAAATAATTATTAGTTTTTTCATTATATGCAAAGAACATATTAAGCATTTGATATTTTTTAAAACCTTTCATATCTTTTTCCTTTCAAATCTTTTTTACAAAATTTTCTCTAGTTTTCATTTTTTTTACAAAATTTTTTTTACAAAATTTTTTTTACATTTCAAAATCGTCTTTGCCTTTGTCTTTCTTTTCATCTTCATAGACTACATCATATACTCTACCTGAATTATCTCTTTGTTTTTCTTCTTTCTTTTCAACTTTCTTTTCATCTTTCTTAACTTGTTCTTTAACTTTTACAGTTTCTTTTTGAACTTCATCTGTTTTCTTTTCGATTTCATTCGTTCTCATATCAATTTCAATAATATTTTCTTTTTCTACTGTTACTTCTTTTTCTTGAGTTATGTTTTCAATAGCTTTATATGTTTCTTTTTCGTGTAAATCTTTTTCTATTATATTTGTTTGTAACTCATTAAAAGTAGTTTCCATTTTTTCATTAATCTCACCACTAGGAATATCTTTTAAATCTTTTTCTATAATCTTATCTCCCAATCTCTTTTCAATATTATTCTTTTCACCTTTTTCAGAGTTTTTATTCTCTTTTGCAAGTCTATCTACAAGATTTATTGGGTCTGTCTTTTCCATTGTCAAAACAGCCATTCCGTCATTATATATTCTTTCAGGACTATTTTTTAATAGTTGCATTTCTATGAATACATCTCCACTAGGAGTAATATTCATTACACTTGCTTTAGTTTTAGCCATATTATATTCAATTCTATTTTGATTTGCTATTGCCATAGCTTTATTTATCTTTAAAAATTCTTCACTATGTTCTTTTATACCTTTGTTATTTTCATCAAAATTTTTATCTTTACCAATAAAGCCTTTACCTGCAATGAACATTCCAATACTTTTACCTTTTTCTCCTAATTTTTTGATTTTAACTCTTTCAGGATTTTTCTTTTCATCATTTATATCAGATTTTTCATCATCTTCTAAGTTTCCTAGTTCTTTTTCTCTTTCAGCTTTTTCTTTTCTCTTAGCCTCTCTTACACTTAATAATAATCTTAATTTTTGATTTATTATTTTTTCTTCTTTCTTTCTCTCTTTTTCCTTTTCTTTGTCTTCTAACTCTTTATTGTAATCTTCCATAGAAAGAACATTGATATACTTTTTACTTGAATTTTCTAATTCATTTTCTATTCTATTACCATTACCTGCACTTGTTTGCATAACACCTATCATCATACCTGTACTTGCCATAAGTAGTGCATTTTCTTTTGAAATACCTAAAATCTTATCTATTTCTTTTTGCATTTCTTCTTGCTCTTCTTTATGTTTTTTAGAAAATTCAATCAATTTCATTTCTAAAAGTCTTCTTTGTTCAGGTGAAGTGTTTCCGTCATATAAATCAATCAGTAATTCCATTTCTGAAAGATTTTCTATATGGTCTGTTCTTTCTCCATCTTTATTCCAAAGTCCATCAATTACAGCAAATTTTTCCAAATAATCTTTTCTTGCTGAAAGTTGATTACGAAGTTCAGGACTTAATTTTTGACTTTTTTCATACATTTCTATTTCTGCTAAACTCATAGCTGATATATTTACCAAATTACTTTTAGGCATTTTAACAAATTCTTCTATATCTTTGTTATTCTTATCAAATTCACTTACAACATTCAATGCTCTTTTTACTAGAATATTATTTCTATCTAAAGCGTTTTCTTTAATTTCATCATTTTTTTCATCAAGGTATTTATCTTTAAATGAATTTAACACAAGAAAACTTGCAAATAATCCAATAGTTGATTTTCTATTTCCAAATTTTTCCATACCTTTTTCATTAAGTCCAATAGGTTTTTCCTTTTCATCAAAAGTAAAATATTCTTTATTTTTAAGAAGTGATTTAATTTTTGGATTTTCTAAAGCATTTACTATTTTTTCGCAATCTTTCTCATCTAAATTTTTATTAAGTTCTAACTTCTTACCCTTAAATAAATTCTTTTCTTTCATCATAGAAAGACTTCCTAAAGCGTCTATATCAGTATACATATCAAATGTTTCCCAATATTCTTCTTTTCCTTTATCTTCATTAAAATCAATATTCTTTCTATCAATTACAAATACTGTTTTGTTTATCTTAGGTATATATGTTTCTTTTACTCTATATTCAGTATTTTCTTCTCCACCATCTGTTAGTTCTCTTATATAGTTATATTCTTTATCTAATTTTCCTTGTATAATTTTTCCTATATCTTCCCTATCAGTTTTGAATTGACTTAATGAATTATATATTTCACTTTCTTTACTAATATAATGTTTATCAAGTTCATATTTATTATATGATTGAACAACAGCAAGTTTATCATCTTCTGCTCTTATAGTAAATTTAAGTCCTAAATCTTTATCGGTAGCATTTTCTAATTTTTCTATTCCGTCTTTTAATTCTTCATAAATTCCATTTACTTTATTTTTAACTACATTAGCCTTTTCAGAGTTAGGATTAATTAAATGATAATTGATAAATAATCTATTTATATCTCTATCATTACTACCTACTATATCTAAAAACAATCCAAAATCTTGTTTTGTTTCCAATACTTTTTCAGAGTTAAATACATTTCTTGAATGTATCTCAAACATATCGTATTTATCCCTTTTGTAAATAGTGTCTAAACTTGCCTTTCTCTTAATTTCTAGTCCATTTATTTTTCCCATTTCATTTCACCCCACTATATTTCTACTTCCTCATCTTCAAAAAATTTCTTGTATGTGTCTTCAAAGTCATTATTTACATCATTTTTATCTATATCTTTTATAGTTCTTTCAGATTTTTCTCTTCCAGTTGCTCTTGATACTTTAGTTTCATCAGTATCTTCATAATCTTTTTCAAGTTCCACTTCTCTTTCTTTTTCTTTTTCTTGCTTGAATTTATTAAATAGATATAAACAATCGTCTAAATCTCTTGCATTAGCATTTTCTAAAATATCTAATGCTTTTCTATCTTCAATTTCTTCAGATTTACCTATTTTTAGTTCTTCTCTTACTAAATAATCTATTGTTAATAATATACTGTTATCTAAATTATCTTCATAATCCAAATATTGTCCATAAATTTTTTCTTTGCTATAATTTTCTTCAAGCATTATCAAGTTATTTCTAACCAATGGATATTGTGCTAAATCACTAAATACTCTTTCTCTTGTTTCAGAAATATCAATTTTAATTTCATCTTTTCTATTTTCACTATTAATTTCAAAATCTTTTTCTTCTTCGTATTTAATTTCCTTTTCTTTTTCAATATCCTTAGTAAGTAATTCTAAATCAAGTACCTTTTCTCTATCATTAATTTTTTCTAAGTTAGATTTTTCAAGATATATAACAGTTTCTTTTTCTAATTTTACAGGGTCTTCAAACCCAATATATTTATTAAATATGAAATCTGCATAGAAATCTTTACCCATTTTTCTTATATTATCTCTTACCGATAAATCATATTTGCTTTCAGAATTTCCATATATCTTCTCAATTAAATCTAAATCATATTTACTTTCCATACTTTCACTTAATTCAAGTATGATATTATCAACTTTGTCTTTTCCTATCTTAGTTGTTTCAAAACTTGCTATATATTGTGGTGTTATAACTGACGCTAAATATTCATTACCTGTATCTTCTATATTAAGTCTACTAGGTGTTATTTCAATATCAGTTATATCTACCATATTCAAAAATTTACATAAGGCTTTCTTTTCATTATAATTTTGATTAGTTATATCATTAAAATCTTCAAAACTTACATAAGGTCTGTTAAAATCAAGAGCATTTTCTCTATCTTTTATAAGTTCTTTCAATTCTTTAGAAATAGGTTTTATATCTTCTTTGTTAAATGATATATCATTTTCTGATAATTCATTTCCTAACTTATCTATTTTTTTTAGATTTACAGTTCTTTCTAGTTTAGAATTTATATCAAATTCAGGATTTTTATTGTTATTAAAATTAAAAGTGTTGATTTTTCCTAAATCTGCTATATCAAATTTTTTCTCAACTTCTTTAACTATAAGAGTATTACTAAAAGATTTGCTAATATCTTCTGTTGTATCAATACTTTCAGTTCTATCTCTTTCTATATCTCTTTTTAAAGAACTTAAATTAATCTCTTCAATATTAGATAAAATTTCAAGTATATTAGTATTCTTTTGAGTTAAGTCTTCATATTCTTTATTTATTTTATCCATTTTCAAATCAATATTATCAACATTTTCAACATTAACATTTTCAACATCAACATTTTCAACAACTTCTTCTTTTTCACTATAAAGTTCATTAGCTTTGTCAAAATCTTTCTCAAAATAAAATCCCTTTTGATTATCATATACTGAACTTTCAAAATCATTTATTTTGTTATTTAAAAGTCCGAAAACATATTCTTTTAAATCTCTATTTTCATTAGCATAAAGACTTAAACTTGCATTTTGAATATAATTTTCTTTTTCTATCTTTTCTAAAACACTAACTCCATTATCCCAATGTCTATCCATATTTTGTACTTTACTATAATTAGTTTTTTGTAATTCAGAATTTTCATCTTGTTCTAAATACCATTTATATTTTTCTTCAAATTCATTAGATTTTAAATCAAAACTAATGGTTTTTTTCTTGTCTGTTACACTATTTACAATATTATTATGAATATTTTCCTTACTTAGAAGATATTTCTTCTGATAATTAGTATATTCTTCTAAATTATCAATAGCATTTTGCCAATTTTGTTCTCTAATTTCTAAAAATTTACTTAGTTTATCATTAACAAAATCTACTACTTCAGGATTATCTACTATTATTTTTTCATTTTCCTTAATCTCTTCAATAATAATAGGAGATTTTTTGACATTCTTAAATATATCGCTAGTGTTTGTTAAAACAGAAAATTCTTCCTGTTCTTTTAAATATTTTTCTTTATCATATACAGTATCTTTAAAAATATTTGACATAGCTTTCCCCTTTTTTAATTTTCCTTTTTTAAATTTTTCCAATTACAACTTCTTTTTTTAAATTATTATACTTGTATTCTAAATCCCTTATATTAAGTTCTCTACCTTTTGCTATCAAAAGAGGATTTATCATATATCTTCCTCTTTTAATTCTTCTTATAAAATCATTAGATAGTAATACTTTCAAATGATTTTCTAAACTTCTTTTAGTTATTCCAGCATTTAAAAGTATCCTATCTCTTGTTGTATGGTCTATAACAAATTCATTATCATAATTTTTAATTTCATCACCTAAATTCAAAAGAGTTCTTATAACACCACTTTTAACTTTAGAACTATTTATTGTTTCTAAAAACAAATCATAACACTTAATAAAATTTCTTGTTTCTTCAGCTTTATATATTTGTGTTTCTACTTCTTTTTTGACAATTTCTACGCCATTTTCATTGTCAATCTTGCAAGTAGTTATTGTTTTAATCGTATTACTTCTGCTCTTGTGAGTTTTCTTGCTAACTTCCACTTTTTTATTACCATTTTCATTTACTTTTTCCTTGTTCATTATAAAAAAATCGCTCCTTTCGTTTTATTAAATCCCCCTGTTTTTAAAGACTAGCTGTTGCCTCTTTTATTAATTCTACTAAGAAATTAATTGTTATAAAGACATATTTTATAAGCATTTTTATAAACTTAAATACAAATCCTGTCATCAAGAATAATGCCATATACACAAAAATTTGTATTTCAGTAGGTATCTCTGCCTCTAGTATAATTTGACAAAAATCTATCCACACAAACATTATCAAATATACAGGTACTATTCTCATTAAACTTGATATTACTGCATTGATAAGACTGTTAGCTGAGGCACTCATTCTAGGAACTGTTGTTAGTGCTAAATTTATAGCACCGAAAGCTAATGTTACTGCAATCATTATTTGCATTAAGAATATCGAAAGTACAAATTTAATTCCTAACCAAATACTTACAGCACAACATAGTAACATAAGTAATGATTTGAAAACAGCGTCCATAAAATCTCCAAATTTTGTTGCTATTGCAAATATTCCATCAAAATTTTGTGATAAATTATGATAAGTAGTTATCCAATAATTACAGAACTTTTCCAAAGGTCTTAAAGCTAAATAATAAATTGAGTTCAAATTCCCTACTGAACTTTCAGAATTTTCTGCTAAAACACCAATCTGCGTTCCGAAAGCTACATCTACAAAACCACCAGTTACAAATTCTATTAAAGGTTTATATACCATTTCTTTATAAAAACTTAAAAGTAAAATTACTATAAAGGCACTAAACATCTTCTCCAAACATACAAAGAACACACTTCTAAATTGAAAATCTCCTCTTGCTATTAACTGTATCATTTCATATAGTATTCTTAAAACTATAAATAAAGTCGCTAAAGATATGGCTATTGGTAAAACATAATCTATAACATTTCCTAAAACTTTAAATATAGGTTCTGCGAACCATTCATCAAAATTTATTTCTATATGAAACATTTGATAAGCAAGGTCTAAATCACTATCTGATAGTTCCCCATCTTTTACAGTAAATCCCTCTTTTAGTTCCCCACCTGGAGTACCTTTTTTAACACTTGCCCAATCTGAACGAACTTTATCAGGGTCAACCATATTAGTCAAAGTAAATCCCATTGCTTTAGCTGTTTCAGGATAACTTGCAATAAAGTGAATTATATCTTCTACACTATATGAGGCTGACGGAGGATACCTAGTAGGTCTTCCTGTTATATCTATTGTTTTCCAGTTTTTAGGGTCGGGTCCTCCTCTTGCGTGGCATAGTTTGTCGCCAAGAGATACCCCGATATGTTTTATAGCCCCACCTGATGTCCAAGCGAAAGTATATATCCAACCATTTTCACTTGCATAACCACTATTTTTTCTAATAGTATAATTATGTTTTCTCTTAGCTACTTGAACTAATCTATCAAAAAGGTCGTGATAACCTTGTGCTGTTGATGTTTCAAAGCTATTATATTTAACTCCCATTATATATAAATATTGGCTTGTCCACCCTGAACAGTCCATACCACCTTGTATAGCCTCTCTTGTGTTATAGTTTCCTGCGTGGTTTCCACCCCATTTATAACCCATATTATATTGTTTACTTTCTGAAAGTAAATCAGATACAGCATTTATTCTCTTTCTAATTTCATTTCTGTCTTTAAGTAAGTTATTTTGATAATCTCTGCTGGATTTTCTTATATGCTTATCTGCAAAATCTTGTCCACCATAATTACTTAAATCAAGAGTTTGTTTGTATTGCTTATTAACACTAATCGTTTCTTCATTATTTACAGCAAATACATTACTAAAAATCAAAAGAAAGAGAGTAAATATTAAAAATAATTTGCTTAAACATAGTTTATTTTTTTTCATTTTTAACCCCTTATCCTTTTACCAAATTTTTCTTCCCTCTTTTAATAATTCATTTTCAATGGATTTTAAAAGTTCATATCTTTCTTTTGTAAGTTTCTTATTAGTTGAATAATCCTTTTCATAACGATAGATAATTCCTTTTTTTAATATCATTCTTTCAAGTAAATCTTCTTTAAACAAACATTCTTTTACCACCTTATTCAATAAATCAAAATACTTAAACATATTATTTAAACTAATTATATACACTAAATAAAGACTTTTTTGTAAATAAGGGTTTCTCATTTCACTATAATTTTGGTATTTCTTAATTGATACTTTATTTACTTCTTTTATGAAATTATCAGTTATATTCTTTGTAATTCTCTTATAGTTCCATCTAACTGTAAATTCTTGATAAGTTGTTCCTATCTCTTTTTTCTTTACCCATAATTCAAGTTTTTCTTTTAAATGTTCTTTTATATCTTTTTCATTATCTAAAAGAACTATACATTCATTTTTAATTACATCAAAGAAAGAAAAAATGCTTTGTAACATTATAGGTAAATTCTTTGCTATGTTATTTTCTGTTCTTCTATTACTACTATTTAGAAGATATAAGAAGAAATAAAAATATTTATACTTCTTTAAGTTTTTGAAGATATAATTACTATAATATTCAAGTATTTTATCAAAATTTAAAGGGTTAAATTCTTTTTTTATACTTTCTGTCAAATTCTCACTAAACTTAAATACTTTTTTCTTCTCAAATTCAAAATAACATTCTTTTAAAAACTCTTCTTTTTCGGCTTTAGTTCCTGAATAAGTATTCATAATAAAATCTTTTAACAACTTATTTGTTTCTAAATTAATTTTAATTAAATCTAATATGTAATTTTCATTAAAATTATCAGTTTTTTTATTCTTTTTAAATGTTGCTCCATTACTAAATACATTATCCATTTCTAAATTATTTTTCCCCTCGTTTTTTATTATGCGACTAACAATCCCAACCTTTTTATTATCTTTTTCCTTAGTTGCTATGTTAGTGTTCATATTTTTTTCTCCTTTATACTTGTGTTTTTAGTTAGTTTATTTGTTACTAATTTCTTCTATAATTAATCTTTTCTATAACTGATGTTTTCTAATTCTTCATCTTTTATTTCAGTGTTCCATACAGAACTTAATTTAGTATCTTTTTCTACATCAGTTTTGTTTTCTTCTTTCTGACTAAATTTAACTTTATTTGTTGCTTTTCTATATCTAAACATTTGTACGATACTTTCTTTATGAGTATATACTTTAAATGTCAATATCATATCATTGTTTAATATAGATTTTCTCTTGTCTTTGTTCAAATAAATAATATCAAAATAATAGTGGTATTTTATTAACCAAAGTTTAAAAAACTTCTTTAGTTTTTGAAAAAAACTAATTTTTTCTTTGAAAATATGATAAGTATTTCTCCAAAGAAATACATCAGGCTTTTTCTTAAATCTATAACAGATTTTTATGGTTTTTCCTTTTATTTCTTCTTTTAAAAATTTAAGTATTTTATTTTTAAGCCTTGCGTCTTCTATCTCTTCATCACTTATAACACCAGCTATGTAAATTTCTCTTTCGTTTTCCATATATTTAATTATCTTATCGCTTGTTATATGCTTTTTCCAAAAAGAAATAGGTACTAGATAAGCAAATTTATTTACTACTCTTATTTTTTTTGCATTTATTATTTCTAAACATTCAACTCTTTTTGTTCTTTCGTTTCTCAATTTTTTCAAAATTCCATATAGTCCTAATATAGATAAAAACAATATGAATAATAAACTAATTATATTTAGTTGAGAAAGAACTTCTACTAATATTCCCATATTCCTACCTCATCAATAAAAATTTTTTAAATTCTTCAACTGCATAATTTGGTGTTTCTATCTTATTTGCAAGTGCAAATATGTCTTTAGTCGATACAAAAGTATTGTTTTCATTTGTGAAGAAATTAGCCATATTAGTTGCGTCATCTGTTATTTTCTTAGGCAAATCTATAATCTTACCTGAAAATAATATCCATACATTTTTTATTTTAGCCACACTTCTTATGAAATTTTGTTTACATTCATCAATAGTGTTATATAAAAATCTAAATGTACCATATCTAACATCTTCATCACTTAAAAATTCTTCTATTTCATTAAGATTAAAACCTTTTCCTATCATTGAAAATACATCACTTAATTCTTCGTCCTCTATATTTTTATCAACTATATATACAGTTTCAAAATCAACAGTCAAATAGAATTTAACCTTACTTCTATAAGTGCTACTTTCTTCTCCTACTAACTGAATATCATATACAGATACCGACTTAAATTGCTTTCTTATCTCTTCACTTACTTCTATTTCTTTAATAAAAGTTTCATTATCAAAGTTATATTCACCTGAAATATAATTGTATTTTAGTTTCTTATTAACTTCTGATACAAAAGCAATGTTCACAAGTTTGCTTACTTCTTTATCATTATAGATATTATCTCTATATGTTTTGAATTTATAAAATAAATCTTTAAATTCTAATAATGTACTTACTATCTTACTTTCTATTTCTAACAAAAATCTAAGTACAGCAAAATAATTTCCTACATTATCGGCATTTGTTAAGTTATTTGTTCTGATACTTTCTATAAATTCATTACTCTTTATAAATTCCTTTGAACTAGGCATTTTAAAATATATTGTAAAATTTTGACTACCCCTATCTAAATAAGGAGATGTTTCTACTAAAACATCAATGATAAATTCTTTTAATTTAACATTTTCTAAAAAATTCTTCTGTGATACACTAAAATCCTTTTTCATTCTATAAATAAATAACATATCTCTACCTCAATAATTTTATATTTTTTATATTTTTATCCAATTTTCACTTGTTTTTCTTTTTTCTATTTCTTCTAGCTTTTTTTTGTGTAATTCTGCTTGTTTTTCTAATTTTTCTTCTAATATTTTTTTGTCTTCTTCACTTAAAATACTTAAAGGACTTACAGGTTTTCCACATCTTGTTACACTACCTTTAATTATAAGTAAATTTTCTTTTGAAGAATTTACTTTCTTTTCTTTTGAAGAATTTACTTTTTTCTTTTTAAAACCAAACATATTTTTCACCACTTATCTTTCAAAACTTGTTTCTTCTTCAAGTTCTTGTATTCTTCTAGCTAATTCTATTTTTTCTCTTTCTTTTTCTTCTTCTGTCTTTCTTCTAACAGATGAATTATTACTATTTTTAGGAATAAATAGTTCAACTGGAGTACCTGATAAAGTTATAGTATACATTATCCCTCTTCTCCAAACAATAGGGTGAAAATCAAGTTTAAAATTTAAAACTGCATTACAATTAGGATATTTATATTTAACTTCTAACTTAAATTGTTTCATACTTTCTTTACGAATATAGTTAAATTCTTTTCCAAAAGTTTCACTCTTTCCACCCCAAGTATTAGCCCAATTTCCAAAGATTTCTGATACCCAAGATACACCTGTAAAAATTGTTACAGTATGAAAAGGAAAGTATTCAATTTCAAAATCATCTCTATCTCTTAAATTAGGTACAGACAAGAGTTTTAGTTCAATATCCCTTAATTGACTTACTTTTTCTTCTTTTTTCTTATATTTAACACCACTAATCAATGCAATAATTAAAAGTAAAAATAAACTTACTCCTAATATGATTACAGCTGTTCCTAAACCAAAATTAAAATTCACAATATTTTAACCCCCTTTCGTATATTTTTAATCCACATTTTTTTAACCCCCTTTCAAATGAATTTAACCCTGTTTTTTCATTGCTTTTAAAACTTTTTTTAACTTAATTTTAAAACTTAATTTTAAAAATTTATATTTATATTATACCATAAAAAAAATATTTTTCCCTATTTTTTTTAAATTGATTTTTCATTTAAAAATTGATATAATTATTATAAAAGGTTTCGTTTTGTTGTCTTTGTCTTAACAAAATTTAACTTTTTTCCTTGCGAATTTTTTAAAAAAGACAAGTAATTTTTAAAAATTTTTTGTAATTTCTAAGAATTTAACTTGTCTTTTTTGTTTTTATTTTCTAAATTTTTTTCTAAAATTTTCTCTAAAAATCTTTTTCATTATCCTTTTCTTTTTCAATAGGTTTTTCAATATTCTTTTCAATATTTATATGTTTTTCAACATTTTTTTCATTATTTTCTTTACTAAGTTTTTTCTCTAATTTATCAAATTTATCTGAAAATGGACTTACTTCTAATCCTATTCCTTTTGCTATATTAGAATATGTTTTGTTATTAGCCTTACCTAGATGTTCCTCAACTTCTTTCCAAGTTACATATTTGTATAAATCATCATATAGTTTTTCAACTTTTTTACTTAAATTATCATCTCTAAATACAAAATCTTTTTTATCAAAAACATCTCTAATATCATCTTTATCAATTTTGTCATTAAAGTTTTTAATTTCTTTTTCATATAAATTTCTTGTGTAAATTTGTACATTATCTAAATATTCTTCAGGACTTCCCATTTCAAATATTTCCTTAACTTTTTTTTCACCATTATGAACCTTTATATTAAAATCTAAGAAAAAAGCCTTTCTTTTTATTAGTTCTTCATTAAATTCTTTTCCAAAACCCTCATAGATGTTTTTTGTTCTATCAGCAAATTCTTCTTTTAATATTTCTTTATTTTCGGTAAAATTATTAGTTTTTTTTATCAAATCGTCATCATTAAACATTTCAGACACAATTTCTCTACTCATATCTTTAAAATTACTTATTTTCCACAAAATTTGGTCTTGTACATTTTTTTTGTCTTGTTCTATCTCAAAAGGTTTAATGACATAATCTTCGACTTTATCTTGTTCCATTTCAAATAAATTCTTAGTATAACCTGTTATAATTAAAATTTTTTCTAACTCAACTTCTTCACCTTTTAAAGATAGTTTTTTATCGTCCTTTTCTATGTAAAGACTATTTTGACTTTTATCATTACCATCTATATTTAAAATCATACAATCATTATCTTCTATCAAATTTAAAATATCTTTTTTATATAAATAAGCCTTACTATCAATAGGATTTTCAAAAAGAAATTCATTGAATTTTCTCAAACTTTCCTCTACTTTAGGACTTTCTTTAAAAGAAAGTTCTTTAAATGTATTAAAAGTCTTTGAAGTGATTTCTAATTCACTCCAATGTTCTCCATTTTTTTCAACTGCATTTACAAGAAGTTTTTCTCTATCTTTTTCTATTCTAAAAGAGCCATCAAAATGAGATATTTCCTTTTTAAAATCTTCCATTTTTTTAATCTTTTCGCTATCTATTGTTATTTCTACCTTTGTATTTATATTTTTTAAATCTTCTAAATTTCCATTTATATCATTTAACATATTAAAATCTACTTTTAAAGACTTTATTTTTATAATTGAATTTTCGTTCTTATTTTCAAATTTTAAATCTGTTTCAACTTCTTCTTTTAAATCATCTTTTTTTATAAAATACATTTCTTTATCTTTTCTAACAAATTTATTAGATGTTTTATCAAATTTTTCATCATACACATCTACTAAATATAAATCTTTTAAATAATTTTTCTTATCAATAATATTTTCAATTTTATTTACTTCTTTGATTATTTCTTTGTTTGTATATTTTTTCATAATACCACCTTTTAGTATCTTTTTATAGAACTTTTTCATATAATTTAGGAATGGATTTTTAGTCCATTCCTAATAATTTCATTTATTCAAATTCTTTTTCATTTTTTTCTCTTTCATCTTTTTTAACTTCTTCGTCAACAAAATCAAAGAAATCTTTAACTTTTCTTTCTTCTGTCTTTTCTTTTTCTTTAGGTTCGTCTTTAACAAGTTCTTCATATCTCTTATCAGTTAAATTTAAACGAACTTCATCTGTTAAGGCTTTTAATTCTTTCTCATTTTTAATATCTATATTTTTGTTTTTTGCATATTCAAAAGTATCTTCAAAAACTTTATCAATTTTGTCTAATACTTTATAATCAGCATTAAATTCTTCTTTTGTAAACTTATCTTCTATATTTGTACTGAAATTATTTCCAAAGCATAAAACTCTTTCTTGGAAATCTCTTACCTCTTCCTTGTATAAGTTTTTTATAAAGAAATCAACATTCTTTTCATAATTTTCATACTTATTATCAAATTCATCTATTAATGGGAAGTTTTTATCAGGATTACTAACAGTTAGCTTTAATTCTTCTGCATTATTAACTAAGAACTTGTTTTTGAAGTCTAAACCTAAATCATCAAATACTTTTTCAAATTTTTCTTCTACAACATCTCCTACATTTGAAACATCTTTTTGAAAATTATCAGTTTTTTCTATAATTTCTTTATCATTTAGAACACTTGCAAAAACAATATTTTTTATATCATTAAAACTCTTATTGCTAAGTTCTTCTTTTAATTCTCTGACATCAAATCTTATATCTTGCTTAGTATTTTCTCTAACTTCAGCTTTATCTTTATTTAATTCTAACATCATAACTGCTGAATTGTCTAAAGCCATAGCTTGTCCTACATTAAAATCTTTAATAAGAAGTTTTTCATCTCCTCTTTTAGTTAAAAATTCTTTTGTTCCTTTGATGTTATCAATATGAAGTCTAGTATTTATATTAGCTTTTCTATCTTCTTCAGTTACACCTGCAATATTTTCAAGAACTTTATCAAAATCTTTAGGTGTAAACTTTTCTTCTCCACTTTCTAATTGATTATTAAAGAATTTTGCCATTCTTTCAGTAAATTCTGTTCTTTCTTCACTTTCATATTTAGGACTAAATTCTCTAGCAAAAATTCTTTTTTCATCATAATCGTGAATTAAAACAGAAATTTCATCTGTTTCTCTTGAATATTTTATTCCAAAACTACCATTAACTTTTTCAGATACTTTTTCAAATTTATCCATTTTTTCTACTGATAAACTATCAACTTCAACTATTTTCTTTACATCAACATTTTCAAAAAAATCTTCATTAAATTCTTTATTTTTAGATTTTAATGTTTCTTCAAATTCTTTTAATTGTTCAGGTGT
Organism: uncultured Eubacteriales bacterium; assembly: GCA_963536495.1. Classification (GTDB taxonomy): domain Bacteria; phylum Bacillota_I; class Bacilli_A; order RF39; family UBA660; genus CAJPPJ01. Next base: position 96,319 of record CAUTAF010000004.1, read on the forward strand.
AAACCCTATTTGAAAAACTGATAAGTTTATATTTACTTCAGGCATTTTTTTGATTTTAGCATTTTCTTTTTGTTCACGAATTTCATTTATTCCATTTTCTACTTCTTTTTTGACATCTGCTCTTTGTCTTAAATAAGCCTCATCATCTATTGGTTTATTATATGCGTCTATTTGCTCTTTTAAAATACATACAATATCTTTTCCTAGATTAAATGCGTTTTTTGTTAAAGCTATACCTATATCTGCTCCAATTTCCACACCTTTTTTCAAAACATTAAATGCTCTTGTTAAATTTCTTTTATTAAGTAACATATTTCCTCCTTTTTTAAAATCCTATTTCTTTGTCATCTGATTTTTCTTTTTCTTCTTCGTATTCTTTTAAAGGTTTTTCTTTTGAAGATTTTTCAACTTCTTTATCTTCGACTTTATCTTTATTAAATTTTTCTTCTAATTTTTCAAATTTACCTGAAAGTTCACCAATTTCTAAGCCTACTATATTTCCATTTATTGAGAATAGTTTAGGATTATTAGCACCACTTCTAACAGAATATTCATATAAATCTTCGTATGCTTTTCCAACTTTTTCTATGTTATTATTTGAATATCCTGAAATCTCAACACTAGAAAATTTATCTTCAATTTTTGTACTCATATTAGTACCAAAATTTAATACTCTTTCTTGAAAATCGTGAACTTCTTCCATATACTTTCCTCTAAGAAAATCATTTACGCCTTTATCATAAGGAACATTCATTTCCATTATTTCATTAACTTTTCCATTTTCATCAAGTGTTAAACCAAATTTTTCAGCATTTTTTTCCACAAATTCATTTCTAAAGTCTTGTCCTAATCCTGTAAAAACATCTTCAAATCTTTCCATAACTTCAATTTCTAAATTATTAGTATCTTTTTGAAAATTATTTGTTTTTTCTTTTATTTCAAGATTATTTAAAACAGATGAATAAACATTTGTTTTAATTGTATCAAAATCTTGTTTTAGTAAATCTTCTTTTATTTTATCAACATCATTTTTTATTTCATAAGCAAGTTTTATATGTTTTTCAACCTTTTCTTCTTCTTTGTCAAATAAGAAAGTTGTAGCATTTCTCATTGACATCATTTCACCTAAATTAACTTCATCTCCCTTTAAATATAGTTTTTTATCTCCACTTACTATTGTAAGTTCATTTTGTTCTTCTTTTCCACCTACTACAAATAAAGATAATTTAGAATTTCTATTTCCTCTATCATAGGTACTTGCGTCTGTCAAGTTTCCGAAATTTTCGTAATTTAATTCTATTTTGTCTAATTCAGATTTTCCATTATTGTAAAGATTATTTAATTTATCCATAAATTCAGTATTATTAACAGGTCTAAATTCAAAACTTTCTATATAATTTTCACCAACATTATTCATTATAGTTCCTGTTGCTTTATCAGGTTCATATTCTATTTTAAAAGCACCATTTAAGTTTTTAGTAGTTTCGTTTATTTTTTCCATTTTCTCAACCACATATTCATTTAAAAGTGTATTGTTATAATGGTCGTTTTTGTTTAAACTATCTAAAACTTCTCCATTACCTTTTTGTAAATTTTCATAAAAACTAGATAGAACACTAACTTTAGTATATTCAATATCTGTATTTTCTCTATTTTCATTTAATGGCGAATTAGGATTGAAATAAGGGTTATCTTCTTTCTTTTCAGCCATTCTTTTATTATAATCACTAATAAAAGCTATATCTTCTTTCATTTCTTCTTTTAAATCTTTTTTGTCAATATAATATTGCTCCTTTTCTCTTTTTAATCCCTCTGTTACATATCCTTTAGTAACATAAATTAAATCTTCAGCAAATTCTTTAGCTTTTACAACATCATCTTTCATTTCGTTAAATTTTTCAATTAAATCTTCTTTACTAAATTTTTTCATTTACTTTCTCCTTTTAATTTTTTTTTGTTATATACAGATTATAACAAACTAATTTTACCAAACAACGAAGTAATTTTACTCTATTCCAAAGTCAAAATCATCTTTAGAATTTTCTTTTGTTTTTTCTTTTTCTATATCTTTTTCTTTATAAGATAATTTTCTTTTTTCTTTTAGTTCATTTTTTATCTCTAATTCATAAAACTTAGTTGAAAACATATCAACTTCTAATTTCACCATTTTTGCTAATCTTGAAAATGCAACTGAGTTATTAAGAAATTCTTTCCCTTTTTCTACTTCTCTTTTTCCATATTTGTATAAATCATCATAGACTTTCTCAAGTTTTTTAACATTATTATTTGAACTTCCTACTATTTCTTTTTCAGAAAATTCATCTGTTATATCTATTGAATTAGGATTTAAAGAAAAAGCTGTTGCTTTTGCTCCAAATTCTTGAACATTACCCATATAAATGCTTTTCACATATTCGTTCATAGTTTCTTTATAATCTTCAGGATTTTCTCCTAAAAATTCTTTGATTTTTTTGTCATCATTTACTGTTAGTCCTAAATTTTGAGCATTATTTACTAAAAAATTATTAGTAAAATCATTCCCTAAGCCATTAAATATATCTTCATATATTTCTTTCACTTCATTCTCTAAAAGATTTTTATTCTCTATGAAATTCTTATTTTTAAAATCACCTGTAATTTCTCTTATATTATCATCATTTAAAACTAGAGAAAAAACATTTTCTTTTAAACTTTGAAAACTTTCTTTTTCAAGTTCTCTTTTAATTTTTTTAACTTCATAAGTCATTTCGTCAAGTGTTTTTTCGTGTTCTTTTACTTTATCTTGTTCTTTGTAAAATAAAAACATTCCTGAATTATCTAAGACTATAAGTTCACCTAAATTAACATCTTTACCATTAACTTTAAGTTCCTCATCATCTTTTACAATTTTTATGTAATTTTTTTCTTGTAAATCAGGAACAAAATTTAATTCAACCTTTGAAAATCTATTTTTTCTACCTATAATACTTTCATCAGTGAAATTGCTAAAATCATTTTCTAAACTAAGCACATCTTCTTCCGATTTTGAACCACTGTTTAAAAAATTATTAAGTTCTTTATAAGCTATTTTGTGATTTTCTTTATATTTTTTTCTTGCATAAAACTCTTTATAACTTGGTTCTTCTTTTTGTAATTCGTTTCCCATAAAATTATATGTTTTTGTTTTAAATTCATCATTCTCATCTTTTTTAGTTAAATATAAGCTAGATAGATAGGGAGTATATTCTAAAAGAAAACTCCCCTCTATGTTTTCAAGAGAATTGTTTATTTTATCTATTTTACTAACTAAAATATTGTTTACACGCATTTTATATGAAATGCTATCTTCTAAATTATTTATAATTTGAGAACTCTCATTTTTTAAATCTTTATAAAAAGTTGCTCCTATTTCTACTTTTGAATATTCTATATCTTTATTTTTTTCATAATATAAATTTTCATCTTTTTCCATTAAAGGATTTTCTTCTGATATTCTACGCATTTCAGATATATCTTTATTTAATTGTTCTTTAAAATCTTTAGTATGAATAAAAAATGTTTCATCTAAATTTATACTTCCATAATATAAGTAACCTTTATTAACGCATATTAAATCTTCAATATATTCCTTTGCTTTAATAGGATTTTCTTTAAATTCAAAAAGTTTTTCTCTTAAATCCTTTTTACTTAATTTTTCCAATTCTCCTCACCTTATCCAATCATATTTTATAGTTCTACTTCTCTATCTTTTTCCTTGATTTCTTCAACTTCTTTTTTCATTTCTTTCTTATCATTTCCAAATACTTCATCAAGTGATTTTAAGTTGTTCTTTTCTAAATAATTATTAATAGATTTATCTAACTTATCTTCACTTAAACTATTTATATGTTTCTTAATTTCGTTGTTTATTTCTTCTTTAAATTTCTTTTCTGATTTTTCATTATCACTATTTTTGTAATCTTCTATATATTTTTCAGTAAATCTATCTATATATTCTTCTTGCTTTTCATTGAAAGTAGTTCCTTGCTTTTCATATTTATCAGTTATTTTAGCTAATGGTATAACAGCAAATCTTTGGTATGTTTTATCTAATATTTCTTCTGATAATTCTTGCTTTTTTTCTCCAAATTTAGTCTTAATTATTTCGTCAATATTATTCTCAAAATCTATATCTTCTTTTGCTTTTTCAAGTTCTAAATCTACAATTTCATTTTCTTCATTTAAAGGTATGTTTAGTTCATCAGCATTATTTACCAAATAGAAATACTTATCATTTTCTGACATATCTCCAAATCTTTCTTCTAATGCTTTGTCAAATTTTTCCATTGTTTTTTCTTTCATTGTTTCTCCGAAAACAATTTCAGGATTAACTTCTTTCATTGTATCTAAAAAACTTTCTGTTACAGCTTTACTTTTTATGTTATTAACAGTTTCTTCAAATTTTTCATATCTATTCATATTTTCAAGCATAACTAGGTTATGGCTAATATCTTTATCTAAGTAATTCTTTTCTTGATATTCTTCTGAAAAGGCTTTAAAGAAATCTTCGTCTTGTAATAAATTTCCCATAGTATCAAAAGTTATTACATTCTCTTTCTTATCAGCAAATTGTTCATAAGGAGTGTTCCACTTATCTTTCATAGATACTTCAATTTTATTATATTCATCATTTACAATATGAAAATTAACTTCTGTTATATCAGATTTTTCATTGTTGTTTTTATAATAAGTAGGAAGTTTCAAATCAATTTCTTTTAAATCATTTGCTAAAATATCAGTTTCAAATATATGTCTGTTTATATAATTTTTCTTTTCTTCGTCTGTATAGTCTTCATCTTCTTTTAAGTCATTTATCATTTCTTGAAAATATTCATATTCATCTAATTCTAAACCATAATCATAAAAATCTATATCATCTTTTTCAGTAACAATATATTTTATTGTTTTATCTAAAAAGCCATTTAAACTTTCATCTGAAATCACTATTTCTTTATCATCTTTATTTTTTATTACTAATGAAAAATTGTCCTTTTCACCATTTCTAAATGTTAAATCCATATCATAATCTTTAAGATTTTCCATTTCACCTAAATGTTCTTTTATAAATTCTAATGATTTTCTTAAATTATCTTCTTTTTCTAAATCTATATAATCTATTGATTTATAACACATATCATAAAATTTACTAGCTACTTCTTCATCAAAATCTTCTAAGTCTATATCATCTTTTTTTAGAAAATCTTTTGTTGCACTTATTACCTCATTTCCACTTAATTTATAAAATAAGGCTTTTGTTTCTCCTCTATATTTATCACTATCGTGTACCTTTGATTTTATGTCTTCTAAAAAATCTTCTTCATCATATACATTTTTAGGATTTTTAGAATTGTTTTCTGCTTTAAATTTTTCAGTAAAAAAACTTTTACCATCTTGATAATCGCCTTTGAAATTATAATCTTCAAGAGAAACTAAAGATACATTTTTTAATCTGTTTTCAATTTCTTTGTCTGATTGTCCTTGAAATGAATTTATAAATTCTTTGTCATTTTCGTAAATCTTAACTTTGTTTTTCATAAAAATCTTCTCCTTTTTTTATTATTCTTAATTGTTATTATATCATTGTTACCAAGTAAAATATATAATTTTAAGAAGTTGATAAAATTATTTTACAATTTTATTAAAATGTGCTATAATAAGTTATCTAAATCAATCTTAAAGGGATTGTTACTCTTCATTATTTGTTTAAAGTTTTAAAAAGGGTTTTTAAAAAAATCCTTTTTTTCTTTTAAAAATATGATATAATAAATTTATTGATTAATTTATCTTGTAACTTTCCAAACAAATAAAACCAAGAAGAAATAAGAAATAAAGGACTAATTTTTGTCCTTTTTTCTTTGTTAATTAATTTTCGGTGCTTTTTTTTGAAATGAATATTGATTTTTTTATTATATTATGGTATAATATAGTTAAAACAAGAAGTAAGGAAGTGAAAGAATTTGTATACTTTAGAATATTTTGGGAATGATAATTACAAGGTTTTGAAATTCTTATATGATATTCAAATACCAATAGAAAATACAGAAGAAAAATATATATTTTTATCACAACAAGAAATAGCAAATATGGTACAATTTTCTAAAACTAAAATCAATGCAATAATGCAAGATTTAAAAAGAAAAGGTTTTATTGATAACTATAAGAAAAAAAGAGGCAAATATATTATTACAGATATAGGAAAACAAGTAATAGAATTAATGGAAAAAGAAAGATAAGAAAAAAAATGATAAAGTAAAAATAATTGATAAAGTGAAATAATCAAGTGGGAGGAAAAATTATGTTAAAATCAAAAAAAACTTATGAAGTAGAATTTTTGGCAAATAATTCTTATTTTTTTATAAAGGACGGAAAATTACAAGAAATAGCTGGAGAAAGTTTTTTAGGTGAAATTGAAGAATTTCCTAGTTCAGAAGAGGCATTAGACTTTGTAGAAAAGAATTTAGAAGAAAAAATGAGTAGTTTTGCAATCATTGAAAATAAAGATGATTTGGAAGAATTTGAAGAAATATTAAAAAGTTTTGGAATAACTTTAGAAAATTTAGATATAAAAAGAGTAATATTATTAAAACAAAGGACAATGCAACTTATTTTAAATCGTAAAGTTTTTGTCGATATTCCTGATATAAAATTAATGGATTATGTTCTTGAAAATATTGAAAATATATTGCTAAGAGGTTATAGAAGATATAAATTTGATACTGATTATAGTATAAAAGAGATTTTAAGATAGTTAAGGGGGAAAAATGTTAAAGAGTAAAGGGGGAAAAACTTATAAAGTTCAAAAGATTTTGGAGTGGTTTCATCAGTTTGACAATTCGTATTTAAAACTTCAAAGTGAAAATCATAAATTTGTTGTTAAATTATATGATAGTAGATTGCCACATCTTTTAGGATTACAATATATGCACCCTAAAAATAATATAAATGGTAAAACTTTGTATGATGAAGTAAGAAGTGAAGTTTATTCTGATGAAGAAATTTTAGAAAAAGTTAGAAAAAATAATCCAGCCTATGAAAAATATATTGAAAAAAGAATAAAATCTTTCAAATTTATGCTTGAACATTTAGAATATTCTTCTGTTGTTGAAAGAACTTATTATACTCAAAATTCGGCATTAAAATCAGATTTATTTATAATAAATGAAGTGAATTTCAATGGAGAAGATAGATTTTTAAATCTAGCTATTATGCAAAAGAATAACGGAAATAATAAGAATGATTATTTTGAAACTTTCTTTGATAGAGAAGATAATAAATATTATCAGAATACTTCTTTTTGGGAAAAAGGTATAAAACTTTCTATACTCAATAAAGAAACTCTTAAATTTGAACCTTTTACTTTTCAAAATAAGAATAATCTTGATTTAAAAAGTCTTAATCAGAATATTGATTTGAAAGAAAAAATAGATAGTATTAAACTTGAAAGAATAAAAGATTATGATAAAAACCAAACAAGTCATCTTATAAATAAAATTGACGAAATTATAAAAACACAAAATGATTTTGAGAAAAGAGGAATAAATCGTTTTAACTTTACTGATATTGAAAACAAAATACCTATTCTTTATTCAGTTAGAGAAAATGTAGAAATAAAGAATTTCTTAGAAAAAACAGATAGTTTCAATACAAATTCTTCAACTAAAGAAGAACGAAAAGAATTTATGAAAGATATGAAAAAAGTTTTAAATTTACAAGTTATTTTAGAAAAAAATAGAGAAAATTTATATTCAAAAAAAGAAACTTTTGGAAAAATCAATAATTTTTTTAAAAAAATACTTGATGATAAGAGTATTAAAAATGCACTTACTTATTTAGAAAACGAAAAATTTCCTAAAGACTATATTGATAGTTTTAAGAAAAATTTTAAAAATGAACTTTCTGTTGATAATAAGAAAGACAAAGAAAAAGATAATGAAATAAACATCAATCAACCTACTAATAATAAAAGTACAGAGATTGAATTTTAGAAAATAATATGTTATAATATATTTACATTAATGTTTTTTTTATTTTATTATTATTTTTTATCGTTATTTTATATTGTTTTATTTCCATTTTTATTATTTTTTTATATATGTAAAAAAAGGACAAAAAATTGTCCTTTTTCTTTTTCAAAAAAATATATCAGTTAGACAAAAGCCTTGATTAAATAAAAGTTTTGATTTTAAAATTCTTTTTCAATATTTTTTTCTTCTTTCTCATCAATTACTTCAATTTCTTTTGAGTTTATAAGGTGATTATTTAAGTTTTCATAATCATTATTTTCTAAATAATTATTTTTGATGTTTTCCAATTCTCTATCACTTATTTTGTGATACATAGCGTCAATATCTTCATTAAAAGAATTTAATAATTCTTTTTCACTTGTATATTTGTTATTGTTGTTTTCTACGAAATTTGTAAAAAGATTTGTTAAAATTTCTTCTTTAGCCTCATAGAAATTAGTTGTTTTATCTTCATAGGACTTAATAAAGCCTGCAACTGATAATGTTTCTAATTCTTCTTGTGTATTTTTTTCAATTTCTTCAACAAGATTTTCTTTCACTTCACTAAATTTCATTTTAATAATTTCTTTATAAGTTTCTTCAGCCTCTCCATAAGTTTCAAAATTAAATGGCTCTAAACTTTTGATTTCAGGTAAACTATCAGGAAAATTTTCTATTTCTAATCCAAAATCTTCTGCATTATTTATTAAAAAAATTTCTTCTCCACCAAAGCCTAGTCTTTCTTCCATTAATTTATCAAAATTGTTTAAAGTATTTTCAATAAATTTAGCTTTAAAGTTATCATTTTCTTTATATTCATTAGCTGTTTTATCATAAGCATTTTTCATTGATGAATATATCATATCATTCTTAATATTTTCAAAACTTTCTTCTCTTTCTCTATCGTTTAAAAATAATAAAGCCATATTTTTTCTTAAATCTTTATAATCAGTTACATATTCTTCTAAATTCTCTTTATTATTTAATGTATGAAAAATTTCATAAAAATTTTTATTGTCGTATGTTTTATTTGTTTTATCATCTTCATAATCAAAAGATTTATGCCATTTATTATAAATATTTAATCCACCCTCATAAAGATTATTTTCACTATCTAAATGAATATTAACACTAATTATTTCTGTATTTTCTTTAAAATCAACTTCAAATTTAAAATTATCAACTAATTCAGAAGAAATTTTAGGACTATTTAAAACATTTTTCATTGCTGTTTCTTTATCTAAATTTTCATTTTCTTTTTGAAATTCTGAATATTCTGTAAATTTTTCACTGAAATCTGCACCATTTATTGCTAAAAATTTAAGTGCTTTATCTAAAAAAACTGTTACATCTTTATTCTCGTGAATATCTAATATTGCACCAATTTTTTCATCATCTTTATTATTAACAAAAAAATAAAAATTATTTTTATTTAATTCTTGATTATTTGCACCATAAAATAATTCATCTTTTCTTATTTCATCTTCTGTATTTTTTAAATTGTTTTCTTTAAATCCTAATGTAGCCTCATAGCCTTTTTCATCTAATTTCTTTAAATTTTCACTTATAAAATCAAGAACCTCAATAAAATTTCTTGACTTTTCTCTTTCTTCAAAATCTATTGTTTTAACTTTTTTTGAATATAAATTTTCAAAATCTTCACCACTTAAATTATCATTTTTGATTTCATCTGCTATTTTATTTATTTCTTTTTCGTTTAATTTATAAAAATCAGCTTTGTATTCTATGTTATTTTCTTTGTCTGTATTTTCTAAAATATTTTCTTCTATATCACTAATATATGCTAATTCATCTTCTTTTTTTCTATCTATTATATAACTTTCCTTTTTTGTACTTACTCCATTTTCAATTTTTTCTTCTGTTATAAGAGTTGAAAGTTTTAAAACCTCTTTCAATTCATCTTTTTTCATTCCTGCAATATTTTCTAAAAATTCATTTGCTTTTGTATACATTTTATAACCACCTTTCTTAAAGATTTAATATTTTCTTAAATTATACCATTTTATCTATAAAAAAATAATAATTTTATAATTTTATTAAAATAATTTTACAAATTTATTAAAATATATAATAAAATATAGAAATAAAAAAAAAGATAAAAAAAAGGACAAAAATTTGTCCTTTTTCGTTTCTTATGCAACTTCAATTTTTGGTGCTTGATATATAACTTTAGTTACATATTCTTTTGTATTTTTATCATAGTCTTCAACTTCTAAAATACCTACAAGTTTTCTTTCAAATCCACCTGTTTCTGTTCCTATTCTTGCTAGTGCTATAATTACATCAACACTTTCTCCAATAAGTTGTCTTTGGCTATCAAGTCCAAGTTTTAATTCATCTAGGTATTGTTCCATTTTATCTAATGCTTTTATAGAACCTTTTTCAACAGAGGCGTGGATAGTTGATACTCCTCCGTCGTGTCCTGAGTTCCAAGCCTTTAAAAGTTCCTTTGTTTCTTCTCCAGTTCTTAATTCTCCGTAAAGTATTCTATCAGGTGTCATTCTCATACACAATCTTAACAAGTCTAATGCACTACAATGTTGAGTTACAACATAATTCATTATATTAGTTGAGTTACATATAAGTTCAGGTACTTGTTCTATAATACCTATTCTTTCTCCGTATTCTTTTATCATACCACCATTTAATTCAGTAAGTTTCTTCTTATTTAATTGGTCTAAGTGTTCGATAGTATCTAGGTATTCACTAACAGCTTTATTATCTTTATAATTGTATTTTAATAATTCAAGTTCTTTATTTTCTATAACTTTTAAACAAGCATTAGCAAATGAAGTCTTACCACTTGAAGTATTACCAGCTATTATAATATTTTTCTTATTTCTAATTTGCTTTTCTATATATTCTTTTTGTCCTTGTGTTATAACTCCTGTTTTAACATAATAATCAAGTTCAAATCTAACATTACTTTTCTTTCTTATTGTAAATACAGGTTTATGTCCTACTGTATCATATATTGCTCCTGAAATTCTTTCTCCATTAGGTAATACAGTAGATATAGTTGCATTTTCTCTTGTAAGAACTGTCTTATTAAAATCGGCAACAAGTTTAAGTATACTTTCACTTTCTGTCGGAGAAAGTCTTACATTAGTTAAATATCTTCCCTCTCCAAATTTTTCAATTCTTAAAAAACCATCTTGATTTAGATAAATTTCTATTATAGATTTATCATCTAAAAACTTAGTTAAACTTTGTCCAAAGTTCTTGTACATATATTCAATTTGTTCTTCTTTAGACTTTTCTTCTTTTTGTGATAATGTAAGTTCTTCTTGATTTACATTTTCTCTAAATCTATTTGCAAGGTCATCTTGCTTTTTTAGTGCCTTATCATTTTTAAATAGATGATTTACATTAAATTTTTCAGTTCGTATTTCTTCTGTTTCAATTTTAATTTCACCTGTTTGCATTTCTTCTATTCTTTCAATCTTTTTTTCTTCCCTAGCAAATGTTTTTAAACTACTTCCTTTTAATACATCTTCTATCATTTTTCCACCCTCATTTTAAATCATTTCTAAAATAAATTTCTAACTAAAATTAGCCAATATTTAATTATAGTAGGTTTAAAGTAAATAACTGAAAAGAATATAATTATAAAGAATATAATTGTACTCCAAAACCCTTTTTCAACCTTTCTTTTCTTAACTATGGTAAATGTTATTACAAACAATAATATTAGCATTTCATAAATTGTTCTTACATAGAATATTACTGTAAATAAACATACCCCTACTGTTAAAAGCATAAATGCTATACTTTGATTAACTGATAAGCCTTTATTCATATAAGGATATTTTATAAGTGCTGTTCCTTTATATGCTTTAGGTCTTAAATCATATAAAATATGTAATGCTATACCTAATGATAATCCTGTTATCCTGAACCTCCCACGACTGAAGTCATAGGGTTCTAAAATTTTAATATAATTAAAACTTCATCTTACAAGAACTAGATAATTCTAATTCTTTTAGGCGTGTCCAGTTCGCCTCTATCGTATAAGACAGTTAAGTCTACAACATTACTTTTTCTCAATATATTTAATGCTCCATTACAATCTGCATTTATTAGATTACCTTTCTTAGTCATATACAAGCCTCTTTTTATTCTTCTACCACTAAATATATATTCTTGTGGATTATCAGCATTATATAGTGGTAAATCATCTCTATCAAAGAAACTTGCTTTTGATGTATAGCTTTCTTCTTGTAATATATATTCTATCCCATACATATTGCATAGATATTCTAATTTATTTCTTAGTTTTCCGTATGGTATATTTACAAAGTTCTGATTGTTTACCTTTCCTATATTACTGTTTCTTTGGAATGTTACATTGTAACCTATTACTATCTTTCCTATGTCATTCTCTATACAATAATTTATTATTGTTCTTGCTGTCTTAGATAGATAATCATTTACTCTGTTGTTCCTTTTCGTAGTAATTTCAACTTGTAATAACTTTATTTTTTCTTTTATCTTTTTCTTAGTATCTTTTAATGATTGTAAACTAGCATTTCTCTTATTATAGAACTGATTAATAGATTTCAATTTCCTACCATCTATTATGAAACTTCTACCATTATTAGTAACACAAGTGCAAAGATTGTTTATACCTAAATCAATTCCTAGTCCATTTTCTTTATTTAGATTTAATTTTTCTATTTTACTTTCATATACATATTGTATTTCAAAGTACCTAGCTTTTAATTTTGGTATTATTCTTATTTCTTTAATCTTTTTATTTTTTAAAATAGTAGGTATCTTAATACTTATTCTCTTATGCTCACTAGCAAATAAGTATGAATAAGGTATTGTAAGAGTATCATCTTTAATTCTAATAAAACCTATAACAAGAGTAGTAAATCCATTCTTATCAAGATAACTAGGCATTTTAATATCTTTGAAGTTATACTTTCCTTTTTTAGCAAGTTTTAATAATGCAAAAAAGGATTTAAAACTACTATCAACTTCTTTTAATATTTGTTGAGCCATATTAGAATTTAAAAGCCTATAATTATCACTATTTTTTAACAAGGTATAGTTTTTCTCATAATTCAAATACAAACCCTCATTGAAGTAATATTGTCTACAATTATATATAGCCTCATTAGTAAGGTTCTTAGCTATATGTGATAATTCTTTTATACTTTTATATTCATCTTTACTAAGATGTTTTACTTTCTGTTTTACAGTTAAATACATTCTAACACCCCCTTTCTTATAGAGATATTATACTATATTTTACTGTTTTTAGCAAGTAATATTAAACTTTAATTATATTAATTTAGAACCCCACAACAGTGGGAAGTATCATTCATACAAGGACGCTACGCCTTGTACAGTTCTCAAAGATTTTATATCTTATGAACTTCTTGTTATCTCTAACAAGCATAGACTATATCTTATCCATATCCTAAATTAGGACTTAGGCGAAACCACTTCCAATACCAATCGCTTGTATTGTACTCCCCTCAAGAGGGATAGTCGTTGAGCTTTCCTTTTCAGGCTTAGTTGCTGATTGTCTATTACCATAATGTTTAGGATTTAACCTTGCACCATCTAGTATA
>CAUTAF010000005.1:0-109317 GCA_963536495.1 uncultured Eubacteriales bacterium
TACTAATTTTAAATACTAATTTTAAATACTAATTTTAAATACTAATTTTAAATACTAATTTTAAATACATTTCAATTTCTTATGCGTATATTATACCATATAGAATAAATAATGTCAAGTGAATTAGACAATATTGTCTTAATTTTTTAAAAAAGGATTTGAACTAATGAATTATTCTAAAAGAATTTTTATTTACTTTTTAAAATCGTAAAAAAAGTAGTAAATGAGTAGTAAAGTAGTAAAATAATAATTTTGTAATAATTTTGTAATAAAGTAGGTAAAGGTAGGAAAAGAAATATATAGTGTATTTATGTTATAGTTATAACATACTATATGCTATATTACATTTACTATTTCCGTTTTATCTATTGTTGATTAGATTTCGCTTGAATGAAAATACATATTTTTATCAATAGATACAAAATTTCAGATACAAAATTTCAGTTTCTATCAATTCATTATCAGTATTGAAAGTATTAAAAGTATAAATCACCATTTTATGATAGTTTTCATTGAATAAACTTACTATCAGTCATTCATCACTCACTGACAGTAAGCGTTCACTTACCAAGCTACCACTCATAAAATCTTAATCCTAACTAAGTTAGTTAGTTAGCTTTCATAAATCAATAATTTGAACTAATAAATAAAACTAACAATTTGTTAGTTTGTTAGAAGTTCTATTAACTTATGGAAATTTGTATAGTTATTTCAGTTTTAAATATGTAATCATTTAGCTTGATGATTGATTGCTTGAAAGATTACATTATATAATATAAAGTTTCATAAAATTATATAAAGTTATATAAAGACAAAAAGGACTTGTAAGTCCTTTTTAAATTTGTCTATTCGTTTTTGCTTTTTTTAGCTTTTGAATATATGATGAATGTGTTTGGTTTAATGTTTTTGTTTTATTCTATTTCAAAATCTTTAGTATTCTCTTTGGTTTCTTCTTCAACTTCTTTGGAAAAAGTTCTTTTAACAGTTTCTTTTTTAGGTAAATCTTTTTCAATTTCTTTAGCTTTTTCTAAATAAGATTTCTTTAAATTAGCCATATCTTTTTGTTCAACATATTCTTTTGAATATGGAATTGATATTTTTGGCATATTATCTCTAACTTTTATATTATTTTCTATATTCTCTTTTACATCAATCGCTTTTTCTTTAAATACTTCTCTAAGATTTTTATTGTTATCTTCACTAAATGCTATAAAATCACTTATCATATTATTACTAAATTTTTCATAATCTTTACTATTAAGAAAAGTAGTTAAATCAACAGTTGCGTCTATATTACTTAAATTTTGTTCAAATCTATGAACTAAAAACTCTTTAAATTCATAAGTTTCTTTTTCTTCTACTTTTGTTAGTTTTCTTGTATTATCTTTATAATCATCTAAATTAAAATCCTTTTCACTACTGTCTACAACTATTAGATTATATTTTTCACCAAGATTTTGTGTATTTCTAAATTTATCAAATGCTCTATCAAACATTTCTCCTGAAAAATCATTTTCTTCTATTTCGGCTTTTTCTTCATCACTAAGATTATCAATAAATTCATTAAATTTTTCGCTAAATTCTTCTATTGAAGTTTCTTTTGGTAAATCAAGTGCAAATTTTTCAAAGTCATAGTAATTGTTTTTATCTAAAACTACATCTATATTTTTACAAATACTATCATATAATCTATCTAAATTATCTACATCATAACCTTTTCTTTCTGTTAAAATTAATTCATTTATAGGAACAAAAAATCCTATTTTTTCGCTAGAAAATTCTCCATTACTATCTCCATAATGTGAGTTTAATTCATAGACTTTACAATCTTCATCTAAAACTAATTTAACAGCTTTTGTTACATCATCAATAGAATTTGTATCTATATTTTTTAAAACTAATCCAAATTTATCATCTACATATCTTGCCTCTATATTCTTTTCACTCATTTTTCCACCTCTTATTAATAGTTTTTCTAAAGAAAATTATAACATAATTTTAACTAATTCTTTTAAATTTTAAGTTTTTTATAAAATAATTTTACAAATTTTATAAAATAAAAAAGAGAAAGTTTTAAAAACTCTCTCTTAATTATTTAGTCTTTAAAAACACTAGCTAAATAATAAGTTAAGAATAAAAAGCCTACTATGAAAAAACAAACACAAAACAATAAAATTATATTTTCAATTATTGTCTGTAATTTCATTCTCAAAGGACTATCAGGTTTTAAGCAATTCTTTATTATAGTTATAATAAAGATAGCGAATAAACTTATAATTAAAGTATTGAAAATTACTTTAAAATATATTTCTCTTTGATAGATACCTACAAAGAACATTAAAATATCGTTATTAAATTTAATCATTCTATCACTTCCATTTTCTCAAAAAACATCAGAAAAAAATAATCATTTTTTTCTTTGTTTTCATTTTTTAAAAAAGCTATTTTATCTACTTCAAAATTTTCCATTTCTTTTACATCTTGAAGATAATAATTCTCTTTAATCATTCTTTGAGTTAAATTTTTAATAGTTGCGTTCCATTCACTTATTGATGAATTACTATTATAACCAGCAACCAATATTCTTAACGGAACTTCTCTTTCTTCTTTTTCTAAATTCAACATTTTAAAAGAACGATAAATTTTTTCTATATCCATATTTCTACCTCTACATTCAATTCAATTCAATTTTATCTTATTAATTTTATCTTATTAATTCTATCTTATTAATTCCATTCACTTATTTTTATCCATATTTTATCCATATCTTTTAATTTCATCTGTTAGAGTTTCTTTTTCTTCGTTTTTCTTAATTGCTTTCATTTCTCTAAGTTTTTCAAAGAAGTCCTCTTCTTTACAAACAGAGCCTATAACTTCTAATGTTACATCTTCTTGATTTTTCATTGGAATAACATTATAATCAAAGTCAAACATAGAAAATCCATAATATTTATCAGTGGTATATATAACAGTAGTCTTAAAAGATACATCTTCATTAATAGAACAATTAAGAATATCCCCCTCATATATTTCTTTTCCATTCTTATCTTTAAGTCCTGTATATTGCAAAATCAAATAGTTAGGATTATCTATCCTAAAACTTCCATTTTCCCAATCTATTTGAATATTCAAACTTTCTTTTATGGTATCATCAGTTATCCCTTGAATATCTCTAAGTCCAATATCATCTTCTTTGTTAAAGATAAATCTTTTTTCTTTTAAATCCCAAATTTTGAACTTAAAATCTCTACTCATATTTTATACCCCCAATCTAAAAATTTTATTATATTATACCATAAATTTTATTTGATTTCAAGTATTTAGGACATTGTTGTCCAAAGTAAAAAGCTAGTAATTAAACTAGCTTTCTGTTTTATTGTTTATTAATTTTTGATTTAATAAATATGCTGTATTATCTTCATTACTAACAACTTCTACTTTAATATCTGTTTCTTTTAATAACTTCTTTATAAGTTCTTCTAATTCTATATAAGTATTAGTTGAGATAAATTTAATAGTTTCTAAATGATTATTAGGATTTTTTAAAACTATTCTTAGTCTTTCTAAATTAAGTAGAAAATCATCAGTAAAATTTTCCTTTATTTCTTTTAAAATAACTTCAAACATATTTACATTTTCTAATAAGATTTCTTTATTTTTATTCTTTTTCTTTTCTGTATTATACATTACTTTTATTTTAGTTCCATCATTTGTAAAAATATTTGTAAAAGAATTAGTTATTAATTCTTTATAATTAACTGATAACCATTCACTTAATTTAGCTGTTAAGAATATTGATAAAAGTTCAACATAAGCACTAAAACCTTTTACATAATTTGTTAGTTTCCCATTACTATCTCTTTCAAGTTTTAAGACTTCTATATAGGCAAAATTTTCATTTTCTATTATTCTAAAGTTATTTATATCTAAAAACTCTTTAAAACTTTTAAAAGGTGTTTTAAAACTCTTATTGAATGTTTCTAAGAATTTATCATTTTCAAATAATGATATTATTTTTTTAGGACTGATTTTTGATTGTCCTAAGCAATCAATAAAAATTCCAAAACTATCTCCTACAATTCCACTAAAACAACAAAGATTGGTATTTATAAGTTTTTTATGCTTACTAATTTCTTCAGGTTCTTTAACGATTTCTTTAACAGTTCCTTTAGTAAAGTAATCTTTAATTCTTTTTGCTAATTCATCTTCAGTAAAATTTACTATTTTAAAGTAATTAGCCATTTTTTTATTATTTTTTCTGTCAAAAAAATAATAACCTTTTGTTAAAAAATCAAATTTTCCTAATTTTTGCATATAAGCTGGATTTTCTTCGTTATTAATTTTATAAATATTTCCTATCTCATCATATTCTTTATTTAAAATTCCTAGATTATTTCTCAAAACTTCATAAGTATGTGAACGAAACAAACGAAAAGACTTATCATCAGGGTCATCATAGTACCAACCATCTTCAACTTCTTTAACAAAAGTACCAACAAAAACTTCCTCTATGATTTGACTTATCAAATTATCTTCAAATTTAGTTTCTTTTAAAACTTTTCCATTTCCACTTTCTTTACCTAACCCTATTATTTCATTATTTGAATAAACAGCTTTACATTTCAAATAGGTAGCTAAATTCAATGTTAAAAGTTTTAGAAATGCTTTTGCTATAAAAGAAAAACTAGCAACAATGCTATTTCTGTTAAATTTTTCGATATAGTCTAATTTTTCTATATCTCTAAGGACTAAATATTTTCCTAATTCGTTTTCTTTAAATAAAAAACCATTAGATTTCATAAAGTCATCAAAAGTTTCATAATTTTTGTCTATAAATTTATTTAAAATCTCAAGACATTCTTTTTTATAAAAGTAATCCATAAGACTTTTTCCGTCTGCTCTTGTAATAAAAAGAGAATAATCTTTAGTTGCCATATATGTTCCAAAACTACAATATATTCCTCTTTTATCAAGTTCTATTTCTTGTTTTTCCCAATCTGCCATTTCTAATCCCCTTGTGCAATTTATTTTAATTGTATATTATTATCTCTCATATCCTCAAATTTCCCAATATTCTTTTTGAAAAAATAAATTTGAATTTCCTTGATTAAAGATTAAAAGTTGTTTTAAGTATACTATTGCTCTGTCTTTTGTTACAAAGTAATTTCCAATATTATATCTTTTATCATCTGTTTCAAATCTATTATCTCTTGTTTCTTTAATCTCACCTAAATCATTTATATAAAAGTAATGATTGTTCTTAGGAACTCTACAATATATCCCATATTTTTCATTGATTTGTTTTACTTTTTCAATTATTTCTTCTAGTTCTTTATCATTTACTTCTAAATAGTTATCTTCTGTTGTTAGTCCATAATCTTCTTCGTCTTCTGCTACTAAAAATGTATTAAAATATATTTAATACACTAGATTGTTACTACTTCATTGAGTATATTTTCAATACAATGTATCTACTCATAGTTCCTTGTACTCTCCATAGTCGTAAATTCCTGACTAGCCATCAGTACATATATATTCTATTTCAATTATAGCTAAGCTATAACCTTATATACTTTTGCTTTTTCAAGATTTATACTTGCATTGTAATCTCTATCTATTTCTAAGCCACAATTACTACATTTATAAATCCTATCGTTAAGTTTTAAATCTTTCTTTATACTACCACAACAAGAACAAGTCTTAGAACTTGGATAGAATGTATCTGCTAACCTTAGTTCTATATTTCTCTCTTTACATTTATTTATTAGTTTAGTTCTTATCACATAGAAATTCTGTTCTTGTATTGCTTTAGAAAGATGTTTATTTTTCATCATATTAGATACTTTTAAATCTTCAATAGTAATGTATTTTAACTTGGTTCTTGTTATTTCATCTACTATCTTATTGTTATAATCATCTCTAATACAACTCAATCTATAAAATAATCTTTGTACTTTCAATTTCTTCTTACTAAAGTTCTTACATTCTTTCAATTTAATTTTTTTAGACTTTGAATATTCCACACTTCTTGACATCTTTCTTTGTTCTCTTTTAAGTTTCTTTTTCAATTTCTTAACTTTTTTAGTTTTATTTACATTTTTAAATACTCTACCATCAGAACATATAGCTGTATCTTTAATTCCTAAATCTATTCCTAATCCTTTTGTACTTGTATTAGGTTCTTTTATAGCGTCTTCGACTTCCATAACAAGTGATAGGAAATATCTATCAGCTATTTTAGATATAGTACCACTTTTTATATTAGCATTTTTAGGTATGTACCCATATTCTTTTACCCTTACAAATTTCAATGTAGGTATTTTTATTTTATGTCTATAAAACTCAAAATCTTTCTTATTATCCTTAACAAAATATGCACCTAATTCGTTCTTACCTTTCTTTTTAAAAACAGGAAAGCCACTTAATCCCTTAAAAAAGTTTTTAAATGCTTTTTCACCATAAAACATAGCTTGTTTAACTGATTTTGAAGATACATCTTTTATCCATTTCTTATCAGGATTGCTAGGAAGATATACATTATTGATATATTTAGAGAACTCAAAAGCACTAACAAATTTATTTCCTAATTCATATTGTTCCTGATTATATTTAATGTATTCATTATATATAAATCTTTCAGTACCAATAGTCTTACATACTTGTATTTTTTGTTCCTTTGTTAGTTTTAGTTCTATCCTTATTGATTTATACATCTTCCACCTACCTTTCAATATACTTTTATATGTTTGAATATGTTTTTAATAACTGTTTTTATTCTCCTTAAATTTAGAAATTACTACTCAATTTCATCTAAAATATATTTTTTGTTTTCTTTATCATATCCTAAAATTGTAAAAAATCTAGCTTTTTTGTTTAAATCACTATCTTTATATAATTCTATAATCAGATTAACATTAGTTTCAATTTGATTAATATATTCGTCATCTTCAGAGTATAATTCTTCTATATAACTGTTTAATTTTCCAAGTCCTCTATTCACATCTGACGCTGGAACAGAAAATATCGCACCACCTACACCATTATCAAGTATTTGAATAAGATTGTACATTCCTAAACTGTCATTTAAGTCATCTATGATAATTCTATCTGCACCAAGTCTTTTAATTAAGTTTAACGCATTAGAAACTTCATCAAAATCGGTAAGGACAGAAACAACATTGCTTGTATTAGTTTTAAGGTTAGGTGAATTTTGAATTGTAATAATTTTCTCATTAACATCAATCATATCTTCCTCAATTTCTCTTAAACAAGCATTTAAAAGACTTGTTTTTCCTGTCATAGTTCCACCAACTACCATTATATTTTTATATTCCTTTATGTATTTCTTTAATAGATGTAATTGTTTTTCTGACATAATATTTGAAAAGTCTTCTAATCTAATTGCACCATAAACGCAATTTTTTTTCCTAATAACAAAAATAGGTGCTTTCAAAGTTACCCCCTTTATGCTTATACTACCATCTATTCTTTCTCCATTGGGTAATATTGCACTTATTATATTATTGTTTCTATCATTATATCTATAATCATCTCTCATAGAATAATAGTCTTTTAATTTGATATTGTTATATTCAGCAACTGTTTCTAAAATCTCAATAGCCTTTTCTTCACTTATAACTATATTTGTTTTTAAAGTTTCAGTTGATAAATTAATTTGATTTATTTTTTTGTAAAAAACTTCACCATTTTCATTAAGACTAATTTCTTTTACCATTTCATTATCTAATAATTCTTTTAATTCTTTTCCTAATATATCGGCATAAAATTCTTTTATTTCTTCCATAATTTCTCTCCTTTTTAATCACAATTAGAATTTATAAAACATTCATCATAATAGAAAATATTAAAGTTTCCTCTTGTTTTATCATTAATAAATTTTTTTAGATTTTCCTTAAATAATTCAATTCTTCTTTCGCTAATGAAATAATTACCTATTTCACTTCTTTTATTATCTTCTTCTGAATATTTATCAGTTGTTTTGACAATTTCTCCAATATCATTCAGATAAAAATAAAATTCACCTTTAGGAACTCTACAATATATTCCATATTTTTCATTTAGTAAATTTACTTTTTCCTCTATTTCTTTTAATTCTTTATCATTTACTTCCAAATAATTTTCTAGTTCATCATCAATATTATTATTATAATAACCTACTAAAAATAAAATCTTAACTTTTGGCTTAGAACTTTCTTTTATTTTCTTCTTTTGTGTTATAAATTTAATAGTGCCTTTTTCTTCTAAAATAACACAATCTTGATAAGCTATTCCAAAATTCTTTATACTAGCAACACCTATTTCTTTATCAAAAAAATTACCTCTATTTATTATCATATCATTTTGAAATTCTATTTCAATAGTATTAATATCTTTGTTGTATCTTGTTATTTTTAACTCTACAACTTTTTCTCTTTTATTTCCTTTAGTATCTATAAAAAATTTTTCTTTATGTCTAAAGTCAAATTCCATATTTTTCTCCTTTTAAAAACTTCTTTTTTGTTATATTATACCATAAAATTGAGTTATTTTCAAGTTATTTAGACAATATTGTCCTTTTTTTAAAATTTTTTCAAATAAAAAAAGCTAGTATAAACTAGCCTTTTATCATATTTTAATTTTTTATATCTTCTTTTGTTTCTTCGTTCATTATTTCAACAGTTTCAACAGTTTCTTCTTTCTTTTTTAAACTTTGTTCTATGATTTCTTTTATAACTTCATCAAGACTTTTTCCTTTTAAATCAATAGGCTCTTTACCTATTTCATTAAATATAAGTTCTGTTTTACCTTTAACATATTTATCAGGAACTATGCTTGTTAAGTTGAATTTTAGTTTTCTTCTTTTTCTAACTTCTTCATTTACTGGTTGCAAAATATATTTGTATCTATTTTCAAAGATTTCTTTTTCAACTGTTAGTAAAGGTGTTTCTCTTCCTAAATAATTATAGATTTCTTCAAAAATATTATCTATATCTTTAAATGAAAAAATATATAAGTAACATATTTTCTTTTCTTCTTCAGTATTCTTTAAAATAGCAATTCCCTCTATTTGAAGTCCATAATTATCTACATTTCCAAAAAATAATATTTCTCTTTTGCTATTATCTTCTTCTATTTCTTTTAAAACTTTTTCAAACCATTCATCAAATTTTGGATAAAGATTTTTTATATGTTGCTTTGAAGTTCTATTTTTAAATTCTTCTTTTAAAATTTCTTTTAATTGTAAATCAACTTGTGAATATCTGAAAATTTTATGTCTTTTTGTTTTATAAAAATTTTCTCTTTCTAAAATTTCTTGAACTAAAATTTCCTCATAAATTTCATCTAAACTAACTTCAAATAACATCATTATTCTTATTATATCTTCAAAAATTTCTTTTAAGTCAGCTGTTATTTCATTAATTCTATCTAAAGTAATTTTTTCTTTAACTTCTTTAGTGTTTTCAAGTAAATCATTATTTTTATTTATTTTTTCTATTATATTAAAAATAATTTTTTTCATTTCATCATTATAATCAATTTTCTCAATATTATTCTTGATAAAAAATGGTTTTATCCAATCATTTTTAGTCAAAAGTTCTACTCTTTTACTAAAATTTTCATTTATTTTAGCATAAAATATTTTTTCACTTAATACCTCTAAAGTATTATTCATAAAAAATCTATAATTCATCAAAATATCAACCATATTATTGATGATATTTTGTTTAGAAACACAAACAGAAAAAACAGTATATTCCAAATTATTTTTTGTAATATTTTCTCCTTTTATTCTTCCTAAAGAAAAATAAAAATTCATTAATGAATTAATCAGATAAAATTTAGAAGAAGTTAATCCAAAAACATTATTTTTATTTTCTAAAATTTTTTTTAGTGAGTAAGGTTTTTCTCCATTGTATTTTTCTAGTAATTCTTTAGTTATATCTTCTCTTTTTAACATATTTTTCTCCTTTGTTTTTTTATTTATATTATACCATATAATCAAAATAAAAAGCTAGTAATTAAACTAGCTTAAAAATTATTTATTCTTCATATTCTACATAATCACGAATGAAAAAACTAAATATTTTCTTTAATTTTTCTTCTGTTAGTCCACTTTGTGAGTGAGTTTTTAAAATATTCTCACTAGGAAAATAATCCTTTATATCAAATATTTCATCATCTACTATCAAATATTTACTAACTCCCTTAGTGCTATTTAACCAATCCATTATCTGTAATCCTCTTATTCCATTATGCTCTCTATTAGTTAGTCCTATTACTATCTTATCATCTTCTTTCATATCTAAACTCTTTGAAAGATGTCTATAAATGAACTCATTCCACCCCTCAACACTTGTTCCTATTCTCCAAGTTGAAGTAATGCAAATTCCTATCTCATTTTCTTTACAAAATCTAAGTAATTTAATGAAGTTAATTAATGTTCTAGGGTCAAATTTAAAAATATCTTTATATCCATCATAATCATAAGTTAGTTTAAGTGCTAACGAATATCTGTCTTTATTTGCTGTATTTACAACTCCGTCCATATCTAAAAATATTACTTTCATATTTTTACCTCATTTCTGTTTTATTTATTTAATTTTTACTGTATTACAATCCTTGATTATTTTCTCTATTTCTTCTTCTTTGACTTCGTCTATCGCTAATACCTCAACAATTTTGTCTTCAATTTTAGTCTTTTCTTCTAAAACTGTAAAAGTTTTAATATTAAAAAATCTTGTTAGTTCCCAAATTTTATCATCTTCTAACTCGACTGAAATTGTTTCTTCAATAGGAGGAATAATTACTATGGCTCTCAAATTTTCTTCTTTGAATTTAGTAACAGTAATATTATAACCACAATATTGTCCAACAAAAATAGTTTCAATATTTCCTAAATCTTTTTCTTTATCAATTTCTGCTTTGATTTCTTCAAAGGCTTTATCGTCTAGCAACAAATTAGGTAATTCTGTTTTAATCATTTTCATCACTCACTTTCTTCTTTAATTAATCTATCTTTCAAACTTTTCCCTTGTGTATAGCTTTTCAATTTCTTTGCTAAATCTTTAACTTCCAATATCATAGCTTTTTCGTGTTGCCTTTTTCTAAATCTTTTTTTACTTCTTAGTTTTTTTAAAGCCTTATATTCTTCATCTTTTTTTAAATTATCTACCATTTTTTTCATTTCATCTAAGCTATGAAGTTCATAATTTCCATTTTTTAATTCTATGGCTCTTCTTTCCATTTCTAAATCAAATATTTCTATTTCAAATGGTATTTTTGACTTTTTCTTTTCCATAGTTTCCCTTTCTTATCACATAAGACATTTAAGTCTATAATTCTATTTTTTCTCATAAGTCATTCTCTTAACCATATCTTTGAGATTTTTCAAACCTGCTTTTTTCCATTGTCTTCTTCTAAATCTCTTTTTACTTCTTAATTTTTGTAAAACTTTTTGTTCTTCTCTATATCTTTCTTCAAATTTTTCTCTTTCTTCTAAATCAACATCTCCAAATGTCATTAATCCAAATGTCATTAATTCTGCTACTAAAAATGTACTAAAACATATTTAATACACTAGATTGTTACTACTTCATTGAGTATATTTTCGATACTTAGTATCTACTCATAGTTTCTTGTACTCTCCATAGTCGTAAATTCCCAACTAGCCGTCGGTACATATAGATATTTTAACTTGCTATTCGTAGCTTTTTCCTCTCCTTTTCTTTATATTTTAAAATATCTATGCTATTACTTTATAATTTTGTGCTTTTTCAAGATTTATACTTGCATTGTAATCCCTATCTATTTCTAAACCACAATTACTACATTTATAAATCCTATCATTAAGTTTTAAATCTTTCTTTATACTGCCACAACAAGAACAAGTTTTACTACTTGGATAGAATGTATCTACTAATCTTAGTTCTATATTTCTCTCCTTGCACTTATTTATTAGTTTAGTTCTTATTGAAAAGAAATTTTGTTCTTGTATTGCTTTAGATAGATGTCTGTTCTTCATCATATTAGATACTTTTAAATCTTCAATAGTAATGTATTTTAACTTGGCTCTTGTTATTTCATCTACCATTTTATTATTATAATCATCTCTAATACAATTTAATCTATAAAACAATCTTTGTACTTTCAACTTTTTCTTATTAAAATTTTTACATTCTCTTAATTTTATCTTTTTAGATTTAGAATACTCCACACTTCTTGACATCTTTCTTTGTTCTCTTTTAATTTTCTTTTTAATCTTTTTAACTTTTTTAGTTTTATTTATATTTTTAAATACCATTCCATTAGAACATATAGCTGTATCTTTTATACCTAAATCTACTCCTAATCCTTTAGTATTTGTATTTTCAGTTTTAACTATATCATCTACTTCTATAACAAGTGATAGGAAGTATCTATCAGCTTTTTTAGATATAGTACCACTTTTAATATTAGCGTTTTTAGGTATGTAACCATATTCTTTTACCCTTACAAATTTTAAAGTAGGTATCTTTATTTTATGTCTATAAAACTTAAAATCAGTTTTATTATCCTTGACAAAATAAGCACCTAATTCATTCTTACCTTTCTTCTTAAAAACAGGAAAAGAACTTAAACCCTTAAAAAAGTTTTTAAAAGCCTTTTCTCCATAAATCATAGCTTGTTTAACTGATTTAGATGATACATCTTTAATCCATTTTTTATCAGGATTACTAGGAAGATATACATTATTGATATACTTAGAAAAATCAAAAGCACCAACAAATTTATTTCCTAATTCATATTGTTCTTGATTATATTTAATATATTCATTATATATAAATCTTTCAGTACCAATAGTTTTATTTACTTGTATCTTTTGTTCATTTGTTAGTTTTAGTTCTATCTTTATTGCTTTATACATCTTTCACCTACCTTTTCTATATGTTTAAATATGTTTTTGATAACTGTTTTCATACTCCTTACAATCTTTAAGACTATTATAGTTCATTCGTCATTTGCTCAAATTTTTCATCAAATTCTTCCATAATTTCACCTATAATCCTAATCTAAAAGTTTCTTATCAAGAAAAACATTTCCTATAACTTCCATTCTTTTATTATTCCCATTAATAAAACTTACTTTTTCTTCAAATTCTTCATCATAAGCTATAAAACTTGCTGTTTCTTCATCAAACCTTATGATATGTTTTTTATTGTAAAACATAACTATATCTGCCTCATAGATAGGAGTATCTTTCATATCATATAAGCCTGTAAATTGAAATAGTTTTATATCACTAAAAAAAGCTAAAGTTGTATACCCTTTATGGTCAATATATTCTATATAACTTTCTTCAAAATTAATCTTAGTTACTTTTACTATCTTTTCTCTGTTTTTTAAAAATGCCTTATATTCAATTTTTCTTTGCATTACTGTATCATTCCTTTTTTAATTAATTATGTTTTCACTTAATTCTTTCATTTGTTCAGCTATCTTTTTCTTTTCTTCTTCATCTTGTATTAGTAATTTTACTAATTTTTCTTGTCCTTTTCTACATTGTTCTTCTAAAAATTGTCTATCTTCATCTAAAGTTTTCATTACTCTTCTTGAAATTTTAGAATATTCTTCCCTTGTCTTTTTATCTAATTTCACTTCACCTATTCTTAATGAAATTAAGTTTTTAGTTTCATTTTTCATTTTTTACCCCTATTTTTTTAATTTTACTTTTTGACTTTTAATCAATTTTTTACTAATTAATTTACTACTTTCTTTTTTAACTTTTTCTTTAATTTTCTTGGTCTTTTATATTTCCACATTTCTTTTGGATATGGAAATCTTTCTCTGAACAAATCTCTGTCTAATATTCCTTGAATATGCCTAGCTTTTTTATATTGTCTTTTTCTAAATTTATGTTTTTTTCTAAATAAATTATCTGTACTTATATATGGAGGTTTAAATTCTATATATGAAAAAACCTTTTTTGCTTGTTCTTCAGTTAAATTGAACTTAGGAAATTCGTCTTCTACAAAAAGAAGAGGATTTTTCATATCTTCAAATATTGGCTTTTCATCAATAATGAATATAGCAAGAGATTGCTTTTTATAGTTTTCTTTTAATTTTTTCTTAAATATTTTACTTCTTTGTTTTTTCATTTGTTCACCTTTAATAACCTAAAAGAAAAAAATTAAAAAATTGAGTATATTCAGAAACATAATCTTCATAATCCATTTTTATTTTTTCTAATATTTCACTTATTTTTTTATCTTCAGTTATTTTATAATAGTCATTCACATAAGTTTCTTCTATTCTTGTCATCTTGTCGCCACCAACAATATCTTCAAAAATATTGTAAGAATAAATGCCAAAATAATCAGCTATTTCATAAATTTCTTTTTTGTTAGGAAAGCCCATAAGAGAAATTATTATATTGTTATCATAAAATCTTGTTACAGTTATTTCTTTATCTTTATATGTTCCATTAAAAACTTGTTCTTTTTGAAATGGAATAGCTTTTACTTGATTTACTTTATTAATTGCATTTTGCATTTGTTTCTTTAATGCAATATCACCAACAAAATTTTTATTCTTTTCTTTTCTGTTTCTTTCAGAAATTAAAATTTCTTTTTGAACTTCAGTTATTGTTAAAAAATCTTTAAAATTAAAATATTCAATTATTTCTTTCAAATTTTCTTTTTTTAATTCAAAATCAGAATGAATTTGAATGTTTCTATTAATATCATTTTTTGTATGATAACAATTAAATTCTGCACTTAAATTAGTTGCTTTATTAACAAATTTTCCTATAAAAACATATTTTTTTGTTTGATTATTATTTTTCTTTTCTTCTTCTAAATTCAAATCATCTATTATTTTTTTCATATTTTCACAAGGAATAATTGTTTCTGAACCTTTATATTGTCTTGGTGTTCTTCTATAACTTTCTGTAATTCTATCATAAAATTCTTCATTTGAATTATAATTCTTTTTTAACTTTCTTACCATTCTTTACACTTCCCTTTTTATTTTATTTCTTTAAATTTTCTATATAATTAACTACATTTTTATTTGGAAATTTCTTCCTGAATAAATTCAATATAATTAGGTAAAAAATTATATTTATGTGGTATTTTATCAAATTCTTTTAGCATTTTATCTTCAATATCCCACAACATTTCTTTGCTGTTTTTCCAATCAATTCCTTTTTCATTAGCAATTATCATTCTAAGCCCTAAATCTAATTGATAATATGGACTGTTTTCTTCAACAAGTTCATTATTTAAGACTAAATATTTATCTGCTAAAAATTTTCCACACTTCTCAAAAACAAATTTTGTTTGTGGGTATTTTTTTATAAAATTTTCTATTTCTGTTTTATTATATGTTATTAGTTCAATGTTTATTCCCATCTTAATTCTCACTTTCTGTTTCTCTTATATTTTCAATAGTATTAATTATTTTCACAAAAATAATCTTTTACTAAATTAATATAATTTTTTAAAATTATATCCTCGTATTTTATGTTTTCAAAATCATTAAGCATTTTATCTTCTAATTCCCACAAAACTTTTTCATTAGCTGTTGTTTCTACAAATTCTGAAATCAACATAATTTTTTCTTTTATTTCCCACTTAATGTTATTTTTAATAGCAACAATTATTCTTAAACCTAGATTTAGTTGATATAGAGGTGAATTTTCTTCGTTATCGTTTTCTAAAATCAAATAAACTTTCTTTAAAAAATTACCACATTTTTCAAAAACATCTTTTGTTTTAGGGTATTTTTTTATAAAATTTTCAATTTCTTCTCTATTATATGTTAGTATTCTAGTTCCAAACATTACTTCACCAATCCATTCATTTTAAAATATTTCTTCTAACTCTTTATATTTTATATTTTCAAGTTCATATTCTTTATCTAAAATTGAACTAAATCCAAAATTTACAATATTATTTAAACTATTTTCATCTAACTTTTTAAATTTTTCACTTTTTACTAATCCAATCATTTCATCTTGATTGAGTTGTTTTTCTGTAAATTCTAGTTTTTCAAGTTTTTCAACTCCTCTATTATACATTGGTATTCCATAATCATCATATCTATATTCTGTTTTCCAATAATCTTTAAAATATATTATTTTATAATATCCATTATCTAAATTTTCTATTTTCATAAAAGTTACATAAGAACAATTACCACTTTTTTGAAAAGTTTTATAAAAATACATTATTTTTTTATTTTCACCATTTTTTATTTTATTTTTTTTCAATATTATATTTAATTTTTCTAACATTTTTTCTTTATTTGTTATAATTTTAGGTACATCATTATTTGTTATGTTTTCTAAATTTTCTTTCATAAAACGCAAATAGATAATGTCTTCTTGATTGTTTGAATAAGAATTTATAGAAATATAGTTTTTATTTTTTTCTTTTGCTTTTAATAAATTAATCTTTTCCATAATAACTCTCCTTTTTTACTTTCCATATAAATTTTAATTTACTATTATCTATCTAATTTCTTCTATCCATTCATTTATTTCTTCGTTACTAAATCCTAACTTCACAAAGAATTTATAAAGTTCAGATATAACTTTCAATCCTGACTTTATTATTTGTTCTCTATTATTAATTAGTTCATCTTTATCAATCAAATCTGTATCTTCATCAAAATCTGTTACAACTTCAAATTCATTAATTTCATCTATAACAGATATTAGTTGTTCCACTAAAGTGCTTTCCAAATTATATGATTTCAATTTATTCAAATCTATTTGAACTATATCATTTAATAAAGATTTTTCTTCACCTTGTTTATATAAATGAGAAATTATTACAACTTCAGCATTATGTTTCTCTTTTAATAAAGAATTAAATTTATATAATTCTTCTTTTTTCTCAACCTCACTTAATCTATGGTCATAATCTCTAAAAACTTCAAAGTTGCAAATTCCTAATTCAGATTTATATTTTGCATTATATATATATCTTACTTTTTCTTTCATATTTTTTCTCCTTTTATTCAATTTCTTCTATAACTCCGTCTATTATTTTCTTTATTTGACTAATATATTCATAATTTTTTTTAATTTCTTCATAAGATAAAATGTCATAGCCTAATGCTATATCCAAAGAATATAATTTACCTTGTAAATATTCTTCCATATCTACTCTACAATCAGGACTACCAAAATCAAAAAGTTTAAAATAAACTTTCAATCCATTCACTTTATCTATTATATTAGTTGTACCTAAAAATTTTGTTTTTTCATCATAAAAATCATCTGTTTTAATATCATATTTTTCTTCTTTTAGTGCATTTATTATCTTATCAAAAGTTTCTTTATTAAAATATTTTTCATAATCTTCCATTTCTTTTGAATAATTTTTTTCAATGTATTCCAAATCTTTTACCCAATTTTCTTCCCAATTCATATCTTTCACTTCCTTTTAAATTTTTTAATAAGATTAATTATCTTGCAATTCAATTCAAAACCAATATATGTAAACACAAATGAAATTATTATTATAGCTATAATTCCTTTATAATTACTTAACATTTCATATTTTCTTAGCTGAATTAGTAAAAAAGGAATTACTAAAATCATAAAAACAATATTTAAAAAAAGTAAAAGATTATCTTCTACAAAATCTTCTTTTAAATAATTTTTAAAAAGTTTCATAATTTCACCTCGTATTTTATTCACTCTTATTTACAAGAGTTGCACCTGTTTTTTAACAGGTGCTTTATCTATTTTGTTTGTTTTTTTCTTATTATTATAGGTTGTGCCATAAGAATTACATTATCTTTTTTAAAAAGAAATGGTTCTCCAAATCCATTTTTTCTTTTTAAAGTAAAACTAGAATTTTGTTCTTTATCTTTTAAAAGTTTCTTTAAATAATATACCCAAGTCTTTATAACACTTAATTCAACATAATCCCAATCATATTCTTTTAAAGCGTTCATTTTCTTTTCTATTTCACTTACATCATCTGTTTCTAGTGAATTGAAGAAATTAAATTCAATCTTATTTTGAGAACTGATTTCAAAGGAATAAGTTATTCCATTTTTTATTATCATTTTTCTTTCTTTTATTAATTTTTCTATTTCTAACATTATTTCCAAATCATTAGTAAAATCTTTATCAGTTAATTCTAATTTTAATTCTAAAAAGTCATCTTCTCCTAAGTTTCTTTCTAAAGTTCTTTTTAAAGAAGAAATAGGTACTATTGTATCATCTTTTGATAATGGTTTACAAATAATTTGAGTTTTCTTTTTATCATCTATTAAAATTTTTAAGACATCAAAATCTTCAAATAAAGCTATATCTGAGTATTTAGCAAATCCTTTTGCCATTTCACTTGTTAATTCAAACATATATTCTTTTTTTACATTTTCACCTGTCTTTATGATAACAGCTTTGTATAAGTCAAACAACACGAAATTATCTTTGAAAATAAATATTCCTTTTTTATTATTTTTAAAATCTTTATCAAAAACTTTCACTAAATCCATTATTTTTCTACAATCATCACTTTTTAAAATCACAACTCATCACTCCTTATTCAATTTAAAATGTCTAAAATATCTTTTTCTTTTGGTATTTATATTATACCATAAAAACTATGTATTGTCAAGTCATCAGGACAATGTTGTCTTCATTTTATTACAAATGTTTTAATTGAAATAGACTTGCAAGTCCATTTTAAAAAAATTAATTTTAGATTATAAAAAAATAGAATAAAAAAAATGCAAAGACTTTTAAATCTCTGCATTTTTTGAAATGAATTGAATATTTTCCCTTTGAATTTGGAATATATTTATTATAACATTTAGAAACTGAAATGTCAATGAAATTGTCAATAAACAAACAAGTTTGACTTTAGATAAATAGTAACTTAGAATAGTAACTTAGAAATCAATTTCTTTATCATTTTTATTAGAAGATTTTTCTATTTCTTCTTTTTCTTTAGTTTCTTTAACTTTTTCGTCTTTGATAATGTCTTCTTTTAATATATCTGC
The DNA here is from genome assembly GCA_963536495.1 of uncultured Eubacteriales bacterium. GTDB lineage: Bacteria > Bacillota_I > Bacilli_A > RF39 > UBA660 > CAJPPJ01. Next base: position 19,003 of record CAUTAF010000005.1, read on the forward strand.
TAATTCAGGATTTTTTATTATTTCTTGAACTAGGAATGGTTTAACAGTTTCTTTTGCATAACTATTGAAATCAGAATATTCTTTTAAACAGTAATCACCCTCTTCTCCATAACTGTCATAAACTAATGTTATATCACTGTTATTTTTGAAGTCTTCCCAATCTCTAATGTCGTTCATATTCATATTATTGAAAAACTCTTCACCCATTTTATTTTTGATGTCATCAAATAACTTAGTTCTTTCATATACCATATTTCCGTCTTTATCTTGAAAATCTACACTGCCTTTATCACTTGAGTATAATATCCCATCTTCTGTCATTACTTTAAAAACAGGTAATTTATCTATTAAATCCAATTTATCTACTATTACTTCCATTTTATCAGAAAACTTTTCTATTTCGTTTTCAACATTTACAGCACTTCCTAAGTAATCTTTTAAGGCTTGTAACTTACTATCTTCTTTATCAACTTCTTTTTTTAGTTCAGGATATTTATTTTCAATTTCTTCTTGAGTAGGTAATTTTTTATCAGTCATTTTATTTAGTTCTTTTAAAAATTCATTATCTACTACTGAAGTGTCTTGATAACATTCTTCACTATAATTATCAAAATCAGAATATTCAGAATATTCATAAACTCTAGCACCATTTTCATTTTTGGCAACAATTTTAAAACTACTATCTCCTGTTTCGTCATCATAGTAACTTGTTGTTTCTATTGTATATTTTTCACCTTTAATTGTTTTTTCGGTAGTGTCATCACTTTCAGTAATATATACTTCTTTTCCATATCCTTTCATATTCTTTACTTCTTCTTTTACTTCTTCTTTTTCACTTGTTATTTCCAAAAAATTTACATCTCCAAAAGTTTTTTCTTGATAAACTCCAGCCTCTTTTTGAGTTGAGATAACATTTTCTTCTATTCTTTTATAAAGACTTGGCTTATGTCTTAACATATCATCTAATCTTTCTTTAATAGCTTTTTCACTATAATCTGCATAATCATTATAACAAGTGAAGTCTTTGATAAGGTCTTTGATAGAACTATCATCAAATTCACCTTTATCATTCTTTTCAAAATAAACTATACTGAAAGTATTAGGGTGTTCTTCAGCAACTTGATACCATTCTATTATGTTATCGACATTCATACTATCCCAAGCTATTTCTCCTATTAAATTTTCCATAAAGGTATCAGTTGTTTCTCCTAATTCTTGTGTTGCACTATCATAAAGCATTTCATTTGAATTAGATACTTGGAATGGGGGTAGTATATCTCCAAAATAAAATGGTAATCTTTCTAAAACTTCTGCCTTTATTTCAGGGTATTCGTCAATTATAGATAAAGGATTAAATTCTTTTATATTATATTGATTATAAATTTTATCAGCATATTCTTCATCATTAGGTAAATTATTTTTTTCTAAATAATTTTTATTTAATCTTTCTATATCTTCATCAGAAAATTGGAAGTAACTTATATCATTTAATTCTTCTTTTGAAATATCTAAGTTTTCTCTAAATCCATTTTTTACTTCTTTTTCAACTATTTTTTCTCTATAATTATCGTAAAGTTCTTCTTGTTTTTTAGCTATTTCATCTTTAAATTTAAAATCACTTTCATTGTATTTATATATTTCTTTAGAAAATGATTTTCCTAAACCTAGTGGAGAAACTTCATCAATTTGTCCTACAATTTTTGAAGACATTTTTTCTATTTCCAATTCATAAAGCCTATCTAATTCTTCCTTTTTATCTTCCCTAGATAAATTTTCCATTTTTTTATTAAAATCATTTTCATTGATATTAAATTCATTTATATATTCTTTAATAATATCTTCTTTATCACAATAAGCAAATGCCATTGTCATTCTTTCGTCTATATAATCATAAGCCTCTTTATTGATTTTTTCTTTAAATTCTTTTTCTGATAAAGAATTATCAAAATTTTCAATATTATTTTGAATAACATATCCAGCTGTTTCTTCTATTAAAGAATTAATGGTAAAATCTTTCTTTTCTCCAAATTCTTGAAGTGGATATGCAAAATTACTTTTTAATTTTTCTATTTTTCCACCTATTTCATTTAGAAATTCACTTTTAGGACTAACAAAGTCCTTACCTAAAATTTTCTTTAAACTTTCTTCATCAATTCTAAAAATATCTTGATTAGCACTAGAACCAAAGTCATCTAAATTACTAAATTCACTGTAAGAATAAAGGGTTTTATCATTTACATCAAAAACTTTTAAATCTTTACTGCTATTTCCTGTTTCATCATCATAGTAACTACGACTTGAAATTCCATATTCTTTTCCATTTAATTTAACATAACTAACATCATCATTTTCTGTAATATATACTTCTCTTCCATATCCTTGCATAAATTTCACTTCCTTTTATTTTTTGAAATAATTTATTTTTTAATTTTTTAAAAATCACTACGATAACCAAAAGTTTTACTTGAAGTTTTTTCTTCTTTTTCAATTTCTTTTTCAATTTCAACTTTTTCTTTTACAACTTCTTTATTAGGAACTTTATCTAAAATATCTTTTCTTAAACTTTCGATAGTATCAGGATTATTTGTAAATTCTTTTTCCAAAGCATTTTTAACAGTATCTTTTGCATAATCATTGTAATCAGTAAATTCTTCTAATGTTATGTTATCTCTATCGTCTTTACTTTCATAAACTATTGCTACAACTTCATCATTTTTTAATTCTTTCCAATCTCTAATATCCTTTAAAGACATATTATCCCAAAACTCTTCACCTTTTAAATTTTCTACAAAGTTTTTAATTTCAGAAATATTGTTATCTTCACTATTTTTTTCATAAAGTAATCCTTTTTGTGAGATTACTTGGAAATTAGGTAATTCATCTTGTAATTTCAATTTATCAACTACTTTAGAACAATGTTCTTCAAATTTTTTAATTTCATTTTCTAACTCTTCAGTTTTAATATCTTTAGAATTTTCTATTTTATTTTCTAAATTTTCAATTTCAACTATATCATTTATATTTTCTCCTACAAATTCATATTTTTTATCTGTATTAAATATTTTAGTATTACCACTTACTTCCGTATTGTCATATATTTGTGCTGTACCATACACTTCGCTATTACCATATATTTTTGCATTTTCACATAGTATTACATTATCATATACTTTTGCATTATCATATACTTGTGAATATCCTGCAACTAAACTACCACCATACACTTCTGCATTACCACTTACCTCTGCGTAATCATATACCTTAGCGTTTTCATATACTTCACTGTTACCATATATTTTAGCATTGTTACTTACGACAGCATAATCGTGTACCTTAGCGTTTTCATATACTTGTGCGTTGTGTCCTATTTGACTAAACTCTGAAACTTTTGCGTTACCATATACTTTAGCATTATCACTTACTTGTGCATTATCATATATTTGTGCCTCTCCATACACTTCTGCGTTACCATATACTTCAGCCTGTCCATATACTTCTGCGTTACCATATACTATTGCAATATCATATATTTTAGCCTCTTCACTTACTTCAGCATTGCAAGTTATTTGTACCTCTCCGTATATTTTTGCATTTCCATTTACTTTTGCATTTTCATATACTTTTGCATTGTCGTATACCCAACAATTATCTTTTTGAGATAAATTATCTTCTTTTTCTATATATCCACCTAAATCTCCTGCCTTAACATCTCCAAAGTCTTTTAATGCTTTTATTCTATATATAGAACATTCTAAATAATCTATTTTATCTTCTTTTACAAGTTCATATTTTTTATCTTCCATTTTTTCATTCTCTTTTATTTCAACATTATCAATTATTTTTATATCACCACCAATAAAACCATATTTAAGTTTGGTATTACCACCAATTTCTACACTGTCAGAAATCTTGACATTATTATATACTTTTGTATTATCATATATTTTTACACTATCAAACACTTTTGCATTACCATATACTTTAGCATTACCACTTACCTCTGCATTATTATATACTCCTGAAACTCCATATACTTTAGCATTACCGTATATTTTTGCATTGTCATATACTCCTGCTCTTTCATATACTTCTACATTATCATATACTTGTGCATTACCTTTTACTACTGTGTCATCATAAACTTGTGCATTATCATAAATTGTTGCATTACCATAAACAACAGCATTATTTTTTATTTTAGCATTGTCCAAAACTCTAGCGTCTTCATATACTTTAGCATTATCATAAATCCAACAATTTCCCTCTTGAGATAGGTTATCTTCTTTTTCTATGTATCCACCTAAATATCCTGTTTTTACATCTCCAAAATCCTTTAAGGCTTTTATTTGATACAGAGTTTTTTTATCATATTCTATTGTATTGTCTGTTAATTCATATTTTTTATTTTCCATTTTTTCATTCCCTTTTACTTCTTTATTATCAATAATTTTTATGCTTTCATTAATATAATGAAATCGGTCAAGTTCAATATTACCACCAACTTCGGCTTTCCCAAATACTTGTGAACAATCATACATTTTTACACTATCAAACACTTTTGCATTATTATATACTTCAGCATTATCATAAACTTCAGCCTGTCCATAAACTTGTGCGTTACCTTTAACAGTTGCATTACCATATACTTTGGCATTACCATATACTTTAGCATTATTAAATAATGTTCCTCTATCTTTTACTTTTGCATTTCCATATACTTGTGCCTCATCAAACACTTTTGCATTATCATAAACCCAACAATTTCCCTCTTGAGAAAGATTTTCTTCTTTTTCTATATATCCACCTAAATCTCCTGCTTTTACATCTCCAAAATCCTTTAAGGCTTTTATTCTATATATAGAACATTCTGAATAATCTATTTTATCTTCTTTTACAAGTTCATATTTTTTATCTACCAATTTTTCATTTTCTTGCACTTTGACATTATCAATAATTTTTATATCTCCACCAATAAAAGAATTTTCTTTAAGTTCAGTATTACCACCAACTTCTGCATTATCACAAACCTTAACTTTATCTTTGATTATTGCGTTATCATATATTTTAGCCTCTCCATATATTTTTGCATTTCCTTTAACTTCTGTATCATCATATACTCTAGTATTACCACTAACTTGAGCATATTCAAAAACTTTTGCATTTCCATAAACTTGTGCTTTATCAAAAATTTCAACATTACCATATACTTGTGCTTGTCCATATATGTCTGAATATCCTGAAATTTCTGCATTACCATACACTTTAGCTTTTCCTCTTACTAATCCATTTTCACAAACTTGTGCTTTTCCATATACTAATCCATTTTCACAAACTATTCCATTTTCATATATTTCTGCGTTGCCATACACTTGTGCCTCATCATACACTCTTGCATTATCTTTAACATTTGCACTACCATACACTTGAGCATAACCAGTAACTTTAGCCTCTCCATAAACTTCAGCATTATCACTTACTTGTGCATTTTCATACACTTTAGCATTACCATATACTTTGGCATTATCAACTACAAGTCCATTACCATAAACTTTAGCCTCTCCATATATTTTAGCATTATCATATATTTTAACATTATCATATACTTGTGCATTTCCATAAATTTGTGTGTTTTCATATAATTCAGCACCACCAAATACTTCAACATTGCCAAATACTTTAGCATTGTCATATACTTGTGCATTATCATACACTTTAGCATTACCAAATACTTTAGCATTACTATATACCCAACAATTATCTTCTTGAGATAAATTATCTTCTTTTTCTATATATCCACCTAAATCTCCAGCTTTTACATCTACCAAACCCTTTAAGGCTTTTATTTGATACAGAGTTTTTCCATCATATTCTATTGTATTGTCTGTTAATTCATATTTTTTATCTTCCATTTTTTCTCCTTTCCATAAAATTATTTTTACTTTAAAATTATATCATAAAACCTTTTATTTAACAGTTATTTTAAACTTTCCTTAAAATTATTTTAAGTTTTTATTAAAATTATTTATTATAGATGTACTTTAAAACATATTCATAAAAAGGAATGTTTAAACTATTGCTATAATCATCTAAAAGAAAATCTAAATTACCTTGTGTTATTTCCATTGTATTTTTATTGATTAAATATAAAATATCTCTTCTCAACTCTTTTATATAAGTTATAATTTCTTTTTCAATATTTTTCTCAATTAAGTCATTTGTATAGTCTTTTTTTAAAGCCTTAGTACCTAAGCTATACCTTATTATCAAATCACTTTCAGAAATTGATTTTAGAGTATTATAGAGTGTCAAAATTTTAGTTTCTTCTCTTGAAAATAAAATGAAGTTATTTTCATCTAAAATGATGTTATCTACTTTGTAAAGTAAACAATTATCTGTTTTAAACATATATTTATCTTTTAAATCATTTATAATATGTTTTTTAAAATTTGAAACACAATCTTTAATTCCTTTTTCCGTTATCATTCCATCAGAAATTAAAAGGTTGTGATTATTATATGATAGAAGTTCTAATGTTAGTTGATGATTTGTTTCTCTAAGTTTCTGAAAGTAAGTATCTAAATCTTTTATATTTTGTTTAATATTATATTCATTTTCAAGAAATTGAAAGAAATCTATGTCAATTTTATCTGCTTTCTTATATTCTAAATAATTATTAAATTTTATAAGTGCAATAGGATATTTAGATATAAATTTATCGCTAGTCGCTAATCCTTGCATAATAAAAATTTCTGCACAATTTCTAAAATCACAATAAAATTCCATATATTTTTCATTAAATTCATTCATAATTTATCTCTCCCTTTTTTTAAATCTCTCCCTTTTTACAATAATATAAATTATAACATTTCTAATGAAAAATTTGTAAAAAAATGCCACTAAGTTATCTTAATGGCAAACTAATTTGTTTTATTTTTTTGTTTTATTTTTTAATTTTATATTTTGTTTTTCTTTAACTTTCGTAAATCTTTTGCATTTCTAACAATTTTAGGAACAGTAGAATATGAATTTTTACTATATAAATCTAGTGAAGTGTCATATTCTATATCGGAATAGTTTATTGTTTCAACTTCTAACCCTTTAGCTAAAGTTAAAATGGTTTCTCTATTTTTTCTATTATAATTTTCATCAAACATTTTTTTTGCTGTATCAGGAAAAATTTTAAATCTATAAAAACAACTAACTTCCTTTATAATAGAAAGTTTATTTCCTACTAATCTTTGACTAACACAACCTTGTTTTTCATCAAAAGCATTATAATTTATATATTTGACATAGATAGTTCCTTTTAATATTCCATCTAATTTCTCAAATTGATTATTTGAAAATTTAATTTCATCTATATTAGTTATTGGTACTTGGTTTTTAAAATCAATTTCAAACAAGGCTATACCAAAATTATGTATTCCTACTTTAACATCAATTTCACCATTTTTATAAGTTTTAAAGCACTTCTCATTATCTTTATAATAAATACAATGTATATATTTCATTTTTGATAATTTCTTAACATCTCTTGCTAATTTTCTATACATTTTTCTTCCACTTCCTTTTTCTTTATTTTCATTTTTATTATACCATATAACCAACAATTTTTCAATAAAAAAAGGACTATAAAGTCCTTTCTATTTATTCTTTAATTTTATAATAGTAGTCAATAATATCAGCAAAATCTTTATCTTTAACAAAATCTACACCTTTTTTAATTAACCATTTCATAAAGTTTATTTCAAATGGTGTCTTACACATTCTATATGGAAAGTTTTGAGTAGGATTTTTCTTGTATTCTAAGTAACATTTTCTAGCACCTTTCCAAACATTGTAATATTCAGATTTAAGTTTAAACATAAATCCATTACTGTCTGTAAATACAAATCCCTCATCTTTAAAACTTGTTCTACTTCCTATTGAACATAAGTGTTCGACTTCATCAAAAGCATTTATTATTTTATATACTTCCACTACTCTTATTATATTGCTATTAAGTGGTAATAAGTAATTTTCGTTGATAAACTTTAAAGAATTGTTACTGTATTCAACATCTATATTATGTCCGTTTAAGTTCAAATCATTTTTAACCACATCTAATAAAACAAGTTCTTCTTTATCAAAGTTTATGATATGTTTATCTTTAAATGATTTAACTTCAAATAGTAAAGTACAATTTTCTCTTTTAATAAATTCTTTTAGTTCTTGTTTTACTTCATCTTTTTCTCTATTCCATAGTTCTTCAAAATAAGACTTCCAATCTCCACCTGTTGTTGATTTAGTTGCAAGTACAAATTCATCATCTATTACAGATACTAAGCCTAAAAATCCATTTTCTTTTATCTTTACAGTAACAGGATATGATAGAGTTTCTTTTAAGGTATCTTTAAGTGTTTCTTTCATTTCATTCATATTAAAGAATTTATTATAACTTCTTAATTTAATTTCTCCACTTTCTTTATCAACAAATAGTCCTCTTGCTTTTATCGTAACATCATTCCATATCTTTTTTCTAAAAACATTTTCTCCAAAGTTTAATGATAAAAGATTAGGATTACATTCTTTAACTTTTACTAATCTACTTATTATAAGATTGTTTACTTCTTCATTCTTTGTTAAATCAGTTCTATCTTTTTTGTAATTAAGTCTTTCTTTAATAAAGAAATCTTTATCATAGACTTCATTTTTTATTGTTTTTATTTCTCTACCATCTTTTGTAATCACAAGATACATAAGTTCTCCACCAAACTCAACTTGCCCCTCAAGGTTTATTGAATGTTCAGTAGTTTTATTAGTTCTATGTCCAAATATTTGAGTAAATTCTTGGCATTTTCCTAATCTAAAGTTTTCTTCATAAATACCACTTATATCATCATCATATCCACCTATTCCCTTTATCATAGCCTCTGCTGAAACATAAGCAAGTCTTGGTACTGACGGAAGTCCTGCGTGAGTACATAAGTAGTTTACTCCATTAAAGTTGAAAGCGTATGCTTGTCTTAATCTCTTATAGAATACTCTACATTGCTTTTTCAATTCTTCAACTTCATCATCATTCATATTTTCTGTTAGTTTAGCAACAGTTTCAAGTAAGAATTTTTTAGAAATTCTAACATCTCTATCTTGACACCAATTAATGAAGTTTCCATATTCGTGATTACCCTCTAACAAAATAACATTAGGTTTCTTAGATAGATACATCATTCTTTTAAGTGTTTCTCTATGTTCTAAACCTCTATCTAAATAATCTCCTAAAAAGATAAATAAAGTATTTTCATTCCATTCTTCTTCTAACATTTTACCTAATACAGTATTGCAAGAATGTATATCTCCTACAACGACAACTCTTTCATATTTGTCATTTATATCATCTATATAGAAATTATCTATTTCAGATATATTATCTATCTTTTTAACTCCTTTTGAAAGTTCTGTTTCTTGTATAAGTGTATAACATCTTTTGATAGCGTCTTCAGGAACAAATTTATATCTATCTCTTTGTCTGTTTCTTTTTAAACATTCTTCTAAAGATACATCTTTAAATTCCTTAACAAAGATTGTATATTTATACATATCTGCAAGTGCTTTATAATTTGCTACCATTTTTTGAGTAGAATGAGTTGCGTCAATTACAGTGAAATCTCCTCTTTTCATTCTTTCTTCCAAACATTGTAATAGCATATTCCAAGCAATTCTATCATTTTGTTGAGATATAGATAAATCTCCGTTTAAATCAAGTATAGGATTGCATATCATAGTTCTAAAATCATCAGCACATAATGTATATGGCTTTAACCCCTTTTCTTGTATATATGTCGATTTTCCACTTCCCATTGCTCCTCTTAATAATAATAATGTTCTCATTTTATCCCTACCTTTGTTTTCTTCTTTTTTTCGTTTTCTTCAATCTTTTTCCATTTTTTCAAAATTTTAAAATATTTCCTATAAAAACTATAAAACCTTATTTCTAAAATTTCAGTTCTCCAAAATCCTGACACAAGCAATAGTAAAAATAAAACTGCAAAATCATTTATTTGAGAAATTATAGTTACTGAAAAGTCTGCGTTTTTAAAAAACCAATCAGTGAGTGTTATTAAAGTATATATAAATCCACAAACTGAAACAGCTTTAAGCATAATAAATATCCAATAACAAAAATAAATTCTTTTGCTTTTAAAATTGCTTTTAAAATTATTCTTTAAATCTATTTCAAATTCTCTTTCAAGAAAATCTCTTTTTTTTCTTTTCTTTTCTCTTTTTAAAAAAAAGAATGGTAAAAATATAAGCGTTAGAAAATAACTGGCACCATATAAAAGCAACAAAATTATTTCAAAAAACAAAAATACTAAATAGATAAGCAATAGTAAATCGTCCATTTTTCACCCTTTCATAAATAAATTTTACAAAATCTTTCAAAAACCAATATTTCATAGTTAGTTTTTAATTCTTCTATTTCACTATAATCAAAATAACTTTCAAATTCTTTTAAAGTTAAAGGAGTGATATAGTCATTCCAAGTTTTATCAGAATATTCATAAAGTTTTAATTCTTTTTTCATTATTCTATACAATAACTTATTATATTTTTTATCGTCTAATTTTTCCTTAACTCTACGAAAATATTTATTATTACAATAAAAATATAAACTTTCTTTTTTATTTAATCCTTTGAAAATATCTTTAATTCTATTCCAAAAATAATATTTCTTAGTAAGTTTTGAATTTATATTTCCTATTATTGCAAAAATAAACAACAGTACCAATAACCAACTCATTGGAACACCTTGTACAACTCTTTTATTAAAAAATAAGAAGTATTTTTTCTTCATTTCTTTCCAAGTGAGGTTATTTCCTTTCAAATAACTTTTTAAATTGTCTATTTCAAAATAAAGGACAATTAAATAAGCTGGTATAAATCCTAGCAAATAAAATTTCAATATTTTAAGAATGTCTATATTTATTGTAAAACTATATTTCATAATTACTGCTACTAAAAATGTATTAAAACATATTTAATACACTAGATTGTTACTACTTCAATGAGTATATTTTCGATACTTTGTATCTACTCATAGTTCCTTGTACTCTCCATAGTCGTAAATTCCTGACTAGCCATCAGTACATATATATTCTCTTTTGCTTTATTAGTAGCTTTCTCCTTTTTATTTTATTTGAGAATATATATTCTATTTCAATTTATATAGCTAAGCTATATAAATATAGTTAAGCTATTACTTTATATACTTTTGCATTTTTAAGATTTATACTTGCATTATAATCTCTATCTATTTCTAAGCCACAATTACTACATTTATAAATCCTATCATTAAGTTTTAAATCTTTCTTTATATTACCACAACAAGAACAAGTCTTAGAACTTGGATAGAATGTATCTACTAGCCTTAGTTCTATATTTCTTTCTTTGCATTTGTTTATTAGTTTAGTTCTGATACTATAAAAATTTTGTTCCTGTATAGCTTTAGATAGATGTCTGTTCTTCATCATATTAGATACTTTTAAATCTTCAATAGTAATGTATTTTAACTTGGTTCTTGTTATTTCATCTACTATCTTATTGTTATAATCATCTCTAATACAACTCAATCTATAAAATAATCTTTGTACTTTCAATTTCTTCTTATTAAAATTCTTACATTCTTTTAATTTTATCTTATTAGATTTGGAATATTCTATACTTCTTGCCATTTTTCTTTGTTCTCTTTTAATTTTCTTTTTAATCTTTTTTACTTTCTTAGTTTTATTTATGTTTTTAAATACCTTACCATCAGAGCATATAGCTGTATCTTTAATTCCTAAATCTACTCCTAAGCCTTTAGTATTTGTATTAGTTTCTTTTATAGTATCTTCAACTTCTATAACAAGTGATAGGAAATATCTATCAGCTATTTTAGATATAGTACCACTCTTAATATTAGCGTTTTTAGGTATATATCCGTATTCTTTTACTCTTACAAATTTCAATGTAGGTATTTTGATTTTATGTCTATAAAACTCAAAATCTTTTTTACCATTCTTAACAAAATAAGCACCTAGTTCATTTTTACCTTTCTTCTTAAAAACAGGAAAGCCACTTAAACCCTTAAAAAAGTTTTTAAAAGCCTTTTCTCCATAAATCATAGCTTGTTTAACTGATTTAGATGATACATCTTTAATCCATTTTTTATCAGGATTACTAGGAAGATATACATTATTGATATACTTAGAAAAATCAAAAGCACCAACAAATTTATTTCCTAATTCATATTGTTCTTGATTATATTTAATATATTCATTATATATAAATCTTTCAGTACCAATAGTTTTATTTACTTGCGTCTTTTGTTCATTTGTTAGTTTTAGTTCTATTTTTATCGCTTTATACATCTTCCACCACCTTTCCATATATTTTTATATGTTTAAATATGTTTTTAATAACTGTTTTTGTTCTCCCTTTTATTACTTTATTTCAGTATTATAAAAAAAGATGTTATATATATTTTTCTTTTGTAATTCTAAAATATCTTGTGGTAACTTATTTAATTCTTTTATAAAATCTTCTTCTGAAATTATTTTGTAATTTTCTTCTACTTTTCTACCATTCACATAATATTGGCTAACTGTTTTACTGTATTCTACATCACAAGAAATATAAAAAGAAGAAAATTCTTTTATAGTATCTTCATCAATTACTATCTTTGGTATGTTTTCTTTTGTTATTTGAATTTTAACTAAATCATCTATATAAATATCTCTAAAATAAGAAAATTTCTTTTTCTCTCTTTCGTTAAAAAATCTATCATAATTTTTTTCTGAAATAGTTTCTGACTTTTTACCTATTTCACAAGCAAATTGTGTTTGATAATCATTGTGATAATCATTGCCTTTTTCATCATCAAAATTCAAAAAAATTATTTCTTTACCTGTATTTATATCTGTAAGTCTTGTTATTACTTTAATTGATAACTTTATATTTTCATTTTTTTCCTCATCTGTATAACTTATTCTTTTTTCAAGTCCTGTTCTTAACTTTTTCATAATTTTCTCCTTACTTTTTTCATCTAATCTATTTCTGTATCGTAATATAAATAAACTGCACGATTATCCATTCTTTGCTGACGAATATCAGAACTAACTTCTTCATTACTGATTTCTTCTAAGTCATTTAATTGTTTGAAAAATTCTTCTTGTGATGTTTCCTTGTATTCTGTTTTTGTTATTTCATTTTCCAAATAAGAAAAAGAAATTCCATATTTAATATTATATTCTATTCTAAAAGGAAATTGTGCAAGAAGTTCTGTATTAAATTCTATTTTAGGATTATTGTCTTCTATTAAGATTTTCATAAAATCATTTATATGTAAATAATTATAATATAAATATTCTAAATTTCTCTCTCTTTCCTCTTCTGATGAAAATTCTTTATAATCTCTAAAATATTTTTCTTTTAATCCTATTGGTATCTTACAACAGAAATTAGGATTATCTTCAAAATCTAAAAAAATGATTTCTTTATTTGTTTCTTTATCTATAAGTCTTGTTTCGACTTTGATTAAAAAATCTCCTTTTTCATATTTTTCTGCATTAAAATATCTTATTCTTCTTTCAAGTCCTGTTCTTAACTTTTTCATATTTTTTCTCCTATAACTTCATTATTTGCATTTCTAACAATAACTTTCTTGCTACTAAAAATGTATTAAAACATATTTAATACACTAGATTATTACTACTTCATTGAGTATATTTTCAATACTTTGTATCTATGTATCTTAGTATCTACTCATAGTTCCTTGTACTCTCCATAGTCGTAAATTCCTGACTAGCCATCAGTACATATATATTCTATTTCAATTATAGCTAAGCTATAACCTTATATACTTTTGCTTTTTCAAGATTTATACTTGCATTGTAATCTCTATCTATTTCTAAACCACAATTACTACATTTATAAATCCTATCATTAAGTTTTAAATCTTTCTTTATACTACCACAACAAGAGCAAGTCTTAGAACTTGGATAGAATGTATCTACTAACCTTAGTTCTATATTTCTTTCCTTGCACTTATTTATTAGTTTAGTTCTTATTGCATAGAAATTCTGCTCCTGTATAGCTTTTGAAAGATGTCTGTTCTTCATCATATTAGATACTTTTAAATCTTCAATAGTAATATACTTTAACTTGGTTCTTGTTATTTCATCTACCATCTTATTATTATAATCATCTCTAATACAATTTAATTTATAAAATAATCTTTGTACTTTTAACTTTTTCTTATTGAAGTTTTTTAATTCTTTTAATTTTATCTTATTAGATTTAGAATATTCTATACTTCTTGACATCTTTCTTTGTTCTCTTTTTATTTTCTTTTTAATCTTTTTTACTTTCTTAGTTTTATTTATGTTTTTAAATACTCTACCATCAGAGCATATAGCTGTATCTTTAATTCCTAAATCTACTCCTAATCCTTTTGTACTTGTATTTTCAGATTTAACTATATCATCTACTTCCATAACAAGTGATAGGAAATATCTATCAGCTATTTTAGATATTGTTCTTGATTATATTTAATATATTCATTATATATAAATCTTTCTGTTCCAATAGTTTTATTTACTTGTATCTTTTGTTCTTTTGTTAGTTTTAATTCTATCCTTATTGCTTTATACATCTTTCACCTACCTTTCTATATATTTTTATATGTCTAAATATGTTTTTAATTGCTGTTTTTGTTCTCCTGTTTTTAAATTCAACCATTTTCTTAACAAAATATAAAATTTTCTTTCTATTCAAAGAGAATAATGTAAATCTTAATATGATAGAGATTAGATAGTAATTATCTAAATTTGTATTTTCCATTATTTCTCTATTCCATATTATTTCATTATAAAATATATCTACCATATAGAAAGATAAAGCAAAATTTATTAACATTATTCCATAATAAGTGCTATTAAACAGTTGTTTCCATTTGTATTTATTTTTATTCTTAACCAAGTAAATATTTAATATAAATCCTTTTACCAAAATATAAAGAAATCTTGTTAAGTGATAAATCAGTAAGATTGTTTCAATCACAAAAATATAATCTATAATCTTTATTATATTTTCTAATGTAAAAAAGAACATAATACTACCCCCCTCTATAACTTACAATTTACTTACAAAAATCAATTATAATATTTAACATTGTTGTCATCAGTAATTTTATTTAACAATTCATCAAAATCTGTATCTTCTAATAACAGTTCTTCCATTTTCTTTTCAATGAATTGCTCATAATCTTTCATTTTTTGCTCTCTTTCAAGAGAATTTTCAGGAAATGTTATTCCGTAGCAAAGCGTTCGTTGAATAATATCTTCAACAAAAACGCCATTTTCATTAAACATTTTTGTTATATTAGCAATTTCCATTTGTGCAATTTCTTGTCTTTCTTTTTCTTCAAGTTCATTAGGCAACAAATTTAAACCTACTATGAAATCTTGTTTACCTTTTTCATTGTTATTTCTTAATAAGAAAAACTCAAATTTGAATATATAAGTGAAAAATTCATTGTCTTTTTGCATTATTTTCCCACCTTTTTTTATTATATTTTTTCTTTGTAATAAGACTTATCTTTGAATATTTCTGTAATTCTTTCTTTAGTTACATCATCTATATTAGGTGATTTTAAAAATAGGTAAATTTTATTTCCTATATTACTATCTTTTCCATCTTTTTCTAAAATGAAATTAACAAATTCTTCAATTTCATTGTTAAATGTTCTTATAATTCTTTTATCAACATACTTAGTTTCATCAGTATCTTTTATTAAAGCATACTCTACTTTTTTACTCTCTACATCATAATATTTAATTAAATTAATTTTCATATTTATCTCTCCTTTATATCAACCTATTTTATAATCCAAAATTAGAAATAGACTTGCAAGTCCACTTCTAGTCTAGTTATATTATACCATAAACTTTGTATTTTGTCAAGTGAATTAGACAATATTGTCTTTGAAAAATAATTTCTTTATACTTATATAAAAGATAGTTTAGATAAAAAAAGGTTAGTTCCCTAACCCTTTTCAATTATATTTTTACAATATATGATAAAATGCAAAATATAAATTATAAATTTCATTCTTTATCTTTGGTTTTTTCAATATCATCTTTTTCTATTTTTTTCTTATTAGAAAGCATTATTTTAATTTCATCAAAGCAATCGTAATTTTTTTATAATTCTTTTCCTAATTCTTGCTTTTTTTCTATTTCTATTTTTTTATCTCGTTTGATTTCTATTGGTTTTTCTCTTTCTTCTAATTTGTTTATAACTTTTTCAACCACATCAAGACAATTATATTCTTTTCCTAATTTTAACAAATTTTCTTCAGAAATTATATTTTCTGTTGTGTTTTCTTTTAAGTCTAATCTTAATTTTTCTGTTATAAATTCCATATCTTTTGAACTTTCTTCGTTATAGAAAAAATCTTCATATCCGTCAGTGTAATAATCAAAATTATCATACACCGAAAAATTATTTTCTTTTCCTTTACACATAATATCAAATTTATTTTTTTGAGCAACTTCTTTCCAATCTTTAATATTATTGAAATCCATTTTATCTAAATAAGACTTCCCTAAACTATCTTCTATAATTTCTTTAATATTTTCAAAATCATTATTTAGACTTTCGTTATCATAAATTATTTTTTCATCATCATAAATTCTAAAATTTCCTGTAAACTCATTTTCAGCAACTCTCATTTCGTAAAAATCTATGTTTTCATAATTTGTATAACTTACTACATTCTTGTTATAAAACATATTAAAATCATTTCCGTCTTTTATTTCTTCCCAATCTTTAGCATTTTTTATGTTCATATTATTCCAATATTCTTCGCCTTTAAGATTGATAATAGTGTCCTTAATCTTTTCAATATCATTGTCATCACTTTTACTATCATATAATAATTCACCTTTTTCATAAATATGAAATTGTGGTAAAATATCTTCCATTCCATATCTTTCATATACTTGATAAGGATTTACTTCTCTTTTAACCATTACTGAATAAAGAACATTTTCATTTAGTGTTTCGCTCAAAGTATAATCCCAAATTCCTTTATTGTTAAAACTGATATTGTCATCAATTTTAAAAAGAATTTCATAGGGTTTTTCTTTATTAGGGATTACTTTTAAATGATTTTGTACAATTTCTTGTAAAATATCACTTTGTACTTCTTCTATATCTCTATAAAACTTTTCCTTACTATAATCTCCAAAATTTCTTTTATCATTCATTTCGTCAAAATGTTTTTTATATTCCAAATATTCTTCTTTTTCTATTTTTAAGCTATCAGAATATTCTTCCTTTTCTTTATCAGTTATTGTTTTTATTTCTTGAACAACATTTTCTAAATAATCTTTAATATTATCAGAAGTTTCCCCTTTTTCTATCATTTCTAAACCATTTTTTAAATATTCAGCAAGTTTTTCTTTCTTCATTTACTTTCTCCTTTTTTTATATGATAAGTGGGTATAAAACCCACTTATCAGTTTTGTTTAAAAACTTTTCTAAAAATCTTTTTCTCTCTCTTTTGATTTTTCTTCAACTTTCTTAGTTGATATTTCCATATTATTGATTTTATCTTCAAAATTTTCTAATCTTTTATCATTACCATTATCAAATTTTTCAAAAACTTTTAATAAATCATCAGATTTTATGATATTGTTATCAATATGTTCTTTAAAAGAAAGTCTTATTTCTTCTTCAAAATTAACTCTTTCTTTGTCTATTTCTTGGCATAATTCTTTATAAACAGGGTCTGTATACTCATATACATCAAATATTTGTTCCTGTTCTCCATCTACTTTAGTAATTCCTATTCCTATATCATAAGTTGTTATTTTTTGCCAATTTTCAAATTTAGTTAAATCTTCACTCATAAATTCTTCAAAATCATAATTCGCAAGATTGTCTTTAGCGTATTCTCTTATTTTATCAAAATCATTATTTTCACTAGCACTGTTATACAATAAATCTCCGTCATTAGTATATATTTCAAAAGGAGATAACTTTTTATCTAAATCATATCTTTCAACCATTTCTGTTCTTGTCATTGTGTTATCAAAAATATAGAAAGCATTATAATCTTTGTATTTATCAGTTTTTAACTCTTTTTCCCAATTTTCTTTTTCTAACAAAGTATCATCTTTAAGTTTATATTCATTTTTTGATATTTTTTCAAATTCATTTTCTATTACTGCCTCAATTATATCTTGTTGATAACTACGGATTTCATCTTTTAATTCTTTATTGTTTGTATATTCTATTTTATTTGTTTTCTCTTCTAACTCAATATTTTCTTTTTCTTTAGTTTCAAATAAATCTTTTTTATAAACACCATATTTATCAAAAACTTCTTTCAAATCTTTTTCTTTAATTATTCTATTTTTATCTGTTATGTTATCAAATTCTTCTTTTACAACTTGTCTATACATATTAATTTCTTCTGATATGTTTTCTAAAAGTTCATCATAAGCACTTTCTCCATAATTCCCATATATGTATAAAAGGTTATCATTTTTATTATTTTTATTATTTTCATAATTCCCATATTTGATTTTAGTATACTCTCCATTTTCTTTTTCAAAAAAAACTTCAACATAATTATTGTTAAAAGTTTCTTTTATATGATTACTAATTTCAACCATATCTTTAATATTTATATTTTTTTCTTGTTTTAATTTTTCTCCTAGTTTTTCATTGTTATTTTTACTATCAAAAAAATCAACGCCATCTATTTTTACCTTAAAAGCTGGTAATTTATCTTCTAATCCATATCTTTCATATAAAAGGTATGGCGATTTTTCTTCAAAACTTCTAAAAATTGTATTTTTAAAATCAACAATAAAGTCTTTATCTTCATCTTCGTGTATATCACATAAATTTTTAAACCTATCTTTTCCTATTCTTTCAAAGTTCATTTCTCTTTTTATTATATGGCTTTTGTAATTTTCTATTTCTTTTTCAAATTCTTTTAAATCTATTTTGTCTTTAACTTTTTCATTTAACTTTTCATAGTGATTAAGTTTTTCTTTTAAATCATCACTATATTCAATTTTTTTTGTTTTAGAATTGCCGTTTTTTTCTTCCTGTAATTCTTTTTCTTCTCTATTTTTTCTTATATCTATAAGTCCTAAAGCAAAAGATAATTTTTCAGGCATTTGATAAGAATTGTATAAATGAACTAATTCTTTAGTTTCTAAATAGTCTTTGTCTTTACCTACTGTTTTATCTTTCAAATCTAATCTTATTTTTTCTTCATAAAATTCTAATTCTTTTTTTTCTTTGTTTTCTAATATTGATTGATATAGCTTGTCTTCTCCTTTTATATCATATCTTTCATATAGAGAATTTTTATCAATATTATCTTTAATAGGGTTGACTTTCTCTACTTCTCTAAATCTTTCAGCTAATTCTTTCCAATCTTTATTCTTTTCTAAGAAATCATTGTTTTTAAATCTGTATTCATTAGGAGAAGTTTCGTTAAGTTCTGTTTTTATTACATAATCTAAAAAGTCTTTTTGGTATTCTTTTACACTTTCTTTGAATTTTTCTTCATCTTCTTTAAATTTAGTATGTTTGTTCATAAAATCAAAAGTTTCACTTTTGTTCTTGAAGTCTGTTTTTTCAAACTCAAGTTTTTCTTTAGGATTTCCTTTAAAAAAATCATTTAATTCTATAAACTTGTCTTCGATAATAAAGTCAAAGTCTTCACATAAGTCTTTTAAATCTTCTTTTTTAATGTAGCCATTTTCATCTGTTATATTTTGAAATCTTTCTTTTATAACATTTCCATAGGCTTTTGCCTCCATTATAATTTCCTTATCTAATTGATAATCTCTGTCTTCTTCTTCTCTTTTTGAATGAACTTCACTTGGTAAATTGTATCTTTCGTAAAGTAAACTATCATTATCACCCAAAAACTCATTTAAAGTAGTGTATTTAAAATCCATATCATATTCTTCAGAAGTTTCATCAAAAACATCATCTCTTAATTCGGTAGTATCTATTCTAAATTTTTCACCAAAAACTACTGTTTTATCTAATAATTGTCCTAGTCTTTCTTCTTGATATTCTTTGATATTTTTTTCTACTTTTTTTAAGTCAATGTCTTCATTATCTTTAAATTTTTCATTTAGTTTTTTATAATATGCTAAATCTTCTTTTAATTCATCACTAAGTTCAGTTTTCTTAACTTTTTCAACAACATTTTCTAAAAAAACTCTAACTTTGTTTATATCTTCTCCTTGATTTAACATTTCTATCCCATCTTTAAGATAATTACTAAATTTTTCTTTTTTCATATTTTTCTCCTTTACATATCCATTTCTTTGTTTTTTTCTTTAACTTCTTCTATTTCCTTAACAACTTTTTCTTTTGAATTAGAAGATAAATCTTCGATTAATTTTTCTGTATCTTTTTTTGTTAGAACTTCTTTTTCATCTATTAATTCTAATAACTTATCTTTTACTGTATTAGTATATGATAAAACCTCATAATCTATATTGTCATCAATTTTTTCTGTTAAATTCATTCCTAAATATTCTTCATAATTATTTGAATTTATATATTCAGTTTCTTCTTCAAAGAAAAAATCATTATTAAAAGTTATTGTCATAAGTTCATTATCATCATAATTTGCTATTTTACTCCAATTTTCAATTTTGTTTATATTTGTATCTTGTAAAAGTTCATTTAAAAACTCTGTCTTGTCTATTTTTTCTAAAAAACTTTCAATTTCTTTTATGTTATTTTCTTTACTACCACTATCAAATAGTAATTCGTCTTCGTTATCATACACTTTAAATGCTGGTAATTCATCTTCTAATCCATATCTTTTTACCATTTCATTTAAAGGAAAACTGTTGTGAATTTTTTCTTTTAGACTATCATTTTCCCATATATAATTCTCAAGACAATAGTCATTGAAATTTCCGTTAAGTTTTTCTTTTAAGTCTTCCTTTGGTAATTCAATAGCACTACTCATTTTTTCATAATTTGGTATGTTATCTTTCAAAAAAGAAGATAAGAAGTTAGCTTTTATATTAGAAATTTCTTCTTTGTATTTATCTTTATTATTTTCAACTTTATTTAACCAATATTCTTCTGATTTAACACGACTATCTTTTTCTGTTGCTTTCACTTCTTTTTCATCTGAATTAGAATATCTATTTTCTAACATTTCTAATTTTTCTTCACTAATTAATCCTTTTTCACTGTTTCTAATCAAATCTTCTCTTACTTCTCCAAATATAAGTTTAGCCTCTGTTATAGTATAATCAGCAATTTCTTCTAAATGATTTCTTGTATATTCTTCATAATCTTCAAATTCTTCTTCTGTACTTTTCATTTGTCCTATAACTAAATTTTCTTTTAAAAGATTATCCCAAGATTTAACATCATTTAATTTTAAATTTTCCCAATATTCTTCACTTTTAATATCTATAATATATTCTTCTAAATCTCTTGTAGGTAAAGAACTTTCACTATCATATAACTTATCTCCATTTTGTGAATATATGATAAAATCTTCTTTTTTAATATCATATCTTTCTAATAATTCTTCATCTGTAAGATTACCTCTAAATATATTTTCCCTTGTGTGAAAGCAATACATAGTTTCATCTTCATAGTCTGATAATATTTTTTCAAAACCATCTTTTTTAAAAATATCGTCTTTTATCTTATAATTTTCATCATCAACTTTTTCTAAATAATCTTTTTCTTTTAAAAAATCTAAAAATTCTTTTTTGTTTTCATTTATTTGTTCATTAAAATGCTTTAAATCTTTGTTGCTTATTAAGTTATCCTTTTTTCTAAATTTTTCTAATAATTCTTTATCTTCTTTCATTTGTTCTTGTTCTTTATTTAAAGTTATCATATACCCTTTAAAATCATTTATGTTATGTTCTTTGTTATAATTATCCTCTAAAGACTTCAAAACGCTTTTATCAACTTCATAATCATCAAATAAAGAAATTTCTTCCAATAACATTTTATCTTTTATTTTTTCACTTCCAAATGTACTTATATATTGGTAAAAATCTTCTCTTGTACTTTCATTTGAAACATCTATATTCATTCCTTTTACTTCTCCTGTTAGGATAGCTTTTTCTCTACTTGTTCTCCAGTCTTCAAAAATGTCTTTTAAACCTAGTTCACAATTTTTATTAAAGCTGTTTACAGTTTCTTCTTTAAAATCAAACTCTAAATCTTTTTGCTTTGTTAAATCTTTAAAGATTTCAACATCATCAAATTCTTTCTTTAATCCAAGTTCTTCTGATAAAGTATTAGAAACAACTTTTAATTCTCCCTGATTTAAAAAATCTAACTCTACATTATATTCACTCAAAAAAGGACTTAAACTTTTTATTTTGTCTTCTACTTTTTTCATTAAAACTTCATCACTTAAAATTTCTTCATAACCTGATTTCATAGCAACCTTTAATTCTTCTGTATCGTTCCAATCTTCTTTAAAAGTTGTTAATCTTTTTTCATCTTCAACTCTTTCTTTAACATTTTCATAAAAACTATCTTCTTTCATCTTTTTCAAATAGATACTATCAAGATTAGGACTAATCATATTTCCAATTATATGTTCTCTATCGTTAATTAAATTTTCAGCTATAACAGGAACTGCTCTTTTACTATCTTTTAATGCCTCTTTTGTGCTTGAATTATAACCATAAAATAAAGCTGTATCTATGTCATCAACTAATTCTTTTTTTAAAAAAGTTTTAAAGTCAGGTAATTCAGAAATAGTTCTATCTAAAAGTTTATTACTTACTTCTACTGGATTTCTACCATTTTCTAAAAGTTCAATACTATCTTGTAATAATTTTTTTAATTCTACTTTATTCATATTTTTCGCTCCATTCTATTTTTTTTAATAGAAAGTTGAGATTTTACTCTCAACCCTCTATTTTTTATTCAAAAATTTCAAAATGAATTAAAAATCTCTTTCAAACTCATCTTTAGTAACTTCTTTTTCTTGTACTTTTTCTTTTGTTTTTACATCTTTTTCTTCTGTTTTATATTTTTCTTTTATTTTCTCATATTCATATCCATCAATAACATTATCTTCAACTTTACTTACTAATTCTTGTCTTAAATCTTCTCCATAAGTTTTTATTTCATCAGAGATATAATCAAAAATTTCTCCATTATCAAATATTGGTGATAAGTATTCATCTACGCTTGTGAATTGATTTTCTTCAACCTCATTTATTGAAACTCCTATTACTTCTCCACTCTTTAATAAATTATCCCAATCATTTATATTGTAATAATCCATATTATCCCAAAACTCTTGTCCTTTTGTTTCTATAATGAATTTTTCTAATTTCTCTTTTATATCATCAATATCTGAATATTCATTTACATAGGAGTAAAAAATTTCATCTCCATTTTTAGTATAAATTTCAAAATTAGGAGTTGATATATCATATCTTTCTATTAATTCGCTACGACTTAAATTTTTTAATAGCATATCTTCTTTAAATTCAAATTCATTAGGAATAAATTCTGACATCATATCGCTAAAATTATTTTTATCTAAAATATCATCTTTGAAAACATAATTGTTACCTTGTTTTTCAATATGTCCACTGTCTTCCATAAATGTTATGACATCACCTAGCATTTCTTTTACTTCTGTATTAATTTTTTCTAATTTATCTGTATCTAATAACTTGTTTTTTTCTTCAATTTTTTTCAAATCATCTTCAAATTTATATTCTTTGTTATAAGCTATATTTAGTTCTCTAAAAAGGTCTTTGTCTATTTCATCATCTTTATAATAAGAAAATTCTTCTTTAAAAACTTCGTCTTTAATCTTGTCGGAACTTATACTTAAAAATTCACTAAAACTTTCAAGACTTTCTTCTTTTAGTTTTTTCCAATCTCTAAAAACTTCTTTTAAGTTTTCAACTGTTTTCTCATCAATTTTTTCTTTATCAAAAGTAGGTGCTAATCCTTTTTCAAATCTTATATCTTCAAGTATTTCTTTATTTGTGAATATTCTTTCATCACTTAAAAAATTACCTAATGTCTTTATATCTCCTACTGTTAGATTATTTTCATCAACTTCATATTCTTCTAAAAGCAAACTTGTATTTCTTACTTTGTATTCAATATTTAGTATATTATCTTTTATTTTTTCTTCATATTTTTCAATCATAACTTCTCTTAAAGTTTTAGCCTCTCCAAAGTCTTCTTCTTTAGAATATCTTTCAAATAATGCTTTATCAATTTCAGGACTTATTATAGAACCATTATTATTAGCTATTTCTCTGTTATTTATTAAACTTTCAGCTAAACTTTTAGGAGTTGATTTATTAAAAAATAAATCTTCTTCTTTTTCAGTTAAATATTTTTCTCTAATATCACTTACTATTTTATTTTCTATAAATTCATCAAATATAGGAAGTTTTTCACTTTCTAAAAATTCTTCTAATTCTTCTTTATCTAAATCTAATATAGCTTTTTCATATATTTTTTCTATATTATAATCTTTAGTTTCAAATCCTTTTTCATCAGTTAATTCAATTTTCGCCTTATTTGAAATAAAACTTCCAATTAAATTTGTTTCTTCTTTCTCTTCACTATAATCACTTACTATTTTAAAATGCTTATTGTCTATAACAATATCTTTTTCAAGAACTATTTCTGTATTCTTCATAGTTTCTTTAGGTATTTTTATATTTTGTTTTGTTTCTTCAAGTTCAAAAAGTTCAACTAAATCTAAGTTTTCTTTTATAAATGAAATACTTGCATATTCATTTTCATAAGCATTATCAATAGCATTTTTTAATGAAGTTAAAAATGGTGAACTTTCTATTTTTTCTTTATTGTACAAGTCTTCGATTTCATATCCTTGACTTTGTATTAAAAATACCATAGGATTAAATTGGTTTTCTATTGAAAAAGTTGTAGGTTTAAAAGTTTCCTTACACAATTCTTCTTTTAATAAATCAGGTTTTTTATAACTTTCGATTAAAAATTCTTCATTATAGATTTTTGTATATTTATCATTTTTATCATTACATAAAACTATTTGAACATCACCATAACTGTTTCTTAATAAGTCCATTTCATTTGCGTCAAATGTAAACTCATCAAATACAATATTTTCAAGTTCTTCTTGTAAATTTTGATACTCTTCACTACTTTCATCATAATCACAATATTTCTTTAAAACACTTTCAACTAATTCTTCACTGTAATCAGACATTGAATTTCTTTCAAATATAAATTCAGCGACAGCGTCTGATAAATGTTCTGTTCCCATTTTGTCTTTTAGTTCTCTTATTTCTTCCATATCATTAGGTACAATTTCATCATTATAACCCCAATATATTTGAAATTCATCACTATTTCCGTTTTCTTTTTTTAATAAATCTAAACCTATTTCTTGGACATTTTCTAATGTTAGTCTTTGTTTTTCCATTTTTTCTCTCCTTTTCTGTAATAAGTGGGTTTTTACACCCACTCATTGACTTATATTAAAAATTTTCTAAAAATCTAAAAATCTATTTCTTTATCATTAGTTTTTTCTACTTCTTCATTTTTTTCGATTTCTTCAATTTCTTCTTTTTCTACTTCGTAATCTTCTACTTTGTATTTTTCTTTTAATTTATCTAAATTTTCTTTTGTAATTACATTATCTTTTGTATTTTCTTTTATCTCTTGTCTTAATTCATCAGCATAAATTGAAAGTTCATCTTGAATTTTATTATATATTTCACCCTCATCAAATACATCACAACTATAATCAACATAGTTATTAAAAGGTTCAGAATTTCTTGAAATAATTCCTATTACCTTTTCATCTTGTAATAAACTTTCCCAATCTTTTGCATTATAGATATTCATATCTTCCCAAAACTCTTCGCCTTTATTTGGTACTACAACTTCTCTTATTTCTAACATATTATGATGTTTGTCTTTGCTATCAAATAATATTTCATTGTCTTTAGTATATATTTTAAAATCAGGCATTTTTAAATCAAATCTTTCAACTAAATCTTCTAAAGTAAAATTATTTAAAAAAACATCATTTTTTATTTCATCAAATTCATTCACAAAATCAAATTTTATTTTTTCAAAATTATCTTCATCTAATGTTTCTTTTGAAATATGATAGTTATTATCTTCTGTTTTTTCAATATAACCTTTTTCTTCTAAATAATTTAATAATTGTCCTTGCATTTCTTTAACATCTTCTTTAAATGCAACTAAATCTCCACTCATTGATTTATTTTTATTTTCCAATCTTCCTAAAGAAACAGCTAATTGTATGTCATCATCTAAAGAATATTTATCAATAAAGTTTTCATAGTCTTCTTTAGTTAAATCTATAATAGCTTTTGTATAAACTTTTTCTATATCTACTTCGTGAGGTACAAATGCTTTTTCATCTGTTAATTCTATTTTTTTATTTCTGTCAAGTACAGAACCTACTGTTAAAATTTCACTTTCTTCTTGTTCTTCACTATAATCACTAACAATTCTTACATCATTTATATTTAAAATAATATCTTTTTCTAATTGTATTTGATTGTGTTCTTCACTAAAATTATCTTTAGAAATTATAATGTTTTTTCCACTTTCTTCAAATAAAGCTATTTCATCTAAAAATACATCTTCTTTAGTAAATCCTATATTGAAACTAGCATTATTAGAATTTGAATAATCTTCTAATTCGTTTTTAAGTGAACTTAAAAATCTTGATTTTTCAACTTTTTCTTTATCGTACAAGTCTTCCATTTCATACCCTTGACTTTGTACTAAGAAAGCAACAGGATTAAATCCATCTTCTTCTAAATTATCTTTTAAGTTTTCAGGGTTTTTTGTATAATCATTAAAATAATTTGATAAATCTCCCATATCTTTATCTTGGTCTTTACAAAGGTAAAATTTTACTTCTCCTACATTAGTGTTACTCATAACTTGTTTTGCGTCCACTTCTATATTGAAATTTTCTGAAACTTTTTCATATAATTTATCATAAATTTCTAAGTATTCATCACTTCCACTTGGATAATCAACATATTTATCTAAAACTTTTTCTGCTAATTCATATAACATATCTGTTTCATACTCTTTATTGCTATTTGACAAAAATTCAGCAACAGCACTTTCTAAATAATCTACTCCTATTTCTTCTTTTAGTTCTCTTATTTCTTCTATTTCATCAGGAGAAATATCTGTTTCTTCACCAAATCCATAAGTAAGTACAGTTTTATCTCCATTTTCTCTTTTTAATAAATCAAATGCTAAATCATCAAAGTTTTCTAATGTTAATTTTTCTTTTTTATCACTCATTTTTTCCTCCTACATTTCAATCTCTTTACTAGATTTTTCAACTTCGTTAGTTCCATTTGCTTTTTCTTTATAATCAGTTTCAAGGTATTTTTCTTTGATTTTATCATAGTTTTCTTTACTTATTTTATTATCTTTACTATTTTCTACTAAATCTATTCTTACATTTTCTAACTGAACTATATTTTCTTCATAAGTCTTAGAAGAAAATTCTTCTTTATCCATTTCTTCAAAAACAAATTTAGAATAATCATCATAAGTTTTGTTTGTTTCATTAGATAATATTGTTACAGAATTATCATCTATAAAACTTTCCCAATTTTTTGGTTTTGAAAGAGCCATATTATTCCAAAATTCTTCACCTTTTTTATCTACTATAAATTGTTCTAAATCTTTTGCTTTTTCCCTTGTTTCACTATTATAAATCATTTCGCCATTTTCATTGTTATATATTTTAAAATCAGGCAATTTAAGGTCAAATCTTTCTACTAAATTTTTAGCTGAAAAGTTTTTGGTAAATACATCATTTTTAAACTCTAAACTTTGAGAAAGAAAATCATCAGCATAACTTTCAAAATTATCTTTTTCTAAAACATCTTTTTTAAATTTATATTCTTCCTTTTCTCTCTCTATATAACCCTTTTCTTCTAAATAATTTAATAATTCACCTTGCATTTCCTTTATGCTTTTATTAAATTCTTGCATATCTTTAGGTGAATTAAAGTTGTTTCTAATTTCAATTTTTTCTAATTCTTCTTCTTGAAGTTCTTTTTCTTCTAAAAAATTTATCATTTCATATATTTTTTCTTTGTCTACTTCGTGCATTTCAAATGCTTTTTCATCAGTAAGCATAATTTCTTCTCTAACAAATCCACCTATTGTATAATTACTTTCTTCTTGTTCTTCACTGTAATCACTATATATTTTTACTTTATCTCTACTTATAACAATTTCTTTTTCTAAAACTAAATCACTTTCAGTAGACTTAGGGATTATTATATTTTGTTTTGTTTCTTCTAAATCTATCAAATCCCTTAAATTCATATTAGTATAAAATCCAATTTTTACATCTTCATAAAAACCTTTTACTTCCTTTGATAAAGATTTTAAGAAAGGTGATTTTTCAACTTTTTCATCATCATATAAATCTTCAACTTCATATCCTTGACTTTGTATCAAGAAAAACATAGGACTATCTTGTGGAACATCATCTCTAAATTCTTCAGAAATATTAAAGTTAGATAAATAAAAGTTTTCATTATCATTAGGTGATAAAATAACAGCTACATCTCTTACTCTTGTATTTTTTAAAATGTCATTTGTATTCATATTTATTGAGAAGTTTTCTTCAACAATTTCAACTGCTTTATCAAAAAGTTCTTGATACTCTTCACTTTCATAAGAATAATCACTATTATTTTCTATTGTTCTTTTCACAAGTTCATCTTTCAAATCATCTATATAATCAAAATTTACTTCTGATAAATAATCTTCAAATGCGTCATATAAGGTTTCATATTCATTTGCTTTTTTTATTTCTCTTACTTCTTCCATAGTTTCTTTCATAATTTTTTCATCATAATTATAGTAAACCGAAATTTCATCACTGCCAAAATTTTCTTCTTTTAATAATTCTAATCCTATTTCTTGGACATTTTCCAATGTCAGTCTTTTGTTTTCCATTTTTTAAACTCCTTTTTATTTTAAAAAAACATATTTTTTAATAAGCAATTTTTAAAATTCCATTTCTTTATCATCTTTTTCTTTAATAATTCCCTTTGTATCTTCTTGAATTTCTTTAACTTCTTGTTCATCTTGCTTTTTCTCGAAGTACCAAAAAGTGCTGTCTGAAATTTTTATATCATATTTTTCTTTAAATTCTTTTTGAAATTTAACTGATTTTTTATAATTGCTTTTATCATCATCTAATTCTATTTCTGCTTTTATTCTCTCAAAACCCTTTTCCAAAAGTTCTATTCTTTTATCAATAAGATTTTCTTCTTTTGAAAATTTTTTTAAATAAGAATTATCATTTGCATAAAGTAAATCATAGTCTTCTTTCATATCCATTACCCTTGAATAAATAAGATTATCTAAATCTTGTTCATCTAAGATAGTTGAAACTACTTTTATATTTTTGTTTTCTACTTCATAATCAATATTATTTTCCTTTAAAATCTTACCAACTGAATTTATTTGATTTTCATTTAAAATATCAACTAAAATTTGAGATTTATTCATATAATCATTAATGAAATCTATATATACCTTATGATTTTCTTTATCGACACTTGCAAATAAATGTTCTTGCATTTCACTAAAATCCATTGTTTTAATTTTTTCTTGAATAACTTTATTTTCTTCTTTTAAATTTAACATAATATTTAACCCCTCTTTTTTTATTTTTCTAAATCCTGTACTATCTCTTTTAAGTTAATTTTTTCGTCTGTATGATTACTTCCTACACTTACCATAATATTATCTACTTCAGTAAGAATAAACTTTTTTTGATTGTATGATAAAGGGTAATTTTCAATTATTTTTTCTATATCATTGAAATTAAGTTTTCCTGATGAAAGAGTACCATCTTCTAAATCTCTCAAATCATTTTCTTTAATAGATATTTTCTTTGATATATCTTCTATATTCATTGAAAAACTTTCTCTTGCTTTTTTTAAAATACTTCCTATTTCTTTTTTCTTTTCTTTTATTTCTACATTCATTTTAGGTGAAATTGTTTCTTGTGATTTGTTATTATCTTTCTTTAAAAACCAAAACATACGCTCACTTCCCTTTTTTACAATTCTTTTTTTATAATTTTTCTTTATAATTCTATTTCTTTTTCACTATTTTTTTCATCTTTTTCTTTAGCTGTATTCTTCTTATCAAAAAGTTTTATTCTATCATCTAATTTTTTTGATAATTTTTCATAATCTTTTTTAGTTATAAAAGGTTCTTTTTCATCTTCTTGAATTAAATCATATACTTTCTCTTTTACTGTTTCTCCTATACTTGTAAACTTATCTTTAAATCCTTTATCAGACAATTTATCGGCAACATCTTTAATATATCTATTATAACCATTATAAGCTATTAATTCTCCGTTTTTATCCTTATGGCAAACTTCAAGTTTATCTATTTCTCCTAAATCTTTAATATCAAAACTCCATTTATCTTTTCCATATTCACTAAGAATTTCTAAAAACTCTTTATTAGCTTGTTCGTTTATTTCTTCTTTAAAATTACTTGCAAAAGCAAGTCCACTTTCAGTATAAACAAAGAAATCAGGTAAATTATCTTCTTCATCAAAATATTTAATAAGTTCTTCTTTACTTAAATTCATTTCTTTTCCAACATCTTTAGCAAGTTTACCAATTTCTTTATTAAGTTTATTTCTATATTTACTTTCATCTCCAATTAAAAGTTTATCTTCATCTTCTATAAGAAAACTTCCTACTTTTTCAAACACTTCTTTTTCAAACTTACTTTCTATTTTTAAAAATTCATTTATTTGCTCTTTACTAAAGTTTTCAACAAATTTTATATTTTCTTTATATCTATTTATTCCTTTATCTTCAAAAACTTTATCTACATTTTTAAAAATATCACTTTCTTTTATGCAAACAGCTTGTTCTTTATATTCTTCTTTTATTATATCTTTTATTATACTTTTTACTGTTTGATTATCTCCAAACATATCTAATTTTTCGGCTAAAATTTTATGTTCTTTAGTATCTTTATCTAAAGATTTATCTACTATATCTTTCACAATTTCTTTTAATTCTTGTTTATCTAATGTTTTTGTTTTTTCATATTCTTTAACTTGTTCAATCAATTCTTTTACATCAGCACCTGATTGACAACTAATTTGATAATCGTAAAACACATCATCATTTACATTCACTTGAGTTGCTTTTGTATATCTGTCTACAAAATAATTGTCTTTATCATCATATTTTAAAATATGAACTCTATATGGATTTTCTTTAGTTTCTACAAATTTATCTGTACCATTTTTTTCAATAAATTTGTTTGTAACTAAAAGTCCATAATCATTATCAAATTTATATCTTATATATGCTGGATTTTCATTTTCTTCTACTAAATTTTCTCTTGTTAATCCTTTGAAATTCTTTATAGGTGTATCAATTTCTAATTCTTCTTCTATAAAATCTTTTATATATTCTTCATCATAAAAGAACGCACCTATATCAAATTTTTCTAGTTCTTTTATTCCTTTTTCTATTACAGTATTATCTGATAATCTCATTTCTATTCTAGTTTCATTAGGATTAATATTAGATAAAGTGAACTTAACAGTTCTTACGCTTTCATCATAATTTAGATTAGTTTCCATTGTTCTAAGGTTATGATTAAAAATATCCTCATATTTTGAATGTTCTGTAACGCCTATTAATTTTTTCTTTTCAACTTCATTAATATCATTATAGTAACTTGAACCAAAATCATATAACATATTATCATTATCAAATCCTGAATATTCATTTAAGCACATATAATTAAACACTTTATCAAGTATAGTATTTACATCTCCACTTTCAAATTCAACAGAATTGTAAGATAATTCATTTCCATTATCTATGGCTTTAAAATAAAAACTTTCATTAAATTGAGTAACAAATTGATTTCTTTTTTCAAATTTAAACTCCGTTTGTATTCCTTTTTCTTCTAAAAAATCCATTCCTTTTTTTAAATGGTCTATACAATGGTTTAAAAAATCAACATTATTTTTTATGTCTTCTGAATATTCTTCTTTTTTCATTTTCTTTCTCCTTTTTTTGCTTTCAATAATAATAATTATAACATTTTTTATTTGTTTTCTTACTTTTTTTAAGAAAAAGCTAAAATTATTTTAAGAATTTCTTAAAATAAAAATAGCTTTTAAAATTTCTTTTATCTAATTGTCTTCAGTTTTTAACACAAATCTATATTTTTGAGTAATTTCAGGGTATTTTTTTAAAGGATATTTAAGTCTATCCACTTTTGATAGGAACATTTCAAGTGGTCTTGCATAGATTTTATAATCTCCATATAAGGCTTGGTATATAACTAATTGTTCTTTTGTTTCTGTATGTTCAGCAAGATATAGAGTTTTGTATTCTTTTCCTTTAAAGTGTTTGTAAACAACTCCTAATTGAATTTCTCTTTTTTCATCTTCAACTTCTTTGTATTTTTTCTCAAAATCGTATTTTCTCATAAGAGTTATTGTATTATTTTCTAAAATTAAGTAATCTCCAAGTATTACCATTTCAAGTGGTATGTCTTTATTTATTTTGATGAACATTCCACCTGCAACCTTTATAGCGTTCAAATCTTTAGAAAATTTAATAGCTTTTTTCTCCAAAATTTCAAATATTTCTTCCATATTTTCTAAAGTTATTTTTAAGGCATTAATTTCTTTTTTAGACTTTTCTTCAATGTATTTTTCCATAATAACCTACTTTCTTTTAAAAATTAAAACTTTTAAATAAAGATTTTTTTATTTCTTTCATTTCATTTTCTAAACTTTTTATAACAGCTTTTTTCTCTGAATTACAATTTTCATTAAATTTTTCATCTAATATTCTTCTATGTAAGTCATTTGCATTTACAAAAAACTCAAATAAATCTTTATTTTCTATAAAATTTCCTATTTTCACAACTTCCAATTCCTTTTCTTCTATATAGTGTTTTAAATTATATAATACATTCCCTATTACTTTCATCATAGGTAATAGGTTATTTTCATTATAAATTAATATTCCAATTCCTTTTTCTTTTACCTTTTGAGTAATTTTATCTCTGAATTTATAAAGTACAATATCCCCCTCAAATAAGTCATAATCTCTTTTATCATAACAATTCAAAAAAGGTGCGACATAAAACTCTTCATTACTTTTAAACTCTACTTCATTGTTTTTCAAAAGTATTAATTTACCTAAAACAGTGAATATTTCTTCCCTAGTTAATGCTTTTTCATTTTTTAAATCGTAAACTTTGAATTTGTATTTAACATCAGATTTAATTTCAGTATTTTTCATCTAATCACCCTCATCTAATCACTTATTTCTTCTTTTCTTATTAAAATGCCATTTTCATTGAAATAATATTTTATTACATTCTTTACAAAAAATCTGTTAGATTTTAAGTTGTGTTTTTTAAGAAAACTTAATAAAGTTTTATTTAATTTTTCCTCTATTTCTTCTTTTAATTCTGTTGTTATATCTTCAAGATATTCGTCATCATTAATTTCCCAATCAGCTTGTTTTCTTATTAAATCAAGTACATCATCTATATACAAACAAGGTTCATATTCTTTCTTTTCACCTACATAGACACAAACTAAACCATCTTCTATATAATCTGAAATATTGTATTCTTTTTTTATCATTTTAAAAATTTTCTCTATATTCTTAGTTTTACCACATAACTCATATCTTTCGTTATCTAAACTGTAAGCAAATTCCACTAATAAACACCCCTATTCTTTTTGTTTTTATTGTTTATATTATACCATAAAAATATTAAAAAATCAATAAAATTAGACAACATTGTCTTATTTTTTGTCCTAATCTTTTCATAAAAAAAAGAGAACTAAATCATAAGGTTAGTCCTCTTAATCTTTGCTTAATCTAAATCAAAATCAAATTCATCATAGATATTTTCTTTAATGATTTGCATATTTGAATTTGGTATTTCATTTAAAAATAAATTAGGATATGCTTTTTTAGGTTTATTATACATAATTCTTTCAGTATAAAAACTTAAATATAATTCCTTTTTGGCTCTTGTTAAAGCTACATAACATATTCTTCTTTCTTCTTCTAAGTCTTCTTCTGTTTGACATCTAAAACTAGGAAATATATCTTTTACCATTCCTACAACAAACACAACAGGAAATTCTAATCCTTTTGAATTGTGAATAGTCATAAGTTTTACTGCATTTAAACTTTCTTCTTCATCTCTAATTGATTTCTTTAAAGAAATTTCTTCTAATAACATACCTAATTTATCTCCGTTATCAGAAGATTTGTCTTCCATTTCAGTTATTAAAAGTTTAAATTCTTCTATGTTTTCACATCTATCTTCATAATTTTCTCTGTATTTTATATTGCTTTGAATAAAATCGAAATAATGAGTTTCTTCTAAAAAATTTTCTAAAATTTTAACAATTTCAGTTCCACTTTCTAGTTTACTTTGACTTCTTTTAATTAAAAAGTAAAACTTTTCTATTTCTTCTCTTGCAACATTAGTTAAATTTATTTCTTTAGCATATCTTAAACTTTCAAAAAGACTTATATCATACTTTTCAGCAAATTCTCTTAATCTTTCTAAACTAACATCTCCTATTCTCTTTTTAGGAGTATTCAAAACTCTCATTAAAGCTATGTCATCATTAGGATTATAAAATAATTTTAAAAAACTTATCATATCTTTAATTTCAAGTCTATCATAGAAAGATAGTCCACCAAAAATCTTAAAAGGAATATTTTCTTTTAAAAATTTATCTTCAAATATTCTTGATTGAGCATTTGTTCTATAAAGAATAGTTATATCATTATAAGAATATCCTTTTTTTATAAGATTTTTTATTTCAAAGCAAACTCTTTCACCCTCTGCATAGTTATTTCTACATTGTAAAACTTTAATAAGTTCTCCTTTTTCATTTGCTGTCCACAACTGTTTGTCTGTTTTAGCTTTATTACAATCAATAACTTTATTAGAACTATCTATTATTACTTTTGTACTTCTGTAATTTTGTTCTAGCCTTATTGTTTTAGCATTAGGATAAGTTTTATTAAAACTTAATATATTCCTTATATCAGCACCTCTAAACTTATAAATACTTTGGTTATCATCTCCTACAACACAAATATTTTCATATTTACTTGCTATCATTTCTATTATTCTAAATTGTATTTGGTTAGTATCTTGGTATTCATCTACCATTATATACTTATATCTTTCTTGTACTTTGTTAAGTATTTCTTTGTTTTCTAACAATTTTTTAGTTAGATATAATATATCAGCGAAATCAATAGCATTATTTTCTTTTAAAAATCTTTCATAATAATTAAAAAAATCTATAATATATTGTTTTTTAGGGTGTTTTAGCAATGCTTGTTCCATAGCATTTATATCATCAACTAATTCAAATTCTTTAAAATTTGAAAAATATCCTATAAGTGTTCCAATGTCCATATCCATATCATTTAAAAGATTATATCTTTTATCTAGTTCTTCAATAGCTTTCTTTTGGTCATCAGTATCATATACAGTTATATTTTCTTCATAACCTATATAATCATAATATACTCTCAAAAGTCTTAATCCAAAAGCGTGGAAAGTAGATATAGTACATTTCTTAGCCTCATCTCCTATAAGACTTGTAATTCTTTCTCTCATTTCATTAGACGCTTTATTAGTGAAAGTCAAAGCTAATATACTGTAAGGACTTATTCCGTTATTTTCTATCATATTCGCTATTCTATATGTAATTGTTTTTGTTTTACCTGTTCCTGCTCCTGCAAGTATTAAAATAGCACCATTTATTTGCTCAACAGCTTGTCTTTGTTCTTTATTCAATTCAATTAATAATTGATTATTCATCTTTTTTTCAACTCCTTAAACCTTTTTAGTTTTGTACTTATATTATACCATAAAAAACGCAAAAAGTCAAGGTAAATCAGACAATAATGTCTTTATATTATAAAATTAAATAAAAATAAAAAAGGACTTGTAAGTCCTTTTTGCAAATTCTTATAAGAAAAAATTTCTGTTACAACTCAATTTCTTTATCATTAGTTTTCTCTACTTCAGTTTCTTTTTCTACTTCAATTTCTTTTTCTTTAGAAATATTTTTATTTTTTTGATTTTCTTTCTCTAAATCTTCTATTAGTCTTGTCAAACTTCTAACATCTTTAGCATAAATATCTCTTAATTCATTAAAATTTTCTGCATTTGTTACTCTTGTTTTTTCATCTGTATAATATTCTACTATTGCTTTTACCCTATCTATTTCTTCTTTTACTATGTTATCTTTCTTTCTTTCAAAAACCAAATTTGAATAATTTTCTTTTGAATAATCAGATATTAATTCTCCTGTTTTTTTATTTTCGTATACAACAATAACTTCTTCATTTTCAACAAATTTTTCCCAAGTGTCATAATTCTCTTTTGAATTCAAGAAAAATAAAGGGTCATCATCTCTATACTTACGAAATAAATCTCCTACTTCTTTAAAATTTTCTCTTTTTTCATATTCGTCAGAATTTTTAAAAGTATTTCTATCGAAAATTTCTTCACCATCTTTATTATAGACTTTAAAATTGATAAAATTATCTCTATATTCAACTTCCTTTTCATATATTTTTTTAAATTGTTCATCTGTAATATTTGTTTTAAAATCATCAGTTTTAAAATCAAAATCTTTAAAAACATATCCTGAACTAAAAATTAATCCTGTTTTTACTTTTTCTTGAAGTTTATTATCTAATAAGTCATCTAACATCTCAACTTTAAATTTTTCTAAATCTCTTATAAAAGTTAAAATTTCAAGTTTATTATCATCTCTTACATCATTTAAAGCCTTATAATTTTTTATATATTCTTCTAATTCATAATCATAATCAGGGTCGTATGTTTCACGCAACATTTCTGAAAAACTTTCATCATCTTCACGCCCTATCCAATCCTCTTTAGTTAAACCATATCTATCTCTTTCGGGTTCAGGTTCAATATTATCATTAATTTCTAAATTGTTAGGATACATTCTCTCTATAACATCTAAAACCTTATCTTTTATTTTGTTTTTTATTCCCATTATTTTTCCACTTCCCTTTTTTTTAAATATATTATTACTTATTCTATTTCTAATTCTTTTTCTTCCTTAACTTTGTCTTGAACTTCTTCTTTGCTTACAATTTTTTCTTTATTTCCTTTTAAATTTTCTAACTTATCTTCGACTTTTTCTAATTCTTTTTCATATTTTTCTTTTAATTCAAAAAAATCTTTAGTTTTTATACAGTTATTTTCTATATCTGTTTTTTCCATAAGTTCTTTTTTTATATTTTGTACTTCTTCATTTATAATTTCTTTCTTTTTTGAATTTACAACATTTTCAGAATATTCTTCAAAGCCTGTATAACCTTTTGTGTAAACTTCACCTTTTTCATCAGTTTCTTTTTCATAACATATAGAAACAATGCCTTTTTCAGCAAGAGTTTCATAACTTCTAATATCTTTCAAATCCATATTATCCCAAAACTCTTTACTTTCTACTTCTAAAACTGTTTCTTTTAAAGTGTCAATATCACAAAGTGAACTATCATTTTTGTTATATAATATTTTATCAGGTGAAAGGATTGTGAAATTAGGCAATTCAACTTCTAAATTAAATTTTTTTACAAAATTATCTTCACTAATATCCCCTTTGAAATTACTAGGGTGAATATTATAATCATTGTCAAAAACATATTTAAAATATTTTTCTAAATCTGTATTAGGTATTACCATTTCTTTTGTTTCATTTTCTGTTATTTTTCCATTTTTATCTCTATATTTTAAAGAACATTCTTCTAAATCGTCTAAAATCTCAGTTTTTACACTAATTTTTCCTTTTTCAAGTTCTAAATCTACAATTTTTTCTTCGGTAAAATCATATTCTTTATTGAACCCCTCAAATTTATCTGCATTAGGGAACATTCTTCTTATATGGTCTTTGTTTTCTTCTATAAATTCATTTAATCTATCTAAATCTTTTATGTCTTTATCTTTATCATATTCTAAAAAATATTCAAAAGTTTTACTCATAACTCCACTTGCGTCGCCTCCGACAAGTTCATCTGATATTTTGTAACCACCACCACATTTAAAAGAAAAATCTCCATTAGAAGTCATTCTAAAATCTCTTATAACATCTTTAGGTTTAAACTCTTCTTCTTTCATTACATTAAGTGTAAAACTATTTATTTTATGTAATAAATCAATATCCATTTGAAAAGTTCTAATTCCTGAACTTTGATTTTCATAAGTCATTTTCCCCTCATATCCAAAAAAATCTATTTTATTGCTCATATTTTTCTCCTTTTATTTTATAGAAAGTTGAGGTTTTTCCTCAACTCTCTACTTAATTATTATTTTTTTAAAAAATCAATTTCTAAAAATATAAAAGTCTAAAAATCTATTTCTTTATCTTCTTTATTTTTAGTTTCTTCTTTTTCATCTTTACTTACATCTTTTTCTTTATTTTCTTTAAATTTACTTAATTTATTTTCTAGTTTTTCTATATTTTTATCATACTTTTCTTTTAATTCTTCAAAATAATCTTCTTTAATATAATTTTCACTTTCTACAATATCTTTTACATCTTTTACAAAATCTTCTACTACTTTTTCTTCAAAAATTTTTCTAAGTTCTGTATCAACAGTAGGTCTTGCATAATCATCATAATCTCTGTATTCAACTAATCCATCTTGGTATCCGTCATACCCCTCGAAACATACTATTAATCCAGTTTCTTCAAAATTATTCCAAGATTTTATATCATACATATTCATATTATCATAAAATTCTCTACCTTTAATATCTACTATCATTTCTTCCATTTTTTCAACTTCACTAGGTTCTATCATTCTACCTTTTTTATCTTGATAACCATAACCACCATCATCACTTGCAAAAGCCATTCCCTCATCTGTAAATACTTTAAAAGCTGGAAGTTTATCTTTTAAATCTAATTTTTCAACTAGATATTCAGTTGAAAGTCCAATATCATCTACTTTATATTTAATATCATTATAAAGTTCATCTCTATATTCAACACTATCTAAGAAATCTTTTATTAGTTCATTTTTTCCATTACTTAAATATTTTTTAGTTATATCATCAGAATATTCTAAATGATTATCTTCTAAGTTTTCTAACATATCTCTTTTAAATTCAGCAATTTCTAAATCAAATTCAACATCTTCTTTTGTTTGACTAAAATCATACTCCCTATTAAATCCCTCAAACTTTTCTGCATTAGGGAATTTTCTTTCAATATCTTTAGAATTTCTTTCAATAAAATCATTTAAAATATCAAGTCTTTCTTTTGTTTGTTCTTTATCATAATCTAAAAATCTACTAAAAGCACCTGTAACAGCACCTGAAATATCTCCTTTTAAAAGTTCTCCACTAATATCATATCCTATTCCTGTTTTAAAAGTGAAATTACCATTATCCTTTTGTTTAAAATCTCTTATAACTTCTTTAGCATTAAAATCTTCTTCTTTCATTACATTGACTACAAAACTACTTATTTTAGGCAACAAATCACTGTCTACTTCAAATGTTCTTGCTCCTGTATGTTGATTTTCATAAGTTAGTTTTGCCTCATATCCAAAAAAATCTGTTTTTTTACTCATAAATAACACTTCTCCTTTTTTATTTTAAGTTATTTTTAAAAATCTATTTCTCTATCTGTTTTTTCTTCTTTAGTTTTTGATTTTTTCTTATTTTCTTTTTCTTTAGTTTTAATTTCGTCTTTATGTAAGACATCAAACATTTTGCTCTTGCATTTATCATCTAATTGTAATAGTTTTTCTTTATCTTCAATTAAATCTCTTATTTCAATTTCTTTACAATTTAAAGCCTTACATATATCAGCTTTGCTTTTTCCTGATAGTTCTTCTAAAACTTTATCTTCTTCATTTTTTAAGAAATCATCTTTTAGATAATTAACAAAACTTAAATTTTTATAAAGATTTTCTTTTTCATCAGTATAGACTTCTATTTTTTCTTTTCCTTTACTGTCTTTAAATTCAAATGTAATTTCTTCTACAAAACCATCTTTTTTTAAATTATTCCATTCTTTAATATCTTTTAAATTTAAGTTATCCCAATATTCTTCACCTTTTTTATTTATTACTTCATTTTTTAAATTTTTAAGATTTTCATTGTTTTCAAATGAACCTTTATTTGAAAATAATTCACCATTTGAACTTATAGCTTTAAATGGTAAAGCACTTTCATATTTTTTCTCATCTGTATAATTGAAAAAACTCTTCACTTCATCATTAGGTATAAAGAAATTAAAATCTAAACTCAAAGCTGTTTCCATTCTTTTTTTACTAAAATCAATATCAGTTTTTCCATAAACTACACAATCTTTCAATATATCCTTTTTGAAAATTTCAAGATTTTCATTCAAATTAGCTTTTTCTAAAAAATAGCTTTTTTCTTGTTCAAATTCGTCATAAACTTTTTGAAAGTTTTTCGGTTTTTTTTCTAATTTATCATTGTGTAATAATTCGTTTGCTAAAATATCTTTTTTTATATCTCTTTCACTATATATATCATCATTTTCAATAACATTACATAAGGCTTTCAAATCTCCTCTTGAAATTTTTTCTTCGTTTATTTCATAATTTTTAATTCCTGTTGCTCTTTCGACTTCATAACTAGCGTTTTCTAAATTATCTTTTATAATTTCTTTCATACCTATTTGCATATAAGTTTTTAGTTCTAACATTTCTAATATATGAATATCGTAACTTTTATCTTTTGTTTTCTCTTCAATTCTTTCTTTAACTTCACCTGAAATTACATTTCCAAATTCACTTCTATTTTTTAAGTTCACTAAAGTTGCAATGTCTTCTGTTCTGCTTTCAAAATATGGTTTATAGACATCATCAGGTACAAAACTTTCTGTTAAAGAAGTTAAATTCATTCTATCATCTGTTTCTTTTTCAGGTTGCATTTTATTTATTGTATTATTTAAGTTTTTTATTGTTTCTTCATATATAACAGCTTTAAAATCTTTCTTATTGTCTAAGGCTGTTTCAAACAATTCATTATTAAATTTGTTTAAATCTAAGTCTTCATTTTCTAACTTTTCTAAAAACTTTTCTAATTGTTTTTTAAAACTTTCTTTATTTGCAAAAATGCTTAACATTCTTTTCACCCCTTTTACTTTTCTTTATTAGTAAATTATATCATAATTACCTTATTTTCTAATTTATTTTAAGAATTTTATAAAAAAATTTTATAAATTTATTAAAATTAAAAACGACTAATAAAAAAAGGTTGATTAAATCAACCTTAGAGATTATTTTCTTTATTTTTTAAATATTTTATCCAATATTTCTTTAACATTTTCCATATTTTCTTTTAAAGCTGTATCATTCAAAATCTTATCTTTGAAAACTTTGTTTCCTAAATCTAAAATTACTTTAATTTCACCATTACCATTGTCTTTAATTTTATTAATAAAGTCTTCCATTCCTTTAAAAAGTTTTTCATCAGTAACATCTTCTTCTTTGTTTGTTTCTTCCTTTTCAGATTTTGTTTCTATATTTTTTTCTTTTTCTTCTAAGTCTTCTAATTCTTTTGTATTTTCTTCATTTTCAAATTGTTTAATTAGTTGTTTATATCCTAATTCATCAAGAACCTTTATTAACTTATTTTTATCTTTAACAAGATAATCTCCAAAATAAGCAATCTTACAACCTATAAGCAATCTTCCATTTTTTAAAGTATTTTCTCTAAATTCTAAAATCTCATAATCATTTTGAAAAGATTTTTCTACAAAACTTGCCACTTCTAAAAGGTTATCTTTTCTTATTTGTAAAACTTCTAATTCTTCCACTATTACTTTTTTTAATTTTTTTATCATCTTTTACTCTCACTTCCTTATTCTATTATTTTTCATTTTCGTGTAACATTTCAATTATTTTATTATTTATTTCTTCTACATCTACATCATCTTTTTCTAACTCTTTAATAAATTCTTTTAATTTTTCTTTTAATTCATTTCTTTCCATATTTTACACTTCCTTTTCTTTATATTTTTCTAAAAAATCTTTTTCATTAAATACTTCAAAATAATAATAATTTCCTGTTTTTTCTCTTACAATATAATTTCCTAGATAGATTTTTTTATTTTTTCTTTCGCTTTTAAAACCACCAAAATCTATCTCAAAAAAGCCTTTTTCTAAAAGTTCTTTCTTTTTTTCGTCAAAATTAACTCTATTTTTCTTTCCACAAAAAATAAAAACATCATTAAGGTTATCTAATTCTACTTTAATAGCTTGATAAAATTTTTTGTGATAATCTTTAAATTCTTGAAAACTCATTTTTAATTCTTCTAATCTTTTTAAAAACTCTTCATTTTTTAAATTTTCTTCCATCATTTCTTCATATTCTTTTGAAAAATAAGTTTTACTGCTGTTTTCTTCTCTTAATTCTATATCCGTCCAATCATAACCAATATCATTGTAACGAACTAATGAAAAAGGCATTTTAAAATCCTTATCCATATTATTATCTTTTGTTTGTTTTGATAAACATAAATTTGATAATTTTGAAACTAGCCTACCCATTCTTTTTATTAAACATAAATCTGACATTTTAAAACCAACCTACCTTTTTTTCTTCTTTTTCTTCTCTTTTTCTATGAAACCAATATTTAAGATAACCTATTCTATAAATAATATTTAATTGTTTTTCATCTATTGGACTTGCTAAATTGTTATTTTTTGGACTTTTATATTTTTTTAAAACCCACTCTTCACCTATAAGTTCATCATTTTTATTTGTCTTTTGGCAAATTTCAGCAACTAAAATTCCTGCATTTTCAGGTACTAAATCTTTGATTTTATCTAATATATAATAGGGAACAGCATAATAGAAATTCTTTATATTTCCACTATGATTATGTTTCTTCTTGAAATCAGCTTTAAAATCTGCAACTGATACTTTTATTTCAATTTCTCTTAGAAACATTTTTTTACTTACAGATAGTATATCACATTCGTGGTCAACAATCCTTACATATTTTTTACCATAAATAGAAGTTTTATCTTCATAATAGCAACCATTCATACTATCAAATCTTGGTACTACAACTAGAGAAGATTTTTCAAAAAAATCATAAATTAATAGTTCCATTTGTTCAGTTGTTATTTTTTTCATTTTCTATTCCTTTTTTCTTTTTCCAAAAATTATAATATTCTTTATATATATCATTCATTTCTATTTCATATATTCCACCAAAATTACAAAGTATTTCTAAAACATTTCTTAGTTTTAAATTAAAATCAACAATGCTTTCTATAAGTGCTAAAACCAATTCTGAATTAGATGAATGAGTGTTATATCTATTATAGGAAAAATCATATAAAATATAGTCTATATCATCTAATGTTACTTGGCGTCTATATTCGGAAAAAAATGCTTTCATTTTATTTTCTAAAACAATATTTTTTTGCAAATTGTTATCGTAAAGATAATTCAAAAATTGTGCTAAACTTATTACTATTTCAGTCATTTTTGATATTCTATCGTTTTTATTCTGATTTTTCAAATTGTAAAAATCTACTATTTTTTCAACAAGTTTCATTTTTAAATAAACAACATCTTTAAGATTTTTATTTTCTTCTGATTTATCTAATTCTTTTTGTAATTCCATAATTTCAGTAAATTTTTCAGGAGTTTTATATTTTATTTTCATAATGTCTTCCTTTCTATTCTTTCTCAATAGTAAAGGTTAGAGTTATCTTAGTACCTTTTCTTAATTTTTTACCATAAACATCTCCACCGAAATTTGTTTCAAATATTCCATTTTCATAAGCACTTACCATCAATTCACCATTTTTAGTAAAATAAAACTCTCTATTTGGAAACAATCTCATTAATTCTTCATAGAAAAATGAAATTTCTTCCTTGTCTGATTGCTTTAAGTAGACAACATTTTTCTTAAAACTTATGCTATTGTATCTCCCTATTTGAATATAATTAACTAAATAATTTTCTAAGCCTTTTACAAAATTAATTTTTTCTTCTTTTTGATTTAAAAAGCCATAATTATTTTTCTTAGCCAAATCATAGATTTTGGCTTTGATTTCTTCTAAATTTTTCTCTCTAAATTCTTTTAAAAACGAATTATCTACTATTATTTCAACTTCAATAGTTTTAGTTTTTTCTTTAGCTTTTTCTTCTTCTTTGTTTTCAAATTTTTCGATAATAGAATTAAGTAAATTCCCATTTTCATCAACAACATCTTTATAAAGTCCTTTATTCAAAATATGATTTTCTGTTTTTTCAAAATATTCTTCAGCAATTTTTATATTTATTTCTTTTTGATTTACAGCAAAAACTTCTAACTGATTTATT
The DNA here is from genome assembly GCA_963536495.1 of uncultured Eubacteriales bacterium. Classification (GTDB taxonomy): domain Bacteria; phylum Bacillota_I; class Bacilli_A; order RF39; family UBA660; genus CAJPPJ01. The sequence goes on from CAUTAF010000005.1 coordinate 63,532, forward strand.
GCATTTTGATATTTAGCATTTTCTTTCATTTCTTCTTTTAAAAAAATTTTAGCATAAACAAAAAGTCCTATAAAAAACAGCACCACAAATAATAATATAAAAAAACCAAATCTTTCAAGTGAATTATCTAATTCTTGTTCTTCTTTACTTAGCTTGTTCATTTTTTTCCTTTCATTTCACAAGTTCTACTTTTTCTGTTTCAAAAGCCTCAAGAGTTAAAACTTTAAAATCTTTTTTTACTAAAGTATTTCTAAAAAGTTTAACTGATTTTTCTTTTTTGTTTACCTCTACTTCCATTAGTTCTATATTGCCTTTTTTTACATCAACAAGGATATATTCTTTTCCATTCCATTCTGTTATTTCTAATAAATCTCTTTGAAAAGGTGAGTTTAATAGAAAAAATCTATGAGTTATCCCAAATATTTTATTTGAATTTAATCCAACAGTAACAAAAATAATTAAAACTAAATAAATCATCAAAGTTCTTTTAAAAGATTTCTTAGTGAAAAGTATCAATTTTATTTGTATTATTGCATAAAGTAATATAAAACTTAAATATAATATGAAAAAGAATGTTGAATAACTCATTTATACCCCCCTATTTACTATTTGAAAATACATTACCTATAACTTTATAACAAACTCCGTAAATCGTTTTTAAAGTATGTATAGGCTTTTTAACTTTAATTCCATTTTCTTTTTTAAAATATATACAATAACATTTTAAATAATCATCATAAATTACTTCTGAATATTCTTCTTTATCAGAATAATCTAATTGCCACTTAATTATATCACCCTCAAAAGTTTCTTTTGAGTTTATGTCAAAAGTACCTATATTTCTTAATATTAAATATCTTTCTTTAGGTAATTCTTCTAAAGTATCTAATCTAAAATTCATCTTATATAATTTCCCATTCATATTAAGAAAATAAGCATTTTCATTATCGTTTTCTAAATAAACTTTCTCAACTTTATCCCAAATTTTAAATTCCATTTACTATCTCTCCTCTTTTTATTCTAAAATTATAATTTCTTCTTTTTCTTTTAAAGTATTCCAAAAGTCAGGTTGATAGCCATATTTCTTTTGAAATCTCAAAATTGTATTATTTAACATTTTATCTAATATTTCTTTATGTTCTTCTGATAATTCCATATATTCAGGGTAGAAATCAGCATTTTCTTGAATAGTTTCTACAACTTCTCTTACAAGGCTTGTATTTTCTTTATATATTTCGTATTCACATATATATAATTTCTTTTCAGGAAATTGCTTTTGTGTTTTTTCATCATTTTCCCATTCTTTTTTAGCTTGTTCTATTGCTTTTTCCTTACTATCAAATATATCACTATATATATAATCATCAGCTTTATCAAAAGTATAGACATAGTTTTTTATTGTTTTTTTAGCCATTTTTACCACCTTTATTTACTATTTTCTTATTATTTATTGTATTTTTTTAAATTTTCTTTTAAATTCTTCTTCAGTATAAAACTCAAATCTAGGTTTATTAGCTGTTTCTGAAAATTTAACTATATATGAATTTGCTTTTATTATAATAACATCTTGATTACTATAAGGACTTTCCTTATACCAAATTTCTTCTAATTCATCTGCCTCATTAACAATAAAGTTAAATGATTTTTCATCATTAATTTCTAACATTTTTATAATATCAGATATGTTTTCTTTTGTTACTTGTATACCCTCTACTAAATTTTCTTGTTTGTACCCATAACCTAAATTTTTATTTACCATATCTCTAATATTTTTCCAAGTTTCAATCCATAATGTTTCTTTAACTTTTTCTGCCTCTTCATAGTTACCAAAAAAGTTTCCTAATTTATGTCTTTTTTCATCTAAATAAGTTCCTTTATTAATTTCTCTTAGTATGTTTCCATTTGAGAAATCAAGACAATAATATTCTGAATTTAATCTCCATTTTATATTATTTGTATATTTTTCTTTTGCACCTCTATATCTATTTTGGTAAATATCAGAACTTAAAACTTGATTAGCAATTTCCAGTGTCGTGAAATAATTACCTATTTTAAATCTTTCATTATCTATACTATCATAATTTTCTATTACTGAAATTATATTTTCTTCAAATAAAAAATAATAAGTTTCTCCCTTATTTAATCTTATTTTATTTGAAAAACTATTTTCATCTAAATAATATAAATTTTCTTTAAAAAGATTTTTATAATCATTTTTTAATTTAACAGCTTTTTTATTAACTTTTTCTTCTTCTTTATTAGTTTCTGCCATTTCATTATTTATTTTATCTATTTCTTCTTTAAATTTCTTATCATCATCTGAAATTTCTTTTTTTAAATCATACCCTCTTATAATATATCCTTTTTCTTTCATTAAATTATTAGTGAAATCTTTTATTCTTTTTATAGAATTATGATAATGGACTTTTAAAAATTCTATTGCCTCATTTTTTGTATTAAAATAGTTTCCCTCTTCAAAATCAAAATTTGAATTAAAAGCAATATTTAATTCTGTACTTATAGTCGGTTCTCCAAGAAGAAAATCAATAGTATAGTAAACATCACTTCTTCTTATATTTTTATTTTTTCTATAATCCCAAAATCTATTCTTCCATACATCTGAATTAAGAACTTTTTTAGCGATTTCTAATGTTTTAAAATAATTTCCTGTATAATAATCTTCATTACTATACAATTCATTATTAGCTTTTACAAAATTATAATCAATAGTAAAATATACTCTGCCTTTTTCTGCTCTCCAATAACTATTATTATATGTTTTTTTATATGTTTTATCATAATTTTCTTCATTTATAATATTTTCATCTTGATATTCATTTTCATTTAAAATAAAATCTTCATCAGTTATATTTTTAACAAAATTTTTAATTTCATTTTGAGAATTTTCTAAATTATTTTTAAAAAAGTCTATAACTTCATCAAATTCATTAAAATAATTACCCTCATTATAATTTTTATTATCATATTTATCATAAAAATCCCCATAAACTGAATATGGCAAATATGGATTATGCAAATTAATAGTAAAATACGCACTATTTTGTACTCTTTTTATATTTTTTCTATATTTTTTAAATCTATTTTTCCATACATCTGAATTAAGAACTTGCTTAGCAATCTCTAATGTTTTAAAATAGTTTCCTGAATTATAATTATTAACATCATAAGCCTTATTTTCTTCTATATTATCTTCTATTTTATCTTCGTAAGAAATCACATCAAGTTTTATACAATAATATTTTTCTCCTTTATTTGCTCTCCATAAGTTTGTATTTTCATTTTTAATGGTATTATTATTTTTCATTTTTTCAAATTTTTTAGCTGTATTCTCAAAAATTCTTTTTCCTATTTCTCCACTATACATCTCATCATAACTTATTTTATTTTTACTACTCCAAAATAAACTTCCCTCATCATCATCTTCTTCATCACTATGAAAAAACATACTTTTATCATCATTTTCTGCTTTTCTTCTAGCTATATCATCTTCATTATCACTAAAAAACATTCCCATAAAATTACCCCCTTTTAACAAAATTGCTTTTATTTTCTTAAATATGATAAAACTTCTTCATCAGTTGCCTTAGAAAATTCATCTTCAGCTTTTAACAAAGCTATATCAAAATTTTCCATTTCAATTTTATATTTTTTAATTAAGTAACTTTTTATTTTTTCTTTTATTGTGAAAATATCAAGTGATATATAAGTCATTTTATCGCCATTACTTAATTCTAAAATGAACCAACTTTCCTTAGCATTTATATTATAATCTACATTATATTTATCTTTAAGTTTATTCAATCCGTTTATAATTTCACTTAGAACAAAACAATAGACTTTTCTTTTTCTTTTTTGCTCTAAAACAGTTTCTTTCTTCATTTTTTTACCACCTTTGATTAATTTTTAATTTTTAAAACATTATCGTCAACATCTCTAATCCACATTTCAATATATTCATTAAAAACTTTAGTTATATCAGTTATCATTGATTTCAAGATAACTCCTATCATTTTTTTCTTATGAGTATTAGCTGTATCAAATATTAATATAGAAAAAAACATTGTTTTTAAAAGTTCTAAATTATTAACATCTGTTTCATTATAATCAAATTCTTTAAATTCTCTTTCTAAAACTTCTAAAACATCATTTATCACTGTATGATTAATATAGTTTTCAAATCTATGCACTAATATTTCAGTTGTTTTTATAATTCGTGTTAGAACACCTTTATAATATCTGTTTAAAACATATTTTTCTGTATCTATTTCCCAAAGTTCCTTATGTCTTTTTATTTGAAGATAGAATATGTAAATCATTGTTATTCCTGTCATATCTCCGTCTTTATGCTTTATCTTAACTTTCCTCATTTTTTTCACCTTATTATCTAAATTTTAGTCGCTTTTAATAATTCAAAGTAATCAATTCCTTTTTTAGATTGCCTTTTTCCTATAAAAAAATAATATTCTGTAAAATTGTTTCCATATTCAGAAAATTCTGTTTCTTTGATTTTATCTGTATAAGTTATATTGTCTTCTGTAACAGCATAAATCCTATATTTTTTATTAGTTGCTAAGTCAGTAAAATATAAAATCATATCCATATTTTTATTAAAAACTTTAAAATCAAGTCTAACTTTAACTTTATTTATAGGTAAATCTGTTGATTGATATTCGTTCATTGGCAACTTCAATTCAGTTGCACGATAGTATGTTAAACCTCTACGATTATTTATGAAATCTAATTGTAAAAGTGTCTTTAATTCGTGTTCTCTCATTTAAAAATACCCCCTTTTAAAAAAATATAGTTGAAAATTTTTAATTAAAATATTCTTCCTTTCTATATATTTCATTTTTTTTAGGATATTCAACACCTTTTACCAATTCTTCTATATACAACAGTTTCATTTTATTGAAAATATGTCCTGAAGTTTTGAAAATTCTAAAATTGATAATATCATATTTATTTACTAATTCTAAGATTTCTTCTTCTGTTAGTTCAACAAATTTATGAAATTTATCATTTTCTTTATGAGTAAGACTTATTCTTTTGATATTGATTTTTTCTTTGTTCTTTAATTCTTTGTTCTTTAATTCTTTGTTATTTAATTCTTTATTATTTAATTCTTTGTTTTCTAAAATGCAATGTTCTTCATCTATAACGATTGAATATTTTTTATAATAACCTGCGAATAAAGTAGTTTTGTATTCACTATCTGCTTTTTTTAAAAGTTCAAACCTATCTTTATCCAAAGAAAAATTTCCTTTTAACTTTCTCATTCTAAAAACCCCCTATTAACTGTAATTAACTCTAAATTTATAGATATATTATACCATAAAATTCATAAAATTTCAAGTCTAAAATAAGAAAAAGGACAATAAAGTCCTTTTTAAAAATTTAATTAACTTTTCATTAATTGTAAGAATTTTGTTATTAACTTTTTAGTTGCGATTATATCACCTAAACTGTTATGAGCATTTATTTTAATCTCAAAATGATTACACCAAGTTTCTAATCTGTTATTTTCAAGTATTGGTAGTTTACCAACCATTTGTAACATTCTTATAGAATGGAATGGGTCGATTGGATAAGAGCTAAAATAACTAAATAAGAAATAATTCCTATTTCTTTTAAAGAAACTATCTATTACTTTTATATCAAAGTCCACATTATATCCTGCTACGATAAATTTGTCATTTTTATCAAATTTATCTACATATTTATCTAAAAAAGCTACAAATTCTTTATACACATCTTTTTCATCATAACAATTTATATTCTGAAAATCTTCAAATTTTCTTCCTTGAACTGCTAATGCCTCTAAACTAAAACTAGCATTTTTAAAAGGTTTTACATAAGCATTAAACATAGCTTTTGTTTCTTTATCAACAACTACTATTGCACTTAATTGTGTTAAAGCACAAGTTTCTACATCTAATCCACCTGTTTCTACATCTATAAATATAATTTTATTCATTACTCATCACTCCTTAAATTTAAAATATTTATTTTCCTTTTGTTATGTACATTATATCATAATATATATATTATGTCAAATTAAAGTTCTTTCCAAAATAAAAAAAGACAAAAGATAATTTATTATCATAAAATTATCACTCATCTTTTTATTTTTAATTTATTTTTTAAAATAATCTCTGTAATAGTGTTTTAAGCAATTTTAGTATAAAGTCTTGAGTTTTTATAAGTCCTACATTTATATCTTTAAAAACTATGATAAGAACAGCTATAACAAATAACAATTCAAATGCTAAGACAAATATGATTGATAAAGACTTTATTTCCATTGTTTTCAAATAAATAAAATAAATTTCATAAAAGCACATTGTCAAAAATGTTATTATCCACAAAATAAACAACTTAAAATTTATACTTGATATAGTTATTTCATTTACTTCTTCTAATTTGTAACGATAATAAAATGTAATTAAGTATTCAATAACAAAAATCAAGTTATATGTAAAAAACCTAAAAAATTTGTTATTAACCATATTTCCCCTTTTCATTATCTTTGTTGAGATAATTTCATAAGCATTTTAAAGTCAAAATCTTTTTTATTATCTAAAAGAGATTTAATATATTCTTCCATACTATCTTCTACTATATATTCATAGACAGTAACATTCTTTTCTTGTCCTTGTCTATACGCTCTTCCTAGTGATTGTGAGTAATCTTGGTAACTCCAAGTAGGTGAAAAATAAACAACATCAGTACAATATTGCAACTCTATTCCAGCCCCACCTGCTTGAATTTGTACTAAAGTTATAGTATTTTCAAGGTTTTCATAATCTTGGAAATCAGGTAGGTTGTTTTCTCCACCTCTAACTTCATATATTGTTTTGTTAGAAAAATCATTATCTTCTGATTTCTTTTCTATTCTTTCTTGAATAGCTTTCATTATATATTCTCTTTCTATTTTGAAATTATAGAAAACTAATACATTGTTCCTTGTACCCTCTAAAAATTCCATTAAGAAATCAACCTTATCTAATATGTTAGCATATTGTCTTCCTAATGCAAATATTTTAGCGACACTTACTAATCCATCATCAATTTGATTTAAGAAATCAATTTTAAAATCATTAACTGTTTTTTTAGATAATTCTTTTTCTTTTTTAGCTTGTATCTTCTTAATAGCGTCAGCTAATTTAAAAGTAGATATTTCTCGAACTAATTTATTAAATTTTTCATCTTGAATTTTATCTATTTCATTTTCAAAATTAGAATTATTTTCTGTTTCTCCAAAATTAATAGTACCTGAAAATTTAGTTAAAAATTCTCCGAAAGTTGCCTCTAATTCCATATATTCAGAAGATTTAGGGAAAAAATTTGTTACTTTTATAAGTTTAGGTAAATCTAAACATTCTTCTTTCTTTAAAGGTTTTGAAGAGAAACTTTTAAATTCTTCATCTACCTTTTCTCTATTATTCCAAAATCTATCTTCTCTTTCAGGAACTCTCACATTGTAAAGTTTAAACATTCTTTCACTATAAGTTGCATTTTTCATTTCATATTGATATGCACTTTCATAGAACCCAGCTGTCGCAAGATAAACGCCTAAATCTATATAACCATTAGGATATGGTGTTGCTGATAACATACACCACCCATCACTCTCTTTTAAAGAATGGAATAAAGCCTTACTTCTTTTAGATGTCCTATTTTTCATATAATGGCACTCATCTATTATGAAAAAAGTATCTGAAAACATTTCAGATAACATTTTACTTCTTGTTCCTGATAAAGAAATACCCTTTATGGGTTTCATATCTAAAATATGTTTAGTTCTTTTAACAATTTCTGCATAAGTTATTACCTCATAATTAGGTATAGATATTTTTTCTGAAAACTCTACATTTTTAATTTCTCTATCCCAACCTTTTTCTTTAACCTTTTGAGCAGGTGCTACAATTATAAGGTTAGTATTTTCATCTTTTCTATGTCTTAAATAATGGTGTATAGCCATTAAAGACTTTCCTGTTCCAGTATCGGTTATATACATATAATTTTTTTCAGAACCATCTACTAATTCTTTCTGATATTCAAACATCTTTCTAAATTTTGGTATGTATTCTTTTACTTCTTTTTTCTTTTTAGCCATTTTTTAACTCCTTTATCATTTTAACATTCTTTAACTAATTTAGTTATATTTTAATTCTTCTGCTTTAATTTCAAATTCATTTAAAAACAAATTTTGTTATATTTTCATTGTTTTTTCATCAATAAAAATGCTAATTTATATCAACTAGCATTTTCATTTTTTTACTATATCTTTTTAATTTATTTTTCCATTTCTTTGATATAATAAGTAGTTTATCTCATCTATAACTTTTAAGAAAGTTATTGGTCTTTCGTCATACCATAATTTTTCTTTGTTTTCATTACCGAATGAGTATACCCATTCTCTAAACCTTAAATGAATTACACATCTTTCGTTTTGAGATATATCTCTTACAAAATATAACTTTTCTCTTGAAGTTTTTTTATCTTGATTTAAGTAAGTTATAAAATGTAACTTAAATAATTCATCTAAGTTAAATTCATAAGAATAACATTCTAATGAAATACTTTTTTCCATTATAGTATTTATATCGTTCTTATAATCCATAACTTCAGCAAAAGTTTTCTTAAAGACTTCTCTTAACTTTACTAATTCTTCGTCTTTAAAGTTTTCTAAACCTACTATTTTAGCTGAATAATTTTCTTTGAATAATTCATTTGCTATTCTTGGTTTTATATCAACGCTTTCGTCGTCTAATATACTTCTTTTTATATGTTCGCCTCTATCATATAATGTTCTTGCAAAACTGTAAGCCATTTTTAACACCTCTCTTTTAATCACTGTTAGGTAACATTCCTAATCCACCTAACTTAAATCCTAATCCTCTTTTTTCTTCTTTCTTTTCTTCAACTTGACTTTGTTCTTGTTCTGTTTCTTCTTCACCACTTTCGTCTATTCCTACTTCTTCATTTTCTTCAATCTGTTGTTTTTCATCTTCTCCTAAATTAAATTTAATTTTATTTGTTTTAGAAATAGACTTTTTAACTACTTCTTTTATAGTTTGCATTTCTCTTGCTTTATCTACTTTAATTTTATATTTTAACTTTTCTAATTCTTGTTTAACCTTTGCTACATAAAATCTAGTTTCAGGTATATTCTTATAATTTGTTGTTTTTATTCTGCTGATACCTGCATTATAAGACGCTATCGCATTATCAGTTTTACCAAATGCTTTTAAACTATCATTTAGATGTAAAACACCAATTTCAATATTTTCATCTAAATTTTTTCTGTTTTTATCATAATGCTTTGAAGTTATATCCATAATTTGCATTATTCCATAAGCACCAGCACCACTTTCAGCTGTTTCTCTGAATTTGCTTTCTACACTAGCAACAGCTAATGCTAACTCTATATCTACATCATATTTATTTGTGTATGTCTTAAACTTTTTATAAAGTTTTTCAGCTTGTTCTTCACTTAAATTTTTATTTGTATTCATTATATAATTTATATGATTAGTGTTAGCTAAACTAATACTAGAAATCACTAAAAACATTATTATAACTTTTAAAATCGCTTTCATTTTTTACTCCCTTAAATTTTTAATGTTCATTTTCTATTTCTGATTATATTATACCATATAAATTAGTCTATGTCAAGCAAAACAGACAACATTGTCTGATAAAAATACCTTTACAAATATAAAACTATATTTGTAAGAAAAAAATAAATATGTTATAATTAATTTAACTTTTCCATTATTTTGAATTTTGTGAAAGTTTCAAAATACTTCATAACTTTTTTACTTCTTTTTTTATATTTTTATCTATTAATAAAAAAAGGCACATATAAGCTGTGCCTTTTTGCTTTATTATTTATTTTTTTGTTTTGCTATTTATTTTTTATCTAATTCAGGAAAATAATTTCCAAAACCAATAGTCTTAAATTGTGGTACAATATGAGGTTCTTCACTCAATTTCATTCTTTCGTGAGTTCTATTAAATTCTTTTGCATATTCTATTATTTCATTTAATTCTTCTTCTGTTTCATAACAAAAACTTATCATTTGATTTTTTGGTGTTTCTCTATTTGCGTATGTTTCACATACTAATTCTTTATATTTAGGATAGAAATAAGCAACTCTACTTCCGTTTACTACTTTCCAATATTTTTCATTTGTAAGAAGTTCCATTACTTTTTCATCATAAGTATTTCCTTTTACTACATTAGTAGCGACTGTTACATCATTATGACTTATTTCTCCTTTTTCTTTACCACAACCTACTAAACAGACAACTCCTAATACTAACATTAAATATATTATTGTTTTTTTCATATTTATCTCTCCTTTTTAATTTTCAATTTTTTAATCTTTCATTTTTTAAAGAAGTTATAAATATTTTTCATTCTTAATTTCAATTCTTATTTTCACCACTATTATAACATATAAAAACTAAAATGTCAATAATTTTTGACTTTATTGTCCACTAGAAGAAAATTAAAAAGGACTTATAAGTCCTTTTTAAAATTTTTTTATTTTTAAAGTTTACTTTTATAAAGTTTGAGTTTGATTTTCTAAATTTTGCCTTTGAATTTCTTGTTGAAATTGAATTTCTTCTTTCTCTTTATCTTTTTCCTCTTTCAGTAAAGTTATACTCATATAAAAAACAACTAAAGAAAAATAATGTTCTATACAGTATTTTAAGAAAGCGTTGCTACTTAGCAATATTTCTAAAGGTTTTGTTCTTTCATAAAATTCTTCATTCATTCCAAATAAAGCACATATATCTCTTGCGATTTCAGGTGTAAATTCTTCATCTTCAAAAGAATATATTTCATTTTTGAAATCTATAACAGGTAACATTACTAAACTTCTTTCTTTAAATTCTTTCTCTGTTAAACTATCATCACTTAAATTAAAATCTTCAAATATTTCATCTTCTTCAATTAAAGCCCTTATTCTGTAATTCATTAAGACATCTAATTCAGAAAACCTTGTGTCATCTACTTCTAAATTTTCAAATTCAAAAGGTAAACTTGCCATTGTAAAGATTGAATAAATATTTTCATCTATATTGTTAGGGTCATAATATGGATTATTAATTTTAAACCCTGTTAAATCCCTGTAAAGAATTGAATATGAATTTCCATATTTTTTTACTTCTGCCTCTTCAAAATGAGAATTTGCTAAGTTTATTACAATATCTGCTATATGTTCTTTGTAAAAACTTTCAAAGAAATCTTCAATAAAATCTATATCAGTTTCTCTGTAAATAGTATTATAAAATTTTCTTCTAATACCATTTAAAACTAAAGCCATACTATCATATACGATTTCTTTTCCGTCAATAATTTGCATATCAACAGGTTTAAACTTTGCTTTTTTAATATACCCTGATAATAAAGGTTTATGTTTATTTCTCTTTTCTTTATTGTTATTATCAGTATCGTTATTATCGGTATCATTATTATCGGTATCATCTTTTTTGCTATCACTCATTTCAATAGGACAATATATGAAATTATTTTTCTTTGAGCATACATAAGTTAAAGGTATTGCCATTCTGATTTTAATAACACCCTCTATGTTAAAAGTTATAAATTTATTAACTTCTAAAGAAATATTAGAAATAGGTATTCCTTTCAGAACACTTCCCCTCATAAAATCAGTCAAATATCTTTTCTTTATCAATTCATCACTTGTTTCATAAGAGAAAAATTTTCTTTCTAATCCTACAAAAAATTCTTGTTGAGTTACATCTATTAATTCTCTTCCTCTTTCTTTTGCCATTTTTATTCCTTTCTTCTATTAAATTATAGATATTCTATCTGATGTTTCTTGAAACACTTTTGTAAACAATATCATAAATAACCAATATCCTAAGATAAGATAAAATGTTTCAGGTTCATTAAAGTTTTTAAAAAATCTATCACCATCTTGTATTCTTGCTATTTCTTTTGCTGTCCAAATTGGTGATAAAGGAATATCAGGATTATTTGCTACAAATAAAAATGCTATAAGTACAGTGAATTTTGCAATACTATTTAAAATAATCCTTAACAATTTATCCATTCCACCACTTAATCCTTGTATCTTTTCGGAAGTAAAAATAAAATGGAATGTTCCCATTGCTAATGAAACTGCTACACTTAATCCTGCAAATAAATATGCAAATAATATCGTAGAAAATAATTTCATTATTTTTATTCCTATCAGCCATACTCCTACAAAAGCAAATCCTTTTACTAAGAAATTTCCTGTTTCTTTTACACCTAATAAACTTTTCAATGCGTCAGTTATAAAAGATAATCCTGTTGTAATAGCTGATACAACTGCTTTTACACTTTCTGTTATAATATCCCAATAATCTTTGCTATATATTTCTCTATTTATTTCTTCTTGCGACGCACCACTATAAATCATTTCTACAAGTTTTTGTGAGTTATTACTTAAAATATTTCCAAAAACTATGAAAGGTGCTGTAAATATTCTTGTAATTCTATCTAAAGATAAAGGTTCACTAAGATTTAAAAGTTGCATTGGTAATCTCTTAGTTACGATTTCAAACATATCTTGATAAAAATACTTTACCCAAAATTCAGCTAAGAATATGATAATAGTGTAATGTAATATAGTTTGCAAAGAAGTCATAACAATCATCTTTACACTTCTATTAGGATTTCTTATATATTCCAACAAAATATCTAAAATTTTTACTAGGACTATGATTGGGATAATCATAACCATAAGTTTGACTATCCCATCTGAAAAAGTGGCAACGAAAAAATTGACTATTCCCTCTAAAATACCCTCTCTACTTGCATTACCTGTCGATAATGACTGTACAAAGGTTTGTTCTATATCTTGTAAAGTTATCATATTTTTTCACCACCTTTTCTAATTCCTATTTTTTTTGTTATATCTAGCTGGAGTTTTTCCAGCATTTCTACGAACCTCATCTTGAATATGTTCGGCTCTTCTAAGTTTAATACTGTTATCTAACTCATCATCAATATTATTTCTTGCTCTAACTTCATCAACTGTCATTAAAGTTCCATCTTGATTTCTTATATGGAAATCTTTTCCCTCTTCTTTACCCTCTGCAACCATCATATTTCCATAGATAGTTGTGTAATCTCTTTGATATGCCTCTGATTGTTTAAAGGCTGTTGGGTCATTTCTTTCTCTAAATCCTTGAATATGACTATAACCTTGTACTCCCATATCTCTGTAAAGATTTTGCATACTTTCTGTACTATTAATAGCATTTGTTACATTTGAAATTACTTCACCTTTTTTAATACTACTAAAAGTACCTTTAACAGCACCTGCAACTGCTCTTCCACCTTGTCTAATAAGTGAAGTTTTTTGTCTTATAGTATCACTGAAAGCATTAACTTTATCTTTGTAAAAATGCTTTGCCATATCTCCTAAATCATTTTTAACTTCATTTACCATTTGAGCCACTTCATTTACCATTTGAGCCTTTACACTAGGGTCATCAACAAAAAAAGCACCACCTAATTTAGCGTAAGCACCACCTAATTTAGTAAGTTGTCCACCTACAACTAATCCTGCTCTAGCAACTCCACCTGCAACTACTCCTGCTGTTGCAACTCCACCTAACACTTTTTCAGTATTTCTTATAACAGAACCTGCACTTTCTCTTGCTAATGATTGGTTTCCACCTAAAGCCTTAGCAACTGTTCCTGCTCTTCTTTCAAAGTTAGTTCTTGTTTCTTGTATACTTCTTTCTCTGTTACTTTGTGCTGTTCTTGTTGTATTAGCAAGATTTTCGTGTATATCATTTCTTTCAATAATTCTTGCCTCTAATCTTCTATTATCTCTTCTTGTATCTTGTTGAACTTTTGCTAAATTACTTGTTCTTTCATTAAGTTCATTAGCTGTTTCATCTGCTACATTTTGAGCGTCTTTAACATTTTGTCTAGCTTGTTTTATAGCATTTTTATCTCCACTTGCAACTGCTTTCTTATAATCTTCTTTAGCACTTTTTAAATTGCTTTGAGCAACTTCATTCTTTCTAAATGCGTCATTTTGGCTATCAGTTGCTGATTGTAAATTTTGTTCATTTTGTTCCATAGCATTTCTATCAGCTGTATTTTGATTATTCCTATCATTTTCGCTATTTCTAACTTGTTTGTTTTCTTTTCTTGTTTTATAACTGTCATAACCTTTTTTAGCTAATACAACTGCTGTTGCTCCTGCACCCATTACTTTACCAACAGCACCACCTATGAAGTTTCCTGCATTAAGACTAGCAACTCTTCCTGATAATACACTATCAGCAATTTGTCCACCCTCTCCTGCAATGAACATTCCTATCATAAGCACAAAACCTGTTTGAAAAGCTGTACCCATATTTATTCCGTCTGGCTCTGCTTTATCAATAGCACTCGTAATAGTTTCTATAATGTTTACAACTACTCCTATTAATCCCAACCTTATAGCAAGTGATAATCCTTTATTTACAATATTTGAAATAATAGCACCACCTATTTGTGCTGTTTTTTCAAACAATAAGAAAGGCATTAAAATAACTGATAAACCTACTATTAAAACATAAGTTATAAAAGCCATAAGTACATCTTTAACTAATCCCATAACAGTAAACATACTACCAAAGGCAAGTAAAGCAAACATTATTGTTGCAATAGCCCCTATTCCATTTGTAAAAGCTAAGTTCCAAATAGTAAAAGGTATTGTTAAAATTGTTGATAATACATCACTAGGCTTTTTAAAATCAGGTACTCTCATTCCTGTTCCAAAGAATTGTTCTCCCATTTTCATAAAACCTGTCATCAAGGACGGTTGCGACATATCAGGTGTACCCATAGTAATCATTTGATAATTGTTTATAGTCGTGGATATAGTTTGTGCATTAGAACCTGAACCCATTGTTGCCGATACTTGTTGTCCACTTGGTAAAAGTAAGAAAACAATAACAGCAAAAGTTATTATACTAGGTAAATTAGGTAAAATTAAACTTGCTACTGTTATATTTCCAAGATGTGATAATGTTTTTAATAAAAAATCTATTGTAAAGAATAAAACACATAGAGCAAGTACAACTGCTGATAAATTCGCTATCATTACTGCTAATTGTGTCATTATCATAGTGAAAAATTTATCTACACTATCACCGATAAGTTCTGAAATAAAACCAATATTAACTGCCTCATTTGGGTCGCTAGGTGCTGAGGGTGTTGTACTTCCTGTTCCACCTGTTCCACCTGTACCACCACCTGTTCCACCAGTTCCACCACCTGTACCACCTGTTGTCGGTACAGAGTATGAATATTTATTCACTAAGAAAAATAAAAGTATAAGAAAGCCTATAAATAGGACTTTCTTAACTTTATCATTTTTGAAAAATGCTTTAACATTATTCCAAAAATCACTATAATTTACACTTAAAACCCCTGTTACCATTCTATTTCCCCCTCATTCTATTTTTTTGACGGAAAAGCTAAATTAAACTTTGGACTTCCTGAATATTGTTCATCTTTACCATTAACTCCTGTTATACTTACTAATCCCTCATAATCTTTTCCTGCTTTAGATTTAAGTTTATAAAGAACTTGTTCTCCTTTTAATAATTTTTTGACATCACTATCTGTAAGTTTTACAGGTGTTCCAAATAATTTAGTTTCTTGATATAATCTAAATGGTTTTTCTTCATTATTACTTGAATATACGACACCTTTTTTCCCATCTTTATTATATTCAATTTTATATATAGGTAAATCTCCCATACAAGCCAATTTTCCAAATACTTCTCTTTCTGTTGTGTTTTCCATCTTTTTTACCTCCACTTTTTCTGCATTTTTTACAATTTCTATTAATTCATTCTTTGACATCTCAATTATTTCTTCGATTGTCAAATCGTTATCCGACACTCTTTTCATCAACTTAGAAAATTCAATAGTTTTTTCTGTATATAAGTTGATATTTAACATATCTAAAGTTTCTATAAATTCTATACCAACATCAGTTATGTTATAAGTTATTGATTTTTTCTTAACTGTTTCTGTTATATAACCTGTCTTAACACATTTATTGACAGTTTCAGCCCTTGTTGCCTCTGTTCCAATTTGTATACCTTGTAACATTAGTTTATAGTCTTCATCATCACTTTCAACTGTTTCATCAACTACTTCATTGTCATTTTCTTCTTCATCAGTTTCTTTTGCTAACTTTTCTAAGTCAACTTTCTTAAATGGCTTTAAAAACCAGTTAAATAATTCAATTACACTGACTTTTACAGGGGGTGTAGTTTTCTTTTCTTCTGTTGTAAATGCTACTTCAAATTCATCTCCTTTTTGAAGATTAGGTAACATAACATCTCCACTTTCTTTTTCAAAGAAATAATAACCCTCTTGCTTAACAGCTTGTCCATTTATTTTAAATTCATAATCTCCTACTTTTATAATCATTTCTTTTTTAGAAATTATTGTTTCTTCTTCACAAAAATTTGCATAAAATCTATTGCAAATTACATCATAAACTTTCTTTTCATCTACTGATAAACCCTCAATTCCACTTATTTTAGCTGTGGGTGTAATAGCACTGTGAGAAGTATCTGCACTTTCACTATTTTTTTCAGATTTTTCAGCTTTTACTTTACTATTGTCAAAGATATTTTTACTATCTCTAAATTTTAAAGTTTTTCCAGCACGATTTTGGTGTGCATTAATAAATTTTTTACAGTTTTCCTTTTCACTTTCTTTTAGATATTCTGATGAAGTTCTAGGATAAGTTGTTAAACCTTTATCGTATAAAGATTGTGCAAGTTCCAATACTCTATCAGCTTTAAATCCTTGTTTAGAAAGAATTTGTTGTAAAGTATTTAATGAAAATAACTTTTTAGGTTGTGGCTTAAATTCTTTTTCTTTTATATCCGAAACAATAGCTTTGCCTATTCTATTAAGTTCTTCCATTTGTTTAATACTTTCTTCTTTAGTTTTCCATTTTTCTTTTGTAATAAGATTTACATTGTTTTTTGTACTTTTTACTATAAAATATGGTACAGGAACGAAGTTTTTAATAGCCATATCTCTATCATAAATATATTTTACAATAGGAATTATAAGTCTTCCACTATTTAAAAGTCTTCCTTTTTTTACACTCATAAGTCTTGTAATGTTTATTCCAAATAACCAATCCAAATATTGTCTTGCTATCCCCTCATTACTTAAACTTAAATATGCTTTGTTATCTAAAAGATTTGCAACTCCCTCTCTTATATCTTCTTCTGTTTGTGCTGGTAACCACAATCTTTTAATTTTCTTTTTACTATCGTGTAAAAATCCATATTTTTCAAGAATTTCATCAACTATTATTTGTCCCTCTCTATCAGCGTCGCCACAATTCACTATGGTATCGCATTTTTTACAAAGCTGAACAATAGCCTTTAACTTGTCTTTAATGTCTTTATCAGGCATTACTTTTTTTTCAAACTTTTCAGGAACGATTGGTAATATATCGTTTGCCCAACTACCTTTTTCTTTAGTATTCTCTCCATACTTATATTCTTCAGGCATTAATAATGTTAAGAAATGCCCTCTTACAGAAGTTGAAAACATACTTTCATCAGAATTAGTATAGTAGTATTCTTTTTCACCTTTTTTATTAAGTCCTAAAGCCTTAGCGACTTTTCTCATAATATCAGGTTTTTCACAAATTATAACTGTACTCATAAAATACCTCACTTACTTTTTTTATATTTTAAACATTTTTAAAACAACCACTATTTTTTTAAATAGCATTAACAACATTAGCTGTTTTAGTTGATTTAGTAACTTTTCTTTTAACTTTATTTGTACTTTCTTCTTTATTATTAAGTTTTTTCATATAATTGTTTATCTTTTTTTCTTTAGTATCTTTATATAAATTAGATAATTCTTCAAAAGATAAAGTATGTCTTATTACTTTTTTGTTTTTAATTAAATCATTATATAATTCCAAAAATTTATCATAATCGTCAATAACAGCAAATATACCTTTATTTTCTGTTATCTTAGCACCATTTTTATATTGTTGTAGACTTACTTTACCTATTTTAGATTTTAATTCTAATCCAACAAACTTTCCATTTATACATATAACTAAATCAGGTAAACCTATCGTTCCATAAATTCCACCCTTTGTCTTAAAATGATAAATATTATTCTTTTTTAAAAAATCCTTAATTTTGTTTTCTAAATTTTTCTCTTGTGCCATAATACTTCTTTCCCCTTTAATATTTTTAACTAACTTAATTTTTTAAATATTTTCTATTATATTATATTTTTTTACATATCTTAAAAATTTTTTTTGAAAACATACATTAATAACAGACTTATTGATTTTTATAATTTCAGCATAATTAAATAAATTAAACATAAATTTTTCAAAATCTTTTACAATATCTTTGTTATTAACACTTATTTTCGTAAAAGGTTTTATTAAATCTCTAAAAAACTCCATTTTATCTTTCTTTTGAAAATAAAGATTTTTTTCTATTGATACAGGAAATTTATCATAAATATATCCTATTTTTTCAATAGCGTCTTCTTTTGTAATAATTTTTTCTGTTATTAAAGCATTTAGCAACTCAACAACATCTTGAAATAATGTTACAAATACTGTACTTTCAGCTTTTCTACTATATCTTTCGATTTTTCTTTCAAAAGTAATGAAATTTTTAGTTTCATCTGATGATTTACTAGCAAGAACTGTTAAATTACTTATTATAGACATTCTTATATCTTCTATCGTTCTAACTCTTGTTTGTGGTAAATTATCACTCAAAATCTTTTGCTTTTTTAAAATTGGCTCTATCCCCTTTGGATATTCTTTCATTTCTAATAATTCTTTTTCATTCAATTTCATATTATACCTCTATTGTTCTTTATTTATTGTTCTTTATTGTTTAATTCAGCTTGTTCAGATAATCTTTTTAGTTCTTCCATTTCTTCAGCAGAAATTTCAGCATTTTCTTTTAAGACTTCTTCAGCTTTTCTTAATTCTTCTTTTCTTAAATCTTCTTGTGAATAGTTTCTAGGTTGTAAATATTTATTTCCGTTACTTACAGTAGGCATTTCTTCTTTTTCTACTATAACAGGCATATTAGGATTTACTTTTTTCTTTTTAGGTTCTTGATTTGCTAACTTTTCTTCGTATTCTTTTCTAAGTCTTTCTTCTAAGTCTTGCATATCTTTTTTATATCTAGCCTCATCTATGCCATCACTTTTATCTCTATATTTATCATATCTATCTTTAGTTAGTATTGTTCCTGTTGCTATAACTCCTGCTCTTTCGGTTTTACTTAGATTACCCCACCAACTTGCAAAACTACTAACTGATATAACAGCATTTAAAACAAGAAAACTAATTATTAATTTCTTTTTTGACATTTTTTCACTGCTACTAAAAATGTATTAAAATATATTTAACACACTAGATTATTACTACTTCAATGAGTATATTTTCAATACAATGTATCTACTCATAGTTCCTTGTACTCTCCATAGTCGTAAATTCCCAACTAGCCGTCGGTACATATATATATTCTCTTTTGCTTTATTAGTAGCTTTCTCCTTTTTATTTTATTTGAGAATATATATTCTATTTCAATTATAGCTAAGCTATAACCTTATATACTTTTGCTTTTTCAAGATTTATACTTGCATTGTAATCTCTGTCTATTTCTAAACCACAATTACCACATTTATAAATCCTATTATTAAGTTTTAAATCTTTCTTTATACTACCACAACTTGAACAAGTCTTAGAACTTGGATAGAATGTATCTACTAACCTTAGTTCTATATTTCTCTCTTTACACTTATTTATTAGTTTAGTTCTTATCGCAAAGAAATTCTGTTCCTGTATTGCTTTAGATAGATGTCTGTTCTTCATCATATTAGATACTTTTAAATCTTCAATAGTAATGTATTTTAACTTGGCTCTTGTTATTTCATCTACCATCTTATTATTGTAATCATCTCTAATACAATTCAATCTATAAAACAATCTTTGTACTTTCAATTTCTTCTTACTAAAGTTTTTTAGTTCTCTTAATTTTATCTTTTTAGATTTAGAATATTCTATACTCCTTGACATCTTTCTTTGTTCTCTTTTTAGTTTCTTTTTAATCTTTTTTACTTTCTTAGTTTTATTTATATTTTTAAATATCCTACCATCAGAACATATAGCTGTATCTTTAATTCCTAAATCTATCCCTAATCCTTTAGTGTTTGTATTTTCAGATTTAACTATATCATCTACTTCTATAACAAGTGATAAGAAATATCTATCAGCTATTTTAGATATAGTACCACTTTTAATGTTAGCATTTTTAGGTATATACCCATATTCTTTTACTCTTACAAATTTTAAAGTAGGTATTTTGATTTTGTGTCTATAAAATTCAAAATCTTTTTTATTATTCTTAACAAAATAAGCACCTAGTTCATTTTTACCTTTCTTCTTAAAAACAGGAAAATCACTTAAACCCTTAAAAAAGTTTTTAAATGCTTTTTCTCCATAAATCATAGCTTGTTTTACTGATTTTGAAGATACATCTTTAATCCATTTTTTATCAGGATTACTAGATAGATAGACATTGTTGATATACTTAGAAAAATCAAAAGCACTAACAAATTTATTTCCTAGTTCATATTGCTCCTGATTATATTTAATATATTCATTATATATAAATCTCTCAACTCCAATAGTTTTGTTTACTTGTATTTTCTGTTCCTTTGTTAGTTTTAGTTCTATCCTTATTGATTTATACATCTTCCACCTACCTTTCAATACACTTTTATATGTTTAAATATGTTTTTGATTACTGTTTTCGTACTCCTTTTACTTTATTTTCTAAGATAGTGTAAAATCAATTTTAAATCTTCTTCATTGAATTTTTCACCATAATTGTTTCTAATATTTTTCATCTCACTTTCAGGAATAGGATATAATCCTAAATCCTTGATTGCATTTACATTATTTTCATCATAAGAACTTAAAGAATTTTTATTGAATAATATAGTATTTATAACAAAACTTGCAAACTCTTTATCTGAATTAAATTCAAATTCATTATTTTCGTAAATCTTATCAACGATAATTTCAAATTGATTGTTAAATAATATTTCTTTTATTGTAGATATAGCTTTAACTTCATTAATTATTTTATCATCTTTTATTATTAAATCTATTTCTATATTATTTGTTTTAATGAAATTAATTTTCTTAGTTAGTCCTGAATTGTTTTTTAATTTATCAATAGTATATTTTAATATACTATTACAATTCTTTTTAAAATAACTAACAGGTCTTGGGTTTCTTCTAAGATTTTCTTTTTCTATTTCACATTTTTTTAAATATTTTTTTAAATCAATCACATTTTTTTCAAACTTTTCATTAAAATAATCACATAATTTTATATTTTTCTTTCTTTTTCTGTTTTCATTATTATTTTCTCTTAATTCTTTACTTATTGCTCTAATATTTGATTTAATAGAATTAATCAATTCTTTAACATTCATATTGTTTTTTATTCTTATTTTGTTACTATCAACTAATTCAAAAGTATAACTCATTTCTATATTATCTAATTGTGAGAATATATCTTGTATTCTTTTAAATTCTTTAGAAATCTTTTTCCTTATTTCATTTAAAGTTCCTTTAGGAAAATAAAATATGTTTTTATTTATAAAGTTAGAAATTATTATATTTAATCTTAAATATCTCATTAAAACTATTTCTCTAAATTCTTTGAAAAATACAGCTTTACTTGAAATGAAATCTTGTATTTCATCTTCTGTAAGCAAATGTTCAATCTCTTCTTCAGATAAAGAATTTTCATCTGTTTTTATTCTTGTTTCTTTATAAATTAATTCATTGAAATTTATTGTTTTTTCATTTTTAAAAGAAAACTCAATATTTTCAGTTATTTTGTCAACATTTTCTTTTAAAAGTCCATACTCTATTAATTTATTAGATATTTCTTCAAATTTTAACATTTCATTTTCATTAAAAAAGATTTTCTTTTTAAACTTATAATATTCAATTAAAAGTTCTTTTATTTCCATAGCATTTTCTCTTTTAATCTTTAAAATATCATTTAAGTTCTTTTCTATTTTATATTTCAAAACTTTTTGATACTTTTCAAAAAATGTATCAAAGTTTTCTAAAAATTTAGTTGTTAGTTTAGCAAATTCAGAATATATATCTTCATATTCAGCATTTATTGTTTTAAATAATTCTTCTTGGTTTATCCCTACATTTTGCAAAGATTTTTGTTTTAAATTTTCTTCCAAATTTCTTCTGTCAATCGTATGTTCACCTAACGATTTCAAATTATTTATTTCTAACAAATCATTTAATGTAACTTTATTTCTTGTTTTTTTTAAAGTTCCTAAAATATCAGTTAAGACAATAGCAAATATTTCAGAAAGTTGCACTCTGTTTCTTATTAAGAATTGTAAAAATTCTTCATCATTCATATCATCTACTTTAAATTCAGTATAACTTAATATTTTTTTAAAGAATAGTAGTAAACTTTCATAATGAGTTCCTTTAGTTCTATTTATATTTATATTACCTTTTTCATTATTCTTTTCAAATATTTCTCCTACACCCAACAAGATACTTTCTATAAATAAGAAAACGCTTTCTTTTTTATAAAAATTTTCTTTAAGTATATCTTCATATTCTTTTAATTTTTCTACAAATTCTTTTTTCTTTTCATTTATTAAATTTAGTTTTTTATCTATTAACACTATTTCTTTAGTGTTTTCATATAGTTTTTCGTTTTCTCTTAAATCAATTAACTTTTTTATTTCTTTATCCATTAATTGAATTTTTTCAAAAACTAACAATTCAGCTTTTAAAACTGATGTTTCACTTATCTTTTCAATTTCTTTTTTGAACTCTTCTAATTTCTTTTCTTTTATTTCTTCTGTTTCTAATTCATTATCAATTTTTTCTCTTTCTAAATCTTCATTTGTTTCTTTTATATTTTCTTCTTGTTCAATCAATTTTAATTTTTTTAAAGTTTCTGTTATATTCTTATTTTCAAATCTTTTTTGATAAAATTGCCAAAACTTTAGTTGTTCTTCCGTTCTAGCAAAGAAAATATATAACATTTTTTCAAAGAAAACTATCTTTTCTTCTACTAATTCAACAGAAGATGAATTTATAAAATGTAAAAACAATTCATAAAGTTGTTCTACCTCAACTTGTGTTTTTTTAGATACTTCATTGTAAAAACTTTCAAAACTTCTTAAATCTAATTTTCCACTTTTAAATCCTAATTCTTCTTTTTTATTTATTATTGATGTACTTTTATTGTTAAGGTAATCTTTTCTATCTGTTACAGATTTTATATCCGTAAACATACTTCTCATAAGTTCTCTTGCTTTTACTTTTTCGTTATTTTCCACTGATAACCCCCACTTACTTTAATTTGTATATAATTTCCCATTTATCGTAAGTTTTTTCATAATTTTTGTTTTTAAATCTAATTTCGTATGCTTTCTTTGAATATATTTCTGCCTCTTTATCCCTTTTAAATCTGTTAGTTAAATTATTTTGGTATGTAACATAATTTTCTTCTCCAAACTTTAAAAGCAAGATAGCTTTAGCTTGAAATTCTTTTTTTTCAAAAAAGCCTAAATATCTACTATCAAAACTTAATATACTTCTTCCTAACAATAAGTATTTACCTTTAGGAATAATTATATCATCTCCCTCTTTAAAATAAGGTGTTACATTTTGTATAGTTAGTATTTTTCCAAAATTTTCTCCATTAACAAAGATATTTCCTTTTTTTACTATAACCCTATCTCCCTCAACACCTCTGATACTTTTTAGAATATCATTTGGCTTAAAGAAAACATCTTCTTGTTCATATCCTTTAATTTGAAATCTCTCATAACTTAATATAACTCTGTCATTTCTTTTAAGATTAGTTGCTTTTTCAGTGTAATACATTCCTAAAGGTTCTGACGCACTGAAATTAAACCTAATCTTAAACAAGAAAAACATTATTATCATAAAACAAATTACAGTAAAAATTAATATTATCTTAGCCTTTTTTTCTTTTGCCATTTTTATATTTTTTTTCATATTTTCTTTCCTTTTTTCTTTTTCCTTTTTACAGAGTTCAAACATTTTATTTCATTAAATATTATACCATATTTTTATTAAAATGTTAAAGAAAGCAATAAAAAAAATATTCATTGCATATTTTTTTTGAAAATAAAAAATGCCATAATTAAGTTATGGCAATTCTTTTTATAATTTTTTTTATTTTTTAAAATTTACTATTGATATAGCATAATTTTTCAATGGTTTTCCATATATCCAATTTATCATTTATAAGTCCAGCTGATAATCTAATCAATGAATAATTTGTGTTCAATTTTCCGTTTATTATTTTTTCTTGTTTTAATAATTCAGGTTTTAATTTTTCTAGCACTTTATAAGTACAAAAAGCACCCTCTCTTACAAAAACATTAAAATCTGTTCCTAAACCTATATTACTATTTAAAAGTTCACAAGTTTTTTGATTAGACATTTTTTGATTATCTATTACAAGTATAGGTGTCCTTTTATTCACTATTTCATCAAAATATACATTATAACCATTTTTTTGCAATTTTTCTTTTCCTTTTACTATTTCATCTACCAAATTACTATTATGTTTTTCAATTTGTTCAAATCCTATTTCATCATATAAGACTTTATGTGCTTGTGCTATTGCAATAACACCCACTGAATTAGGAGTTCCTGTTTCGTGCAAATAAGGAGTTTCTTTCATAATAATTTCATTATCTCCAGCATATATAATATTTCCACCACCTGTAAAAGATAAATTAGTACAGTTATTTAAAATCTCTTTTTTACCAACTAAGATACCACTTCCAAATGGTGCATACATTTTATGTCCACAATAAAAAGCTATATCACAATCATTTATATCTAATTTGAAGTGTGGTGCATACTGACTTGCGTCCAACAAAAATAAAACATTATAATTTTTACAAATTTCATAAATTTTTTTTATATCAATAACATATCCTGTTATATTACTTGCTCCACCTAATGCAATACATCTAGGTTTATTTTTTATAATCGCTTTTTCAACATTTTCAGGAGTTATTACAAAATTATCAGTTTCTATCATTTTCACTTTTGCAACTTTTACATAAGGCAACCAATTAGAACTGTGTTCTATATCACTAACTAAAACAACATCATCTTTTTTCCAATCAAACAAATGAACAAATTTATTAATGCTATCAGTTGTATTAGCTGTAAATATAAGTGAATGTTTTTTTTTGTTTCCATTAATTTTTTTCAATATATAATCTCTTGCGTTTTCATAACTATTAGTAGACTTTATAGAATTTTCTCCAAAACCTCTATGTACTGAACCATAAGTCAACAAAAAATCATCTACTTTATCTTTAACACTTTTTAAAGAAAGTGTACTTGCACCATTATCTAAATATATGTTTTTACTATTGTATCCATAAAATAATTCTTTCATTTTTTAGTTCTCCTTTTTACGATATAATCTATTAAACTTTCTATATTTTTTTCAGATGATGATATTACAATATCATTTACTATTTTTTTTACTTTTTCTCTAACTAAATTTTCATCAAAACTATAAATATTGTCTAATGAATTGTAAATATATCCTTTTAAATCAATGTATTCTAAACCATATTTTTTAATTTCATTTTTTAAAAATTCTTCTCCAAGTAATACTTCTTCTTCATTTTTATCATATTGTTTTAAAATTTCAACAGGTATATATTTTTCTAATTCTTTCATATTATTAGGATTATATCTAAAACCTTTAAATGATATTTGTCTAATTCCCAACTCTTGTAATTTTGACAAAAATGAAATATCTGATATTTTATAAATGTAAGGGTGTATTATAGGAAAAACATCTATATTATTTTTTAAAAGTTTTTCTATTGAATTTAATCTAGTTTCAGTTGAGGTTTTTTCTAAAAAATCAAGTCCTGTTAATGAGTAAACAACCAAAACTCTTTTACCTTTTATAAGATTTATAATATCATCTGTTACAGGCATTTTAGTAGTTAAGACAAGTTTTTTTATTTTAAAATTATCTAAACTATCAACCAAAAACTTTAAATCATCAAAAAAAACATTCCAAAAGCAATCTGTTATTCCTTGAAAACCTACAACATCTCCCTCTAATATTGAAAAATCTATATTACTTTCTTTTAAAGGCTCATCAGTTACAAGTCTATTAATAAAAACACAAGATTTATTAATTCCTATTCTACTTCCATTATTCCAATATTTACTTCTTTGGTCTATTTTACTTGCCATACAATATTTACACTCAACAGGACATAACATCTTAATCACCCCTTTCAAATTTTTACTTCAACAATTTTTTTATATATTTTTTTTGCTATTTCAACAGGTATTTCTCCATATTCTTTATTTTGATTTTGATAGTGTGGAACTATACAATAACTACATTTATAACAAACATTTATATTTTTTGAATAAGAATACCAAGAATTTAATATATATATATTTTCATCACTTAAAATATTATTTTTAGGTCTTGCAATATCATTTGCTCCATTGTCTATTATATCTTCACAAAAAACTAATTTGTTTGTTAATAATCTTAAAAGTCCTATATCTCCTAAACAAATATCTTTGAATTTTTCTATTTTTATACTATCTCTTTGTAATTTAAAACAAGAAGTACAACAACTTATACATTCTTTTCTATTATCAGGTTTAACAGTACAAATATAATTACTCTTATCAATATTTCTTTTAACTATTTCAGCATTATATCCTAAAAAATTAATTAGTTCTAAATCATCATTAGTCGGTAAAAATGTTTCTTGTTTATCATAACAACTTTCTTTCATAGGACAATTATTGCAATTTGCAAGTTGTGGTGATGAATAATAAGGATTATATGTTCTATCATAGCCTAAAACATAACTAACTCCACAAGCTGTCCTTTCAAATACATTAATTTTATTTTCTTTACAAATACTATAAATTAAAGTTTTTATATTTTTAGGCATAGTTTTAACTCTCATATTCCATTTTTTCATTTCTTCTTCTGTTTGGTCTAATTCTTTTAAAATTTCATCATTTCCTCTTAATCCTGAAATTATTATAGAAATTTCTTTTTTATCCGAATATTGATTAAGTATTTTTTTAAACATATTATTTATAGTTGTTTCGTCGGTATTTTCATTAGGAATAAAAGGTCTTATATATGGAATACTTGGAATATTATATTTTTCACATAAGCCTAAAGTATTATATCTATTTCCTGTAACTTTTTCTATTTTAAACGATAATTCTGATATTGATACTAATACAACTAACTTTAAGTCTTTTATATAATTAGAAAGTTCTAAAGCCATTTCTTCTGTTATTTCAGATTTTGTAATAATAGATACTATTCCCTTATGTCCTGATTTTCTTAAATTTTCTAACTTTTTAAAAGTGTTCTCTACTTGAGTATCAAAAAAAGGGTCGCCATACAAATTATTAATTGATACAGGAATATTCGCAAAATAATTAATAAATTTTTTAAATTTCATTTTTTCCCCTTTCATATTTTAAAAATTTTCATAACTAATTATATCAATTTAAGTTGTACTTACTTTTTATAATTTCATACTTAGCTGTTTCTATAATAATTATAACAAAGTAAATTTACTAATTTTTTATAGAATTTTACTTTTTCAAAAAGAAGAAAAAAGAGTATTTTCTACTCTTTTACTTTTAACTAAATCTCTAAACAAGCAATATAAGAATGGTTTTTTATCCTTAGACTTACATCTTTTATAACTTTTTCTAAATTGTATTTTTTAAAATTTAGTTCTTTGATTTTATTAGAATTAGTTTTATCTAAATTTTCAATCTCTTTACTAAGTTCTTCTAATTGCTTTTTTTTCTTTTGGTATAAATCTTTCATTTCTAATTCTGTCAAATAATATCACCTTTTCCAATCTTGTATTTAACAAGTTTATCATTTTCTTTTATCCAAATTCCTTTCTTGTTAGTTGTTTTTATGTTATAAAATTCTAATAAATTATCTAAAAATTTACTGTTTCTTTTTTCTTTTAATTTTAAAAAATCTTTTTTCAATATTTTCTTTTTCTTTCTCATATCATCACTTATTTCTTATTCTTATTCGTTTTTTTATTTTTTATTTCTTTTTCTCTTTCATTCAAATAATTCATTCTGATTTCCATTTTTTTATAAATACGAACATCTGACACACTCTAAAAAGTAATATAAAACAGCGTTTACTATTTTAATAAAAACTTTTCTTTATAAAATATAACATCATTACAATGCTATTTTTAAAGGGTTAAGTGCTAACCCATTACCACTTACTACCAGTCTTAATTGTTCTAGTAGCCTTGTAGATATTACCTTACTTAGAATTTGCAAACTACCATTTACATCTGCGTTTACGCACTCACCGTTAGGTCTTCTAAACATTCCTCTTCTTATTCTCTTTCCTCTTGGTATTGTTTCTTTATTTGGTTTTTCATTATCTAAAAAACTTGTCTTAGAAGTATAACTTTCTTCTGTTTCTATTAATCTTATATCCTCATATTCTAACTTATATCTTAATTGCTCTATTATTCTCTTTATAGGTACTTGTACAAAGTTTTTTAAACCTTTTAATTGTTTCTTCCTCTTATTTTGTTTTTGGAATTTATTATTTCCAATTACTATTGTATCTATATTATTTTCCTTACAATAGTTTATTATATACCTTGTTGTTTTATGAATGTAATCATTCATTATATTGTTTCTTTTTACTCTTAATCTTGTTAGTCTATTAGATTTATATGATTTTTTCTTCTTATCTTTCTCATTGACAGTTGCAAGTATACTCTGATATTTTCCTATCTGATAGTTATAATATATATTCTTACTCTTTAAACCCTTACCATTAATAATAATACTTCTTATTCCTATATTATTTGTAATAGTTACTAAGTTATTTAAACCTAAGTCTATTGATATTATTCTACTATCATCATCTATATAATCAACTACTTCTTTATTTATTAATGCTTTTTCATCATCATAGATGATGTAAACATCTATATCTGCTCCATTATATTTAAACATAACTTGATTTGCTTTACCTTTATTATACATAGTAAAACTTAAATCTTTAAGATAGCCTTTAAAATTTAATATCTTATCATTCTGTTTAAAGTTCTGATTAGTAATTATTAGTTCATCATACTTAGAACTTTTATACTTAGGTAGCTTAGGTTTACCTGTATAATTACTTTTATTCTTCTTGTAGTCCTTGATAGCTTTAAAAAAGCTATCATAAGATGATTGTACTTTCCTAAGTATCTGTTGTACTGATTGAGCATATATTAAACTTCTATATAGTTCCGTTCTATCTCTTTTGAATATTCTATCCATATCATTATATTTGATATATTTTCTTACCACATTACCTTTACTATCTTTAGTTTTATTAAAGAAAAAGTTCTGTCTGATAATAAATATAGCACTATTAGATATTTTCTTACATTGTTCTAATTGTTCTAATATAAATGGAAAATATTTATTATTCTTTTTTATTTTATGCTTTTCTATTCTTTTCATTCTTACACCCCCTTTCTTATAGGTTTTTATATGTTCTTTAATACTTTTGTATTGTTTTTATTGGTTTATATTGCTATATCTGACATTTCCATCACTCCTTTTTATAAATATTCTTTTTTTATTTTCTTTAAGTGTTCTTCACTCATCTTAGTTCCTAACTCATTAATCTCTAAAAATAACTCTATCTTTTGTCTATCAGTTAAATCATTACCAAACTTTCTAGGAGTTATTTCAGTAGCTTTTACATTAGCATATAACAACTCTATTTTATCTTTGCTATTTAAGTTTTTAAAGAAAATTCCGTCTTCTAAAGAGAATTGGTTTTCTATAAACTCAAATATTGTACTTAATCTTTGTTTTCCGTCAACAACTTCTAATATATCAAAGTCAAAACTATCTACTCTATCTTCAAGTTTTTTTGAACATTGAATAAAAGTAGGAGTTATATCAGCTTTTCCTTTGAATAAATTTTCTATATATGCTCTTTTTTGCTCTAAAGTCCAAACAAAATCTCTTTGATAGAATGGAGATAAATCTAATTGATTTTCATATAATCTTTTATATAAATCAACCACTCTAAAATCGTGAATTTTTCTATCAATTATTTTCTCCCATTCATCTTTCTTTGTTCTAATTGTATTTGAAATTTCAGCATTAGCCTCTTCATTAGTTTTACATAACTCAAACAGATTTACTTTTTCTAAAGTAAAATCTTCCCATTTATCACCTTTTAATTCTTTACCTTTTACAGTAAACATAAAGAACTTGTCTTTATCTACAATTTCACAATCTTTTGTGTTTCTTCCCAAAAGAAAAACTTTATCTCCTACTTCAAAATTTTTAGTTAATTTCATTTTTTTCTCCTTATAATGTTAATTTTTAAAATAAATCAAAGTTATTTATTCAAAAATTCTAAATCATCTTCATCAATTTCATTATTCAAAATACCATAAATGCTTTTTTGAAACATTGATAACGATTGTATTCCTTTCTGATTGTTATAATCTTCTTGAAATTCTTCAAGTTCATCTAAAAGAATTGAATTAATTCCAAGAAAGCTATAAACTTTGTCTAAATCTTCTTTTTTCTCTCTTACTGAAAGCTCACTGTCTAATCCTTTCATAATATTTATTTTTTGTAAGTTTCTCCATTTTTTATAAATGTATTCTTTTATATTTTTATATGTTAGATAATTATTATTACTTTCTTTTTGAAAAAATGCTCCGATACTTTGAATTTGTTTCACAACACTTTCAATACTATCCCAAGTTTCAATTTCTGCAATTTTAGTTTCAAATTTTTCAATTTTATTTCTTAATAATTTTATATAATAATTATAGAAATTATAACTGTATTCTTCTTTATCTCTTTTTTCAAATTCTTCTATTTTTCCATTCGTTATAGTTAATGGAAAATTTTTATCGTTTAACTTAACTCTTTCAAGTAAGTATTCTTCCCTATTTTTATCAGTAAAATTAAAGAAATATCTAGGAAATTTTTTTTCTAAATTTTCTTTTACTTCATAAAAAGTATTATAACCCTCTCCCTCTTCAATTAAAAACTCTTTTAAAGAAATATCTTTTCCATAATCTTCATCAAGATAAGTATTTGTTAATCTTTCTACTTCATTTGTAATTTCTAAGAAAAACATTCCATTTAAAGTTCTATCAAAAGTTTCTTTTTTATCTTTTTCTATAAATTCTTTAATTTCTTTTTTTAAAGTTTCCCAAGTTTTAACTTTGTTTTCTTTCATTTTTTCACTTCCTTTAACTAATTTCAATCTTCTATCCAAAAAGTAGAAATGTTACCATTTGGTTTTATCTTTAAAGACTTCTTATTTGCTTTTGAAAAATCAGGAGAAATATCTTTTCTATCAATGAAACAACCTTTATAAAAATGTCCATAGACTGTATCATTGAAAGATTTAGATAAAGGTAGTTCTTTTATATATTCAGGAACTGTTGTATCTATTTCTTTGCCATTTACCTTTGAAACAGTAGAAAGCTTTATTTTATATCCTAAATTTTGATATTTGTCAATAAAATCATCTAATTCTTTTCTATCTACAAATGTATCTGAAAAAATAAGTTTTGAAATAGTTATATCTCCTTGTAATTGATTAGGTGAAATAGTAATTTCTTTATCACCATATAAACTAAAATTCCAATGAATATTAGGTACTTCTTTATCTATTTCTAATATCTTTTCAGGAAAATCAAAATTAGTAGTGATTGCAATATCATATTTTTCAAATAAAAATAAACATATTTCTTTTATTTCAGGATTTAAAAGAGGTTCTCCTCCTACCAATGTAACTCTTTTTATTTTATTTTCTTGTAAAGTTTTATGAATTTTTTTTAACTTTTTTAAAGTCAAAAATTTCTTTGATTTATTTCTATAAACATCTATACAAAAAGGACATTCTCTATTACAAATATGAGTAAGAACTATGTAAGCATTATCTTCCAAAGAAATATTATCAGGATTAAAAGTATCTTTCATTAAATTATCTCCCCTCATTTAGTTTAAATCTTTCATTTTCTTTTGATATGTATATTATACCATAATATATATATTATGTCAAGTATATCTAGTAAAAAAGTGGGTTTTACCCCCACTCTTTTTTATCTTTCACCTTTTTTTATTTTATCCTCTTTTTCTTTTAGTTTTTCTAATTTTTCTTGTAATTTTTTCTTTTCTACTTCAATTTCTTCTAAAAGTTCTTCGTCTTTTTTTAAATCTTCATAGTATATTTCCATAGGTAACATTTCGTGATTGATGTCATAAAAATCTTCAAGTGCATATTTACCGAATTTACTTTTTAAAAATTTTTCTAAATTTTCAAGTGGACTTCCATTATCGTATTCGTCCGAATATATTATATAACTATCCTTTGAAAACATTCCACATTTTTCAAAAACTCTCTTATATTCAGTTGTATCTTCTTTACTTTTTATGAAATCTTCTATTCCTTTTCTATCAAAAATGTAAACTTCTCTCATATTTTTCATCTCCTTATAAATATTCTTCTTTAATTTTTTCAATATGTTTATCTGACATTTTTGTTCCTAACTCATTTATTTCTAAGAATAATTCTATCTTTTCTTTGTCTGTTAAATCGTTATTATACCCTTGTTTAATTATTCTTGTATACCTTATTTGATGAAATAAAATCGTTTTCTTATCTTCTTCATTTAATTCACTGAAAACCTTACCATTTTCTAATTTTATTTTATCTTCAACGAAATCTAACAATGTACTTAATCTTTGCTTTCCGTCTAACACTTCTAATCTTGGGTCTTTAACTACATTTACAATAAAAGTAGGTTTTGTTTCAATTCCTTTTTCAAAAATAGCCATAATATAAGCTAATTTTTGTTTTTTTGTCCACACTAAATCTCTTTGATAAAAAGGGTTTAAATCAATTTCTTTGTCTATCCAATATCTGTAAACATCAATTAATCTCATTGTCATATTTTGAGTGAACTCTAATAAATGATACCATTTATTTTCTTTTGTTAAGATTTCTTCATTAGTATTTTCACTTTTTGTTAATTCTACTTCTGCAAAATCTCTTTCTATATCTTTCCATTCACAATTAGTTGTAAATGGAATTTTTGTATATTCCTTTCCTTTACAAGTTATTATTTTTCCATTTATTTTTGTTATTACTAAATCTTGAAATCTTTCTTTTTGATAATGATAAACTTTATCTCCTATTTTTGCATTTTTTAACATAATAATCACTTCCTTGTTTCTATTTTTTTTAAGTCTTCTTGTATTTCTTCAATTAAAGAAACAACTTTTTCTAAATCTTTAACATTTTTTTCCAATAATTGTTCGTATCTATCTAATGTATCATTTATTCTCTCAATAGTTTTATCCATAGTATCTTACCTCTTTAAAATTTAAACTTTTGTTATCTTGGTAGTTGTATTATACCATAATATATATATTATGTCAAGTAGATATTAAGTTTTCATTAGCTTTAATAAAAAAAGGCTAGAATTTCTTCTAACCTTTTATCTAAACATTTTAATTTTTATTATCAGAATTTGTTACTTCTGTATTTGTAGGTGCTGTATTTTCTATCCCTGTTGTTTCTTCTTCTACTTTTGGAACTTCAGTTTTTTCTATTTCTTCCAAACTAGGTTCTTTTAACAAATCAGGATTTTTTTCAAAAAATGCTTTTATTTGTTCTTTTAATACAGGTATTTTTTGTAACAATCTTTCTTCTTCATCAACTCTTAAATTTAGTTGTGCCACTCCTAAGATTTCTTTAATATCTGCTATTGTATCTTCTGCACTTTTTATTTCTATTTCTCCTCTGTTTTCTCTTAACAATTCATAATTTATATATTCTACGATTGTTCTAAGTATTTCTTGCTGTTTTAATACAGAGAAATTATTTAATACAGCTATTTTTTCTAATCCTACTGTTAATATATCAGTATTTATAGAGTTTTTTATTATTAAAAATTCATCTTCTGATATATTTTTTTGTTTAAACCATTCTCTTATTTGTGGATAATTTTCTTCAATTAATAAATCTAACAATACAGAATACATTTGTTCTCTATTATCTTCTTTAATTAATTCTTCATATTTGTTTTGATTAAGGTATTTTCTAACTTCCTCTTGTGGTAAGTTAGGTAATTCTTTTATTATTGTATTTATATCTCTATAATTAGTAAATTCTTTTACAACTACTAATTTATATTTGTCATCTATCTTAGTCAAATCTGTATTTTCATCTCTGACTTTAACTATTGGTGCTGTTACCAATGAATTGAAAGTTTTTTCAATTTCACTTTCTTCTTCATTGTAAAATGGTATTGGCACTTCTTCCATATAGAACGCTGTATTAATTCTCATATTTTTCTTTCCTATTTTAACAATAGAGTTATCTTTTTCTCTATTTTCTACATAAGTCCTAAATCCAAGAACTGCTACAACGATTAATAACACTGTTATTAAACTTATTATAATTTTTTTCATACTCTCTTAACCCTTTCCTTTCATTTTCAATTTGTAAAACTAAAATTGAAAAATTAAAGGTAAATATATTTATTTTAATATCTTTTATTCATAGTGTTGTTTGGGATTAATTCCACTATTGCCAAACAAAACATAACTAACATTTTTGGGAGATGTCTATAACTATGTTTTATTGTTACTAAAATCAAATTATATTTACCTTTTACTTAATTACTTACTTTTTTATTATTTTTTTAACACAATATTTGCTTGTTTTATTGCGTTTTCAACATAATCAACTACTTCTTTCGGAGGCTCTGAATTTTTATACCCTTTTAATTGATTTAAAGAGAATTTTTTTCCTTTTTTAATTATTTCAATAGTATATCTCTTTCCATCTTTAAGATATGTATATAGCATACACATACCATTATTTATGTATGGTAAATAAGTATATGCACAATGTTCCATTCTTTCACCCTCATCAAAAAGTTTCTTTTTTGTATCTAAAATCTTTATATCTTTTGGTAATTTCAGTTTTAAAAATGGATTATTTTCTTCAATTACCATTTTATCTTTTCTGAATTTTTCTTTTTTGTAAATTTTATAAATCTTATCGTGTTCTGATATTAATTTTTTATTAGTTCTTATATTTAGATTTATTTTATATTTTCCTTTCAACATAATCAAAACCCTTATATAATCATAAAGATAATTTTCATCTTTTATTTCTTCAATCATCATTTTTTCTATCAAATACATTAAAAATGATTGAACTCTTCTTTGTTCTTTAAGATGAAATTCCTTATAATCTACATTTTGATATTTTGGAAAATCTTTTTCTTCTAAATATTTATTAGCTTTTAACAAAGAATAAATACCATTCAACGACATTTTATTGAAACAATTATAAGTTTTATACTTTCTTTTTACTTTTTGAAGTTTTAATTCTATCAGTTCTTTTTTGTTTCTAACTTCTTTTAAAAGTTGAAAATCAAAAGGAACATTTAAACTTTCTTTTTCGTCTTTAAAATCTTCAATTATTTCATTCATAATAGGATTTTCTTTTTCCAAATTTTTCAAATAATCAGGAAATATAGAAGATAATAATGGTAATTTTATATCCTTTAATTGAAAGTTTTTATATAAAAACTGCCTTTCTCTTTTTCCTTTTAAATAAACCCTTTTACCTAACAATATATCATATTCATTTTCAAATTTTATTGTAACATCAAGTTGATAATAAAAAGTATTACTTGAAAAATCAATAAAATTGAAAGAAAATAGTGAAATATAATATTTGTTTATTTCTTCAATATATCTAAAACTCAAAGCATATCCTATCGGAAGTTTTATTTTAAGTTTTTTATTAAAATTTTTACAAAACATTTTAATAAATTCTTTTACTGTTTCATCAAATTTAAAAAAATAAATGCTATTATTTTGGTAAAAAGGTGTAAAATTTTTCAATGCACTTTCAAAGAGAACAGATAGAAAAGGAGCAACTTTTTTTATTTGTTCTTTTTCTTCTGTTATCTTTGTTTTTATATTTTTATTTTCTTCAAATTCGTGTAATTTTCCTGTTTCGTCAAACTTAAATTCTTGGAACAAATAAATTTCATCATCTATTAAAAATTGCATTTATTTCACCACTTTTAAAGTTATTTCAAAGCTGGTATAGTATCTCCTGTCGCTAATCTATGCTCAACAAATTCAGGTGGTGCTATCAACACTTTTTTAACTTTTGTACTTGCTCTAATAACTGTTCCATCTACCCTTTCAATAAGTTTTATAGTGTTATTTTTATCTAACATAACAATATAACCACCATTTATTATGTTAGATGTATCAAAATTAGTTATTACTTCACTTGGAAAAACTATTTCAATAACTCCATAACTTACTGTTTTTATTTTTTTCTTAGTGTAATTATTTTTGTAATCTATTATATGAATTTTATTCATAATGAAAGTATCATCTCCAATAGTCAGGTTATATAACCCCTCTCTATTAGGTCTATCAATTCCACTAGGTATTCTTGGAACATAATAAACATTATCCGTTATAAGAGTATCACTAATTTTTCTGTAATTTTCATTGATTATTTGTTGATTTTTTTCAACACTGTTGCACCCCATCATTGCTAAACTTATCATTGCTAATGTTAATACTTTTTTCATTTTTCTTCTCCTTTACATTTTTATTTTTTGCATATTTATATTATAACATAAAAATAATAAAATTATTCAAATAACTTATGTTGTATTATTTTTAAAGATTGAGTATTCTCTTTCTTTTTTAATTTTCTTTTAGGTTTAACTTTATTTATAGTATTCAATCTTTCTTTTGCAATTTCTATATATTCTTCATTCAATTCAATTCCAATTCCATTTCTTCCTAATTTTTCTGCAACCAATAAGGTTGTACCTGTTCCTAAAAAAATATCCAAAACTACTCCATTTTTTGGACAACCTGCCCTTATGCACCTTTCTACTATTTCTTCAGGAAAACTTGCAAAATGATTATGTTTTAACCCTTGTGTATTTACACTCCAAACAGTTCTCATTTGTCTTCCATTTTTTTTATTAGAAGTTTCATTATAGTTATTTTTTTTGAAAGTTTCAATCCAATCAGTTTTATATTCTTCAAATTGTAAGTCAAAATAATAGTATCTTCTTTTAACAAAGAAAAATATTTCTTCATAATCATTTGTAAATCTATCTTTTACACTTTCAGGAATAGCATTAGGTTTATGCCAAATTATCTTATTTCTTAATCTCCAGCCTCTATTTATCATTTCTAACAAAAACATAGAGGGTATTCCTACTAGACTTTTAATTTTCGCAACACACTTATTCTTTTTTACAACCAAATCTTTTTCTTGTTTTTTAAAATCTTTTCTCCCTGTCGTACTGTTAGAATTTGAACCTGAATAACTATCGTTTAACACAACAAATAAAGTTCCTTGCTTTTTTAACACTCTATTACATTCATCAAATATATCACA
Organism: uncultured Eubacteriales bacterium; assembly: GCA_963536495.1. Taxonomy (GTDB): domain Bacteria; phylum Bacillota_I; class Bacilli_A; order RF39; family UBA660; genus CAJPPJ01. The sequence continues at coordinate 101,239 of CAUTAF010000005.1, forward strand.
TAATTCTTTTATATATTCTTCAGGAGTTTCTTCAAGTCCTAATTGTTTTTCGTTTCCATAATTCCTTAATCTCCAATAAGGTGGAGAAGTTACAATACAATCAACACTTTCTTTTTTTAATTCTTTTATTTTTTCTCTGACATCTCCGTTTATTATTTTATACACTCTGATGTACCTCTATTTTTCATTTTAGATAAAACAAGGATATTTTATATATCCTTGTTCTATCTTTTTATTTAAAATGGATTTAAAAGTCTAATTCACTTTCTTCTTCTCTTCTGTCTTTACCCTCATTTCTTACACCATATCTAAATATACCATTTAATCTTGAAGAAATACGAGTAGTACCATACATTTCCAAATGCTTATAAAGTTGTTCTTTACTTAAATTTGTTGTTAAAATAGTAGGATTTCCAAATTCTTTCATACCGTTTTCTCTTGTTGCAAAAAGTCTATAAAGTTTTTCTTCTGCCCATTCTTTATCTCTATTTATAGCCTCTGCTCCTGCGTCATCTATAAATAACACATCAACAGTTCTTATAACTTCTAATAGTTCTTCTTCAGAAATTTTTACAGGTGGTCTTAATAAATTTAAGTAAGAACCTAATGTTATATCTAAATAAGTATAACCTTTTTCACTTAAAGCATTACATATACAATTTGCAATAAAAGTCTTACCTGTTCCACTATTTCCTGAAAAAATAAGTCCATTAGCTTTTCTTTCTCTACCTCTGTTTAATACTTTATCAAAACTATCTATGAAAGTATTTGCTTTTTCTAAAAACATTTCATCATAATTATTTTTAGAAACAAATGCTTTAAGAGTTTCAGTAGGTACAACTATTTTCGCACTTAATTTATTTAAGTATTCTTGTCTTTTTTTAGCTTTTTTTACTCTTTCACATAAACAATCTATTTTATTTTCAATTCCCATAGCGTCTATGATAGAGTTTACTTCTCCACAAACATTACACTTTGATTTTATCTCAAATTTAAACCCATTTTTTTCTAAGTATTCTTTTCCGTTTTCTTCAATTATTATTTGTTCCATTTTTTACTCCTTTGTTTTTTCTTTTTATTTATTAAAATAAATTACCATTCACTTTTCACAAACTTAACTTCTTTTTTTACTACAAATTTTTTAAAAGGTAACATCTCAACTTCAGGTGCTAACCACCCTTTATTCATACATAATTCTAGTGTTTCTCTTAAATGTTCTTCTGTTGTTACCTTAAACTTATTTAAAATTAAGTTTACCATTCTTTTAGTATCAAATGGTTTTTTCTTAATAATTCTTCTATAATGTTCAAACTCTTTAAATTTATCTAAAGTATCTTTTTCAAGTTGATTTTTTTCATACAGACTTTCTAAATAAATTAAAGCCTCATTTTCTTTGTGTTTACCACTTCTAGCACATCTAACTAAGTTTTTATTGTAAACTTCTATTATTTTTTTTACTGTTTCTTCATTAGTTTCAAAAAAGTTACCTAAAGTATCTTCGATAGCTTTTTCTTTTATCAACTTCAATTCTCTTTCAAAAAGAGTTCTATCATTTTCGACTGTTTGTTCTTCTTTTATTTTCTTTACTTTTTTCGATTTTTTATCTTCTTCAATATTTTCCATAACTTCTTTATCTGTTATTTTTTTTATTTCTTCCATACTAAAATTAAACCCCCATTCAAATTTAATATTATTTTTTCTATTATTCTTCCGTTACTTCAATAACTTCTTCTTTTGGTGCAACTAACTTTTCTATTTTTTCTAAGTAAGTGTTTACTTTATCTTTTGTTTCATCATCTAATTTAGTCCAATTACTTTCTATATGATTAAAGTAAGTGCTAAAATTAGCTTTTTCTAATTTTAAAACTCTTTCTTTTTTGTCTGACAACTCATTTTCTTGCATATCTAAATATTCATTCATTTCTTCCAAACTATTAAATACATTATCTTCAAAGAAATTTTCGTCTTCATTTAACAATTTGAAAGCAACCACTACTCTTTTTTGAGATAAAGCTGGTATCATAGCTTTATTTGTTTCATTATTTACTTTTTCAAATAAAGTTGCTAAATTTCTTCTTCTTTGTGCTGTTTTATAATTTATTCCTAATACAGCTAAAATTTCTTTAAAACACATTAGGTTATTGCTTTTTGAATATCTAGTTAATTCAAAGATTTCATTTAAAATTTTTCCTGTCGTGATTTTTTCTTTTAAATTTATTTCTATACATTGATAAGCTAAATTTTCAATTTCAGCTTTTATATTTAAGTGTTCATTATCTATAAAGTCATCTAAGAAATTAAAATCCATTTTAATATTCTTAGTATTAAGATTTACATTTATATTATTTAAAAATGTATCTTCTTTTTTTAAAACTTGACTTTCAGCAATAGCAACTATGTTTTTTGTTTCTCCTATTGTTTTTTCATCAACTTCTGTTGCTACTTGTTTTATATTACTAATTTTTTTAAATCTATCAAAACCCATTTTATCCCCCTTTATTTATTACTCTTGTTCTTCTTTGTTTCTTAACATTTTAGAGTTATAAGTTATATCATCTAAATCATATTTTTCTTGAAATTCACTTAATTTTTCCATTTTTTGATTTTTCATTATAAGTTCTTTATTTCTTAAAATGTAATTCTTATCTATTTTATAATCTTTGTTGTTTTCTTTACTCATTTTAGCAATCAAGTTTTCACTTAAATTAAAGAATATATAATTAAGTTCACTATGATTATTATTACTTTTTTCTATTAATTCTGTTACAGTTTTACTATCAAATAGTAAACTTTCAAATTCTGTTGATAATTTAATACTATCTGTTACTATAACATCATCTTTTCCTAATTCCTTTAATTCTTCTAGGTATTGAGTTTTTAAATATTCTTCTCCCTCTTTGTGATTAATAGTTGTTCTTTTTTTATTAGGAACGATAGCAAACAATTTATCTAACCCTACATATTCAATAGTATTATTTAAAGAATTGATTGATACAGTTGTAAGTTCAGTAGGTGCTATCCAATAATCACTTTCTCTAACAAGTTCAGGAGATTGTAAACTTGGATTACTGTCTACTATTATAAAATCATATTTATTTTTCATTATTTCTAACCATTCTTTTAAATTTCTAACAGCATTTTGTGAAATTCCATTTACAGCGAATGGTATAAAATCTATATTATCTTTTATGTTAGTAACAACTATATTTTGTGGATTTCTAACTCCTGTTACAATACAAGTATCAAGTGTTACTAAATTACTTTCATCATATTCATTTTTTGAATACATTAAGATATTATTTTGACTATCATCAGTCAAAATTAAAACTTTACTTTTTTCTCCATTGACTTTTATTTTACTTAAATAATCAGCTAGGTTGATAGAAACAAATGTTTTTCCTATTCCACCTTTGTTATTTTTAACCAAAATTATATTTTTCATATTTTTTCACTTTCCTTTTATATTTTTTATATTTTCCATATTTTTTTGTTTAGAAAAGGCTTGTAAGTCCTTTTTAGAAATTCACAAGCCTTTTCTAAGTTTTCTTTTTTTACTTTTTGTCTTTTCTTAAATTTTTACTTGCTTTAAATCTGATTGTAGTTCTAGCTGGTACTTTATAAGTTCTATCTCCAACTTTTCCCTTTCTTGCCTCTGTTTCTTTCTTTTTGAAACTTCCAAATCCTTTAATTGTAAAACTACCATTTTCTTCAACTTCTTTTACAATAGTATCTGTTAAAGCTACTACAACTTCTCTTGCTTTATCTTCTTTTAAAGCACCTACTTTTTTTACTACATCAATTAATTTCTTGTTCATTTCAATTCACTTCCTTTTTTTATTTTTTGTTTAAAATTAATTGTTTTTCTTTCTTGTGATTATATCATACCATTAAAAGACAAAAATGTCAAGCATTTTTGACAGAATTGTCTAAATATTTTTTAAAAATAGACTTGCAAGTCCATTTTATTATTTTTATTCAAATAAAAATTCAAATAAAAAGAGTAGAAATTTCTACTCTTTTAATAAAATTATATTTTTATAAATGATATTTTTACAATCCTTTTTCTATATTATTATTTTTTTCTAATTCGTCTTTTGATTTTTCTTTGTCTTTTCTTCTAGTGAAGTTATAATCTTTACTATTGTCTTTTTCTAAAATAATATCATATTTTTCTAAATGAGTGTTATTAGCTATTTTCATAGCCTTTTCTTCTGAAATCTTATGAAAACCAACTTCTTCTAATTTTGAATTAAATTTTTCTAAATCAAAATTTTCTTTAAAATATTTTTTGTTTCTACTTTCATCAATATCATAATTTAAAAAATATTTTTCTTGTTCTTTAATGTTTAAAACAAAAGTCATTCCTAAAAATTCTTCTTCTTTGTCTATTATTCCTGTATTTTTACTTTGCTTTTCATCTTTTAAATTTAAAAATTCTCTATAAACTTCTTTATTATTCATAAGTTCGCCTTTTGAAAAAACTTCATTTATTTCTTCCGTTGTTTTTTCTATAACATCAAAATGCTTTTGATAATAAAAATTCATAACATTTTCTTTATAGACATCTTCAATAGTTCCTCCAAAATCTTCGTATTCATTTCTTCCTATATCTCCATATTCATTTGTTAAAAATTCTTTTATTTTTCCATTTTCATTTGATGTTAAGCCTAATTCTTCAGCATTTTGTTCTAATAATTCTATTCTTTCTTCAATAGTTCTTTCTTCAAAAGTTTCTGTTATTGTTTCTAGGATTTGATTTTTTACTTTTTGATTTGTTATATTAAAATCTTTTAAAAGAAATGCTTTTTCAAATCCTTTTGCAACTACATTATCTTCAAATTCTTTCCAACTACCAAATTTTATATTTTCTATTTCTTTTTCTTTAAATTCTTTAAACTTTTCTTCTATATATTCTTTTTTCGTATAGATTTTTTCCTTTTGATATTTTTGATTTTCAACAAAATTGTTCTTTGTCAACATATTTTTGACTTCTTCTTTCATATCTACATAAGTATATGCCATTGATGTGTTATCAATATATGTGTATTCTTTTTCTTGGGATAAAGGTACTCTTATTTCAGTTAAGTCAACTTTATTTTTGTTCTCATTACTTATTTTAATTGAAAATTCTTGATTGTTCTTAGTATCTTTTAAATCATCAAGATTGGTTATTGTATATTTTGTTTCTCCAAAATTTTTGTAAAAATCAGGACTGATTTTTTCTCCTTTATTTTCAATAAAAGAAAAAACTTCTTTTGCAAAATTTGATAAATTATCACTTTTTATTTCTTTTTCTATTTTGTCTTCAGAATTTTTAACAGTAAGATTATATTCTAATTTTTGATAATCTTCTTTTGTTATTTTTAAATCGTAAAACAAGTTTTCTTTGTTTGCAATTTCTCTCAAACCATTAGTTATTTCTTCTAAAACATATTCTACCTTTAACTGATTTTCTTTTGTTTCAGAATTGTGGTTTTCAAAAAATTCTTTACTTTTATCTTTATCAGTTAAAATAGTCGCAATATCAGATATTCCAATTTCTTCATCAGTTTTTATTAAAGTGTTATTATTACTCTTTATTATAATTTCTATATCAGGTTCTAAATAATGTGAAGATAAGTTTACTTTTATTTTATCTATTCCATCTTTTGAATTTGAATTGTTAGTATCTATTTTTATGTTTTTAACCCTATCAGATATAATATTATCATCTAAATTTATTACTTCAAGTATTTCATCTTCTTCTAGCGTAAAATCAAATTGATTTCTATACTCATCATACAAAGAAAAATTTTCATCTATTTTTTTAAAATTTATATTTTCTTCTACTGCTAAATATTTAAAAGTTTTATCAAATAATTCTTGAATATTATTTGTTTCTATTTTAGCTTTTAATCTAAAACTATTTCCTGATTGAATAGAAAAATAGCCTTGTTCTTCATCATTTTCTTTTTCAAATTGAAATCTTATATGTTTTTCTTTTGATATTAAATTATCCATTCCTTTTTCTAAAACTTTAAATGCTTTTTCTAAATCATTTTCTTTTTCAATGTTTTCTTCCTTTATGTTCATCTTCATACCACCTTTCTTTTTTTTGATGATTGTTCCAACTAAAATTATATCATTTTTTCATTCATTTCTTCATAATTTTAATATTTTATTAAAATTTTTTTATATTTTTTTTAAAAAATAAATAAGTAAAAAAACAAAAAGCCTCTTGTGAGGCTTAAAGTTTTTTAGTTCAAGTTAATTGCATAATATTAATTTCGAGGGGTTTAATATTATGGTGCTATTCTTTTTACATTTATATTATACCATAAAATAAATTTGTTGTCTAGTTTTTTTAGAAAACAACTTTTATTTTTTAAAAATAATCTTATAAAAAATGTTTTATAATAAAAAAGCAAGGTAAAGAGCCTTGCTTTCAAAAACTTAAACAACGAAATTTACAAGTTTAAATAGTGAACTTTTTATGCTTAAAAAAGTTATATCATTGTTGTAAATTTTTAATTTATCAAAATTCATTTTCATAAAGAAAATATTTCCATTTTCTTTAATTTTTTTTGAAAATTCATTAAGATTAATATTCTTTAAAATATTTCCAAATTCATCTTCAAAAACATAGATGTTTTGATGCTTTAAATTTGCACCTACTATTATTTTTAATGTATTTTTATTTGCTTGATTTTCTATGATAAATCTCCAAATTTTATTATCTTTATTATTTTGTATAGTTATTTCTTTTTTCATAAATCATCACTCCTTAAATTTAATTTAAAATGTTTTGTTTTTTCTTTTGGTAATTATATTATACCATAATATATATATTATGTCAAGAAATAATTTAGACAATATTGTCTTAGCTTTTTTTTAAATTGCTTTAGCAATTTTTAACTGATGTAAAATTTCTTTTCCCAAATGTTTAAAAATATCAAATTCTTTATCTAATTTTTTTTAAATTTACTTTAATTTTTTTGTTTTCTTTTGTTATTAATAAAACTTTTTGTTCATAATCCACGATTATACGATATTCTTTAAAAATTGGCATTTTAAAAACTGTTTCCAATAAACCTTTAAAAAGAAATTCGTATTTTTCTTCTTCTTCGTCATCTATTGTTAGAATAGAGATATTTTTCAATTTACCTTTTTCAACATCAAAACTTCCAACTATATCAAATTCTTTTAAATTTGCTAACATTAAATCTATTGTATCAACCATTTCTTTATGTTCTTCATAAAATTTTATATTTTTATCCATACAATCATCACTCCTTGAAAATTAATAACTAAAAATTATTTCACCTAGTTTAGTATGTCCTGTTTCGTCTGTAACAGACAAGTCAAATTGTCTTCCGACTAAGTTATTACCTTTATCATCATAGATAGATATTATTCTTTTACCATAATCTATAAATAAACCTTTGTTATTTAGTAAAGGTATCACATCATCAGAAACTATTCTTTTAATATAAGCATAATCATCTTCTACTGCACTATAAAAACTTATATCAGTTATTCTATTTTCTTTTATTTCTACTCTTTTTAAAAATCTTCCTAGTAAAAATAAAGTCTTATTTAATTTTATTATGTTATCCATACAATCATCACTCCCTATTTAGATAAAGTTTTACTCATACTTACAATAGTTAAGATTTCTTCCCATCTATTTTTAAACATTGTATTTTTCATTTCAGGCTTTTGTTCTTTTAAATTTTCGATAATTTCTTTGATAACAAGAATAGTCATCTCTTGTGAGAAATTAGTAGGTTCTAAATTTGGGAAATTAAGATTTGTCATTTGATATTCGTAATCATCATTTAATGTTATTCTTAAAGTTGCTACCCCATTAAAGTAGTCAATATAATTATCTTTATCCATATATAAATAATGGTTCAATATTGCTATGTTTTTAAATATTTCAAAATCTTCTCTAGTTTTCATTTTTTACACTCCTTATTAAATTTTATTAGTTTTTCCTTTGATAACTATATTATACCATAATATATATATTATGTCAAGAGATAATTTAGACAACTTTGTCTATTAAATATATATTATGATAAAATTAAATAAGAAAAG